>NZ_JBHUFD010000005.1:966747-1026090 GCF_042681145.1 Hymenobacter bucti
GCTAGATGAGCATGACGGACGTTATGTTTTGTGCTCCCTATTCAGTCAATATTGACTTTACCATCTCTTGCACCTCAGGCTTTTCAAAGTCTTCTTCAACCTGAATGTGGGGCATGAGTCGGGCCATAATGGCATCTTGCTTCTGGCCGGCGGCCCAGGCTTCGGCGTAGGGCGTGTCGGGCGAGAACGTGACGCGCGAGTACAGCGGCAGCCACTTAGCGGGGTATTGGGCCGCGATTTTGGCCTCAATGCGCTTTTGGAGCAGGAAGCGCGGGTCGGCCACGCGGTCGCGCATTTCCACGAAGTTGTAGAGCGCGAGCTCGGCCATGGCGTCGGTATTGGGCTTGCGCAGGCGTTCAAACTCGTCCATAACGCGGCCCCAATCGCCTTCGCCTAGGTCGTCGAGCAGACGGTCGAGCACGGTGCAGTCCTCGAAGCCCGCGTTCATGCCCTGGCCGTAGAAGGGCACGATGGCGTGGGCCGCGTCGCCGAGCAGCAGCACCGAATCCTGGTAGCTCCAGGGCCAGCACCGGATGGTGACGAGCGAGCCCGTGGGGTGGTTAAAGAACTCGGTATCAAGCTCCGGCATCAGCGGCACCACGTCGGGAAACACATCGCCGAAAAACTTCTCGACCTCCTCGGGCGTGCGCAGGCTGTCAAACGACAGCGACCCCTCATAGGGAAAGAACAGCGTGGCATTAAAGGAACCGTCGAGGTTGGGCAGCGCAATCATCAAATAATTGCCCCTAGGCCAGATGTGCAGCGCGTTTTTCTCCAACTGCCAGGTGCCATTGGGGCCCGCCGCAATGGTCAATTCCTTGTAGCCGTACTCTAGGTACTGCTGCGAGTAGTCGGCGCGGTCGAGGCGCTGCATGGCGCCGCGCACCGCCGACCACGCGCCGTCCACGCCAAACAAGCGTTGGTAGGGCACGTCGTACTCGCGGCCGCTGGCCACGTCGCGCAGGTGCAGGCGGCGGGCGGGCAGGTCGAGCTGCGTCAGCTTCTGGCCAAAGGTGATTTCCATGTCGGGCTTAGCCTCCACTAGGTCAAGCAGCGTGCGGTTGAGGCTATCGCGGCTCACCGAGAAGATGGCCTGGCCCTCCTGCCCGTAGGGCTGGTAGGTGAGCTGGCCGCGCTGGTCGTGCATCACGCGGCGGTACATGGGGATGCCCACCTTACGAATATCGTCGGTGACGCCCACGCCCGCCAGCCCGCGCCAGCCGCGGTCGGAGAGCGCCAGGTTAATGGAGCGGGCCTCGCGTAGGCCGGCCTTGCGCGGGTCGGGCAGGCGCTCGTAGAGGTGCACCGGGTGGCCGCGCCGCGTGAGGTACAGCGCCAGCAGCGTGCCCACCAGGCCCGCGCCCATGATAACCAGCGGCTCGGTGGCGGCGGGGGCCGCAGCGGTGGGAGTAAGCGAAGTAGGAGAATCCATGCAATGAAGGTAGCAGCGTAATCGGCGGCCCGGCGGGGCGCTATTTCAGGCTGGCTAGCGGGTAAATAAAGGCTAGTGAACTCGTGTTCTTGTCCTTCGAGAGAAAACCGGGCTTGAACGTGGCCTGGGCGTTTACTACCTGATAATCACCTGGTTTTTTTAGGTCGGCTACCAGCAGGCGAGCCAGCTTGCGCATCTGCTGCTTCAGGGTATCGGGGTGCTGCTCGGGCGAGTTTAAGGGGTTGATAACTTCGAGGCTGAGCACGGCCGGCCCGGTGCCGCCCGCGGTGGCCGACACCTTCACCTGCTCAGCTTGCAGCAGCTCTACCTGCCGCTGGAGGGCCGCGTCGTGCTGATGCCGGATGGCCACGTCGGACGCTATATCTACTTGCTTGCCGCAGCCCGCCACCACGCCACCCAGCAGCAATAGCCAAAGTTTTGATGCTTTCATACTACTTAAAACCAATTACTTGCCAGCACCATCAACTGCTCCAGCGCCGCTTGGTCGTCGTGGTCGAAGTCGTTGAGCTGGTCGCTGTCTACGTCGAGCACGGCCACCACGGCGCCGTTTTTGAGCACGGGCACCACGATTTCCGACTTCGAGTCGGAGCTGCACGCGATGTGACCCGGAAACTCCTCCACGTCGGGCACCAGCACCGTGCGGGCCTCGGCCCAGCTGGCGCCGCACACCCCGCGCCCCTTGCGGATGCGGGTGCAGGCAATCGGCCCCTGAAACGGCCCCAGCACCAGCTCGTCGCCCTTCACCAGGTAAAAGCCCACCCAAAAGAACCCGAACGCCTGCCGCAGCGCGGCGGCCGTGTTGGCGAGGTTGGCCGTAAGGTCGGGTTCGGCGCCGGTCAGCGCCTCGATTTGGGGCAGCAGCTCGGCGTAGCGGGCAGCTTTAGTATCGGCGGTAATAAAGAGATTTTCGGCCATTAGAATAGGTAGCGTAATTTAGGTTTTACGCAAAAAGCGTTTGTCATTGCGAGCGCAGCGAAGCAATCGCATCAGGACGAGCCGCTCGGGTATGATTGCTTCGCTGCGCGCGCAATGACAAACGGTTCGGGTAATCACTAAGCCAGCGGCAGCGCGGCGCTACCGTCGTTCTCAAACCAGAACAACTTATCGGGCCCGACGTTTTCGACCGAGCGCCAGTTGCGCAGGCCCACGCGGGGGGCGGCAATGCCGCGCTCGAGGCGCCTAGGGCTGCGGAAGACGCGCATCTCATCCCACAAGTTGCTGGCTAGCAAGGTGCCGATGACGGTAGGGCCACCTTCTACCAGCACCGAATCGAGGCCGCGGGCGCGCAGGTCGGCCAGCACGGCGGGCAGCACATCGGGCGCGGCGGCAATGTCGGTGGGCAGGGTGATGAAGTCGAGATTGGGCCGCGCCTCGCAGTGCCGGTGCGTGTACACCAGCGTGGGCTGGGTGCCGTCGAAGAGGTGGTGGGCGGGCGGTAGGCTTAGGTTTTTGTCGAGCGTGATGCGGGTTGGCTGCGGGCCGGGCCAGTCGCGGGCGTTGAGGCGAGGGTTGTCGTGCAGCGCGGTGCGCGTACCGACCAGAATACTAGCCTCTTCAGTGCGCCACTTGTGGGTGAGCAGGCCCGCCTGCGGCCCGCTTATCTGCACCGCCTGAAAGTGCGGCCCGGCCAAAAACCCGTCGGCCGACTCGGCCCACTTGAGCACCACGTAGGGCCGCTTTTTTTCCTGCATCGTGAAGAAGCGGCGGTTGAGCTGGCGGCCTTCGGCGGCGAGCAGGCCAGTGCTGACTTGGATGCCGGCGGCGCGCAGCCGGGCCAGGCCCTGCCCGCCCACGAGCGGGTTGGGGTCGTCGTTGCACACGATGACTTCCGGCACGCCGCGGGCGATGAGCAAGTCGGCGCAGGGTGGCGTTTTGCCGTGGTGCGCGCAGGGCTCCAGGGTCACGAAAACGCGACTCTGGCGCAGCAGGTCCTGGTTTTCGACGCTGGCCAGGGCGTTTACTTCGGCGTGCGGCCCACCGTACTGCTGGTGGTAGCCTTCGCCGATAATGGTGCCGCCGGGCCCTACCACCACGCAGCCCACCATCGGGTTGGGGCGGGCGGTGCCCTGCCCTAGGGCGGCCAGGTCGAGGGCGCGGCGCATGAATAGCTCGTCGTGCATAACAAGGGTAAAAGTAGCGGCAGTAGCCCGCAAAACCCGCCCTAAAATTACGGCCCACGCCCGCCGTAATTTTGCGCCGATGACCACCGCCGCGTTTACCGCCCACCTCACCGACGCTCTGCTGGCCCCCTACCCCGGCCCCGAAGCCGCCGCCGTGGCCGCCCTCATAACAGAGCACCTGCTGGTCCTGAGTCCCTTGCAGCGCCGGATGCAGGCCGCTGCGCCCGTGCCCGCCGAGGTCGCGGCCCAGCTGCCCACGTTGGTAGCCCGCCTGCTGGCCCACGAGCCGGTGCAGTACGTGCTGGGCACGGCGCACTTCGCGGGCATGGACCTGGAGGTGACGCCCGCCACCCTCATCCCGCGCCCCGAAACCGAGGAGCTAGCCCAGCTCATTGCCCAGGAGCAGGCCGGGCGCACCGGCCTCACGGTGCTCGACGTGGGCACCGGCTCGGGCTGCCTGGCGCTAGCCGTGGCCCAGGCGCTACGGCCGGCCCGCACGGTAGCCGTCGATATTTCGGCCGAAGCGCTGGTGGTGGCCCGGCGCAATGCCGCCCGCTACGCGCCGGCGGTGGAGCTTCAGCAGCTTGATATTCTGCAAGCTAGCCCGGCCGGCTTGACCCCGGGCACCCTGGACGTGCTGGTGAGCAACCCGCCCTACGTGCGCGACAGCGAGCGAGCCCAAATGCGCGACAACGTGCTGAGCTGGGAGCCCGGCACCGCCCTCTTCGTGCCTGATACTAACCCGCTCATTTTTTACAAGCGGCTGGCCGAGCTGGCGACCACGCTATTGCGGCCCGGCGGCGGCGTGTATTTAGAAATAAACGAAGCCCTAGGTGCCGAAACAGCCGCGCTGTTTCCGGCTTCTGAGTTTGACGACGTGCGGGTAGTGGATGACTTTTTTGGGCGGGCACGGTTCGTGCGGGCTACCAGAAAGTAGTTTCCCGCAGAGTTTCGGGGGGTTAGACGCAGGGTTCCGCAGAGTTCTTCCAAGAGAAAACCTTGCGAAACTCTGCGCCTAACCCTGCGAAACCCTGCAGGAAACTCACTTCAAAACGCTAGAGCCGTTTCAACCCGGCCAGCGCCTGCGCGTCGCCGGGGCGGATAAGTAATACCTTATTATACAACGCCCTGGCCTCGATTTTCTTACCTAGACTGAGGTAGGCAAAAGCCAGCGAGAGATTGGTATCGTAATCGAACGGATAGAGGTTGACAACTTTCTCAAAAAAGCGAGCAGCTTTATCAAACTGCTTGCGATTCAAGTAGATGACACCCGCCCAGTAGTTAGCCTGGGTGTTCTGAGGGTCCACTTGCAAAATGGCCGTGTAGAGGCCCAGCATGCGCTCTACCTGACCTAGGGCGTTGAGGGGTTTGATGAGGCCAAACTTAGGCTCGATGGCGTAGGGCCGCTGGTCGATGGCCTTCTGATAATAAGCCGCCGCAGTGGTGTAGTTTTTGGCCAGAAAATACAGCCAGCCCAACCGCAGATTCTGCTCGTAGAGGTTGGTGTAGCTACCGCGCAGCGCCCCGATGGCGTCGTCATAATTGCCCTTGGCCTCGGCGGCGTAGCTCGCCGCAAAGGCTGCCGGCAACCCTTCCTGCGCCCGCGCGCTGGCTGGCCCTAGCAGCAATAATGCGGTAGCAAAAACAACGGGCTTTACCAAATCCATGCAAGGGCGGCGGAGAAAGAGGAGAGCGAGTAACTTTTGTTAATCAGCGTAATGCGGCGCTGCTCGGCCCCGTACACCAGGCGCAGCCGCAGCCGTCGGGCCCCCAAGATAAGCAGGCTGGCGGCGGCGCGGCGGCCCAGCGGGTCGAGCAGATTGTAGACGTAGGTGCCGTCGGCCTCGGCCAGCACGGGCACGGCGCCCGCGCTGCCCCAGGCCTCGGCCCACAGCCAGGGCCGCAGCCGCCCGCCCGCCCCAAGCAGGGCGTTGGGGTAGGTGCGGCCCACCGAGCGCACCAGGCTGCCGCGCCCAAAGCCGTAGAGGCGCAGGTTGCCGAGCGGGTACACCGTCAGGCGCAGGTCGGCCTGCACGCGGGCCGTGTCCGTGACCATGCCCGCGTACAGGCCGGCCTGGGCGGTCCACACCGGCCGGGCGTAGGCCAGGGCCAGGTACCCTAGGTGGTTGCTGCCCAAGTCGCGGGTGATGAAGTCGTAGCCCGCCTTGGCCTGCCAGCGCGGGGCCAGCTGCCCCACTAGCAGGGCGTGGTACTGGTTTTGGCTGATGCGATGCTCTTCGATGCCGCCGGGAAAGCCATATCGAGGCAGCTCTACGCTTTGGTGGTAGTAACTAAAATCCTGGGTTAAGCTGAGGCGCGGACTGAGGCGGCTGCCCACGCTCAGCCGGCCGTAGGTGCCCGCGCCGCGGCGGCGCTCGCTGGTTTGCAGGGTGCTGATTTCTACCTCCAGCTCTGTTAGGGCGCGGGGCCGGGGCAGGCCGAGGGCGCGGCTGGTTTCGGCGGGAAGGGTACCGGCCAGGAGCGCGGCCGGGCCGGGCTGGTTGAAGGCGAGATAGGTGGCGGCCAGGCCGGCACGCGCCTCATCGTCGAGCGGATTTTGATGCAAAGCGGGGCCGTAGTAGCGCAGCGCCGCCGCTAGATGGCTGGTGGCCAACGCGCCCGCTCCTAGGCGGCGGCGTAGCGCGGGGTAGTCGCTGCCTTGCGCAATGGCCGCCCGGCCCACCGAGTCGAGTGCCCGCCAGCGCTGCTGCTCCAGCAAGGCTTGGTTGAGGCTATCTACATATTGATAATCAAGCAGCTGCTGCGCACAAGTGCGGCCAGCACCCGCAACTAGTAGCCACCCCAGCAGCGCTAGCCGCCACGCCCAAGACCACCCTAGGTAGCGGATGAAAGGGGCGCTGCTCATATAGCCGCCGCAAAGGTGAGGTGCAGCGCCGCCGGCCCCTGGCCGACGGTGAGCGCCGTCAGGGCGCCCTCACTGACCGTGAGCGTAGCTTCCTGCACGAACCGGCGGCGCCCCCAATAAGCCACGACTACCCGGCTGCGCAAGGGCAGCGGCCGGCCCGCTAAGCCCGGTAGGGTAGCGGGCCGGCTCAACTCAAACGTGGGCCGCACGAACCGGTAAAACGGGGCCACTAGGTCTTGCAACCAGCCTAGCCAAAGGCTGCGCACTACCGTAAGCGGCAGCGGCACGGCGCGCAGCGGCGCCTCTACTAGCGGCACCCAATAAGCGGCCAAGTAAAATTTATAGAGCCAAGCCTGCCTAGGTCCGTAGTACGCCGTGAAGCGGAACAAGCCTTCATCTTGCTCAAAATATGCCACAGCGCCCGTTTGGTGGCAGCGCAGGTAACGGGCGTTGTAGGCGTCGGTGAATACTTCCCACTGCTGCGGCGGGGCCGTAGGCGCGGCAGCCAACTGCACGGCCAGCCGGTAGCCGGGCGGCAGGTGCAGCGCCTGGCTCAGCTGCGGCTGGGCCGGTGGCGTCCGCACTACGCTACCTAGCTGCGGCACCGCTCCGTAATACAGCTGCTCGGTACCCAGCGGCTGGCACGGGCAGGGCGCTAAAGATTCCAAAAAATGAGCCAGCGGGTACGCCAGCGTAGGTGAGCCAATGGCCGGCGTGGCCTGCACCTGAAAGTGTAGGTGCGGCTCGGGCGAGCGGCCCGAACTGCCGCAGGCGGCTAGCACGTCGCCGCGCCGCACGGCGTCGCCGGGACGCACCCGCGCTGAGTGCGCCCGCAGGTGCGACAGCTGCGAATACACGCCCGGCGCGTGGCGCAGCACAATGGTATTGCCCCAGTTTTGGCGCGTATTCACTTCGCCAATCGCATTATCTTCCACGTGCTGCACTACTTCCTCCACCACGCCATCGGCCGGGGCCAGCACGGGCTTGTTGTAGCAGTAGTAGTCGCTGAGGGCCTGGCCCGCGCCGTGGTAGGTGCGGCCATCGGCATCAGTAATGGCGAAATCGAGCGCCTGCCCCCACGCGCCTTGGTGCGTGGGGCCGCCATCGGTGTAACCCTGGGTGCAGCGCCAGGCACCTAGGAAGGGCAGCGCCAGCGGCACGTAGCCAAGGCCGGCCGAAGCGCCGGGTGGCTGGGCCAGTTGCGCGTAGAGGTTGGCCTCGGGCGAGTAGCGCTGCATGGGCACCAGCACCAGCCAGCGGCCCGGCGTTTCGCGCAGTAGCAGCACGTATAAAAACAGCAGCGACGTCAAGCAAAACGGTAGCGACAGCGCCGGCAGCCCGGCCTTGGCCAGCAGCGGCGCCAGCCCGCCCAGCAGCACCGCCGTCACGGGCAGGCTCAGCAGGGCCCAGCCGTAGCTGGCCAGCGAGGGCACGACGAACACGCCGCCCACTGCTACGGCCGCCACTATATAGTTGGCGCCCAGGTTATACGCCTCCGGAGTGCTTGCCGCGCCACCTAGGGCATGGATAACCTCAACCCCAATAAAGGCCAGCACCGACAGCGAAAACGCGATGCGCGACTGCCACAGCAGCCCCGCCGCCACCAGCAGCCCGGCCCAGGCGCTGTCTTGCAGCAGCACCGCGCTCAGGGCGCGCAGGTAGGTGGCCAGCAGCGGCGGCCAGGGGTAATCGCCTGCCCAGCTGGCCAGCGCCACCAGCCGCGGGCCGCCCACGGCGTACAGGTCGTTGAGCCAGTACGCGCCTGGCTCGGCCGGCGCCAGGGCGGGCCAGCTGCCGGCACCTAGGAGCAACAACCACATTACCAGCACAAAAGGCAACGACAGAAACGGCAGTCCGCGCCCGCCCAGCCAGCCGCCCAGCGCCACACTTAGCAGTAGCGCCAGCCCGGCGCCCACCACCACCAGCGCCCCGAGGGCCCAACCCGGCGCAAGAAATAGCGGTAGCGCCAGCCCCACCAGCAGCGCATTGAAGCTGTAGGCCCCTAGGTCGGTGTAGTCGCGCCGGAAGCCACCCAGCCGCGCCCCGGCCACCGCCAGCGCCGCCGCCCCCAACCCCGCCGCTCCCGCCCACGGCCGCCCGAAGCTGGCCACCACCAACAGCGCCGCCAGCCCCCGGTGCTGGGAGAAGAACAGCATGCTGTAGCTGTGCAGAATAGCGCGGAAGTAGGCGGGCATTTTTTTGGACGAAACAGAAAAAACGTCTGTCATTGCGAGGAGGCACGACGAAGCAATCGCACCCAAACGGTAGTTGAACGGCTCACGAACGGCTCGTCCTGATGCGATTGCTTCGTCGTGCCTCCTCGCAAGGACAGACGGGATTAGTATGCCAATTACCCATTGTGCTCCGTACTTAAGTGCCCCGGCACCCGCTCCAATTGCTGCACGTATTCTAGCGTTTCGGCCTCGCGAATGACGTGCGCTTGGCCTTGTAAATCAAGCAGTACTACGTTAGGACGCAGGGTGATAAACTGCTGCCACTGGCTCAGGTTGTAGGCGCCCACGCGATGCACCACTACCTGGTCGCCGGCGGCCAGCAGCGGCAGCACGATGCTCTCGCGCACCACGTCGATGTTCATGCACAGCGGGCCGTAGAGCACCGTGGGCTCAGTTTGCTCCGAGAAATTGCCCACGGGGCTGATGTGATGGTCGTACCAATAGGAGGTGAACAGCAGGTTCACCCCAAAGTCGAGCACCGTGGCGCGGCGGCCGTCGGGCAGGCGCTTGGTGGCCAGCACAGTACCTAGCAAGTAGCCCGCCTCATCGACCAGCGCCCGGCCGGCCTCCAGCACCAGCAGCGGCAGCGCCTCGGGCCGGAAACCCGCGCCGAGCAGCGCCTCGCTCACAGCCGCGGCGTACTCGTCGAGGTCGGGCACCGCGTCGGGACCGGGCAAGAAGCTGCCTTTTAAGGTATTGGCTGAGGGAAAGCCGCCGCCTAGGTCGAGGTAGCGCACCGGCAGGCGCAGCTCGTGCTGGCAGCGCAGGGCCAGCGCCGCCAGCTTGGTAGCCGCCACGCCGTAGGCGGCGGGCTGCATAATGAAGGTGCCTAGGTGGCAATGTAGACCCACCAATTCGAGGCGGCCGGCGGCCGCGGCTACTTGGCCGAGAGCCTGCCAGGCCTGGCCGTTTTCGAGGTTAAAGCCGAAGCGGTCCCACTGCGGGTAGAGGCCCGCGTCGAGATTCACGCGGATGGCCACCCTAGGGCGCTGCGGCCGGCCGGCGGTCACACCCAGCAGCAGGTGCAGCTCGTCAAAATTATCGAGGTGAACGACGGCATCAATTTCGGCGGCGCGTAGCAAGTCGGCGCGGCTCTTGCCGGGGCCGTTGAAGAGAATCTGGGGGCCGGGCACGCCGTTGCGCAGCGCTTTTTCGAGCTCCATGCCGCTCACTACTTCGGCCCAGGCGCCTTCCTGGTGGAAGACGCGGCACACCGCATTGAGGTAGTTGGTTTTGTACGACCACGCCAGCTGCACCTGCGGGTAGCGGGTGCTGAAGGCCCGCGCCACGGCCTGGTAGCTGCGGCGCAACTGCCGCTCGCTCAGCACAAACAGCGGCGAGCCGAACCGCGCCAGCAGCTCGGGCACGGGCACACCTTCCAGCTCAGCCACCGGCCGGGCACTGGCGCGCGGGCCCACTTTGGAGAGCGGACCGACCGTGAGTTTGCGCAGCGTGGGGCGTTCGTAGGGGAGCTTCATAAGGATAGGCAGGCAGGTATACAGGCTAAAAACACGCCTGTCATGCTGAGCGCAGCGCAGCGGAGTCGAAGCATCTCTACCGCTTCGTTGCTACCGTCAGGAGTTAGTTTACCTGCCAAGATGCTTCGACTCCGCTGCGCTACGCTCAGCATGACGACTGTGTTTGAATAGTATCTCATAATTCCCCCAGCCCCGCTATTTGCTGAAAATCACTGTAATCGGCCACCAAATCCCAGGCGCAGCGCATGAACATCTTGCCTATCGCTACCTCATCAAATGGGGGCACGGGCTCGCCCAGCGCCAAGTGCAGCAAGGCGGCGGGCTGGTTGTGGCCGGCGGCGGCGGTGAGGTACACCCACGCCGGAAACCTAGGGTTGATTTCGAGGATAAACAGCTCGCCGGCCGCCGTGCGCAGCAGCTCTAGCTCGAAACTGCCGCGCCACTGGCTGACGCGGGCAAACTGGTGGGCCAGCTCGGTCAGACTGTCATCCTCAATCGTGATGCCGGCCCAGGCCTTGCCTTTGTCGGTGATGGTGAGCTTGCGCATGGCCACGGCGCTAAGGCAGTGGCCGCGGCCATCGGCCAGACCGGCTACGTTTAGCTCTTGCCCGGTCACGAAGCGCTGGGCCAGCAGCGGCAGGCCCCAGCGCGCTTGCAGCTGGGCAAAAGCCGCTTCGGCCTGGGCCAGCGTGTGCACCACCTGGGCCTCGTACCAGCGGCCTTTCAGCACCAGCGGCCACCCTAGAACGGTGGCGGCCGCGACCAGGCCACCTAGGTGGTGCACCGCCTGCGTGGTGGGCACCGGCAGGCCGTGGGCTTCGCCGAAGGCGCTCAGATTCAGCTTATCGCGGGCATCGAGTTGGGGCAGCGTGGGCACCAGCAGCCGAATACCTAGGTTGCGCAACTGGGGTTCGAGGCGGCTAAAGAGCGGTAGCTCGGCATCAAAATTGGGGATAATGACATCGAGCTCTTCCTGGGTTTGGATGTAAGTAAGGCGCTCGAGCAGCGCGGCCGAGCCAGCGGCGGGGTAGGGCAGCTGGTAGGTTTTCTGGAATAAATCGCGCAAATAAATGCCCGGCTCTAGCGCCTCGTAGCTCAGCCCGATGAGGCGCACCTCGTAGTCGGGGCTTTCGAGCAGGGCGCGGGCCACGGCTACGCCCGCGCCGGGGCTGTCGGTGGCGTTGAGGCCGGTGAGGGCCACGGTGAGTGGGCGGCGGATTGGGGCGGGCGCGGGGGCAGACATTAGACGGCTTCCTCCAGCAGCTGGTAGTGGGCGAGCTGGGTTAGCAGGTCGTCGAAGTCGCGCTGCAACTGGCTGGCCGACACCTCGTAGCGGTCGAGCAAATCGGCTTGGATGGCCGCCACGGCGTGCCCGGCTTTGAGCTGCGCAATGATTTCCGCCGCCAGCGGGTTGGCCGCAAACGAGTCGCCGGTGGCGGGGTTGAAGACGAAGCCGGCCTCGCTGGTCGCAATATTTTTCTTGAGCTTCATGGGGCAGCAAAGAGAGGCACAAAGATGCGGCACTGATGCGCGTGGCGCCACCAACGGGCGTGGCGGGCACCTAAGGCAGCCGCCCAGGCCAGCGGCCGCTTACCCTCCTCCAAATTTGCTACCTACCCGCGGTGCTTGCGCGCCTCAATCGCCGGGAGTGCCGCGGGCGTCGCCCGGTGCCGGGGTGGGGCCGACCAGTGCCGGCAACTAGCGCTCTAGGTGCGCCGGGCGGCAAACTAGCGGCACTGGCCGATTGGCTAGGGCCGTCGGGGTGAGGGTAGCTGTAGCTTGCGTTGCTTTTCAGAACCAGCCTTTTCCGTGCCTCAGTCTCTTCTCCGGTCGGCCTCCACGCTACTGCTCCACGCCCTGGTTTGGGGCCTGGTGGCGGTGCTGCTCATCGCGCAGCAGCCCGATTATCCCGGCCCCAAGCCCCCCGAGTTTTGGCTGACGCAGGCCACGGTATTTGGCTTGCTGGTGGGCTTGTTTTATTTGAATGTGGGCTGGGCGGCCCCGCGCCTACTGCACCGGCGGCAGCTGCCCGCCTACGCGGCCGTGAATACCGTGGCCGTGCTGCTGGTACTGTGGATGCACCAGCAGGTAGAAACCCGCCTGCACGTGCCCGAACTGATAGCCCGCGGCCGCGAGGCCGTGATGAACCCGCCCAACGCGTGGTCGTCGCCGCGCCCGCACCTGCTGCTGACGCCCGAGGAAGAAAGCGGCGGCTTGTTTGACACCGGCACGCTGCTGCTCACGCTCATGGTCCTGGGTCTCGCTACCAGCCTCGCCGCTACGCAGCGCGGTCAGCGCGACGCCGAGCGCCACCTAGAGCTAGAGCGCCGCCAGGTAGCCACCGAGCTGAGTTTGCTCAAGGCCCAGATTAACCCGCATTTCTTCTTCAACACGCTCAATAACATCTACGCGCTCACCCTCATCGACGGCGAACAGGCGCGGGCGGCCCTGCACCGCCTCTCGCGCATGATGCGCTACGTGCTCTACGAAACGCCCGCCGGCCACACCCGCTTGAGCCAGGAAATCAGCTTCTTACGCGACTACATCGAGCTCATGCACCTGCGCCTCACCGACCAAGTGGAGGTGATATTTGAAACGCCCACCGACCCCGCCGCGCCCGACCCCTACATCGCGCCCATGTTGTTTCAGCCCTACGTCGAGAATGCCTTCAAGCACGGCGTGAGCGCCACCGAGCCCAGCCGCATCACCATTGCGCTGCGCCAGACGGCCGGCCAGCAGGTCGAGATGTGCGTGCGCAACACCTTGTTTGCTAACCGCCCCGCCGACCCCGACGAGCCCGGCGGCATCGGGCTGGCCAATACCCAGCGTCGCCTCGACCTACTGTATCCCGGCCGCCACCAGCTCCGCACCACCGCTCCCACCGCCAACCACGAATACGAAGTATGTCTCAGCCTCCTGCTGCCGTAGCGGCCCCCATTTCCTGCATCGCCGTCGATGATGAGCCCCTGGCCCTAGGTCTGGTTTGCGCCTTTATCGAGCAAACGCCCTTCCTGAAGCTCGTGGGGCGCTATTCCAGCGCCGTGGCGGCCTTGCGCGCCCTGCACGAGCAACCCGAGGTCCAGCTGCTGTTTCTCGACATTAAGATGCCCGACCTCAGCGGCCTAGAGCTGGCGCGGGTGCTGCAAGGCGGCGGCCAGCGCGTCATTTTCACCACGGCCTTCAACCAATACGCCCTCGAAGGCTTCCGAGTCGATGCGCTAGATTATTTGCTGAAGCCCTTCAACTACGAAGAGTTTTTGCGGGCCGCGCTCAAGGCCCGCACCTACTTCGAGCTGAAAAACCCCGTGGCCGCGGCACCCGCCCCGAGCGCCCCCACTGCGCCGCCCGACGACCACATTTACCTCAAGGTCGAGTACCAGCTGGTGCGCGTCGCGCTCAGCGATATTCTCTACGTGGAGGGCCTAAAGGACTACGTGAAGGTGCACCTCACCAGCGCCACCCGGCCGCTGCTCTCACTCACCAGCCTACGCAGTATGGAGGAAAAGCTGCCCGCTGGCAAGTTTATGCGCATCCACCGCTCCTACATTGTAGGGCTCGACCACGTGGCCGCCGTGGGCCGCGGCACGCTGCAAGTGCGCACCGAAACCCTACCCGTAAGCGACGGCTACCGCGAAGCCGTGGATGCTTTTTTTGCCCGTTGGAAGTAGTGGCCGGCTAGTCTGTGCACTCATTAATTATATATTTATTATTTCTGTTAGTCACGGGGTTGCACTATCTATAGACCAGCTTCAAAAGTGCGCTAAGTAGCTGATTTTCTTCGTAGCTTGGGGCTACACATATGGCTTAGCTCCCCGGCATGAACTTCTTCCAGAAACTATTCGCCCGCCCGGCAGCGAAGCCGGCCTCCCCACCCGCGCTCCCTACCCCCGCGCCCAACTGGCTGGAAATCGAAGGCCAGTTTGTGGACCTGAACACTCTCACGGCCCCGCAGCTAGCCGAGCTAGAAGCCCGCTTGCTGGCGCGCCGTCAGCAGCGCGGCGCGGCGCTCAACACCTACGTGCACACGCTGGCCGCCGAGCGCGAGCGCCTGCTAGAAAACCGCGACGCTCACCTGTGGGTGCTCACGCTCCAGCTCATGTTTGGCGAGGTCCTAGGGCGGCGCGTGGCCATCCAGGATATCGGCCCGGGCATGCAATTGCAACACTTAGTATTGAGCTTTGGGCAGCCCGACCAGGTAGAAGCTATCAGCGGCGGCCTGGCCCTGCTCTACGGCCGCCCGCCCACCGTGAGCTACTTCGAGCTAGACGGTGCTACCATCGTCAAGGCCATGATTGGGCTGCGGCCGGCCCTGCCCTTTGGCGCGGTAGCTGAATAGCTTGCTTCTCCCCGCACCACCGCTTGCCCATCGCCAGCAGCCAAATGGGCACCTAGGCAACTGGTAGTACTCTAGCGCAGTTTCGGAGCCAGCATATTTATAAAAAGAGCCCGCACTACAAAGTAGTCGGGCTCTTTTTATGAGTGAATACAAACTATAGCAAAGCTAATTCTTTGCTATACAACTATTTAGCTTGACCAGCTTTGTAGTGCACGGCCGGCAGCGCCCGCAGGCGCTCGGCGGCCTGCTCGGCCGTGATGTCGCGCTGGGCATTAGCCAGCAGTTCGTAGCCCACCATGAATTTCTTGACCGTAGCCGAGCGCAGCAGTGGTGGCAGGAAGTGCATGTGCAGGTGCCACTCGGGGTAGTCCTGGCCATCGGTGGGCCGCTGATGGAAGCCGGCCGAATACGGGAAGCTGGTTTCGAACAGGTTATCGTACTTGATGGTGAGTTGCTGGAGGATGTCGGCCAGCCCGTCGCGCTCCTGGTCATTGAGCTGGGTGAGGTCTTGCACGGCGCGGCGCGGCAGCACCAGCGTCTCGAAGGGCCACACCGCCCAGAAGGGCACCAGGGCCACCCAGGTATCGTTTTCGACCACGAAGCGGGTCTTGGTTTTCTCCTCGATGGCGAGGTAGTCGCTAAGCAGCGTGCGGCTGTTCTTGTCGAAGTACGCTTTTTGGGTGCGGCCTTCGCGGGCGGGCAGGTCGGGCACGGTGCGCTCGCTCCAGATTTGGCCGTGCGGGTGCGGGTTGGAAGCGCCCATCGCCTGGC
Source organism: Hymenobacter bucti (assembly GCF_042681145.1). Lineage (NCBI taxonomy): Bacteria > Pseudomonadati > Bacteroidota > Cytophagia > Cytophagales > Hymenobacteraceae > Hymenobacter > Hymenobacter bucti. The sequence goes on from NZ_JBHUFD010000005.1 coordinate 982,006, forward strand.
CTTTGTTCTCGAAAATCTGGACGTAGTTGATGTTCGGGTCGGCCCCTAGGGTGCTAAATTCCTCGGTCCAGGTATCGACTACTTTGCGGATTTCGGAGATGGGTAGCTCGGGCAGCGTCAGGTCGTGGCGCGGCGAGAAGCAGATGACGCGGCAGTGGCCGGTTTCGGCCTCGGCGCGCAGCAGGCCGCCTTCTTCGTAGGTACCGGTTTCGCCTTCGGGCAGCAGCGCCGCAAAGTCGTTGTCAAACACGTACTGGTGGTCGTACTTGGGGTTGACGATGCCGCTGGTGCGGGTGTTGCCGGCGCACAGGTAACAGGTGGGGTCGTAGGCGGGCGGCGCGGCGGTGGCCGTTTTTTCCTGCGCACCCTGCCAGGGGCGCTTGGCGCGGTGCGGCGATACGAGCACCCACTCATCGAGGAGCGGGTTGTGGCGGCGGTGAGGTTGCTCCGTGAAGTCGAACATGGCGGATGGGGTATAATGGAACGCAGTCTACTAACGTAAGCGCCCTTTTACTGGCCAAAACTACGGAAGCGGCTTTTATCCTTGTAGCAGACCGGCGATGAGCAGCACAAACGCGACTACTAGTGAGCCTGGCAGTAAAATGTTTACTAGCGCCCGTGCTATGCTAAAACCCTGTATTAGTGCAACGCCTTTGAGGAGAATTGCTATGGACCAGCTCCCCAGCGCAATTTTTGCTATAAAGAGCACAGGCAGCACACTACTCAGTAGCAGAGGATATGCTAGACGCAGCGCCTGAAACGAATCGTCTTCGAGAAAGACTAAGGCTGGCCACAGTAATAGCAGCCCAGCAATGACCGGCACCTGCGCCCACGCCAGCACTGTCCTGAATTTGTTGCTATCATCTATCCCCCCGAGCCACCGCCCCACGATAGTTAGCCCCCAGGCATATATCGAGCTAGTTATCCAGCCAGATATACTCCCCATCACTACGGCCAGGAGGAGTATTGTCCCGACGTTCATCTTATCATTTCGCTGCTGACTAATGGCGCGCTCCACGGCCCGCGCTATGCCACCCAGAAAAAACAGGATGGAGACGTAATCATCCGGATATTTTGCCAAAATGAAGGCTAGCGTAGCCTGCGGCCGACGCCAGATACTAGCTAATAAGCTGCGCTTAGTAATACCTCGATTATCATCAGAGTAGGGCAATACCTTGTGCATAACAGCTTCGGGATTAGGCCACGAAGGTAGGCTGTCGGTACCTACCTAGGCCACCCGGCTCCTCACGTTGCTTACCCCTCCTCCACCACCGCGAACACCAGCGCCAGCGGCTCAAAGCACTGCAGGAGCTGGTCGATAAAGCCGGGGTTGTTGAGCAACACGCTCAGCACGTTGTCAGTCCGCTCCTGCAAGCCACCGTCAGGGAAGAGCTTGTCTTTGAGCGCGGTTAGCTGCGAATAGGCGGTTTCGTGTTTGGCTTCGGAGGCTTTGGCGAGGCGCTTTTCGAGGCCGGCGAGGCTGCCGGCGGCTTTCTGGGCTTCGGCAGCTACGGCTTTTACCAGGGTTGGGTCGAGGCGCTGGGCCAGGTCCTGCACCTGCTGGTAGGCGGCGGCCAAGGCTTCTCGCTGAGCAGCCAAGGTCACTTCCTCCTGGCCAAGCTGGGCGCCGACCTGCTTTTTTAGCTCCCCTAGGGGCTTGAAAATATCTAGGGTACCCAGGCCCAGCTTGCGCAGCTTGCCCGCGTTGGCGCGGCTCAGGTACATGGCCGAGTTACGGGGCAGCACGATGGGATAGGTCACGCCCAGCTGCTCAAACACGCCTTTCAGCTGGAACCAGTACGCTACTTCGGCCCCGCCGCCGATGTAAGCGAGGTTGGGCAGCAGGATTTCCTGGTACACCGGGCGCAGCACCACGTTAGGGCTGAAGCGCTCGGGCTCACTGTCGGCCAGGGCCAGCAGCTCGGCTTGCGAGTGGCAGCGGCTGGTGCCGCGCACGGTTACTTGGGTGCAGTCGGCGCCGGGCGTGGCGTCAGGCTCCAGGCGCTCGCGTTTGCCGTCGTCGGTGAGGAAGAACAGGTTGAGCGGGCGCGAATACACCTGCGGCTTGTAGCCGGCCGCCGATAGCTCGGCGTTGGTGGCCTGCACCGCTTGGTTGGACAGCTGGCCCTGAATTTCCTGCTTCAGCAGCGGTTTCAGCGCCTGTTTGAGGGACGGGCGGTCGGCATCGAGGCAGACCAGGCCATACTCGCCAAACAGGCTGGTGGCTAGCCGGCGCGTGGCCTCGCTGAGCGTGGCACTGCTGCCGTAAGCGTCTTTGAAGGCGGCCGGCACCTCGGGCGGCAGCTGGTTCAGGATTTCGTCGGCCAGGCCATCGAGCGGCAGGCGGCCCACCGGGCCACCTAGGCGGCCTTCGCTCGGCCCGGCCCAGCTCAGCGTTTTGCCAAAGAGCTGGAAGTGATTGATTTCGGCAAAGTCGTGGTCCTCCGTAGCCAGCCAATACACCGGCACGAAGTCGTGCTGCGGATACTCGGCCTTGAGCTGCTGACTAAGCTTGATAGCCGTAACTATCTTATAAACAAAGTACAGGGGCCCCGTAAACAGGTTAAGCTGGTGCCCGGTCGTGATGGTAAAGGTCGTATCCTTCGCCAGCAACTCCAGGTTGGCGGCCACGGCGGGCGGCACCGCGCCGCCCAGCTCAGCGTACTGGGCGCCTAGGTCGGCCACCAGCCGCTGCCGCGCTTCGGGCGAGTAGGCGGCTTTCTTTTCTTCTATCTGCGCCTGGAAAGCGGTCAGCTCAGGCCGGCGGTGGTAGAAAGGAGCTAGGGCCGGCGAGCCGGCGATATAGTCAGTGAGCAGGCCCGAAAACGCGCCGGTGGCGGCGTAGGGCAGGGTAATACAGTCGGCAGCAGCCATGAGCGCGAAGGGAAAAGGAGGCGCGGAATTCAGCCAAGAACCCCGCGCGGCCCGAAAAGTTAGTAACGCGAACTTTCCAGTCCGCGGGCGAGCGTAGCGAGCACCGGCGCTAGCGAACGTTTGCTACCGTAGCTGCTCGCTGCGCTCGCTAGCGGACTGGAAAATTCGCGTTACGCGCCCCAAAACCGCATTTCCAGCGAGATGCGCGTTTCGTCTTCGTTTAAATTCACCGCCCCGCCGTGCAGCAAATAGGGCGAAAACAGCAGCACCTCCCTAAGTTCCGGGTTGGGCCGAATAACATCGAGCGGCTCGGCGCTGCCCAGCACGCCCGGCACCGTGAAGCGCACGCCGTTGCTGACGGCGCCGCCCGCGGTGCGCAGCGTGCGGTTTTCGGGCCAGTGGTGCGAGCCCGGCACCAGCGTCAGCGCCGATTGCGCCGTGCTACCCGCCACGGGCACGTAGATATTCAGGCAGTTATGGTAGTCGGGCAGCCACACATCGCGGTGCATCGGGTTGTTGTCAGCTTTGCCCGGCCGCACAATCCGCAGGTGGAAAAACCGCTCATTGTCCCAAGGATTGAGCGCTCGCACGGGCCGGCCGCACAGCTCGCCCACGCGCTGCTCGAGCCGCGCGGCGGGCAATGGTAAAAACTCGGCCTGCTGGTACTCTTTGGTGCGATTGACCACAGCCAGGTGCAGGTCGCGGTCGTCGCCCACCACGCGGTGGTAGTGCGCCACGTCGAAGTCGGCGGGCACCGGGCGGCCCGCGGCACCTAGGGCCTGGCGCACCAATTGGGCGAGGCCTTCGCGTAGGGCAGCTTGCTCGGCGGCGGGTAGGAAATCGGCCACGGTGTAGCCCTGGGCGGCCCAGGCGGTGCCGGCCGTCAGGTCGTCATCAGAGGCCAGCAGCACGCGGCCATCGGTGAGGCCGACCTCACCCTGCACGTCGTAGGTAACGTTTTGTTGATTAATGCGAACCTGCATAGCTATTCGGTTTGGTCGTCATGCAGAGTGCAGCGAAGCATCTCGCGTGGCGCAGTATATACTTTGAGTACTGCGCCACGCGAGATGCTTCGCTGCACTCTGCATGACAAACGCAAAGATTTTTAGCGCACGACCTCGCCGTACAAATCGAAGTCTGACGCGCCGGTGATGTGCACATTGGCGAAGCTGCCTTGCGGGATGTGCAGGTCATTCGTAGCCAGCACCAGTACCTCATTATCAACCTCGGGCGAGTCGAACTCGGTGCGGCCCACGTAATAGCCGCCTTCGAGCCGGTCGAAGAGCACTTTGTACGTTTGGCCTACGCGCGACTCGTTGTAATCCAGCGATATCTGCTGCTGAATTTCCATGATGCGGTCGGCGCGCTCCTGCTTTACCTCAGCTGGCACGTCGTCGATGAGGGTGTGCGAGTGCGTGTTTTCCTCGTGCGAATAGGTGAAGATGCCCAGGCGCTCAAACTTCGACTCCTGCACAAATTCGCACAACTCCTCGAAGTCTTCCTCCGTCTCGCCGGGGTGGCCGGCGATGAGCGTGGTACGCAGCGCGATGCCTGGCACGCGGTCGCGGATGTCGCGCACCAGTTCCTTAGTACGGCGACCCGTGATGCCCCGACGCATGGTTTTCAGCATGTTATCCGAAATATGCTGCAACGGCATGTCGAGGTAGCGGCAGACATTGTCGCGCTCGCGCATCACGTCCAGCGCCGCCAGCGGAAACTGCGAGGGGTAGGCGTATTGCAAGCGCAGCCACTCCACGCCGGCCACGTCAGAGAGGCGCTCTAGCAGCTCGGGCAGCTTGCGTTCGCCGTAGGCTTGCAGGCCGTAGTAGGTTAGGTCTTGGGCAATGAGAATCAGCTCTTTGGTGCCCATGCTCACGAGGCGCTTGGCCTCGGTTACGAGGTCTTCCATGGAGCGGTCTACGTGCTTGCCGCGCATCAGCGGAATGGCGCAGAACGAGCACGGGCGGTTGCAGCCCTCCGCAATTTTGAAGTAGGCGTAGTGCTTGGGCGTGGTGAGCAGGCGCTCGCCCACCAGCTCTTTTTTGTAGTCGGCCTCCAGCACTTTCAGCATCTGGGGCAGCTCTAGGGTGCCGAAAAACGCATCGACCTGCGGAATCTCGACCTCCAGCTCATCTTTGTAACGCTGCGAGAGGCAGCCTGTTACGTAGAGCTTTTCGAGCTTGCCGGCTTCCTTCTCGTCGGCGTAGCGCAGAATGGTGTCGATACTTTCCTGCTTGGCATTGTCGATAAAGCCACAGGTATTGATAATGACGATGTTAGCATCCGACTTCTTGGCCTCGTGCGTTACCAGAAAGTCGTTGGCCTTGAGCTGGCCCATGAGCACCTCGCTATCAACAAGGTTCTTGGAGCAACCTAGGGTGATAACGTTGACTTTGTTTTGTTTAATCGTTCTAACTTTCACAACCGCAGATTTAACTGATTTAACGGATTTCGCGGATACGCCCGCCTGCGGCGGGCGTATCCGCGAATAGTAGGGTATAGTTTTTCTTGGCTTCTGGCTCTGGCTTAGCGCACTAGGCTTGAAGCGAAGCGGAAGATGGGCAACACGCTTGGGGCGGCAAGGGGTTCCGCGGCTGACCTAGGCTGGTTAATTCGCGGGCGGCTAGAGCGCTTCGAACTGGCGCAAGAAGCGCACGTCGTTCTCCGTGAAGAGGCGCAAATCTTTAATCTGGTACTTAAGCATGGTGATGCGCTCGATGCCCATGCCCCAGGCGTAGCCGGTGTATTTCTCCGAGTTGATACCGCAGTTTTCGAGCACGTTGGGGTCTACCATGCCGCTGCCGCCGATTTCGACCCAGCCGCTGCCTTTGCAGATGTTGCAGCCCGCGCCCTTGCAGATGAGGCAGGTGATGTCAATCTCGGCGCTGGGCTCGGTGAAGGGGAAGTAGCTGGGTCGGAACCGGATGTTAATGTCCTCGCCAAACATCTCGCGCACGAAGTAGTAAATCGTCTGCTTGAGGTCGGCAAAACTCACGTTCTCATCAATATACAAGCCCTCAATCTGGTGAAAGAGCATGTGCGCCCGCGCCGAAATGGCCTCGTTACGGTACACCCGGCCGGGCATGACGCGGCGGATGGGCAGCGGCTCGTTTTCCATCACGCGCACCTGCACGGTGCTGGTGTGGGTGCGCAGCAGGTGCGGCTGGGCTACCTCGGCGCCGGGCGCGGGCTCCACAAAAAACGTGTCCTGCATATCCCGTGCCGGGTGGTTTTCGGGAAAGTTGAGGGCCGTGAAGTTGTGCCAATCGTCTTCAATCTCTGGGCCTTCAGCCACCGCGAAGCCGATGCGGGCGAAGATGCGCAGCATCTGCTCGCGCACCAGCATCAACGGGTGGCGGGTACCTAGGGCGTTGGGCACCGGGGGCAGCGTGTAGTCGAAGCCTGCATCGGCGGGCTGGTTGGCGGTGGCTTCTTCGAGCGCGGCCTGGGCCTCGTCGAAGCGGGCCTGGGCCTGCTGCTTGAGGCCATTGAGCTGCTGGCCCACGGCGCGCTTCTCCTCGTTAGGCACGGTTTTGAGCTGGTCGAAGAGGTCGGCCAGGCGGCCTTTGCGGCCGAGGTAGAAAAGGCGAAACTGGTCGAGGGCGGCGGCGCTGCTCACATCGGCGGCGGCCACCTCGGCGGCGAGGGCCGAAATAGATTCCTGCATGATACTCGCAAAGGTACGGCGGCCCGCGCCGGGCCCGGAAGCAGTCGGCGGCAATACCAAACTATCCGTATAAGTCGTTGGCTCAAAATTGGCACTGCCTTTGCAAAAGCCTACTCAGTCTCCCCTACCTCCTCTCTTTTTCTCTTCATTATGGTACGCCAACTGCTCCTCCCTTTGCTCGGCCTGGCTTTGCTCACCGCCGAAACCGCCGCGGCCCAGTCGCAGCCCGCTAGCGCGGCTTCGCCAGCTTCGGCCGCCAAAACGGCCCGCACCACGCCCCGCGCTGGCCGCACCCTCACGGCCCGCGAGCGCCGCCAGGCCGAGGCTGCTGCCAAAGCCGCCGCCAAAAGCCCGGTAGTAGCCATGGCCACCGCGCCCGAGCAAAGCAACTGGAGCGGCTGGAGCAACGATGCCGTGAACCTGCCCGATGATGGCTCGCTCTACCACCCCCACACCAACATCTCGGTAGCGCCCGGCATGCCCCTCAACCAAGTGAGCCACGGCGTAACCACCGACTACGATGGCCGCCCGCTGCGCCGCCCCACTACTACTTCGTCGGGCACCACGCTGCCCACGCCTCGCTAGCGGCCCTAGGTGCCATAGTCACGTTTTTCTGCCACCAGCGGCTGCGGCCACGGAAGTAGCCTTCCGTGGCCGTTTTGCGTAAGTGCGGGAGCTAAGCGGCTGGTTGAGCTGGCTTGGCTCCACGCTTATTTCCTTTAGTTTATGCTTCGTTCTTTTTGTTTGGCGCTGCTAGGCCTAGGCCTACTTGCTACCTCGGCCACCGCCCAAACCACGCCTACCAAGGCGAAGACGGCGGCCGCCCGCCCCAGCACCAAGGCCGCTGTTACCCGCCGCACCAACCGGCTAAACGATGCCGCCGAAAGCGACAAAGGCCAGTCGGGCTACGCTGCTCCCGGCGAGCCCATCACCAGCCCCAGCCACAACGGCAAGAATACCCCGCCCTACGACGGCCCCGCCGCCGCCGCTCCCAAAGGCACCACGCTGGCCGCACCCAAGTAAGTGGCTTTAATCCATCAAAAAGCCTCCCAACCCACTGCCAAGCGGCAAGTGAGTTGGGAGGCTTTCTGGTTACTAAATCAATCCGCTACACCGCGGCAGCTTCGGCGTCTTCCTCTACCGAAACGGCCTCGGCCTCCGCCGCGCGATAATAGAGCGTGCTGCAATTTTCGGGGCGCAGCACCCGCTCGGCGGCCCGGCGAATGTCGGCGGGCGTCACGGCCTGCAGGGCGGCGGGCTCCTCGTTCACAAAGTTGGCATTGCCCAGCAGCTTGCCGATGGCCAGGGCCAGGGCGCGGTTCAGCAGCTCAATCTCGCCGAAGACTAGCCCGGTTTCGGCCTGGTTTTTTACTTTGTCGAGCTCGGCGGCGGGCACGTCGGCTTGCAGCAGCTCGGCCACGGCAGCTTCCACGGCGCGGTCGGCGGCTTCGAGCGTCACGCCGGTGTTGAGCTTGCCGCTGACCACGAGCAGGCCGGGGTCGAGGGCGCCCGTGAGCGAGGCCGAAACGTTATTAAACAGCGCCTGCTCCTTCACCAGCTTTTGGTGCAGGCGCGAGCTTTTGCCCCGCCCTAGGAGGTCGGCCAGCAGGTCCACGGCGTGGTAGCCGGGGTCGAGGCGGGCGGGCATGTGGTAAGCCTTGTAGAGGGCCGACAGCGGCACGGCGGCCGTGGTTTCGATATGGCGAGCCTCCGTTTGCACGGGCTCCTGGGGCAGCTGGCGCTCGTAGCGCGGACCACCTTCGATGGGGCCAAACCACTTCTCGGCCAGGCGCTTCACTTCGTCGAATGCCACAGCCCCGGCCACTACCAGCACGGCATTCTGGGGGGCGTAGTGCTTGCGGAAGAAGGCGCGCACGTCATCCATTTCGGCTTCTTCGATGTGGCTGATTTCCTTGCCAATAGTATTCCACTGGTAAGGGTGCGTGCTGTAGGCCAGCGGCTTAAGCTTCAGCCACACGTCGCCGTAGGGCTGGTTGAGGTAGTTCTGCTTAAACTCTTCTACTACTACTTTACGCTGCACATCAAGGCCGTTTTGCGAAAAAGCCAGGTCGAACATGCGGTCACTTTCGAGCCAAAAGCCGGTTTCGATGTTGGCGGCCGGCAGCGAGAGGTAGTAGTTGGTGATGTCCTGCGAGGTGAAGGCGTTGTTTTCGCCCCCTACCTTTTGCAGCGGCTCGTCGTAGTTGGGCACGTTCACCGACCCGCTAAACATCAGGTGCTCAAATAAGTGCGCAAATCCCGTGCGGCCGGGGTGCTCATCGCGCGAGCCCACATCGTAGAGCACGTTGAGCACGGCCAGCGGCGTCGTAAAATCTTCGTGCACCAGACAACGCAGGCCGTTGCCTAGGGTAAATTCTTGGTAGTGTATCATTTAAAGAATAATGGAGGGCGTGTTGGAAGGTGCCTAGGGCGGCGGGAGCAACAACTACTAAAAGACAATAACAGTGCCTGTTGCTTGCTGGTTGCGCGCGGGCGGCTACTTGGGCCGCCCATGCGCGGCCCGAACTTACTGCACGCTCCCCAAACCTAGCGGCCCTCGGTGCAAGGAAAATGCAGCCGCTACCTTCGCGCCGGCCAATTGGCCCGCCTCCTCCCATGACTGCTGCCCCCGCCACCCTCACCTTCGACCGCCGCGACTACTCCAACGACGTGCTCAAGCAGCTCTACCGCGAGCTGCTGCGCCCGCGCCTCATCGAGGATAAAATGCTGATTTTGCTGCGCCAGGGCAGGGTGAGCAAGTGGTTCTCGGGCATCGGGCAGGAGGCCGTGTCGGTAGGTAGTACGCTGGCGCTCAACGCCGATGAGTACATCTTGCCGCTGCACCGCAACCTAGGCGTCTTCACGAGCCGGCAGGTGCCCCTAGAGCAGCTGTTTGCGCAGTGGCAGGGCAAAAAAACGGGCTTCACCAAGGGCCGCGACCGCAGCTTTCACTTCGGCAGCCACGCCCACCACATCGTGGGCATGATTTCGCACCTAGGGCCGCAGCTGGCCGTGGCCGACGGCATTGCCCTAGCCGACCTGCTCGACAAAGCGCCCCGCGTGACGCTCACCTACTCAGGCGACGGCGGGGCCAGTGAGGGCGATTTTCACGAAGCCCTCAACGTGGCCGCCGTGTGGCAACTGCCGGTTATTTTTCTAATCGAAAATAACGGTTACGGCCTGAGCACGCCCAGCAACGAGCAGTTTCGGGCTAAGTCCTTCATCGACAAGGGACCCGCCTACGGCATCGAGGCCGTGCAGGTCGATGGCAACAACGTGCTGGAGGTGTACCACCTCATCAAAACGCTGGCCGAGGACCTGCGCCAGCGCCCGCGCCCGGTGCTGGTCGAGGCGCTCACCTTCCGGATGCGCGGCCACGAAGAAGCCAGCGGCACCAAATACGTGCCCGCCGAGCTGCTGCAGGAGTGGGCCCAGAAAGACCCCGTCGAGACCTACGAAAAGTGGCTGCTGGCCGAGGGCATCGTGAGCGAAACGGCCCGCATGCAAATCCGCGAGAGCATCAAGCAGGAAATAGAATACGCCCTGCAAGAAGCCGACGCCGCCCCGCTGCCCCTGCCCGACCCCGCCGAGGAGCTAGCCGACATGTACGCACCGGTTTCAATTAACAATGAGCAATTAACAATTAACAGCAGCCAGGAGGCGAATAACGAACAACAAGAAGCGAGTAACGAGCCGCGCGAAGTCCGCTTTATAGACGCTATTTCGGACGGGCTGCGGCAGAGCATGGAGCGCTACCCCGAGCTAGTGCTCATGGGCCAGGACATTGCCGAGTACGGCGGGGTGTTTAAGATTACCGAGGGCTTTGTGCAGCAGTTTGGCAAGGAGCGCGTGCGCAACACGCCGCTCTGCGAGTCGGCCATTGTGGGGGCGGGCCTCGGGCTGAGTATCCGGGGCAAGAAGGCGATGGTCGAGATGCAGTTTGCCGACTTCGTGACCTGCGGCTTTAATCAGATAGTCAACAACTTGGCCAAGAGCTACTACCGCTGGGGCCAGCAGGCCGACGTAGTGGTGCGCATGCCCACCGGCGCGGGCTCGGCCGCCGGCCCCTTCCACTCGCAGAGCACCGAGGCGTGGTTTACCCACGTGCCGGGCCTGAAAGTGGTGTACCCCAGCAACCCCCACGATGCTAAAGGCCTGCTCTGCGCCGCCTTCGAAGACCCCAACCCGGTGCTGTTTTTTGAGCACAAGCTGCTGTACCGCGGCCTGAGCGGGCCGGTGCCGGCCGCGTACTACACCACGCCCATCGGGCAGGCCGCGCTAGTCACGGAAGGCCACGAGCTGAGCGTCATTACCTACGGCCTTGGGGTGCACTGGGCTAAGGCCGCCTGCGATGAGCTCGGCATCATGGCCGATATTCTGGACCTGCGCACGCTGCTGCCCTGGGACACCGAGGCCGTGGCTCGCACCACCCGCAAAACCGGCCGCGTGCTCATCCTGCACGAAGACACGCTCACGGGCGGCCTAGGTGGCGAAATAGCGGCCTGGCTGGCCGAGCACTGCTTCAGCAGCCTCGATGCGCCGGTGCGCCGCGTAGCCTCGCTCGATACGGCGGTGCCGTTTGCCCCAATACTGGAGGCCAGCTTCTTGCCGCAGCAGCGGCTGCGCGAGCAACTGCGGGCGCTGCGAGCGTATTAAGTTATTAGTGGTTAGTGAGTAGTGTTTAGTGGTGAATAGCTGAATCGGTTGATAACTAAACACTACTCTTTAACCGCTAATCACTAAAAAGCGCCGACTTTCGTACCTTCCGGTTCACGCATTTTTTTGCTTCTGTGAAATCGTTTCTACGCTCGTTCTTACCGCTCTTGCTGGGCCTACTGGCCAGCTGCTCGATGTACGATAAAGTTTTCCACCCGCGCCGCCTGCCCACGCCCGACATGACGGCCGAGGCCAAGGCCAAGCACCGCGCGGCCGAAAAGGCCCGCCACAAAGGCCAGGTCCTCAAGACGGAGGAAATAACAACCAATGCCACCGACGCCAACGCGGCGGGCGGCGCCAAGGGCAAGGCCGACAACAAGCTGACGTACAGCGAGCTACCCGAGGGCACCCGGGTAAAGTACGACAAGGAGCTGCTGCTCAAAAAGCCCAAGCTCAAGCGCCGCCAGTACCACCACTACGACACCCGGCCCCTGAAGCACCGCGACGCCAGCCGTGAAAACCGCCGCCTGCGCAAGCACTCCAAAGGCCAGGGCCACCCCGAGGATGCCAAGGACGAGAAAATGCCCCTGGCCCCGCCCACCGACGCTAGCCCCACCGACGAGCCCACACCTAGGGCCAAAGAAACCAAGGCAAAAGAGCCGAAAGTGGAAGAGCCAAAGCAGCCAAAAGTGAAGGAGCCCAAGGTCAAAAAGGAAAAAGAGCCGAAGGAACAGAAAACCAAAAAGGCCCCGCTTCCGAAGCCCGACCCCACGCAGGAGCGCCCCGGCTACTAAGCTCATTCCCACCTGTGCTACTCATGTTTATTCACCTCGCATTTGCCGTCCTGCTGGCTTCTCCGGCCCAAACGACGCCCAGCAGCCCGGCCCAGCAGCGTGCCGCTGCCCGCCAGGCGCTGCGCGAAGCCCGCGCCACTGACGCGCCTTACCAAGACAGCCACCTGGCTGGGGCGCACCGCCCGCTCGAGCGCGGCGAGTCGGCCCCGGTACCGGCCGCTACCGACGAGCCCCGCTTCGACCGCAACGGCAAGCCGCGCGTAACCGAACCCAAATACCCCGGCTTGCGGTTACGTAAGCCTAACAACAACCTTCCCCGCTAACAGCTCCTTTTATGGCTACTTCCTGGCTCCCCCTCACGCAGCCCGACCAGCTGACTGACATCGTACGCGAATCGCACGAGCACCCGGTTATTATTTTCAAGCACAGCACTACCTGCTCCATCAGCGCCACGGCCAAGGCCAAGCTCGAGCGCCAGTGGCCCGATGCCGCCCTGCCAGAGGGAACCCCGCTTTACTACCTCGATTTGCTACGCTTCCGCCCCATTTCGGCCCAGATTGCGCAGGAATTTGGCGTGCAGCACGAGTCGCCCCAGCTGCTGCTTATCCAGGATGGCAAATGCACTTACCACGCCTCGCACATGGGCATTCGCCTCGCCGACGTGGCCGAAGAGGTAAAATAAAAAGTAGCTTGGACTCTGCGAGTCCGAGCGCTCGCGTAGCGAGCATCCACGATAGGTAAGCTTTTCAACGTAAACCTAGGCGCGGGAGGCTCGCTGTGCGAGCGCTCGGACTCGCAGAGTCTAAGCTACTTATTCATACACAAACCGGATTTCCTGCCGGATTTCCGGGTGCAGGCTCAGCGCCACTGGGCAGGTGTGGGCTACGCGCTCCAGTAGGGTGCGGTCACTTTCGCTGAGGCTGGCGGGCAGCTGCAGGTCCACGTTGAGCTGCGCGATGCGCCGGGGCGCGTCTTGGCTCATCGTCTTTTTGACTTGCACGGTGCTGCCTTTCAATTCTATGTCGTGGCGCTCGGCCACGATGGCCATGGTGGTCAGAATGCAGGTACCTAGGGCCGTGCCGACCAGGTCGGTGGGCGAAAACGCCTCGCCCCGGCCGTGGTTGTCTACGGGGGCGTCGGTTTGAATAATGGTGCCCGAGGCCACGTGCGTAGCCTCGGTGCGGAGCTGCCCTTCGTAGCGGGCGGTAGCGGTAGGAGCGGTCATCATACTGCGAAGCTACCTACCCGCCGCCAACCGCCCGGGAAGTCGCTTTTCTTCTTTTGCTGCTTTCAGCTGCTGTCTACCCCAACTGTGCTATTTTTGACCTACTTATGAAGCAATTTCTGACCATTGGGGTATTCGCAGGCCTTGGGGTACTGGCCGCGGCGCCCGCCTGGGCGCAAGCCGGGGCGGCGTCCACGCCGGCGCCCCAGGCCGTGCTAACGGTCGTGCCCTCGGCCGCCCCGTCCGAGGAGCAGTCATACCGCCGCGAAACGGTTTTTGGCGTCAATTTCAACACCCAGGGCGGGCTGATTGGGGGCGTCAATGTGCGCTCGGCCAAGGTTATGAACGAGAACACGCTCTGGTTTTGGAGCCTGGAGGGCGTGTTTTTCAAGAACCCCAAGGAGGAAAGCGTCATCAGCGACTTTGGCGGCACCTTCACGGCCTACAAAACCAACTACGCCTTTGCCCTGCGGCCATCCATCGGCATTCAGCGCATCCTGTTTCATAAGGCTGCCGAGGCCGGGGTGCAGGTCAACGGCCTACTGAGCGCGGGGCCTTCCCTAGGGTTGCTCATGCCCTACTACATCAGCTACGACTATACCTACGCCCAAACGGGCCGGCCCAGCGCCAACGATGTCATTACCAATGAGCAGTACGACCCCGGCAAGCACACCGCACCGCAGGCCATCGTAGACCGGGCGCCCTTCTTTGCGGGCATCGGTAGTACCAAGGTGGTGCCGGGCGTGCACCTGCGCGGTGGCCTTAGCTTCGAGTATGGCCGCTACCGCGATGCCGTGGCCGGCGCCGAAGTGGGCTTTGTAGTAGAGCTTTATACCAAGCGCCTGATTACCCTGGACTCCTCCACGCCCGCGGCGCCTGTATCGCCAGATGTGCTGAACAAGCAGTTCTTCCCGTCGGTTTACCTCACGCTGTACCTAGGGCACCGCAGCTAGCCCTATCTAGGGTCTACCCCGCACTATGCGCCATATCAGCACCGAGCCCGGGCACTTTGCCTGGGCTTTGTTGTTAACTTTACACTATGGATACTATGCTGCTTTCGCTTCCCATTATTCAGCCTCAGCCCGAACCCGTGGCGCCGGCCCGCGCCCGCAAGCCCGACTGGCTGCGCGTGAAGCTGCCCATCGGGCCCGACTACGCCGCCGTGCGCAAGCTGGTGGATGAGCACAAGCTGCATACCATCTGCGAATCAGGCAACTGCCCCAACATGGGCGAGTGCTGGGGCGCGGGCACGGCCACTTTTATGATACTCGGCAACGTCTGCACGCGCTCGTGCTCGTTTTGCGCCGTGGCCACCGGCCGGCCCTCGGAGCTTGACCTCGACGAGCCCCGCCGCGTGGCCGAGGCCATCAGCCTGATGAAGGTGAAGCACGCCGTGCTCACGAGCGTAAACCGCGACGAGCTCAAGGACCGCGGCGCCAGCGTGTGGCGCGACACGGTGGTGTTTACCAAAGAGCTAAGTCCCGAAACGACCATCGAAACGCTGATACCCGACGTGAAAGCCAACTGGGCGGCGCTCGATGTCATGATTTCGGGTGGCCAGGAGGTGATTTCGCACAACATGGAAACCGTAGGCAGCCTCTACCGCCTCGTGCGCCCGCAGGGCAAGTACGACCGCAGCCTCGAGCAAATCCGCCGCACCAAGCTGCAAGGGCACCGCACCAAGTCAGGCATCATGCTGGGCCTCGGCGAAAAGCAGGACGAAGTGCACCAGGCCATGGACGACCTTGTGGCCAACGGCCTCGACATTCTGACCCTAGGGCAGTACCTCCAACCCACCAAGCGCCACCTCGAAGTAGCCGAGTTTATTCACCCCGACACCTTCGCCCGCTACAAGGAAGAAGGCCTGCGCCGCGGCCTCAAGTACGTGGAAAGCGGCCCGCTAGTGCGTTCTTCGTACCACGCCGAGCGCCACGTAAACGTGCCGATATAATAGTTTTAAGATTGGCTATCATAATGGCAACGAGGCTTATAAATTAAGCAAAACAGTGTTGTGGCATCTCTTATCTTCGCCCCCACCGGCCGTATTAGTCGCTGGCCTTATTTCTCGCGCGTTCTAGCATTATACTTACTGACATTTGCTTGCTATAGCCTGCCTGCTTTAGCCGAATACCAGTTTGGTGATACAGCTTCGGTCTGGAAGAACCTATCGCTTGCAGGGTTGATAATCTGCTTTTACTTGATTTTTCTGCAAAGTGTAAAGCGACTTCACGACCTCGATATGCGAGCTTGGTGGCTGCTGGTTTTGTTGCTACCCGTGGCCAGCTTGGTCGTGGGCGCTGGTATGCAATTCGTTGCTGGCACGGCTGGTCCCAATCGGTTTGGCCCTTCACCTCGCCAATCAGCTGTACTCTATTCAGCCATCACCTAGAAAAAGAAAGGCCTCGCCAAAATTGGCGAGGCCTTTCTTTTTAACTACAAGTAAGTTAGCGAGTAGCTTGGCGGCGACGGTCGTCGGTGGGCGGGTAGTTGCCGAGCACGCTATTCACGATGCGGTAGGTTTCTTCTTCCGTAATCGTGTTTTTGTCGAGCTGGGCCTGGCCCGTGCCGCGCCACGCTAGTTCCTTGCGCTTGGCATCGACAATGTCGATGATGACAGTGCCGGCTTTGTAGTTGTACGAGCCACCGTAGGGATAGCCGTAACCACCGTAGCCGCCGTAGCCGTAGCCATAAGGGTATCCGTAGCCGAAGGGGCTGCCGCCCACGCGCTGCTGTTGGTTTTCGATGCGCACGCTGTAGGCCACAAACACATCGGGAGTAGCGTTACTCGCCACTTCGGTTAGGCCTTTAACGCCTAGGTCCTTGGTTACGGCGTCGCGGATGCGCTGGTCAGTGAAGGACTCGTAGCCCTTGGCGGGGCCGCCTTCGGTATCATTGGTTTGCTTGGGGTACCAGGCCCACGTTTTGTAGGCGCGGAAGTTGACGGCGTGGTCAAAATCGCTGGTCGAGGCCACGTTGGCCGTGGAGCAGGCAACTACCCCAAAGGTGAGCGCCAGGCCCGTGACCGCCAAGGCGACCGGGCGGGCCAGTAAACGAGTGATGCGGTTCATAAGGCTATAAATTAAAGAGATAATCCTGCGGTGCGGAGGTATTGGCTTAACGCTAGGTACCTAGGCAATGTTCCAAAAAAAGTAGGCAAGCCGACTAGTTTGCTTAGCTACTCGACTAAACCGCAACACGCCAGGCCGAGTGCTTTCGCGGGCTCGGTCTGGCGTGTCTTAGATGGTGGCTAGCCGCGTGGGTTTAACGCGGGGCAGGCAGCCATATTGTTGCGCGGACTTTACAGGCCGCGTCTGTTCAGCTACTCGCTAGCGGACGCGGCCTGTAAAGTCCGCGCAACATTAATACGACGGGCCTTTGTCCGTCGCAACGAGTTGCTCGGGCTCGTCAGCGTACTCTTCCAGCGGGGTGCAGCTGCAAATGAGGTTACGGTCGCCGTAGGCCGAGTCGATACGGCTGACGGTGGGCCAGAACTTGGCGTTGCGCACGTAGGGCAGCGGGTACACGGCCTGCTCGCGCGAATAAGGACGCGTCCACTCCTGGGTGAGGACGATGGCGGCGGTGTGAGGCGCGTGCTTGAGCACGTTTTCCTTGGCGTCGGCGCGGCCTTCTTCGACCTCCGTGATTTCCTTGCGGATGGCAATCATGGCCTCGCAGAAGCGGTCCAGCTCCTCCTTGCTTTCGCTTTCAGTGGGCTCAATCATGAGCGTGCCGGCGACCGGAAAGCTCACCGTAGGCGCGTGAAAACCGTAGTCCATCAGGCGCTTGGCGATGTCTTCCACCTCGATACCCGCCTTTTTGAAGTGGCGGCAATCGAGAATCATCTCGTGGGCGCAGCGGCCCTGCGCGCCGGTGTAGAGCACCGGGTAGTGCGCCTCCAGGCGGACCTTGATGTAGTTAGCATTCAAGATGGCAATCTCCGTAGCGCGGGTGATGCCCGCGCCGCCCATCATCGAAATGTATGCGTAGGAGATGGGCAGGATGCTGGCCGAGCCATACGGCGCGGCCGATACGGCCCCGCTCGTGCGGCCCTCTACCGGCACCACCGAGTGGCCGGGCAGGTAAGGAATCAGGTCCTCCACCACGCCGATGGGGCCCACGCCGGGGCCGCCGCCGCCGTGCGGGATGCAGAAGGTTTTGTGCAGGTTGAGGTGGCACACGTCGGCGCCGATGCTGGCGGGCGAAGTGAGGCCGACCTGGGCGTTCATGTTGGCGCCATCCATGTAGACCCGGCCGCCGGCCTGGTGGATGAGCTCGCAGATTTCAATAATCGTTTCCTCGTACACGCCGTGCGTGCTGGGGTAAGTCACCATGAGGCACGAGAGGCGGTCGGCGTGCTGCGCTATTTTGGCGCGCAGGTCGTCCATGTCCACGTTGCCATCTTCGGTGCTTTTTACCACTACTACCTGCATGCCAGCCATCACGGCCGAAGCGGGGTTGGTGCCGTGGGCCGAGGCCGGGATGAGCGCCACCGTGCGGTGGTTGTCGCCGCGGCTCAGGTGGTAGCCGCGGATGGCCAGCAGGCCGGCGTACTCGCCATTCGCGCCCGAATTGGGTTGGAGGCTGACGGCCGCGAAGCCGGTTACCTCGCAGAGCCAAGCTTGCAGGTCGCGAATAATTTGCTGGTAGCCCACCGTTTGGTCGGCCGGGGCGAAAGGGTGCAGCTGACCGATTTCGGGCCAGGTCACGGGTATCATCTCGGCCGTAGCATTGAGCTTCATGGTGCACGAACCCAGCGGAATCATGCTGTGCGCGAGGCTCAAGTCCTTGTTTTCGAGATGCTTCATGTAGCGCAGCAGCTCGTGCTCGGCGTGGTGCGTGTTGAAGACGGGGTGCGTGAGGTACTCGCTGGTACGCTGGAGGCTCTCGGGCCAGGTCAGCATCATTTCGGCTTCCGCAGTCGGGGCGGCCGTGGTCGCTACCTCCTTGCCCAAGACTTTAGCGAAGATGTCTACGATGTCGCGCACGTCGTCGAACTCCACGTTCTGGTGCAGGCTGATGCCTACCAGCGTGTCCTCGTAGTAGCGGAAGTTGATGCCCGCGCTCTCGGCCTCTTTCTTCAACGCCTGCTGCATCTCGTGGCTTTCGAGGCGCAGGCTCAGGGTATCGAAGTAGTGGCTATTCAGCTGCTCCACGCCTAGGGCCTTCAATTCTGCCTCCAGAATCTGGGCGAACAAGTGCGTGTTCACGGCAAACTGGCGGATGCCTTTCGGGCCGTGGTACACGGTGTACATGCCGGCCAGCACGCTCAGCAGCACCTGCGCGGTGCAGATGTTGGAGGTCGCCTTCTCACGGCGAATGTGCTGCTCGCGGGTTTGCAGCGCCATGCGGTAGGCCTTGTTACCGGCCGCGTCCACGCTCTGCCCGATAATGCGGCCCGGAATGACGCGCTTAAACTGGTCTTTACACGAGAAAAAGCCCGCGTGCGGCCCGCCAAAACCCATCGGCACGCCGAAGCGCTGCGACGAGCCCACGCAAATATCCGCGCCCAGCTCGCCGGGCGAGGTCAGCAGCGTGAGCGCCAGCAGGTCAGCCGCCATCACCACAAACAAGTTATTGGTCTGCGCGTTGGCGATAAATTCCTGATAATCAAAAATCGTCCCGTTGGCGCCGGGGTACTGCACCATCACGCCAAACAGCGCCTCGTCGGTGAGGTCGGCCGTGCGGTGGTCGCCCACCACCAATTCGATACCTAGGGGCGTAGCGCGGGTGCGCAGCACGTCAATGGTCTGGGGCAACACCTGCTCCGACACGAAAAACTTGGTGGCGTTTTTCTTCTTGGTTTGCGAGTGCAGCAGGTGCAGGGCCTCGGCGGCGGCGGTGGCCTCGTCGAGCAGGCTGGCGTTGGCGATGGGCAGGCCCGTGAGGTCAATTATCATCGTCTGATAGTTGATGAGCGCCTCCAAGCGGCCCTGCGCAATCTCAGCCTGGTAAGGCGTGTAGGCGGTGTACCAGCCGGGGTTTTCGAGGATGTTGCGCTGGATAACCGGCGGCAGCGTGGTATCGTGATACCCTAGGCCGATGTAGCTCTTATACACCTTGTTCTGCCCAGCAATCTGCTTGAAGCGCTTCAAAAACTGGCGCTCGGTGAGGGCCGGCGGCAGGGCCAGCGCCTGGGGCAGGCGAATGGCGGCGGGCACCGTTTCGGCGATGAGCTGGGCCAGGTCGGCGGCGCCCACGGCGTCCAGCATGGCTTGCTGGCTGGCGGGGTCGGGCGCGTTGTGGCGGGTTTCAAACACGTCGGCGGGCTTGAATCGGAACGACATAATAGAGGTATGAAGCGAAGAAAAAAAGCAGCTTTTTACTAAGACAAAGTTACACCGTGAATAGGCCCAGCCGGCAGCCATAATCTGCGTCAACGCTCGCTTTATGCACGCAAAAACCCTAGGTATCGTGCTTCGCAAGCGAAAGCGCGCTACCTAGGGTTCGCCGTCTGACCACCAAGGGGGTAACCTGACTTTTACTGATGCGGCTACTTTTTTTCTCCGCCGCGCTGCCTACTTCGCCAGTAGCTGGGTCGAAAACCGCTTCCAGTACAAGTAAGGGCTAGCTTTCAGGATTAGCAGAAACAACGGTAGCCGTTTATCAGCGCCATTGCTTATTTTCAGAATATTAGAAACTTTCAGGTAACTACTGTATTTCTCCAGCAATGGCTTTACTGCCTCATAAGGCATATTAGCCGAAATAATAGTTAAGGTTAGATTTCTAATCCAGGTATAGAGAAACAATACCATATTGACCCGCATAGCCGGGCTAGCTTGGGTATCCTGCGCAAAAGCATCTTCGATAGCTTGGCAGCAATCTGGAATACCCAGGTATTTATTTAAATCACCCAATCTGGTTGTGATGGAACCACTTCGTTCAAAATAATTATAGAGTGGCTTAGGATAAAAATACAGTTGGCGAGACTTCTTCCATAGCAATGGCTTGATGAGCATATCTTCATAATAGATATTATCCACGAATTTAATATCCTTAAATAAAGAACGCCGGTAAAGGTTATTCCAGATATAGGAAGTTTCCTTAAAACGCAGCATAGCATCAATTGCCGTAGCGCCATCTACTAATCCCGTAAGGCTAGCTTTCCACACTTCTGGCTTCTGGGAGGTATCAGTACCAATCCGAAACGTATCGCACACCACAATATCAACGTCGTGCTCGGTAGCAATCGCCACCATTTCGGCCAGCATGGTAGAGACTATCGTATCGTCGCTATCGACGAATAATACATATTCACCGTTTGCTATGGCAAGGCCATTGTTTCTGGAGACTGATACGCCACTATTAAAAGCGTTTTCCAGAATTGTGAAATTAGCGTATTTACTCTTAACAAGTAACTCTCTTGCTAAAGAAATAGAATTATCTGGTGACTTATCATCCACCACTATCAATTCTATATCTTGATACGTTTGGTCAATAATTGATTGTAAACATGCCTCTATATGGGCTTCTACTTTGAAAACCGGAACAATTACACTTACTTTCATAGAAAACAGTAGTTGAAGACCTTATAAGCAGCAGCACGTTATGTAACAATTTGCGTTATTTTACTCAGCAGCCAGTCAAAAATAGGGGTACTTTTATATAAAAGCATAAACCAGCCCCAAACTTCTCCCGCCAGCCTTGGCTGCCGTAGCTACCTACTGGCAGCAACAAGCGCGAAGCTTTCTGTGCTGCCGCTGCCCCTACCAAACATGACCTCCCCTGTATTTTCCGGTCTTTACCGCCCCTCACTGGCCCTGCTCACCGACCTCTACCAGCTCACGATGGCCTACGGCTACTGGAAGCGGGGCCTGCATGAGCGCGAGGCCGTGTTTCACCTCTACTTCCGCCGGGCGCCGTTTGAGGGCGGCTACGCCGTGGCGGCGGGCCTGGCGCTGGCCATCGATTACCTGGAGAATCTGCGATTTGCCGCGGAAGACATTGCCTACCTCGCCGGCCTCACTGGCAGCCAGGGCGCCCGCCTTTTCCCCGATGACTTTCTGGCTTACCTAGGCAAGCTGAAGTTTACCTGCGACGTGGACGCCGTGGCCGAAGGCACGGTAGTGTTTGGCAATGAGCCGCTGGTGCGCGTCCAGGGCCCGCTGCTACAGGCCCAATTGGTCGAAACGGCGCTGCTCACTATCATCAATTTCCAAACGCTCATTGCCACCAAAGCTGCCCGCATTCGCGACGCGGCTGGCCCCCACGATACGGTCTTGGAATTTGGCTTGCGCCGCGCCCAGGGGCCCGATGGCGGCCTAGGGGCCAGCCGCGCCGCTTACCTGGGCGGGGCCGACGCCACCAGCAACGTGCTGGCCGGCCGGCTTTATGGCATTCCGGTGCGCGGCACCCACGCCCACAGTTGGGTGCAGGCTTTCGGCGACGAAAGCCAAGCTTTCGCTGCTTACGCCGACGCCTTTCCCGATGACTCCGTCTTCCTGGTCGATACCTACGACACGCTCGACGGCGTGCGCCACGCCATCGCAGTAGCCCTCGACATGCGCCAACGCGGCCACGAGCTAGGCGGTATCCGCCTCGACTCAGGCGACCTAGCCTACCTATCCCAAGAAGCGCGGAAGCTACTCGATACCGCTGGCCTGGAGAACGTGCGCATCGTGGCCAGCAATGACCTGGAAGAAACTCTCATCGCCAGCCTCAAGCAGCAAGGCGCCCGCATCGACACGTGGGGCGTAGGCACGCAGCTCGTCACGGCCTACGACCAGCCCGCCCTGGGCGGCGTGTACAAGCTCGCCGCCCTGCGCACGGCCAATAGCCAGGGCTGGGATTTCACGCTCAAGCTCTCCGAGCAGCAGGCCAAAACCAGCATCCCTGGCATCTTGCAGGTGCGCCGCTACCTAGGCGACCAGGGCCAGCCCCGCGCCGACATGATTTACAACATCGCCGCCCCTACGCCGCTACCCGCTGCTCCCACCATCCTCGACCCCGCCGATGCCACGCGCCGCCGCCCCGTGCGCCCCAGCGCCCCCTTCCGCGACCTGCTAAGCCCGGTGCTGCGCCAGGGCCAACTAGTGCAGCCGCTGCCAACGCTGGCCGAAAGCCGGGTTTTCGCTCGGCAGGAAGTCAATAGTCTGGATGCTAGCATCCGACGCTTTCTCAATCCGCACGTGTACCCGGTGGGCTTGGAGCAGGGGCTGCATGAGTTTCGCACGCAGCTGATGCTGGCGAAGCGGCCGGTGCGGCTGGCGTGAGGTATTCTTGTTCTATTTATTCCAACCAGCCTTATTACTGCATGTCTCCATCGACAACGGAGTGCGATGAGGGTAATCTTCGTTTTTAGTTTTGCGAGTATATGCTTGCTCAGGCAGGTATATCAAGCTTTCAAACTCGAATCCAACCGGCCATTTATCCCGCGTATTTAATACTTCCTCATAAAATTCACGACCATTTAGCAATACGCTGCATCGGTCATACAAAAAAGCATCTGCGGAGATGTGATTGGTATCCTGTCCTGGATAACAAGCAGCTGCATAATTTTGGCCGTCCAACTGATAGAGTTTTTCAGCCAGTATATTATCAAAGACAAAAATATCTTCTACCGGTAATGCTGCCAGCCGTTTAATAGCTGGCAGCATTACTGCGTTGTCATTACCCGATTTTTTCCAGTTGAAGGAGTCAAGAATTTCCCAGAATAGGCTCTCGTCCATCGGCCGGTATTCAGCCAATACTTTTTGAGGTACGACTTCGCCTTCCTGAATTTCTCGGTAGCCTTTTTTAGCCTTATCAGTAATCAGCTTCGCTACTTCTGACTCACAAGAAGCTGCATCGACGAAGCTTTTGCTACTATGCTGGCCTTGTGTTCCAACCTTGCCAAAGGCAACAGTATAAGTAGAGTCGTCAATTTCGACGTTCCAAAACTTATTAGCTTCGCCCTCTTGGTTGATGAAATAACGTGTCATTGCGGTTCGTTTTCATGACCACAGGTATAGCCTACGCATACCGCAACTCCCCCGCCGCGACGCGCAGCGTCACGCCTGCTTCGGCGGTGAGGTAGCCGGCCATCTGGGCCTGGTAGCCGCTTTGGGCAAGCTGCTGCACTAGGGCTTCAGCGGCTTCGGGGGCCGTGACGAGCAGCATCCCGTTGCCCATGTTCCAGTAGAGGTAGGCGGTTTCGGGGCTGATACCGCCGACTTCGCAGAGGCGCTGCATGGCGGGCAGGGGCGCGAAAAGATTGTCGAGCACCGCGCCGAGGCCGTTTTTGAGCACCCGCTTGAAATTATCGGCCACGCCGCCGCCCGTGATGTGGGCCGCGCCGCGCAGGGGCAGGCCGGCATCGAGCACCGCCGTGAGGGCGGGCGCGTAGATGAGCGAAGGCGCAAGCAGGGCCTCGCCCCAGGTGGCGTACTGGTCGGCGTCGGGGCCGTCGTAGGGGGCCGTGTGCCAGTTGTCGCCGAAGAGGCGCTGCAACGTCTTGCGGGCCAGCGAATAGCCATTGGAGCGGAACGAGGGCGAGCGTAGGGCCACTACCGCATCGCCGGCCTGGGCAGTGTCACCGCTCAGCGGCTTATCGAGGCTGGGGTGCAGCACGCCGATGGCCGTGGAGCACCAGTTAAAGTTCATGCGGGCGCCGGGGAAGCCGCCGATGCGGTTACCCAGCTCGGCAATCTCGCCGCCGGTAATGGCGATTTTCGAGAACATACAGGCGTCGTGCAGGCCACGCATCATCTCGTCTACCACGTCGTAGTCGAGGGTATTCACGTCGATGATGTTCGACAGGTTGGTAGGCACGAAGCCCGCTGCGATAAGGTCGTCGGCGGTCATGGCCACCAGGTCGTAGCCTAGGGTATCGTACTTATCAAGGCGCTCGCCCAACTCGATTTTGGTCCCGATGCCATCCGAACTGATACCCAGACGCTCCTGGCCGAAGCGGATTTCGTTGCTAAAGCCGCCGTCGAGGTCGCGGGCGGGCTCGCCGGGCAGGCCGGCGCGGGTAGTGAAAGTCTTTTTCGACCAGTTGTAGGCGTTTTTCGAGGCAGCGTTGCCGAGGTCGATAGAGTAGCCGGCGTCGGGGGTTTGGGCGTTGTTCATGTGAGGGGCTACGCTCTTTATCACCTAGCTCGCTCTAGCGGCAAAGCTTTGAGCCGGGCTAGTGACCGAGGCGGCGTAGAATTTTCAGTTCAGAATTAGCGGGCGGATACCGTTGTTTGGCATTAAGCTACCCTAGGTAGCAGACACCCGCACCTTAAG
Organism: Hymenobacter bucti; assembly: GCF_042681145.1. Lineage (NCBI taxonomy): Bacteria > Pseudomonadati > Bacteroidota > Cytophagia > Cytophagales > Hymenobacteraceae > Hymenobacter > Hymenobacter bucti. The sequence goes on from NZ_JBHUFD010000005.1 coordinate 1,006,427, forward strand.
AATTACACTTAGTAATTACTAAGCTATAAGTGAATAAATAATTTTAAGCTGCTGTCCTTTTCCTGGAAATACTACCCTTCAAGGATAAGAAAGAAATAATTAAAAATAATTTTATTCCACTAAGCGATAATATATTATGCTTATGCCAATCACTAAAGTATATCTCTAATGCTCGCTTATAATCCTGTAATTTGGCCGCGTTCGCAATAGCCGCAGGAGCTTTAGACACCAGCCATTCGTGCTTATACTTTGACGATTCGGCTGGCACATTCAACGAATCCACGGCGTCAAAAGCATAAATACTCGCGTTATTATCGGCTTTTGTACCAACGCTACTATCAGAGATACGGTAGCAAGCAGTATAGCTATTTACAAAAAACATTTTGTAATTACCCTTACCTATCTGCAAGCCAAAATCAAAATCACAGGCGTCTCCGGTTCCCTCGTTATACTGAACCTTTTTAACTATGGCAGATTTAATCATGTATGCATCATTAGGAAACTGTTGTAGAAAACCAGATTCCAGAGATGATAATTTTACTCCTTCGTAAGCAGCCGTTCTGTAATACGTTTTATTTAGCGATTCTGATTCTTCCTCATTTATCCGTCCATCATTAGACATAACATACTGCTTACCAAAGGCAATATCAATTGTCGGATGCGCTACAAAACAGCTGTGTAGGGTTTCGAGAGCAGTGGGCAGCAAAACGTCATCGTCATGCAATAAAACCGTTAGCTCGCCCTCTGCGTGCATAAATAGGCTATTAACATTACGCGCCTGCCTCAGAGAAGGGCGATTGTGAAAATACCTAATTCGTACATCCGTAATCTGTAAATTAGCATTTACCCACTCTTCGGTATCGTTCAATGACGAATCATCGCCTATTAGAATTTCATAGGGACGATGGGTTTGATTTAAACATGACTCTACAGCTTGCTGTAGTACATCAGGCCGATTATAAGTAGGAATGCAGATTGAGATATTCATAGTAAACTGGCATTCAATAAATTGCGAGTATCGCAGTAAGTCAAGATGGCGAATATAGCTATTTCTACCACTTTTCAACACGATAGGTAGTAAATGTTGCCTCGTTTATGATGGCTAGCTTACGCGCGCAGCGATGAGTACACGGACAACAAAGCTCTAGCATTTGCTTATTACAGATGATTACCTAGGCTCAATATTCCTGTGATGTTTCTTCGCCAAGTTGGGGCAACCAACTCGGCGAAAAGACTGGGAGCTAATTAGTCATTGACCGGTCGCTACGCCCGCGTGGGCAGGCACCTAATGTTCGGTCGGCAGCGGCGCCTTGGCGCTCACCGACGGCACCTTGTCCACGATGCGGTGGCTCTGGCGCTCCTCCTGAATGTGGCGCAAGTAGCGCGTCACGTCGCCCGTCGGGTACTTGCCGGTGAAGCACGCGAAGCACGAGCCGCCGTGGCCGCGCTCCTCGGCAAAGAGGTCCTGCAAGTCACTTAAATCCTGGTAGATAACTTTATCAGCCTCGATGTAGCGACAGATTTCGTCTTCCGTGTAGTTAGCCGCAATCAGCTCGGTGCTCATGGCCATGTCGATGCCGTAGATGCAGGGCGAGACCAGCGGCGGCGCGCTCGAAATGAAGTACACCTCGGCCGCACCCGCCTCGCGCAGCAGCCGCACGATGCGACGCGACGTGGTGCCGCGCACGATGCTATCGTCCACTACGGCCACCTTTTTACCTTCGACAAAAGCCCGGATGGGGTTCAGCTTCTTCTTCACCACGTCTTCGCGGCCGGCCTGGGTCGGCACGATGAACGAGCGGCCCATGTGGTTGTTTTTCACCATGGCGCGGCGGTAGGGCACGCCAATGGCTTCGGCTAGGCCCGAGGCCGAAAAGTAGCCCGACGAAGGTACATCAATCACCATATCGGGCCGCAAACCGGCATCTACTACCTTGCGGGCCAGTATTTTACCTAGGCGCACGCGCTCGCGGGCTACCAAGCGACCGTGAATGGTCGAGTCTTCGCGAGCGAAGTAAATCTGCTCAAACACGCAGAAGGCCTTGGGCAACTCCTGCTGGTTCTTGTAGTGAACCTGGTAATTCTGGTCAATAAAAATCGCCTGGCCCGGCCCCACGTTCTCCACAAACTCGAAGTCGAGGTAGTCGAAGCAGGTGCTTTCCGAAGCGAAGGCGTAGACCGGGCCCTCGGGCGTATCGCGGCGGCCCATCACCAGCGGGCGGATGCCCAACGGGTCAGTAAAGGCCAGCAGGCCCTGCCCGGCAATGATGGTAACGGTGGCATAGGCGCCCTTCACCAGCTCCTGGGTCGTCTCCACGGCGTCGAAAATATCGATTACCGAAATCCGGTCCAGGTCTTTCACGCGCAGCTCCGACGCGAAGGTGTACATGATGAGCTCCAGGTCGTTAGTCGTCTTGGGCAGCACGTGGTACTTCTCGTGCAGCAGCTTGGCCACGTCGCGGAAGTTGATGACGTTGCCGTTGTGCACCATCGCCAGCCCGAAGGGGTAGCTCGTGGTGAAGGGCTGCGCCAGGTCCGAATCGTTGGCGCCCTGCGTGGTGTAACGCACGTGCCCGATACCGGTGTTACCGGTCAGCTTTTTGGTATGCTTGGGTTTAAAAACGTCGTTGACCAGCCCTTGCCCCTTGTGCAGGTGGAAGGCGTCGCCGTCAAACGTCGCAATGCCGGCGGCATCTTGCCCCCGATGTTGAAGGGCGGTGAGGCCGATAATCATATCGCCTACCACGCGCTCGGGGCCGTGAAAACCTACAATGCCACACATAATCAGTTAATTATGAGGTAAAAATTACGAGTTAATAATTTGGGAAGGATGGGTAGGATAGAACAGCTACCTAGGTTAACTAAGCAGCCAGTGCAGATTCTTTAATCAGCGCCGCCAGCGTTTCAGCATACAAGACGTGCTCGACAGCTAAACCACGGCGCTGCACTTCAGCCAGGGTATCAGCCCCTACCAAATTTACGACCCGCTGCGCCAAAATCGGCCCCGTGTCCAGACCTTCGTCAACTAAATGCACGGTTATTTTGGTTTCCGTCAAACGGTTATCAAAGGCCCACTCGTAGGCGTGCAGGCCCTGGTGCTGGTGCGTATCGGCAGGGTGAATGTTGACGATGCGGCCCGCAAACGCCCGCACGAATGTGGGCGAGAGCACCCGCATGTAGCCCGCCAGCACCACGTAGTCGGGCTGATATTCTTGCAGAATGGCCACCACATCGCGGTCAAATTCTTCGCGCTTGCGGCCTTTTGAGGACAGGCTATCGGTGGGCAGCCCTAAGGCGGCGGCCGAGTCGATGCCCGGCGCGGCTAGGTCGTTGCTGAATACCACGACTATTTCGGCCAGGCCTTGCAGCACGCCCGCGCGCACGGCTTCGGCCAGCGCGAGCATATTGGAGCCGCGGCCGGAAAGCAGGATGGCAAGACGGGCAGGACGGTGGTCGGTCATCTAGTAAGCGCTGGTTTCCAGCAGCGGCGCGGGGCGCTGGCCGATGTCGGGACGCACGTATTTGTCTTGAAAGTAAACCAGTTCGGCTTCGGCGTAGGCCAGCTGCACGGCCGTGGGCAGGTCGGGACCATGGGATACCACTACTGCCACCCGGCCGCCGTTGGTGAGGAGTTCGCCGGGCTGCTGGCCGGGCTTTACGCCGCCCACGAATACCTGCGTGCCCTGCCCCTGATTGCCGATGCCGTGGATGGGAAAGCCCGTTGGGAACTGCGCCGCCGGGTAGCCGCCCGAGGCTAGCACCACGCCCACAAACGCGCCCGGCCGCTGCCGCGTGATGGTCTGGGCCAGGTTGCCGTCGAGCGTGGCCTCTATCAATTCGAGCAGGCTGCTTTCCAGCGCGGGCAGGATTACCTCGGCCTCGGGGTCGCCGAGGCGCACGTTGTATTCGAGTAGCTTGGGGCCGCTCGGCGTCAGCATCACCCCAAAGTAGAGGAAGCCGAGGAAGTCGAACGGCTCGGCTTGCAGGCCGCGCAGCGTGGGGTCGATGATGTCGGCCCGGATGGCCGCCAGCCAGTTATCATCCAAAAACGGCACCGGGCAATACGCGCCCATGCCGCCCGTATTGGGGCCTTCGTCGTTGGCTAGCAGTTGCTTGTGGTCCTGGGCTGGGGCGAGCAGCTGGATGCTAACGCCATCGGTGAGGCCGATGAGGCTGACCTCGGGGCCGGTCAGTTTCTCTTCGAGCAGGAAGCTGAACCAGCCTTCGTGCAGTTCGCGCAGCTCGGCCAGGGCGGCCGTGGCTTCGGCGATGGAGCTGCACACGTACACGCCTTTACCGGCGGCCAAGCCGTCGTATTTCACGACTACTTGGCCATCCAGCTCTTCGGCCTGCGTCTGCGCCTCGGCAAACTGGTCGCTGCGGTAGCTCCAGGCGCGGGCCGTGGCGATACCGTGGCGGCGCATGAATTCCTTGCTCCACACCTTCGAGCTTTCCAGCGTAGCCGCCTGCCGCCGTGGGCCAAACACGCGGATGTCCGTCTCCAGGAAATAGTCGGCCACGCCAGCCGCCAGCGGCGCCTCTGGCCCCACCACAATCAGCTTGACGCCGTGCTCCTTGCAGAAGCCCTGGATGGCCGGAAAATCGGTAGCGCTAATACCCGGCACGCTGCCGGGGATGCCGGCGTTGCCGGGCAGCACGTGCACGGTCGCGCCATCCTGGCGAAGCTTAGTGGCCAGGGCGTGCTCGCGGGCACCGGAGCCGAGGAGGACGAGTTGTTGCGTGTTGCCGCTCACGTTACGAGAGAAAAATTTTTAACTAAAATCTTGAATGAAAGCGATTAACTCGTCATGAAACGAGAAAACGGAGCGACCGGAGAATTGCAGGGTAGCGCCCGCTTTAATTCCGTTGGGCAAGTCGGTAGCCGTAATAGCGAAGTAGTCAATGTCTGCTTCTGCCTGCTCTTCCTGCCAGCGAAACGCTGTAATGTGCTGGGTGCGCTCTGTAAACCAAGCGGCTGCTCGGGTAGCCTGCCCCTCAAAAGCTGCTTTGCCATCCAAGCGCACCGTTACGTCGCCGTTAGTCGAGTGCTCGAACTGTACGTCAGGGTGCAAGCAAGCCAACATGCTGGGCACGTCGAAGCCATTGTACGCCTCGATGTAGCTGTCTACCAACTTTTCAGCTCGCGTTGCATCCATTGTAACGAGTGTATTTACAGTGCTTTTGATTCCGCATTGCTACTTTAGTAAGCCAGCCTTCACTAGGTTGCGGGTCAGGCGCTCGGTTACGTCCTCGTCATCACCGGCCGTGGCCAGGGGCTGGCCCACGACGCGCTGGTAGATGTCGAGGTAGCGGTTGACGGCCTCCTGCGTTACCTCGGGGGTGAGGGCACGGGGGTAGGCGCCATCCTTCTTATTGGCAATGAGCCACTGGCGGATGTACTCCTTATCCATCTGCTCGGCACCCTCGGGGTTTTGGGCGTAGTCGGCGGCGCTCCAGAAGCGCGACGAATCGGGCGTGTGGATTTCGTCAATCAGAATCAACTCGCCATTCAGCAGGCCAAACTCATATTTGGTGTCAACCAGGATGATGCCCTGCGACGCCAGCAAATCGGAACCTACCTTGAACAGCTCCAGCGCCTTTTCGGCCATCTTATCGTACAGCTCCTGGCTCACCCAGCCCTCGCTCACGAGGTTGGCGGGGGTGATTTCGCGGTCCGACTCCTCCTTGGTGGTCGGCGTCACGATGGGCGTGGGGAACTGCTGGTGCTTGGTCAGCCCATCGGGCACGGTCACGCCCGAGAACGTGCGCTGGCCGCTCTGGTAGCCGCGCAGCATCGAGCCGGTGATGTAGTTGCGCACCACCATCTCTACCTTAATGGGTTGCGCTTCCTTCACCAGCATGGCGTTGGCGTCAATCATCGCCTTCACGTGGTTGGGGATGATGTGGGCCGTTTTTTCAAACCAGAAGTTGGCCAGGCCATTGAGCACCGCGCCTTTGTGGGGCACGGCCGTGTCGAGTACCGAGTCGAAAGCCGAGAGGCGGTCCGACACCACGATGAGGCGCGTGCTGTCGTCGATGCGGTAGCTATCGCGGACTTTGCCGCGGTGCAAAAGCTGAAGCTGGGGGGTAGCGAAATGCGGGAGCGTATTCATACCGAATAACCTAGGCGTGGGTGACGGATGCGCTAGCTTCCTGCGCCCGGTGTTGGAGATGCGTAACGATGTTCTTGAAAATGGCCAGGCCCTCGCCTTCTTCTTGCAGCTCGCCGCGGCGCTTTTTCTGGCCCCAGTCGGGGTGATTGCAGCCGGCCAGGTAGGCCTCGGGGTGCGGCATGAGGCCAAAAATGTGGCCCGTGGGGTCGGTGAGGCCGGCGCAGTTGAGGTCGGCGCCGTTGGGGTTGAGGGGGTAGGTGCCGGTTTCCTGGTCGTCGTGGCCGGCGTAGGTTAGGCAGTTGAGACCTAGCTCGGTAATGCGGTCGCGGGTGGCCGCGTCGGGCACTACTAGGCGGCCTTCGCCGTGACGCACGGGCACTTCAAACGACGTCAAGCCGCTCAGGAAAGGCGTGGGCGTTTTCATCTGCGCGTTCACTTTGAGGCGCACCCAGCGGTTTTCGTAGCGGCCCGAGGCGTTGTGCGTCAGCGTTACTTCGGGCTGAAAATCGCCGCCTAGGTTGGGCAGCAGCCCGAGCTTCACTAGCACCTGAAAGCCGTTGCAGATGCCCAGCACGAACTTGCCGGCGGCCACAAATTCGCGGATGTCGGTGAGCAGCGTGCGGCCCGCGTCGCCGGTTTGGCGGTAGCGCAGCTTATTGGCCAGCACCACGCCCGAGCCCAGGTCGTCGCCGAACGAAAACCCGCCCGGAAAATTCAGAATATCAAAGTCGTGAATGCTCACCCGGCCGTGCAGTACCTCGTTGAGGTGCACAATGGTGGCTTCGCCCCCGGCCAGGCGGTAGGCGGCGGCCATTTCCTCTTCGCAATTGATGCCGAAGCCGGTCAGGATGAGGGCTTTGGGGGCCTGGGCTAGGTCTGCCATGTTAGTTGTTGTCAGGTGGTCCTTGCTCACTGCTCGTTATTGATGGAGCGCCGCGGCGGGCTCCAGGCCAATCGTTTGGTTTACTGGGCCGTTGGTCCAGGCGGCGCGCAGGTCGTGGGTGCTGGCACGCAGCAGCTCTCGGTCGCCGTGCTGCACCCGCAGCTGCCCGTCGTTAGTCACGACACCTAGGCGGGTGGCGCGGCCTTGCAGTATGCTTTCAAACGCTACCACGTCTTCCGGCGCGATGCTCACCACGAAGCGCGAGTGCGACTCCGAAAACAGCTGCACCACCGGCGACAAGCCCGTTTCGGCTAGCTCGATGCTGGCGCCCAGGCCGTCGCGGCCGAAGGTGCTTTCGGTCAGCGCTACGGCTAGGCCGCCATCGCTCAGGTCGTGGCTACTTTGGATGAGGCCTTGCGCGTTGGCTTCGCCGACCAAGGTGTACAGCTCCTTGGCTTTGGCGAAATCGACCTTGGGCACGTTGGCGCCCAGCTCGTTGTAGAGCTGGTAGAACTCCGAGCCGCCTAGCTCGTCGTAGGTTTCGCCGAGGAGATAGATGACGTCGTCGGCCTGCTTGAAATCGGAGGTAACTACCTGGCGCACGTCTTCGACCTTGGCCGTCATCGAGTAGAGGACCGTGGGCGGCACCGAGATTTTCACCCCGTCGGCCTTGAAGTCGTTCTTCATCGAATCCTTGCCGCTGGTGAGCGGGATGCAGTAGGCGGCGCAGGCGTCGCGCAGAGCTTGGCACATCTGCACGAGTTTGGCGAGCTTCTGCTTGCCGTCGGGGTTGATGGCGGGGTCGTAGACCGAGTCGGGTACGCAGAAATTGTCGTTTACCGACCAGAAGATGTTATCGCCCGGCGTGAGGTTGGGCAGCTTGCCGCCCACCGAAATAATCTGCCGCACGGCCTCGTCAAACGAGCCGGCCGACATGTGGTAGGCGTCCAAATCGCCCAGGCGGGGCAGGATGCCGTTGCTCACGGCCACGCCTTCCCAGCTCTCGAAATTGAAGCGCACCACGGCGGCATCCTGCGGCGCCTGGCCGGTGGCACCCATGAGAGGCTTCACGATGGTGCGGCCCTTCACCTCATGGTCGTACTGCCGGATAACTGACTCGCGTGAGCAGATATTGAGCGAGCCCATCAGCTTGAGCAGCACGTCGTTGTAGTCCAGTGCGGCGGGCAGGGCCGGCTCTTGCGCGGCGGGCTTCACGTATTCGGCCAGTAGGGTTTTGCGCGGCACGCCCTCGTGCAGGAATTCCAGCGAGAGGCCGGCAATGGGCTGGTCATCAAATTTCACGTCGAGATATCCCTCGCCGTTGAAGAAGCCGATATCGGTCAGTTCAACCTCCATTTCGCGACCTAGGGCCAGCAGTTCGTCCAGCTTGGCGGGCTCCACGGCGAGGGTGAAACGCTCCTGCGACTCGCTCAGGAAAATCTCCCAAGGCTTGAGGCCGGGGTATTTGAGAGGTACTTTTTCGAGCTCCACCACCGCGCCGCCGGGGATGAGCGCCAGCTCGCCGATACTCGATGAGAGGCCGCCCGCGCCGTTGTCGGTGCTGCACCGGATGAGGCCGCGGCGCGTGGCGAGGATGAGGAAGTCCATCGCCAGCTTTTGGGTGATGGGCGAGCCGATTTGCACGGCCGTGGCGGGCGCGGCCTCATCGAGCTCGATGCTGCTGAAGGTCGCGCCGTGGATGCCATCCTTGCCCACCCGGCCGCCGGCCATGATGATGCGGTCGCCGGGCAGAATCACTTTTTCCCAGCTGTCCTTGCCGTCCAGCTGCATAGGCATCACGGCGCCGGTGCCGCAGTACACGAGCGGCTTGCCCCGATAGCGGTCATCAAAGATGATGGCCCCGTTCACGGTCGGCACGCCCGACTTGTTGCCGCCGTCCTCAATGCCCTTGCGCACGCCTTCAAAAATGCGGCGCGGGTGCAGCTGGCCGGTCAGCAGCGGACCATCGTAATCAGGATTGCCGAAGCACAATACGTTGGTATTAAATAACAACCGGGCGCCGCCAATGCCAGTAGCCAGCGGGTCGCGGTTATTGCCCAAAATGCCCGTGATGGCCCCGCCGTAGGGGTCGATGGCCGAGGGCGAGTTGTGCGTCTCGACCTTCCACACGAACAGCGATTCGGGGTTGATGCGCACCGCGCCGGCATTGTCCGAGAAGACTTTGATGAGCCAGTCGTTGCCGTTGGCGCGTAGCTGGCGGTCTACCTCGCTGGTCGCGCCCTTGATGAAGGTTTTGAACAGCCCGTCAATCTCTTCCTCCGCGCCCGTTTCCAGGTTTTTGTACTTGATAACGGCGCTGAATTCCTTGTGCTTGCAATGCTCCGACCAGGTTTGGGCCAGAATCTCCATCTCGCAGTCGGTCGGGTCGGCGGGCAGCCCGAGGCCGAGGCGCTGCTCGCGCACACTGCCTTGCTCGAAGTACGTGCGAATGGCCTGCATTTCGGGCAGGTTTAGCGCGTACACATTGTCCTTGCTCAGCTGCAATAACTGCTCGTCGGAGAGGCCACCCAGGGCAATGGTTTCGGTGCGAGCGTCGGCCCCGCCGCCGGGACGCGGCGTGTAGTCGCGGATGCCGTCGGCTACCGCGCCTACCTCAAAACGGTTGATGAGCTTGTTGCCCAGCAGTTCTTCGGCCAACCGGCGCAGGTCGGCGGCGGGCAGCTCGTTTTCGACGAAAAACAGCCGCTTCGAGAAAATATGCTGCGTGCGGGTGTCGATGGGCTCGTTGAGGAAGTCGCCGAGCGCGTTTTGGGCCGAGGTGCCCTCATCGTCCGTCACGCCGGGGCCTTTGGCCACCAGGATGTAGCTTTTGAAGCCTTGGGGCGCGTTCACCTGGTCGATGGCGACGCTGTGCAGCACGGGGTCTTGCAGGCAGGCGGCGGCGAAGTCGGCGACTTGCGCGGCGCTCATCCCAGGGTAGCGCACGGCGTAGAGCGCCGCGCTGCGCACCTGGCCGGTGGCTAGGCCCAGGTGGCGGGCCGCGTCGGCGGCCACGCGCTGGCCGTCGCCGTCGTGCCGGCCGGGTTGGAGGGTAAGGAGGATGGAATGCTGGTTGGTTTCCAAACGGGAAAGACGGCCCTAGGGCCGCCCGTTAAGCGTTGTGTAGCGCAGGTTTTCAGGCCGCGACCCATTCAATTTCCTTCGCGAACGACAACGTTCGCGCTACTTCGAGTCCGGCCGACTGCCGGGCTTCACGGCCGGAATCCCGGCCAAATGTTCCGGCACCGCATCGGCCGCAAAAACGGCCGCCTGCACCGGCAACAGCGCAAAGTTCGGGAACGGAAGCTGCGCGGCACCATTGGTGCGGTCAATTAATGACACCACTGCCAGCACTTCGACCCCCATTTCCTGCAAAACCCTAGCTACTTCGAGGGTGCTTTTGCCGGTCGTAACTACGTCTTCGGCAATAACTACCCGCTCGCCAGGGGCCAAGGTGAAGCCGCGCCGCAAAATCATTTCGCCATTCGCATCACGCTCCGTAAAAAGTGACGGCACGCCGAGCTGTCGGGCTAGTTCATAGCTTACCACTACGCCGCCCATCGCCGGGCCCACCACCGTATCGGGCGTTAGGCCCGCATCGCGCAGGCGCTTGGCGAGCACCGCCATCGCGGGCGCGGCCAGCTCCGGCTTGCGCAAAAAGCGGGCGCACTGCACGTAGGTATCGGAGTGCAGCCCCGACGAGAGCTTAAAATGCCCGCTCAACAGCGCGCCCTCTTCGCGCAACTGCGCTTCGATGATGGTAGCGACTTCGGCGGCGGAGAGGTCGGGGGTGAGTTGTTGGGTCATGTTTAAAAGTATACCGTGGACTCTGCGAGTCCGCGCATGGGTAGGCTGGTCAGTGACTTACTAGTGGCTCAGGGCCTTTTTTGAAATAGTCCTCGGGAATAGTTCGAACTTCTATTCTGGATGGCTTTGGTGAAGCAGTCAATCCTTCAGAACTCTCGTTGTCAATTTCACCAAACCAGACAGCGATATGCTCTTCTGGCACTTCTTCACCACTAAGGCTTTGTCCGCCAAGTCCAACAACTACGCAGTGCGAGCCATCAAGCTCTAGGATGTCTCCTAATTGGAATTTGCTTTCCATATGGCTTTGGCAATGCAACTCGCGGACTCACAGAGTCCACGGTACATCAGGCCGTTACTGAACGGTGCTCATTAATCTCATTCATCAACTCCCGCGCCGCCGCCGCCGAATCCTCAGCTTGCCAGATGCTGCGCGACGCATTAATCAGCAGCCCGCCGCCATCGGCAAACAAGCCCGCTTTCATTACCGCTGCCAGGTCGCCGCCTTGTGCACCGATGCCGGGCACCAGAAACCACTGCGCCGGGCAGAGCTGCCGCAGCCGGCCCAGGGCCACCGCATCGGTGGCACCAGCCACGAGGCCGATGTTGCCGTGGGTCGCGTCGAGGTCGGCGAGCAGTTTCGCCGTGAACTCGCTCACGGGCTCACCGCTTTGCAGCACGGCTTCCTGAATAGGCGAGTGGTTCGAGGTTTTGGCCAGAGCGAAGACGAACTTGCCAGGGCGGGCGAAGGGCACCACCGCATCGGCGCCCATGTAGGGGTTCACCGTCACGGCATCGACCCCCACCACGTCGTAGGCAAACTGCGCGTAGTGCATGGCCGTGTTGGCGATGTCGCCAAACTTACCATCCAGAATAACTGGGATGCCATCGGGCACGGCCGCCACCACTTGGCGTAGCAGTTGCGTGCCGTTGCCCCGGCTCAGGAAGAAAGCCAGATTGGGCTTGAAGGCGGCAGCGTAGGGAGCGGTTTCGGCGATGACCTGGGGCAGGCGGCGCGTCACGTCTTCGTCCGAGCCGGTGGGGTCGAGGCCCACGCAGAGCAGCGTATTGGCCTGGGCAACGCGGGTGAGGAGCTTTTGCATCAGCAGTACCGTGGACTTTGCGAGTCCGCGAGTATAGAGTAAGGGAGAGCGATAAAACGCGCGGACCCGCAGAGTCCACGGTACACAGTTACGCGCCGGCTAAGCACAAAAAAACCGCCTCAAACTAATGGGGCGGCACTTGAGAAACACGGAAAACCCGAATCACAGGGCGAATGGAAAACGGCGGCCACAGCCTTCCGGTCTTTCCGCAGAGCTGCCGGTTGGGCCGTTCCGCGTATCATCCACTGGTGGTTGAGTGCGTTCACGGTGCAAAATTACGATTTTCTTTTTCGGCGCAATGTTACCTCTTCCAAAAAAGCCATTTCGTTCTTTTCAAGAAAAAAGCGTTTTCTGCGGTGCATTAGGTTTTTAGGCCATTTTTTGGCTGGTTTTATCCACCAAACAAAATTCGCTTCTCGCTAACCGCTTGCCACTGTCCGTAAGCTTGGCGTAACTTTGACTGTTTATTTCGGTAATGTCACCCACGTTGAACATTTCAGCCTAAGCATCTTACGCACAAAAAATCCCGTCGCTCTCCTGAGAAAGCGACGGGATTTTTTGGCTCCTAGGGCTACTTAAACGCCTCGTTGAGCACCGCCGCCAGCCGCACGCCGGCCTGCTGGATGCGCTGCTTCATCAGGTCGGCGTGGGCGGGGTAGTAGCGGAAGTCTAGGTCGGGCTTTTGAGCGGACTCGGCGTAAAGCTGCGTGGCGGCGGTGTACGACTCGAACAGCCACTCAGCGGGGTCCTGGACTGACTGCCAGGTTTTGGCCAGGGCAGTCGGCACGGCGGCATCGTACTGCTGGCCCATCTCGGTGTAGGTGAGGCCCTGGTAGTCGATGAGGCCGCTGTCCCAGAGGCTGTGCAGGTTAGTGTCCTTGCCGCGGTAGGTGAGCTTGATGTCGTTGCCGCCCTTGTCTTCGGCGCGGCCGGTGTGCATGGGCTGGTGCATGTCGCCCACGATGTGCACCACGAAGACGAGCGCCTCGGCCCGCTGCGCCTGGGTTTTAGTGGGGTCACGCATCTCCTTGATTTTAGCCACCAACGCGTTGTAGGCGTTGGGGTTCGTCTGCCCTTTCACGGCTTGCAGGTACTGGTCGTGGCCTAGGCCCAGGGCCGTATTCACATAGTGCCAGGGCGCGGTTTCCTTGTATTCGGGCAGATTGCGCATCTCGTCGGGCTGGGTGCTCACGAGGGCCAGGGTCTGGGTGCCGAGCAGGGTGGTTACCTGACGGCGCGCCTTTTCGGTGAGGTGGTTAGTAGCGATGAGGCCGACGGCCCGATGGCCATCTACACCCCAGGCCCACAAGCGGAGGGGTAGGACTGCCAGCAGAGCCAGCGAAAAAAGCAATTTGCGCATTCGTAAAGAAGAAAAGACGGGCAAGGACAGGCAGCTAGCCCAGGAGTTGCAGTAGAAAGACCTATTCCCTGTTAAGCCTAGGTGAATACTTCTCGTACCCTCCGCAGCCAGCCCAGCCAACCAGCGGCCAAGTAGCCCTACCTGCTTAAAACTCAACGTGTACCCGCAACGCCACCACGTGCACCGGCCCCGGCAGGCGGCTGGTGTTGTAGCCGGGATTGAAAATAATCTGATAGTCAGGACTCAGCGCCGCGTGGTAGCGTGGAAAGTCGATGCTGTAGTACACCTCGCCAATGTATTCCAAGCCATAGTCGAGCCGGCCATCGCCGAGGATGAAGCCCGAACCGCCCGCCGCCAGGTAGTTGCGGTGGTCGCCGGAGAGGCCGTTGGCTACGGCCGCCACGCCGAGGCGGTCGGTGGGGCGCTTCCAGCGGGCGCCCGTGCTGGTAGCGCCCACGCTCAGGCTCCGGTCGATTTCGGTAAAAGCCCAGGTTTCGTTGTGGCCGTCGTTGTAGCTGAAGCGGCCGAAGAGGCCAATTTCGGGCGAAATCTCCTGCTCGGCATTAATTACGAAGCCGTATTTGGTGCGGCGCTCGGCGCGGGCGGCTGTCACGTCGGGCATGGTACCCAGGCCGCGCGCTTGCTGCACGGCCAGGTTGTAACTGCCCATGGCGGCCTGGTTGCGGAAGCCCAGCAGACGCACCGCGCCGGGGTGGCCGTTCACTGCATACGACTTCGTGACTTCGGCCGTAATAGCCTGCGCCTTATCGTAGTGAAAGTCCAGGGTCGGGCCGTTGGCATCGGTGGGCATCGACGACACGCCGGCGCGCAGCGCCAAGCCGGGCTGCACGTACTCTACCACCGCGCCCACCGTGTAGCCGCGCACGTTGGCGGGGTAGTCCCAGCCGCCGGCGCTCATCAGACTCCAGTTAAAAAACTGGGTGCGCGGGTCGTGTGAGTAGCTGTTCTGGTCGAAGTAATCGGCGATGCTGAACTTACCCACATTCAGGGCCAGGTACTTGGCGGGGCGCGCGCCTTTCAGCTGGTTGAGGTCGTCTTCGTCCTCCTCTTCCGACGGACCTAGGGACCAGAGCTGGCGCAGGTACAGCCGTGCCAGGTACACCTGCGGCGCGGGGTCGCCGATGCGAAACGTCTCCCCGTTGGGTGCGCCGCCGATGCCGGTGGCGCCGCTCAGGCCGCTACCGCCCGCCACCTCGGGGTTGAAGTACACTGCTCCTCCCTTCCACAGCCGCCGGCCCAGAAAGAGCGTGGTCGTGAGCGAAAGTTTGGCATTTTCGCGGGCCTGCAGGCTGTTGCCACCCGCATAGCGCGGCTGTAAATTATTGTGCCACTGCTGAATAACGGTCTGCTGAAAGTGCAGGCTCCAGTTTTCGTTGTGCTCGTGGTGGGTGGGCTGCTGCGCCGAAGCCGCCGCGGGCTGCAGGCCGGGCGTTACCGAAGCCGGCGGCGTGACCTGGCCCTGCGCCAATGCCTGGCCCGCTACCAACCCTAGAGTGGCTGCCCCGAGGGCGCGCAAAAAGTAAAATTTCATCAACCTAGAAACAGAAAGCGGTAGTAATACAGCCGGCAAAAGTAAGCCCGGCGCGAGGCCGGGCTCACATTCATCTGATATTCATTAGCCTACTGCTTCAGCTTACCAGCTTACTGGCCTACCAGATTTTTACCCGCGCCGAGTCCGGGATATAAAGCTTCTGGCCCGGTTTCACCCCAAAGGCCTCGTAGAAAGCCGGCACGTCGGCCATCGGGCCATTCACCCGGTACTGGGCCGGCGAGTGCACGTCGGTGAGCAGCTGCGAGGCCAGGCTCTCGTCGCGCACGTGCATTTGCCACCCCAGGGCGTAGCCCAGAAAGTAGCGCTGCACCGGCGTCAGGCCGTTTATTTTCTTGCCTTCCTTGTACTGCTTAGTTTTCTTGAAAGCATCCAGGCCGATGACGATGCCACCTAGGTCGGCAATGTTCTCGCCAGCCGTGGCCTTGCCGTTGATGTGCAGCGAGTCGAGCAGCGTGTAGCCATTAAACTGCGTCACGATGACGGCCACGCGCTGGTTGAAGCGCTTGCGGTCTTCCTTGCTCCACCACTCGTGCAAGTTGCCCTTGGCATCAAACTGGCTGCCCTCGTCGTCGAAGCCGTGGGTCAGCTCGTGGCCGATGGTGCTGGCGCCGGCGTAGCCGTACACCAGCGCATCATCAGCATCGGCGTCGAGCAGCGTGGGCACGGCAAAGGCCGCGGCGGGTAGCACAATCTCGTTGTTGCTGGGATTGTAGTAAGCGTTGTAGGTCTGGGGCGTCATGCCCCACTCGGTGCGGTCTACGGGCTTACCCAGCTTGTTGAGCTGGTAGTTATACTGCCACTGGTTGGCCCGCATCACGTTGGCCGCGAGGGAGCTGCGGTCGATGGTCAGGTTCGAATAATCCTTCCACTTGTTAGGGTAGCCAACTTTGGGGTTGATTTTATGAAGCTTGTCCAGGGCCACCACCTTAGTGGGCGCGCTCATCCAATCCACGTTTTGGATGTGCTGCGCAAACGACGTTACCACGTTCTTCACCAAGGTATCGTAGCGGGCCTTGGCCTCGGGCTTGAAGTATTCCTTCACAAAAAGCTGACCTAGGGCATCGCCCAGGGCATCTTCTTCCATGTCGAGCACGCGCTTCCAGCGGGGGCGCATGGCCTTGGCGCCGCGCAGCGTGGTGCCATAGAACTTAAAGCTCTCATCCACGAACGGCTGGCTGAGCGTGGGCGCAAACTCGCGGGTAACCTGCCACGTGAGGTATGCTTTCCAATCATCCACGGGCTTGGTTTTCAGCAGCTGGCCCACCGTTTGGTAAAACTCGGGCTGGCCCACGATGACGCTATCAACGCTCGTGGCGCCCATCTGGCTAAACCACATTTTCCAGTCGAGGCCGGGCGTCAGCTTGTCGAGTTGGGCCAGCGTCATCTTGTTGTAGTTCTTGTAGGGGTCGCGCAGGGCTTCGAGTTTGCGCGACGACTTGGCCAGCGTCGTTTCCAGCGCCATTACCCGCGCCGCATTAGCGTTGGCCGTGGTCGAGTCCTGGCCCAGCAGCTTAAACGTGTTAGCCACGTGCCGCACGTAGGCGCGGCGGATATTCTTGGTGCGCGTGTCGGTATTGAAGTAATAATCGCGGTTGGGTAGCCCTAGGCCGCTCTGGTACAGGTGCAGCGCCATCTTATCACTGTTCTTGTCGTCCTGCCCCACCCGCGGGCCGATGAGCGCGCGCACGCCCAACGGAATTTCGTGGGCAATGACGCCTGGCACGTCGGCCGCTGTCTTCATCGCCGCGATGCGGTCCAGCTCCGGCTTAATGGGCGTGTAGCCCAACTTATCGGCCTTAGCCGAATCGATACCCACGGCCCAGAAGTCGCCGATTTTCTGCTGGTTGCTGCCGGCCGCGGCGCTGGCTTTGGCGGCTTCCACGCTGGTTTCGCGCAGGCGAGCGTATACCTCTTTCTGCACCTCGATGCCGATGCCCGAGTTGCTTTCCGAAGCCGGTATCGGGTGGTTCTTAATCCAGGTGCCGTTGGCATAGCTAAAAAAGTCGTCGCCCGGCGCCACCGTTGTGTCGAGGGCGGCGTGCAGCAAATCGGGCTTATCGCCGCCAGCGACGGAGGAGGACGAGGAAGAATTACAGGCCGTGACCAGGGTGGCAAGCAACGGCAGCGCCCACAAGTTTTTGTTCATGAAAATTGGAATAAGCTTTTGCCGCAGCGCCCGCCGCTGAACACGCAGCCAAATCTAGGTCTGCGAGCAGCTTGCGCACCACCCAACAGGCGATACTTTGCGTAGGACGGTTGCACCACCCCTCCTATCCCCGCTACTTACATGTCACTCGCGCGCTTGCTTTTGCTCAATTTTGCCGCGGCGGCTTACCTCACCGGGGTTATTTGGGTGGTGCAGCTCGTCACCTACCCCGCCCTAATGATGGTCGGCAAAGATGACTTTACCCGCTACCACGTCGCCCACACGCGCGGCATGGGTTGGGTAGTGGGCGCACCCATGGTAGCCGAGCTAGCCCTCGCCGCTTGGCTGGCCTGGGCGGCCTACTCTGTCTGGGGCACTGGCCCGGCCCTAGGGCAGCTAGCGCTGGTACTGGTAGTGTGGGCCGTAACTTTTTTCGTTGCGGTACCTTTCCACAACCGGCTCGAAGCGGGCGGCTACAACTACATCGCCCTCGATGGCCTGGTGCGCACCAATTGGCTACGTACCCTGGCCTGGACCGCTCGTGCTAGTTGGCTCGGCTGGCTACTAAGTAGGGGACTATGAGCCCGCTACCCTAGGTAGCCCTTACTCTTTAGCGCAATCCCCAAACGTATTCTTCGCCTTCATTACTCTTCGCACTGCGTAACTTGCAGCCTTAATCCTGGCTTTATTTCATGATGACGAAACGTTTCCTGCCCGCGCTGCTTGCTTCAGCGGTTCTCCTGCTAACCATGCCCGCCTGCGGCCCCTCGACTAACGACGGCGACGATGATGTGGCTACCACACCACTGCCGCCCCTGCCCGCCGCCCCCGACACCACTAAGGGTGCCAAAGCCGTTGTGCCCACTGCCAACGACCCCACGCGCGAACTAACGGCCCCAAACGCTACCGAAGACATCAAAAAAATGCAGCCGCAGATGTAGTTGGCTATACCTTGCTACGGTATGAGCAATGAGCAGGCGCACCAGTTCCTCCGCCTGGAGGCAACCTAGGAGCCTGTTCATTGCTCATTTTTAGTTTACAATTCGCCTTACCCTTTTGCTACTTGCTACTTGGCACCCACTACCTACCACCTGCGCCGGGGGCGCGAAGCAGACTTGCCACGCGTACTGGCGCTCATTCAAGAACTCGCCGCGTACGAGCGCGCGCCCGACGCGGTCACTAATACCCTGGCTATGATGCGCCAAGATGGCTTCGGCCCAACTCCAATCTTTGGATTTTTCGTCCTCGAAAATGGCGATGAGCTCCTCGGTCTAGCGCTCTACTATACTGCCTACTCCACTTGGAAAGGCCGCATGCTCTATCTCGAAGACCTGGTAGTAACCGAAGCTGCCCGCCGCGGTGGCTATGGCCGGCTCCTTTTCGATGCCGTAGTGGCAGAAGCTCGCCGCACCGGCGCCCAACGCCTCAAGTGGCAAGTGCTCGACTGGAATGAGCCTGCCATCAAATTCTACAGAAGATTGGGCGCCGAGCTTGACGCCGAATGGCTGAACGGTAATCTTTCGGCTGAGCAGCTGGCCGCCTATGAAGTTAACGTATCGGCGGCAGCGCTTTAGGCAAGCGCTTGTCCACTTCATTACCTATTGCGTAGTATTGCCAGAACACTTGGCAAAGTACTTGTTAACGAGCGTTACGGCACCGTCTAATTCTCGTCACTACTGCCACTAACCATATCCCATCCATTTTACTTCTATCCCTCAGCAATGAAATATTCTTTCCTATTTCCAGTAACTTGCTCCTTTTTGCTGCACATTCTTCCGGCCTCTGCCCAAGTTGCTCAGCCCATCGCGGCGGGCCAGTCGCCTACTGCTCCCGTACCCGTGCAGTTGTCTTGCCGCTCGTTCAGCGGGCACATCAAGTCTACCACAGGCACACCGCTAGTCGGAGCTACCATTATGGTCAAGGGCACCTACGTAGCCCGCACCACCAACGATGAAGGGTACTTCGCTTTCGACCTACCCGCAGTTCCTACTCAAGCGCCGCATCTGATGGTAAGTTCAGCAGGCTTCGGTCCGCAAGAATTCTTAATTACCAGCTGCGAGCCTCTAAATATCGAATTACAGATATTAGAAGGCACCCGCATCAAGCAGCGCGGCAAGCATAAAGGCTTCATTAAACAAGCCGGCAAAAGCTAAATCTACAATTATTGCCGATGGCTAAACTCGCTTTATCATTTATAATAGAGACTACTTTGTGGCTACCCGGCTTAGGCCTGTTAGTATTATCGACTGAGCCAGCGCCCGATTGGCTAGCAAACTATGCTCTATATACAGCCTTCGCCGTCACGCTATCAACCAGCACGCCACTTATCTCATCCGCGATGACAGGAACACTAGAAGAGATTTCTTACCCTGGCCAATTACCACGGCGAGGCATCCTTCTTTATCTTGATTCTAATATCTCTCTAGCTGTTGGCAGCTGTTTACAAATAGAAGAGGCTACCACTGACTTCGATTAGCACGTTGGTAACAGCGAAAAGGCCCTTGCATCCACTAAGAGGCAAGGGCCTTTTCGCTGTTACCAACGTGCTAATGCACAATTAAAGCTATCTATATACCTTCATCAGAAAACCCTTCAAATGCAAAAGTCCCCTGCTGGTCGCTGGTGAAAGCGACGCGACAGGGGACTCACGTGTAAAGTTGGCGGCGACCGACTCTCCCACCG
>NZ_JBHUFD010000006.1:0-114908 GCF_042681145.1 Hymenobacter bucti
GCCCGGCGTTGTTGAGAATGCACCTGCTCAACAACGCCGGGCGGGGGCCAGCCCCGCACCCTATGCCAGGACGATTATAGTTGAGCGCAGAACCTCGCCCTAGCTCTCCGTCAACACCGTTTTGAACCCCGCCAGCCGGCCGGCCGCGTCGCGGCCCAGCGCATAGGCGTGCACCTGCGGCCCGGTGCCGATGCGGTACACCTGCGTGCCATCCAGCTCCTGCTTCATGTAGAGTTGCAGCGCTTTATAGCGGTTGGCGATGTCTACGCCGGCCTTGCCCGTATCAGCCGTTTGGTTGCGGAGAAACACCGTCAATTCCACCTTCTCGACTTTGGCTCCGGCCGGCTCACCTAGGGCTTGCAGCAGTTGCGCATCGGAGAGGTCGCCCACGGGGGCGGCGTAGCTCACGGCCTCAAGTGGCGCTTCCGATTCGCTGCTGAATATCAGGCCGTCGGTCAGCTTTTGCAGTTGGGCCAGGGTAGCATCGTTAGGGTCGGCGGGCGCGGCGCTGCTGCGGGCAGCCGAAGCGGTAGCCGCGGCGGGCGCGGGCAGGCCGCTACCGCCCGGCACCTGGGCCGCGATGGCGGCGGCCAGCTCCTGCATGCGCGCGGCGGGCACGGTTATTTTGGGGTTGGCGAAGTTCATGTCCGCCACCTTGTTCATCGGGATGAGGTGAATGTGGGCGTGCGGCACTTCCAGCCCAATCACGGCCACGCCGATGCGCCGGCAGGGCACGGCCGCCTGCACTGCCTTAGCCACGCGCTGGGCAAAGACGTGCAGCGCCGCCAGCGCCTGGGGCGTCATGTCGAAGATGTAGTCGATTTCCTTCTTGGGAATGACGAGCGTGTGGCCTTCGACCAGCGGCGTAATATCGAGAAAAGCCAGATGGTCAGCGTCTTCGGCAACCTTATAGGCGGGTAGCTCGCCCGAAACGATGCGGGAAAATATGGTGGGCATTGGGGGTTAGCCGTTGGCTTATAGCTGTTAGCCGTTGGCTCCCAGCAATGAATGATGCCGCTAATAACGACAAAAGGCCGCTGATTCGCTCAGCAGCCTTTTCCATACTATGCAGCTAACGGCTACTAGCCAAAAGCTAACAACCCAAAAACTACCGGCCTACTTCCAGAATCTCGAACTGGAGCTTACCGGCGGGCACGATGATTTCGGCCAGGTCGCCGGCTTCCTTGCCCAGCAAGCCTTTGCCGATGGGCGACTTGATGGAGATTTTGCCAGCGGCCAGGTTAGCTTCTTCCTCGGCCACCAGCACGTAGTCGAGCACCATGTTATTCTTGAGGTTCTTCAGCTTCACCTTGCTCTGAATGAGCACTTTGCTGAAGTCCATATTGGTCTCGTCTAAGACGCGGGCGTTGCCTACTACTTCTTCGAGCTTCGATATTTTTAGTTCTAGCAGGCCCTGGGCGTCTTTGGCGGCGTCGTACTCGGCGTTCTCGCTCAGGTCACCTTTGTCGCGGGCTTCGCGCAGGTCTTCAGCGGCCTTGGCGCGGCCCCGCACTTTGAGGTCCTGAAGTTCGTCTTTCAGCTTTTGCAGGCCCTCGGCGGTGTAATAATTAATAGTAGCCATAAGTGTTCAGGACTGTTTTCGCGGAGCGGGTGGGTCTGGTAAAAAAGAAAGAGAACGGCTGGCACTTGGCCAGCCGTTCTCCCCCATTGGTTAGGCAAAGATACGATAAAAGTTGGTGCTTGGTGCCTGGCGGGTAGTGCCTGGGGTATAGTGCTTGGTGCCTGGTGCTTAGCGCTGAACAGCTGATACTTGCTCGCCAAACCCCAAAGGTCAAGCCCCAAATACCGGGTACTAAACACCGCAAACTAGGCCCCAAGCACCGCCTGAATCTTAGCCACCAGCACCTCATTAATACGCTGGTAGCTCTGGTGCGTCCAGCCGCCGATGTGGGGCGAAAGCACCACGTTAGGGGCCGCGCGCAGGTAGTCGAAGCTGGCCTGCTGGGCGGGCGTGAGGGTAGCAAGCTTCTCGTTGGCGAGCACGTCGAGGGCCGCGCCGCGCACCTGGCCGCTTTGCAAGCGGGCCACCAAGGCGGTTTGGTCGAGCACCTCGCCGCGGGCCGTGTTCACGAGCCAGATGTGGTGCGGAAAGGCCGCCAAAAACGCCTCGTTCACGAACTCGTGATTGGCCTCAAAATACGGAATATGGATGCTGAGCACCTCGGCGCGGGCTTGCAGCTCGGCCAGCGGTACCAGCTCGGCGTTGCCGTCGGTGAGCACGGCCGGGTCGTGGTCGTGGGCCAGCACCGTGCAGCCGAAGCCGCGCAGACGCTTGGCAAACGCGCGGCCCATGTGGCCGTAGCCGAGCAGGCCTACGGTTTTGGTACCTAGCTCCTCACCGCGGTTGGCTTCGCGGTGCCACTCGGCGCGGCGCACCTCGGCGTCGGCCATCACGGTGTGGCGCAGCAGGGCCAGCAGCTGGCCCACGGCAAATTCGCCCACCGCGTCGCGGTTGCCCTCGGGAGCGTTCACGAGCGTTACGCCCGCGGCGGCCAGGGCCTCTTCGTCAATGTTATCGACGCCGGCGCCGGCGCGGGCTACGTAGCGCAGCTGCGGCCCGTGGGCCAGCAGCGCGGCCGTGATGCGCATTTTGCTGCGCACCATCAGGCCGGTGTAGGGCTTGGCGGCGAGGGCGGCGGGCACGTCGGCAACCGCCAGTTTAGGTTGATAATCACCCTCGACGCCGATGCTGCGCAGCATGGGCAAGAGCGAGGCGTGCATTTCGTCTATTATCAGGCAGAGGTTCATTAACTCAGTAATTATTATACAGTGACTTAAGCTGCAACGAGTCCCCTGTCAACTGAAACACTTTTTGCTTGCAAACAGATTCGGTCAAGGGGCCTATTCGGGCGCTGCGGGCATCTTCGGCCGTAACAGCAGCCACCGGAAATAGGTAGCAACTATCCTCATAAGATGCCACATAACCTTTGGCTATTCCAACTACTGAGGGCGCACCTAATTCTACAGGTCCTAGCTGTGGGTCATCAAAATATAGCCTCTCATCGCCATCTTCTGTAGGTGCAGTGTAGTAACGTCCTGCTACTAATGTCTTTTCAAGATGAGAACAGCTACTACTAGCCGCCAGTAGCAAGAGAGTACAGGCCCTTAATACCATCTGTATTTTTACTGTTGCGCCACCAGATTCGTCAGCATCACAAACTCCGCTACGCCCAGTTGCTCAGCGCGCTTATCAAAAATATCCCCGCTCATGGCCTCGCTCGACAGCCCTAGGGGCTTCAAGGCATTGCGCAAGGTCTTGCGGCGGGTCGAAAAGGCCTGCTTCACCACCCGAAAGAACAGCTTCTCGTCACAGTCCAGCTTTTCGGTGGCGTTGCGGGTGAGGCGCACCACGGCCGATTCGACCTTGGGCGGCGGGATGAACACGTGCGGCGGCACCGTAAACAGGTACTCGATGTCGTAGTAGGCTTGCAAGAGCACGCTCAGAATGCCGTAGGTTTTGGAGCCAGGAGGCTCGGCCAGGCGCTCAGCCACTTCCTTCTGAATCATGCCCACCACCTCGCGCACCTGCTGCCGGCTGGCCAGCACCTGAAAGAATATCTGGCTGCTGATGTTGTAAGGAAAGTTGCCGATAATGGTCAGCGGCGCGTCCGGAAACATCGTTTCGAGGTCCTGCTTAAGGACGTCGGTGGCGTAGATGCGCGGCGCCAGCGCCGGGTAGTGCTGCCCTAGGTAGGCCACCGACTCCGGGTCAATTTCGACCACGCTAGTCTGGTAGGCTGACTTTTCGAGCAAATACTGCGTGAGCACGCCCATGCCGGGGCCGATTTCGAGCACCTCGCGCACGCCATCGGGCAGGCGCAGGCTCTCCACGATGCGGCGGGCAATATTCGGGTCGGACAGGAAATGTTGACCTAGGTGTTTTTTGGGGCGTACAAGCATCGCAGATTTAACGGATTTAACGGATTGCGCGGATACGCTTGCTGCGCAAGCTGGCTATGCTGGCAGATGAGATGGGGTAATGGGTTTGGCTTGGACATTTTTAATCAATCCATCAGCACGCCCACGTAGTAGTCAAACGTGTCGACCTCCACATTGTCTTTGGTGGCGCCGGGCAAATCGAGCGGGGCCCACTTGGTAGTCGGCGTCACGAAGCGGTACTCGCCGCCCTTGGTGCGCAAGCGCACGGGCAGGTCAAAGCCCGGTACCGAGGCCACCCAGCGACCTAGAAGCTGGTTTTTCTCGATGCGCATTTCCAGCACCGGCAGCTCGCCGTGCTGTAAGTACTGCGCGAAAACCTTGCTGAAATCGTGGCCCGACTCCTTGTTGATGTAGTCGATAACCTGCTGGCCGGTCACGGTTTGGTGGTAGAACGTTTTGCCCAGGCCGCGCAAGATATTGCGCCACTTGGTATCGTCATTGATGGCCGTGCGCAGCATGTTGAGCAGGCTGGCGCCCTTGTCGTACATGTCGCCCGAGCCTTCCTTGTTCACGCCGTAGGGACCTAGGATGGAGCCGTCGTTTTGGATGTTGCGGCGCTGGCCGTGCAGGTACTCCTGGCCCGCCTGCTTGCCGTAGTGCGTTTCCACAAACAGGCCTTCAGAGTAGCAGGTAAAGCTTTCGTGCACCCACATATCGGCGATGTCCTTAGTGGTGATGTTGTTACCAAACCACTCGTGCCCGCTTTCGTGGATGATGATGAAGTCGAATTTATCGCCCCAGCCGGTATTCGAGCGGTCGCGCCCTAGGTAGCCGTTTTGGTACTTATTGCCATAGGCCACCGCGCTCTGGTGCTCCATGCCAAGGTGCGGCGTTTCTATCAGCTTATAGCCATCCTGATAAAAGGGATACGGCCCAAACCACGCTTCCATGCTCTTGAGCATGGGCTTCACGTTGGCGGCAAACTGCTTTTTGGCTTTCTCCAAGCTTTCGGGTAATACCCAATAGTCGAGCGTTAGCGGCCCTTTCTCGCCCTGGTACACGTCGGAGAAGTGCGCGTAGTTGGCCACGTTCAGGGCCACGTCGTAATTGTTGATGGGATTGCGCACGGCCCAATCGAAGCGGGTGTAGCCGCCGGCCAGCTTCTTGGTGCCGCGCAACCGGCCGTTCGACACATCCTTGAGGCCAGCCGGCACGGCCACGCTGATGAGCATACTGTCTACCTCGTCGGCCTGCTGGTCCTTGGTGGGCCACCAGATGCTGGCGCCCACGCCCTGGCAGGCGGTGGCTACCCAGGGCTGGCCCTGCGCATCTTGGGCGAAGACCACGCCACCATCCCAAGGCGCCTTTTTGGCAATAGTTGGGAAGCCCGAATACTCCACCGTAAACTCGTCGCGGCTACCCTGTTTGATGGCCTGCGGAAAGGTCACGAACACGGCGTTGGCTTCGCGTTTGTAGGGTAGCTCGCGCCCGTGGTACAGCACTTTACCCACCTCTAGGTTGGCAAACAGGTCGAACTGCAAGCGCGTAAAATCCTGGGTGGCGGTGAAGCGAAACAGGTTTGAGCCACTGAGAAACTTGCGCGCCACGTCGAGCTTCACATCGAGGTGGTAGTAATTGATGTCGTAGCAGGTGCGCAGCGCTGGCTGCCCGCCGCGCAGCGAGTCGGCGCGGGTAAAGGTGGCCTTGGGCTGCATCAGCTGAGCTGAGGCCAGCAATGGTAACCCCCAGATTAGCAGCAGTAATCGCCAGGTTTTTTGAGAAAACATAGAAGTTGTAAAACAGAGCGATGCTCCGTTAGGGCGTTTGGGCGCGGGCCATGCGAAAACGGAGTGCCACTCCGTTTCACATACCTTCACGCCAAAGTTACGTTTCTATTAGTCGCACTATGTCGCTCCAGCTCGCCCACGCCACTACCGCCCCGGCCCAGTCTACCCAGGTGTTTGTGCTCCCCCTAGGTGCCACCGCCCTGCCCGAGCCCGCCACTACCGACCTGCCCGCCGAGGCCCGCGCCTACGTCGATAGCGCCCTAGCAGCCGGTCAGAAGTTTGTCGCGCTCAATCACTTTTCGCACCAGCACTATTTTGTGGTGCTCGAAGAAAAGCGCACGCCCGACCTCACCCTCGAAGCCCTGCGCCAAGCCGGCCACCAGCTGCACGCCGCCCTCAAAAAGGAAAAAACCGCCGAGGTTTTTATCCAGAACCTGAGCTCAACTACCGGCGCCGCCCGCGCGCTGGCCGAGGGGTTGTTCTTGTCAGCCTACCAGTTTGCCGGCTACAAAACCGATGAGAAATCCCGCGCCGCCGCGTCGCTCACCACTATCACGCTAGTCGGCGACGCCCCCACCGAAACCCAGGTCACGGAGCTGCAAAACTTGCTGGAAGGCGTCGCCTTCGCCCGCGACCTCGTCAATGCGCCCGTCAACAAGCTCAACGCCCAGCAGCTAGCCGAGCGCCTAGCCGAAGCCGGCGACGCGTCCGGCTACCACACCGAAATTCTCGACCTGGTCAAAATCGAGAGCCTGCGCATGGGCGGCCTGCTCGCCGTGAACCTAGGCTCGCCCGAGCCGCCCACTTTTAGCATTCTGGAGTGGAAGCCCGAGGGCGCGCAAAACGAGCGTCCCTACGTGCTCGTGGGCAAAGGCGTGGTGTACGACACCGGCGGCCTTAGCCTCAAGCCCACGCCCAACAGCATGGACATGATGAAGTGCGACATGGCCGGCGGCGCGGCCGTGGGCGGCGTACTCTACGCGCTGGCCAAGAACAAGGTACCGCTCCACGTCATCGGCCTGGTGCCCGCCACCGACAACCGTCCCGGCGGCCTCGCCTACGTGCCCGGCGACGTGCTCACCATGTTCTCGGGCCTCACGGTCGAAGTCAAAAATACTGATGCCGAAGGCCGCCTGCTGCTGGCCGATGCCCTCAGCTTCGCCAAGAAATACCAGCCCGAACTGGTTATTGACCTCGCCACCCTCACCGGGGCGGCTGTGCGGGCCATCGGCACCGAAGCCGCCGCCGTCATGGGCACTGCTCAGACCGACACCACTGCGCAGCTCCTGGCCGCCGCCCACCGCGTGCACGAGCGCTTGGTCGAGTTTCCGCTCTGGGACGACTACGCCGACCACATGAAGTCGGACATCGCCGACCTCTCCAACTTAGGCAAGGCCGAAGCTGGCCATATCTCGGCCGCCAAATTCCTGGAGCGCTTCATCGAAGGCACGCCGTGGCTGCACCTCGACATCGCCGGGCCCGCGTTCCTCACCGCGCCTGATTCGTACCGCGGCAAGGGCGGCACCGGCATGGGCGTGCGCTTGTTGTATGAGTTCTTGACTAAGCAACTGGCTTAACTACTGATGGAAGTCACGTTAGACCTGCCCAACAATCCCTATAACTTCACGTTTACTTGGGTTGGTAATCATGAAATAAAGGTTGACTTAGGCCACGATGGGGTAATTATCACTGCCAATAAAGATGGCTTGATTTCCTTGGCTGCCCAACTACTGACCCTAGCTCAAGACGATTATGAGCATGGTTGTGATTTTCATTTAGATAAGTATGCTGGTCTGGAAGATGATTCTATTGATTTAATTGTCGTTAAGTCGATAGTATAACGACAAGCTAAATTCTTTCTGCCGCAGCTTAGAATTTACGCAAATAGACTGCTTCAATCAGTTGCGCTGCGCCTAAAACGGCCACGTTAGTAGTCCAATATCCTACTTCAATGGCTGACTTTCTCATCATCGGGGCCGGCATCGGCGGCTTGGCGGCTGCGCAGGCGCTGCTGCGGCTGGGCCACCAAGTGCGTGTGTATGAGGCCGCTGCCGAGCTGCGCGAAATCGGGGCCGGGGTGGTTCTGGGGGCCAATGCCATGCGGGCGCTCGACGAGCTGGGCCTGCATGCGGCCGTGCGGCCGGTGGGCACGCCGCTCACCACCGTGCGCCTGCTCGATGAGCACGGCCGGGTGCTTAATCGGGCCGATACGTCGGCCTTTACCGAGCGGCTGGGTTACGACAACCTAGGTATCCTCCGGGCTGACTTGCAGCGCGAACTGCTGCGGGCGCTGCCGCCCGGCGTAGTGCACCTAGGGCACCGGCTGGCGCGCTTCGAGCAGACCGAAACCCACGTAACCGCCTTCTTCGAAAACGGCGAACAAGCCACGGCCGCGGCGCTGGTAGCCGCCGACGGCATCCGCTCGCGGGTGCGGCAGCAGCAATTGCCGGCCAGCCAGCCGCGCTACGCTGGCTACACCTGCTGGCGGGCCACGGTGCAGGCCGATATTCCGGGTCTGCCCACCACCGGCACCAGCGAAACATGGGGCCGCGCCGGGCGCTTCGGGCTGGTGCCGGTAGCCGATGAGCGGCTCTACTGGTTCGCCTGCCTCACTAGTCCTGTCCCCAACGACCCCGCTTTGCGAGCCTACCGGGTGGCCGATTTACAGCGCCATTTTGCTGGCTTTCACGCCCCCATCCCGCAGGTGCTGGCCGCCACCACCGATGCCGACCTGCTCTGGGGCGACCTCTTCGACCTGGTCCCGCTGGCCAGCCTAGCCTTTGGCCGGGTGCTGCTGCTCGGCGATGCCGGCCACGCCACCACGCCCAACCTAGGCCAGGGCGCCGGCATGGCCGTGGAAGATGCCGCCGTGCTGGCTCGCTGCCTGCGCGCCGCCCCAGCCGACTTGCCGGCCGCCTTCCGGGCCTTCGACCAGCAGCGCCGGGCCCGCACCCGCCGCATCATCGCGCAGTCGCGGCAGCTCGGGATGCTGGCCCAATTTACCCCGCCCTGGCTGGCCCCGCTACGCAACGCAGCCCTGGCCGCCGTGCCCGATTGGGTTACGGCCCGCCAGATGGCCTGGCTTTATCAGGAGTTGTAACCATCGGCCCAGCCGCCCGCAGCTACCCGCCCGCACGGCGCTACTTTTGGGCACCGATTAGCTGCCCGGTGGCTTTCCGCTGGCCAAGCTGCCCTGGTTCTTCCTTTCTATGAGCCCCTCCCCTTCCAAATCTACTCTTCCTCGCCTCGGCTTTTCCGTGGGTGACCTCGCCGGCATCGGCCCCGAGGTCATCTACAAAACCCTGCGCGACGAGCGCCTGCTTCAACAGTGCACGCCCGTAGTTTACGGCACGGCCACCGCGCTCTTCGATGATTTTCCCATTGAGCAAGGCGCCGAGCCGCTCACCTTCCGCCAGTTGCGCGACGCGGCTGATATCGCCCCCGGCCGCCTCAACGCCGTGACCTGCTGGGACGAGGACTTCCACCTCACGCCCGGCCAGCCCTCGCCCGCCAGCGGCCAGGCCGCCCGCGAAAGCCTGCTCGCCGCCAGCCGCGACCTCAAAGCCGGGTTGCTCGACGCCATTGTGACCGCGCCTATCAGCAAGGAAAACACGCAGGCCGACGACTTCCGCTTCCCCGGCCACACCGAGTTTCTGGCCAGCTACTTCGGCGCCGCCGATAGCCTCATGTTTCTGGTTGATGAAAACCTACCGTTGCGCGTAGCTACCGCCACCGGCCACATCCCGCTCAAAGACGTGTCCACGCGCCTCACTGGCGACCTGCTCCGCACCAAAATCCGCATGCTGCTCAAGTCTTTGCAAAACGATTTCGGTATCCTCAAGCCTAAAGTCGCCGTGCTCGGCCTCAACCCCCACGCGGGCGAAAACGGCCTCATCGGCCGCGAAGAAAACGACGTCATCACGCCCGTCATCCGGCAGTTTGAGCACGACGGCCACCTCGTGTTCGGCCCCTACCCCGCCGACGGCTACTTCGGCACCGGGCAGTTCCGGCAGTTCGACGCCACGCTCTCCATTTACCACGACCAGGGTCTGATTCCCTTCAAGCTCATGGCCTTCGAGCAGGGCGTCAATTTCACGGCCGGCCTACCCGTCGTCCGCACCTCCCCCGACCACGGCACCGCCTACGGCCTGGCAGGTAAGTTTGTAGCCGACGCTTCCTCGTTTCGGGCGGCCGTGTACCTGGCCTGCGACGTGGTGCGCGCCCGACAGCAGGGCGCGGCCGACCCTAGGAAAGCGTGATAATTTCCAAAATTGAAATTTTCTTTCTACTTTTGAAACGCGGCTGGCAACGGCCGCGTTTCCTGTTTTAAGTATGCATGGTCATCATCAGCTACGCACCCATCCGCGATTTTACAGAAACTAATCCTGCGGTAGGAGATGCGCTGGATGAATGGTATTTCAAGTGCAAAGCCGCCGATTGGAAGAGCCTCGCTGACATGCGCCGTAGCTTCAACAACGTCGATTTTGTGGGCAACGACCGCTACGTTTTCAATATCAAGGGTAATCACTACCGCCTGGTAGCGATGATATTTTTCAGCCGCCGCACCATTTTTATCCGGTTCGTGGGCACACACCACGAGTACGATGCCATTGATGTCACCACCGTTTAATCCTCTGCAACCAAACCGCTATGATTATTAGCAATGAAGCCGAATGCAAAGAAGCTCTTACTCAGCTTGACCTATTGATTGCCGAAGGCTTTGAAGGCGTAGCCGAGCGTGAGCAGCAATTTGACGTATTGGCGAAGGCTGTTGAGAATTACCAGATTCGCGCTGGCTATTTTCCGGTTTACCCTAAGCCCACCACCCTGCCCGCCATGATTGAGCTCAAGCGCCAGCAGCGCCAGCTCAAGCAAAAGGACCTAGCGCAGCTGCTCGAAGTGCCCGCCGGCCGCCTCTCCCAAATCCTGAGCGGCAAACGGCGCGTAACGATGGACCTAGCCAAAAAGCTCTACGAGCGGCTCGACATCAGCCCCGAATTCATTCTGAAAACGGCGTAGTTCCAAGCTCCGGCTTGGCGAGTCGTTGAGCAGCCCGTTTTTCGGGCTAAGCCAACAATTCGCCGACCTAGGGCTCGGTGTTACACTTCAACTGCTTGATAAAGCCAACAAAAACCCGTACCTTTGCCCCCCGTTATCCGGACTACCGTGAAAAAAGACCCGCAATTTGATTTGCCCATCGCCAGGCTCTCGCTCAAGACGCACCAGTTTGCGTTTGAGCTGGGCCGCGCTTTTTTCGAGCAGTTCGACCCCACCGGCGAATTCATTGCCGATGGCGACCTGCACGCCGACGTAGAGCTCATCAAAACCGAGCGCGTTATCACCATCAACTCGCACATCACGGGCACCGTACGCCTCACCTGCGACCGCAGCCTCGATGAGTATGACCACCCGCTCGACATTGAGAACAAGCTACTTGTGCGCTACAGCGACGAGGCCAAAGAGCTCGACGACGATGTGCTGCAAGTAACGCCCGACACGCTGGAGCTCAATATCGCGCAGCACCTCTACGATTACATCGGCCTGGCTTTACCCATGAAAAAGCTGCATCCGCGCTTCCAAAACGAAGCCGATGATGACCCCGACGCTACCACCAAACTCATCTTCTCGACCCGCCCGCTGGGCGAAGGGCCGGATGATGATGAGCCTGCCGACCCTCGTTGGGCGGCGCTCAAAAACCTGAATTAGGACCCTGCTCTAATTCATCATTCCTAATTCTCAACTCCTAATTTTCTTCCAAGACCATGGCACATCCTAAGCGCCGGACCTCCACCGCCACCCGCGACAAACGCCGTAGCCACCACAAGCTGACCCCTAAAGCGGTTACTATTTGCCCCAACACGGGCGAGCTGCACCTGCGCCACAAGGCCTACGTAGTAGACGGTGACCTGTACCACAATGGCCAGCTGGCCATCAAAAATTACACCTCGGTAGCTGCTCCGGCCGCCGCTGGCGACACGGGTTCGGACGAAGAATAACCGAAAGCGTTGTTATTTCGCGGTACCATCGGGCCGGACTGCTCTACTCTAGATTGGCAGTCCGGCCCGGTTTGGTTTCGCGCGTTGCGCTTTTTGGCTGATTCTTTTCTATTCCCGCGTACATGAAAATTGCCCTCGACGCTATGGGCGGCGACTTTGCCCCCCAGGCTGCCGTGGCTGGTGCCGTGCTGGCTGCCCAGCGCTTAGCCGGCAAAGCTCAGGTAGTACTTATCGGCACCGAAGCCGAAGTACGGCCTTTCCTCCAACAGTATGGCTCGGCGGCCGATGCGCTGGAGCTAGTGCCCTCGACCCAGGTCATTGAGATGGGCGAGCACCCCGCCAAAGCCTTCCAGCAGAAGCAGGATAGCAGTATTGCTGTGGGCTACCGCTTGCTGCACAGCGGCGAAATCGACGCGTTTTGCTCGGCTGGCAACACGGGAGCCATGCTAGTCGGCGCCATGTTTACGGTGAAGCCGGTGGCGGGCGTCATGCGCCCCTGCATTGCCAACTTTGTGCCCAAGCTGGCGGGTGGCTACGGTATCCTGGTCGATGCCGGCGCCAATGCCGACTGCAAGCCCGAAATGCTGGAGCAGTTTGGCGAGCTGGGCTCGCTCTACGCGAAGTACGTGCTTGGCATCGAGCGCCCTAAAGTGGGTCTGATGAGCTTGGGCGAAGAAGAAGGCAAAGGCTCGGCCGCCACGCAGGCGGCCCACCAGCTCTTCAAAGTGAACCCGCACGTGCACTTCATCGGCAACATCGAGGGCCGCGACCTGTTTAATGACAAGGCCGATGTCATTGTCTGCGACGGTTTTGTGGGCAACGTGATGCTGAAAATGGCCGAGTCGATGTACGACATTATGGTGCAGAGCAACCTGACTAACGAATTTTTTGAGAAAGTAAACTACGAAAACACCGGCGGTTCGCCCATTTTGGGCATCAACGACAATGCCATTATCGGCCACGGAGTAAGCACGCCGCTGGCTATCTGTAACATGCTGATGCAGGGCTACCAGATGGCTCATGCTGGCATCGTGGACCAAATCAAAGACTCTTTCAAATCCTAACTCGAAAAAGCCGGACCTAGGTCGGGCTTTTTGCGTTTGGGCCGCACCTTTGCGCTCATGAAGATTACCGCCGCCATCACCGGAGTCGGAGGCTACGTGCCCGACTACGTGCTCACCAACCAGGAGCTGGAAAAGCTGGTCGATACCACCGACGAATGGATAACCTCGCGCACCGGCATCAAGGAGCGGCGCATTCTGAAGGGCAAGGACCAGGGTAGCTCGGTGATGGGCATCAAGGCAGTGCAGCAGCTGCTCGAAAAAACGAACACCCGGCCCGAAGACGTGGACCTACTCATCTGCGCCACCGTGACGCCCGATGTGCTGTTTCCGGCCACGGCCAACATCATTTCCAACGGCTGTGGCATCACCAAGGCGTTCAGCTACGACATGAACGCGGCGTGCTCAAGCTTCTTGTTTGCGCTGGCCACCGGGGCGCAGTTCATCCAAGGCGGCATGTACAAGAAGGTCGTCATCGTGGGGGCCGATAAAATGTCGGCCATCGTAGACTACACCGACCGCGCCAACTGCATCCTGTTTGGCGATGGCGCGGCGGCCGTAATGCTAGAGCCCAGCACCGAGGGCCTAGGTATCCTCGACCAGGTGCTGTGTACCGATGGCAGTGGCGAAGCCTACCTGCACCAAAAAGCCGGCGGTAGCCGCCGCCCGCCCTCGGCCGAAACGCTGGCCAACAAGGAGCACTTCATCTACCAGGAAGGGGCCACGGTCTTCAAGTTCGCGGTAAAAAGCATGGCCGACGTGGCCGCGCAAGTAATGACCCGCCAGCACCTTAGCCACGACGACATTGCCTGGCTGGTACCCCACCAAGCCAACAAGCGCATTATCGACGCTACCGCCCACCGCATGGGCGTGGGCCCCGAAAAGATAATGCTCAACATCCAGCGCTATGGCAACACCACCAGTGCCACTATCCCGCTGTGCCTCTGGGACTTTGAGAAGCAGTTGCACAAGGGCGACAACCTCATCCTGGCCGCCTTCGGGGGCGGGTTTACGTGGGGCGCCATGCACGTAAAATGGGCGTACAATTCTTAAGTTAAGAGTTAAAAGTTATGAGTTAAGAGTTGGCTCTTTAGCCACTAAGACCCATAGCTTCAACTCTTAACTCGTAACTTTTAACTCTTAACTCCAAATGGCTACCACCGCCGACTTCCGCAACGGGCTCGTGTTGATGTACAACAACGACCTGCACGTCATCACCGAGTTTCAGCACGTAAAGCCGGGCAAAGGCCCCGCTTTTGTACGCACCAAGATGCGTAACATTAAGACCGGCAGAGTATTGGATAATACTTTTAACGCCGGCGTGAAAATTGAAACTGCCCGGGTAGAGCAGCGTCCGCACCAGTACTTGTTCAAAGACGACTACGGCTTCACGTTTATGGATAACGACACGTTCGAGCAGATTGTGTTGCCCGAGACGATGGTGCCTTTTGCCGACCTCATGAAAGAAGGCCAGGCCGTGACTATCCTTATGCACGCCGAAACCGAGCAGCCCCTTACCGCCGAGCTACCCACCACCGTGGACCTCGTAGTAACTTACACCGAGCCTGGCCTGCGCGGCGACACCGCCACTAATACCCTCAAAGCCGCCACCGTCGAAACCGGCGCTCGCATTCAGGTACCGCTCTTCGTAGACACGGATACCAAAATCCGCATCAAAACCAGCGACTACTCTTACGTAGAGCGCGTTAAGTAAGTAGTAGCGTGGACTCTGCGAGTCCGCGTGTTCAGCGGCTGCTGTTTCAGCCTACGCCCGCGCGGACCCGCAGACTCCCCGCTACTTCCTCCCCCATGTCGAAAGATTCTACCAAAACGCCCAAAAAAGACGCTGCCATGAAAGCCAAAGAACTCCAGGAACTGCTCGACTTTATCGCCAAGTCGGGCCTCAATAAGGTCAATATTGAAACTGATGAGTTTAAAATCTCGGTGCAGCGCGAGCCCAATACCAAGCAGATTGTGAGCGTGGGTGCGGCTGCGCCCGCCCCGGCCCCAGCGGCAACCCCCGCTCCCGTGGCAGCCCCCGCGCCGGCCGCCGGCCCGGCTGCGGCTCCCGTTGCCGCCGAGGCTGCGGCCAGCTACACGCCCCTCAAATCGCCGATGATTGGCACCTTCTACCGTAGCAGCGGCCCCGATTCGCCGATGTTTGTGCAGGTGGGCGATATGGTGGAAAAAGGCCAGGTTATCTGCATCATCGAGGCTATGAAACTCTTCAACGAGATTGAGGCTGAGCAGAGCGGCCGCATCGTGAAGGTGCTCGTGGAAAATGCCACGCCGGTAGAATACGACCAGCCGCTGTTCCTGATTGAATAGTTGGTTTTACCTTCGTTATCCTCTTTCTCCTAATCTGTCATCCTGAGCTTGCGAAGGACCTTATCACGCTAGAACAAGTCGTTGGATTGCGTAATCCTGACGCTGCCAGCCGTGATGAGGTCCTTCGCAAGCTCAGGATGACAGATTTTTAGGGTAATTGCTTTCGCCCGCTCCCTCCTACCCATGTTTAATAAAATCCTGATTGCCAACCGGGGCGAAATTGCCCTGCGCGTTATTCGTACCTGCCGCGAAATGGGCATCAAAACGGTGGCCGTGTACTCGACCGCCGACAAGGAAAGCCTGCACGTGCGCTTCGCCGACGAGGCGGTGTGCATCGGGCCGCCCGCCAGCAGCCAGAGCTACCTCAACATCCCGTCGCTCATCGCGGCGGCCGAGATTACCAACGCCGACGCCATTCACCCCGGCTACGGGTTTTTGAGCGAGAATGCGGAATTCTCGCGCATTTGCGCCGAAAACGGCATCAAGTTTATCGGCGCCTCGCCCGAGATGATAAACCAGATGGGCGACAAGGCCACGGCCAAGGCGACCATGATTACGGCCGGCGTGCCGGTGGTGCCGGGCTCGGTGGGCCTGCTCGACTCAGTGGAGCAGGGCAAGAAAATCGCCAATGAAATCAAGTACCCCGTTATCATCAAAGCCACGGCGGGCGGCGGCGGGCGCGGCATGCGCATCATCAACGGCGACGACGAGTTTCAGAAGGCCTGGGACGACGCGCGCACCGAGTCGAAGGCCGCGTTTGGCAACGACGGGATGTACCTAGAGAAGTACGTGGTAGAGCCACGCCATATCGAAATCCAGCTGGTAGGCGACCAATTTGGCCACGTGTGCCACCTTTCGGAGCGCGACTGCTCCATCCAGCGCCGCCACCAGAAGCTGGTAGAGGAAGCTCCTAGCCCCTTCATGACCGACGACCTGCGCGAGCGCATGGGCGCGGCGGCCATTGCCGGGGCTTCGGCCATCGGCTACGAGGGCGTGGGCACCATCGAGTTTCTGGTCGACGCCAACCGCGATTTCTACTTCATGGAAATGAACACCCGCATCCAGGTCGAGCACCCGGTAACGGAAGAAATCGTGAACTACGACCTTATCAAAGAGCAGATTAAGGTAGCGGCCGGCATCCCGATTTCGGGCAAAAACTACTTCCCCAAGATGCACGCCATGGAGTGCCGCATCAACGCTGAAGACCCGCGCAACGGCTTCCGGCCCGCGCCGGGCCGCATCACCACGTTGCACATCCCCGGCGGCCACGGCGTACGTGTGGACACCCACGTGTATGCCGGCTACCAGATTCCGCCCAACTATGACTCCATGATT
Source organism: Hymenobacter bucti (assembly GCF_042681145.1). NCBI lineage: Bacteria > Pseudomonadati > Bacteroidota > Cytophagia > Cytophagales > Hymenobacteraceae > Hymenobacter > Hymenobacter bucti. The sequence goes on from NZ_JBHUFD010000006.1 coordinate 16,408, forward strand.
GCCAAGCTCATCACCGTGGCCCAAACCCGCGAGGAGTGCATCGTAAAAATGAAGCGCGCCCTAAGCGAGTTCGTGGTAGAAGGCGTGAAAACGACCATCCCGTTTCACCTAGCGCTGATGGACAGCGAGGATTTTAAAGCCGGCAACTTCACGACCAAGTTTTTGGAGACGTTTGATTTTTCGGTGGTTTAGTAATCACCTGATTACTTTAAAGGCGTCCTGGAGTTTTCTTCAGGACGCTTTTCTTTTGCAAACCAACCACATTAGACCATGAAAATTCTTGCTTCACTCATCCTATTCGCAGCAACTAGTTTACTTACCAACTGCTCCGAGCCCTGCAACGGCCACATCGAAGGCACCGTGCTTTACTTCGCCGAAAGCCCCACCCACCAGGGGCAGCTCGTGTATGCCAACGTGCTGAACAAGCCTAATATGGGCGTGCAGCACCGGCTGATGCGTGACGATAAAGAGTACGGCACGTTCCCTCACATCGTCATCATTCAAGACCCGCAAAATAAATTCAAAGGCCGTCGGAGTGTCTGCTTTGACGAGTTTAAAACGCTACCTAGGCCGGCCAATGCGAAGATGGACGAGCCGGATATTCCGTGGATTGAAGTGACTAAATAAGCTGGTTATTCCCGCGTGGGCCGGCGCGGCACCGTCAGCAGCAGTATCAGAAACGCGCTGAAACCCAGGCTATACCAGGTAATAACGGGTAGGCCCCGATAATACGGCATCTCAGAGGAGTAGTGGCCGAGCAGACTCAAACCCGAGAATAAAATGCTACCTAGGGCCAGCAGCGCCAGAATAGTCTGGCTAACCAGCTGGTCGGCTTTGCGCAGCAGGCTGAGGTATCCGCTCAGCTCGACCTTCACCCGCAGGTCGCCCTTGCTGACTTTGCGCATGATTTGGCGCAGGTCTACGGGCAGGGTTTGCAGGAGCGCCAGCAGTTGGGTGCCGGTGTACTCGGCTTCGCTGAGGATATTTTCGGGCGAGTACTGCTCGCGGATGATTTTGGCACCGTAAGGGCGCACAAAATCGAAGGTATTGAAATTGGGATGCAGCACTTTACCGATGCCTTCGAGGATAACCAGCGCCCGCAGAATGAGGAAAACCGCGCCCGGCACTTGCAGCTTGTAGCGGTAGATGATGCTTTGCAGCGAATCGGCTAGGTCGCTCATGCTCATGTCTTTGACATCGAGCACGGCGAAGTCTTCGATGAGCAGGCTGAGGTCAGCCTCAAAGGCGCGCATATCGGGGATGTCGCTGCTGAGGGCGAGGCGGCGGAAGTTGAGCGCCATGCTGCGGGCATCTTGCCGGGCCATGCCGATGAAGACGCCCGCAAAGGCGTATTTCTGCTGCTTGGTGAGCTTGCCCACCATGCCGAAGTCGATGAGCACCAGCGTACCGTCGGGGCGCACGAGCACGTTGCCAGGGTGGGGGTCGGCGTGGAAAAACCCAAATTCAAAAATCTGGGTCAGGTAGATGTCCATGCCGGTTTCGGCCACCTGCTCGGGGCTGAGGCCCCAGGCCAGCAATTGGGCTTTGTCGGTTATCTTACAGCCGTTTACGAACTCGATTACCAGGATTTTATCGGTACTCAGCTCGCGGTAGGGCTTGGGAATGTAGAAGGTCGAGTAGCTCTCGTAGAGCTTGCGCAGCTGCTCCATCGAGCGGGCTTCGGAGGTGTAGTCCAGCTCCTTGACCATGCTGCGCTCGAAGGCATCGACCACGTCCTGCGGGTTGGTGAGGCCTTGGTTGCGCAAAAAGCCGCCGGTGAGGCGCACCAGTTCGTGCAGCAGGCGCAGGTCGCCCTCTACCTTGTCGCGCACGCCGGGGCGCTGCACTTTCACCACCACTTCTTCGCCGCTTAGCAGCCGCGCCCGGTGCACCTGCCCAATGCTGGCCGAGCCGATGGGCACGTCGTCGAATTCGGTGAATATGTCGGCTATTGGGCGGCCTAGCTCCTGCTCGATGAGCTGGCGGGCTTCCTCCACAGGGAAGGGCGGCACGTTGCTTTGCAGCTTCTCAAATTCGTCGATGAGGGCCTCGGGCAACAGGTCGGCGCGGTTGCTGAGCGCCTGGGCCAGCTTGATGAACGTGGGACCCAACTCTTCGATAATAAGCCGAATACGTTCCCAACGCGTGGTTTCAAACACCGGGCGCTCGTCTTCTTCGAGCCAGCGCAGGCGGCGTTTTTGGCTGACGAGCCGGCGCAGGGGCGTGTTGGTTACGACGTCCTCGAAGCCGTAGCGCAGCAGCACTTCGGCCACCTGCCGGATGCGCGTGAGGTTGGAAAGCGTATTCTTAAAAAGCACCTGGCGAAGGTACTGCGGCGGCCGGCTTGGCCGTTCGCTTTCCAGGATGCTGGGCCTTGCCCGGCCAGCTTACGTATGTCAGGCGTGCTTTTTGCTATTGGCTGCGCTAACTTACCCTACCCTTCTCCTCTCCCACCCGCTGCCTCCCATGACCCACCGCCTACACCTGCTAGTCGAGCAACTCGACTTAGCTACCGAACACGCGCTGGCCTCGGCCGAAGCGCTGGGGCCCCGCGCCTACGTGCCGCCCGTGCCGGGGCAGTGGGCAGCGGCCCAGGTCATTCACCACGTGCTCACGGCCGAGTTCAAAATCGTCAATGCTTTGCAGAAAGCCTTGGCTACCGGCCACGATACCTGGCGGCTGGGCACGCTCAAGAGCCAGTTGCGCAGCGCTGCGTTACGGCTGGCCCTGCGCCTGCCGGGCCTCAAGTTTAAGGTGCCGCCCACGCTACCGCCTCCACCCGCGCCGGAGGACGTGCCCCCGCTTCCCAAGCTGCGCGAGGAATGGAGCAGTATTCGTCGCCGCCTAGAGCAGGTGCTCAACGAGTTTCCGAGCAGCAAGCTGAACCACACAGTATTTCGGCACCCTAGGGCCGGCTGGCTCACGGTGGGCCAAACGGTTACGTCGATTCTCGACCACACGCTGCACCATCAACAGCAGCTGAATCGGATTGCGAAGGTGCTGAAGTAGCGCGGACTGAAAGTTCGCGTTACTTTACTCCGCGCTCATTAGCGCCGCCAGCTCGGCCGGGGGCACGGTGAGCTTGCGGCGGTCGAGGTCAATCCAGGCGCCATCGACGGTAACGGTGGCAGCCACGCGGCCATCGGCTTTGTAGATGGTGTGCTCGATGGTCCAGCGCGCGCCGTCGGGCGTGCCGCTGGCTACGCGGCCTTCCACCCGGATTTCCTCGCCGGCGTGAATTTCCTTGAGGTACTTGGTTTCTTCGCGAAACAGGATGGGGCCGATGCGCAACTCGCCAAACTTGCGCAGGTCGAAGCCGTGGCTGGCCAGCCAGTGCACGCGCTGGTCGGCGGCAAAATCGGCGTAGGCCGAGTGGCGCATGTGGCCGTTGGGGTCGAGCTCGGCCCAGCGCACGGTGTAGGTCTGAGAATGGGGCATTTATTAGTGCTTGGTTAGTAGTGCTTGGTACTCAGTTGTCAATGTTCGGTAGTTAATGTCCAGCATAGGCAAGACAATCAGATGCTAAACCCTAAGCACCAAGCATTAACAACTAAGCACTAACCGCCAGCGTGAGGCGCACCAAGTATTGGCCGCTTTCGTCGTTATCCAGAAAATCAACCTCGTAGCCGGCCTGGCGGGCCGCATCTTCCAGCAGGGTGGCATCAATAAATAGCCACGGGAAAGGTTTGTCTTTCTGGTCTTTGTACTCAAAAGTGTACTCGACCTCGCCGTAGTACGGGCCGTTGAGGTCAAAAACCAGCGCGCCGTCCTCGTCTTCATAGAGGTAGCTGATGTCGGAGGAAGTAGCCAAAATCTGGCCGTCGGGGGCGAGCAGCGTGCGGGCGTGGGCTAAGAATTTGTCGAGGCCTTCGAGCGTGCTGGCCAGCCCTAGGCCGTTCATCAGCATCAGGATGGTATCGTAGGGCAATTCTTCGGCCGCGCGGGGGGCGAAAACGGACCGCTGGGTGAGCTGCTGCACACCGCGCGCCTGCATCACCTGCACCGCGCCGGCCGACTGGTCGAGGGCCATTACGTCGGTGAAGCCGCGGCTTTGCAGCTCCAGCGCATGGCAGCCGGCGCCAGCGCCTAGGTCGAGCACACGGCCCCGGCACTCGTCGAGGGCCTGGCGCTCGAGCTCGGGCATGGCCAGCAGGGTACGAAAAAAGTAGGCGGCGGGCAGTTGCTCATCGTCGGCGGCGCTGCACTGCACGGTGAGCGCGGCGGCGTGGTGGCCGTGCTGGTAGTCGAGCAGCGCCTGGCCGAGCAAGTCGGGAGGAGTGGTGGGCATAGGAATAACTAGGTGGGCGGCATGGCCGGCAAGGAGCGTTTAAACGTAAACGGGGCTAGGCCGGCGGCAAAGGTCCGGCCGTTTTGCCTTTTCTTCTTTTCTATATGGCTACTGCGCTCAAAAAAGGCCAGCTTCCCACCAAAATCTGCGTTACCTGCGGGCTACCTTTCGAGTACCGCAAGAAGTGGCGCAACAACTGGGAAGCCGTGAAATATTGCAGCGAGCGCTGCCAGCGCAACAAGGATTCGGCTGCTGGCTCCTAGGTGGTGGCTAGTAGCTTCGCGCCAGATTTCATTCTGTTCATCCTCCTTATCAAGCTATCAGCCAACGGCTAGTAGCCAAAAGCCAACCCAAAATGGCCTCCAATCTCGACTATCTCGACCCCTCCCTGCAACCCCTCGTTGACAAAGTAGAAGCCTACCTAGTGGCCAAGGAGGATTTGCGCAAGCTCACCATCGCGGAGCGCAACGAGCCGCTGCACGACGCCGAAGTCGAAAAATCGGCCGCGGCATTTGAGCAGCGTCCGCCCACCGGCTCCTTCGACCAGCACCACGACGAGCTACAGCAGCAGCACCAGGATGCCCTGGACGACCTGCACCGCCTCGAAGGCGAAATCCTGCACCTGCTGCCCACCCGCGACGAGTGGGTAAAAGTGAACCTAGGCTACGGCCCCAGCCGCGTGGGCGCCTGGCGCGTCCCAAATGCGGAGGGTGCCAAAGAAGAGCACTACGAAATTCGGGTAGTGTTTTAATTCAATGAGCAATTAATAATGAACAATGAGCAGACTGTTAATTCGGTCTGCTCATTGCTCATTGAACTCAATGTCCCGAATCCCAGTCGTAGCCTAGTTCGGCCCAGTAGTCGGCGGGGCGCTCATCGGCGAAGGAGATGGTGCCGATACGCTTGAGGTGCTTGATACCGTATTTGAGGGGCGTGACCATGCGAAGCGGTGCGCCGTGCGCGATACTTAGCGGCTCGCCATTTATCTCGTAGCAGAGCAATGTTTGGGGATGAATGGCGCTGGGCATGTCGAGGCCCACGTAGTACCCCTCGTCGGGCGTGACGACGCTGACGTAGGGCGCCAAGTCGGTGGGCGGGTTAGCGATATCCTTGATGGGCTGGCCGCTGCGGCTGGCCAGCGGGTATTTAGCCAGAAAATCGGCGAAGCGAACGCCGGCCCAGTTCACCACGATGCTCCAGCCCTCGATGCACTTTAGCTCGGTGTTCATTTCCACGCGGGGCAGCGCTTTGATGTCGGCCAGGGTAAATTCCTGGGCCTGGCCACCACCGTAGGGCTGCACCACCATGCGCCAAGCCCCTAGGTCGATAGCCGAATCCAAGCCAGCACTACCGTTGGTGCGGACTTGCTTCGCGGCCTGGCTCCTAGGAAACTCGCGAGCCAGCCGCGTTTCGCGGAAGTAGGCGGCCGAAAGGCGGCCGTTGGCGTCGAGCACGCGCCGGAAGGGCAGCGGCGTGCCCTCGGCATCGGGGCGCTGCAGCAGGTAGCGCCAGCCCAGCACACCCCCCAAGGCAGCCAGTCCACCCACAATAAATGAGCGCCGCGTGCGCCGCGCCGCTTCCTGCTGCAACGGCGAGCCGGGCGGCAAGGTCAGGTCTTCACCATCAGGCGAGGGGTGCGGAGGAATGGGATTTTCTGGTTGCATAACTTAGTAGAGCGTGTTTCCCGCAGGGTTTCGCAGGGTCAGGCGCAGAGTTTGGGTTGCTCTGCCAAACCCTGCGCCTGACCCTGCGAAACCCTGCGGAAATCAAATTAATTCTGCTTGATTTCAGCTTCACGGGCTGGCACCTCCGCGACCTCAAACCCGGCTACCATCGAGCGGAAGTTGTTCCAGCCGGCGCGCACCACCTGGGCCACGTGCACCACAAAAAACAGCACGTAGCCGATGGTGAGCACAAAGTGCTCGATGCGCGCGGCCTCGTAGCCGCCCAGTAGCCGCGTGAGCCAGCCAAACTGCACCGGCTTATAAATGGCCAGGCCGGTGAGCACCGACCCTAGGCCCATGAGAATCACGGCGGTGTAGGCGATGCGCTGCGCACCATTGTACTTGCGCACGGGCGGCGCGGTTTTGCGCAGCCCTAGGTCGTGCAAAATCACTTGCCCGGCTTCCCGGAAGGAATGGCGGTCGGGCAGCAGGTAGCGCCACTCGCCCGAAACAAGCGTGTAACCTACGTAGAGCAAGCCGTTGAGGAAGAAAACCCACATCAGCAGGAAGTGCCACGACATGCCCTGCGCCAGCTTGTGGTCGAGGTGAAAGGCCTGGTAAAACGACTGCGGGAAGAATTTGAACAGCGTGGTATTACCCCAGCCGAGGCGGTAAATATCGTTGGCCCAGTATATCCAGAGGCCGCTCCAAATCATGAGGGCCAGCACCGGAAAGTTTAGCCAGTGAAACCACCGAATGGCCAGCGGGTGCTTCTCGACAAGTTGCTTCATAGGGGGCAATTACTGCTAAAGCCTAGGGCTCGGTTTTACTTTATTTTTTGCACGCGCAGGTAGTCGAGCATGGCTTGGTTCACGGCGCCGTTCATGTTGGCGTTGGCGGGCTCGTAGGCCAGCGTGAGTTGGGTTGTCCCCTTGGGCAGCGGCACCAGCACGGCGTTGGTAAAGCCCCAGTTCGACCATTCCCCTACCCCACGCTGCGGCAGCACAATGGTACCTAAGGACTTGCCGCCTAACCGCAGCGTGCGGATGCCGCACTTATTATCGGTATTGATGGGCCCATTGCCGTTGGCGTAGCGAAAATCTACGGCGTACAGTCCTGCTTCTGGCACCGTAACCGGAATAGTGAGCGTCCGGTTCTGGGTGGTGCTGATTTCGACAAAGCCCTGGCCTGAGTAGCCCTGGTAGGGCTGGGTAGCTTTGACAGCCACCGTTTCGAGCTGCACCTGGTGGACGGAGCCTAGCTCGCCCACTGGCAGCGGCTCGCTGGCAAACGACGCCAGCCTGCTCCCGGCCACGGCAATCACCTGGTACTCGGCGTAGGGACCGGCCGCCACCGCATATTCGGTGGCGGCAGTTGTGGCGAGTAAACGGCCATTTCGCAGCACTTTATATTGCTGCACATCGGGTTGCGCAGCCCAGCGGAGGCGGTCATCGGCCAGCGTCACCACCGGGGTTTCGGGTGAAAATAGATTAGCTATTTTATTGGTGGCCGCCGCGGCCGGTGCCTGGCTACTGAGCACAATGCGCAATGCGTGGCGGCCGGTGAGCGTGGCGGGTACAGCCGCATCGGCCAGCGGCTGGCCATCTAGGGTGATGGCCTGAATGACATTGCCAAAACCCTGCAAATCGATATCCAGCACCGCCTGGCGATATTTAAAATTAGTCAGCCGGCGGTTGCCCTGAAACGCTTGCGGCACGAAGGGGCGGAAAACCAGCCGGTCGGTTTCGTAGTGCATGCCGAACAGGACTTTATAGACCAAGCTCAGGCTACCCGACAGGCTCCAGAGCATGTTGCTGGAGTTAATTTGGGTGCCGGCGTAGTCGCCGTTTTGGGCCACGAAGTTTTCCTTGTTGGTCAGAAACAGCGCGGCGGGGCGATAAATGGCGGCCATGCTCTCGGCGAGCGCGGCCTCGTTACCGACCTTGGCGGCGGCCAGCGCCCAGTAGCTCTGCACGAAGGGCCACACGGCGTTATTGTGGTAGGGCGGGATGCCGGGAATCTGCGGGTAGATGCACGGAATGCCAAATTCGGTGGTGGGCGTGCGCGCCACTACGGTTCTGGCCCGCGCCTCGTCGGCCACGCCGAACAGCACGCTCAGCGCCTCGCCCAGTGCCTCGGCGCGGGGCGAAAGTGTGAGAAAATTGCGGCCGTAGAGGTACTGGCCGTAGTAGCCGGCGCTTTCCTGCCACAGGTGCTGGTTGATACCGGCCTTGATGGCGACGGCGGCTTGCTCATGCGCGGCAGCCACGGCGGCTTCGCCCAGTTGGCGGGCCATTTGGGCCAGCACCACGTTGGCCTGGAAATGGACGGCGTTGGTCCCTAGGTTCTGACTCTGGTAAATGTCCACCGGCTGCATCCAGCGCGGGTAAGTTTGCTCGCGCCAATCGAGAAACGACGACTCGCCGCGCACCAGGCCGGTGGCCGGGTCGTAGGCATTGGCCCTATCATCGGCAATCGACTGTTTGACAATAGGGTACACTTTGCGTAGCCACGCCTCATCACCAGTCACCTGGTAGATTTCCCAGGCGGCTACTGCCCAAATCACGCGGTCGGTCGAGCACGGGTAGGCGCCACCGGTACCGGTGTCCTGCACGATGCGGCCCTCGGGCGTCACCTTGCGCAGCAGGCTGGTCATGGCCACCTGGGGCTGCAAGGCGGCCTGCGCCAAGATAATGGAGTAGCTCACGTCGCGCGTCCAGACGCCGCCCCACTCTTTGCCGGTGCGCAGGGTGCCGTCGGGCTCCACGGCCCGGCGGGCCTCCTCCAAGGCCAGGTTGTAGAGCGCGTCTTCCAGCAAATGACCAGAGCTATACTGCGGAAAATCAGCCGTATCGAGGCTTTTTTGCCAACTGCTGGCCGTAGTTTTGGCGGCCGCGGGCTGGTTAAGCATCAGCGTTACTTCGTAGATACCGTCGCCGTCGGGGTCGTGCAGCTCCAGCTCGGGCTTGTTGGCCAGGTTGTCGAAGTCCCAGCTCAGCGGCGCGGTATTACCGGCCACGAATACCTGCTTGAAATCCTGCTTGTAGATTTTGTCGCCCTTGGAGGTGACATAGTAGCCCTGCTTTTTAAAAGCGTCGAGCACCGGCCGCATATCCAGCCGGATTTTTAGCGGCGTGTTGGGCGCTAAGTACACGTCGGCCGGCGCGGGCCGGGGGTCCACGTAGCGTTGCCCAAACACGAGCACCGGCGTTTCGAGCGCGCCGCCACCTTCCTTAGGTAGTGCTAAAAACAGATTGTCTTGACCTATCGGCAGCTCGTTGTCCTTGCCATTAGTGCTGAACTTGAACGCCACCTGCGGGCTCAAAAACGCATTGGCCGGGCTCTGGTAATTTGAGGTGAGCGCGGTGGCCGACTGGGCGCGGGCGTGGTACGGCCCCTGCACCACGCTATCGGGGTAAATGCTGTAGGCCGCCGACTGCCACAGGGCGCGGCCGGCTGGGGGTACATGCGCAGCAGCATCGGTAGTTGACCTAGGCGTTTGGCAGGAGGAAAGCATAAGAATACCGGCTAGCGTGCTGGCCGAAAACCGCAGGTAGTGCATAGAACGCTGCCGCGCTACGGCAGCTTGGGTGGGGTGAAACCACGAAAATAGGGGCATGAAAAAAGACCTGCTCCATGGGAGCAGGTCTTTCCAACCAAAACACCTTAAAAACTATTCTTTCACGCCTATACAAACAGCGAGAAGGGTAAAAGATTCCAGGGTTTACTCAGATTCTTGATTTATTTCTACCTGAGAATTAATTATCAATAGATTACGCTGCGCATCCTGCTTACTATATCTAGGATTTGGCCCGATAAATTGGCGGGGCGGGGCGAAATAGTGGCTAGCGCTTACCTAGGTACCTCAACGTGAACAGCTGCCCCCTACCCTTCTACGGGCAGCTCAAACAGGCTCACGGTGGCGTTGTGATAATGGGCTGGTAGACCCACCGTGTCGGTGAGCGCGCTTAGCCCGAGGTAGGTAAAACCGCACGCGGTGTAATGAGCAATCAGCCCGTGGTTTTCGCCGATGGTGTCCAGGCGCACAAACTTTTTCTGGTGCTGCCGGGCGTAGTCCTTGGCCCACTGCACAATGGTAGCCACGAACCCCTGACCCCGAAAATCGGGGTTGGTGGCAATGCGGTGCACGTACACTGCAGGGTCGGCATTGCGAGCGCCCCAAATCTGCGGGTCGTCGAAGGTGATGGCCCACACGCAGGCAATGGTATCGCCTACCATGAGTTTCCACTGGCGACCTTCGACTAGTTCCTGCGCTACTAGTTCCCGCTTAAAATCGGGCCATACCACGGTAGCCCTGGAGGTAGCGGCCTGGTACGCGGCTGCTAGCCGGTAGAGCCGGAAAATCTCGTCAATGTCGGCCGGCGTGCTAGATAGTATTTGCGGGGCGGTATAAGAACTTGCCATGCGGGCAGTTTGGGAAAGGGGGTTGTAAAGCGGCTAGAATGCAAAGCGCCCGCCACCCTCAAATTGGGATGGCGGGCGCAAGCTACTCAGTGGCCTATGGGGCCGTACTTACACGTCGAGCTTGGCGTACTTGGCGTTCTGCTCGATGAAGTCGCGGCGGGGCGCTACTTCGTCGCCCATCAACATCGAGAAGAGGTGGTCGGCATCAGCGGCCGACTCTACTGATACTTGCTTGAGCGAGCGGGTGGCGGGCTGCATGGTGGTGGTCCAAAGCTGCTCGGCGTTCATCTCGCCCAGGCCCTTGTAACGCTGCACGTTCACGGTTTCGGGGCGGCCGCGGCCGAGTTCCTCCGTAGCGGCGGCGCGGTCGGCTTCGGTCCAGCAGTAGCGCTCCTCTTTGCCGCGCTTCACGAGGTAGAGCGGCGGCAGAGCGATGTAGATGTGCCCCTGGTCAACCAGCTGGCGCATGTAGCGGAAGAAGAACGTGAGAATCAGCGTGCGAATGTGCGAGCCGTCGATATCAGCGTCGGTCATGATGATGACCTTGTGGTAGCGCAGCTTGTCGAAGTTCAGCGGGCCAGTTTCGTTGCCGTCATCATCGGTGCCGAAGGCCAGCGACTTGCGCTCGTTAAACGTGACCCCGAGGGCGGTAATCATGTTCTTGATTTCCTCGTTCTCCAGGATTTTGTGCTCCTGGGCTTTCTCCACGTTCAGGATTTTACCGCGCAGCGGCAAGATGGCCTGGAACGCCCGGTTGCGGCCCATTTTGGCGGTGCCACCGGCCGAGTCACCTTCGACGAGGTACAGTTCGCACACCTCGGGGTTCGAGTCGGAGCAGTCGGCGAGCTTGCCGGGCAAGGAGTTGGAGCCCAGCACGTTTTTGCGCTGCACCATGTCCTTGGCCTTGCGGGCGGCAATGCGGGCCTTGGCGGCCAGGATTACCTTGTCCATGATGCGGTTGGCCTGGCCGGGGTTTTCCTCCAGGTACTGCGACAAGATTTCGCCCACCGCGGTGTTCACCGCGCCGCTCACTTCCGAGTTGCCCAGCTTGGTTTTGGTCTGGCCCTCAAACTGCGGCTCCTGCACCTTCACCGAGATAACGGCCGTGAGGCCCTCGCGGAAGTCGTCGCCGGTGATTTCTACCTTGGCTTTCTCAAACAGCTGCCGCTTATCGCCATACGCCTTCAGCACCCGCGTCACGGCCGAGCGGAAGCCGCCCACGTGCGTGCCACCCTCGATGGTGTTGATGTTGTTGACGTAGGAATAGACGTTTTCCTGGTACGAGGTATTGTACTGCATCGCCACTTCCACAGGCGTGCCACCCTTCTCGCTTTCCACGTAAATGGGCTCCGAGAGCAGCGACGGCCGCTCGGTGCCATCGAGGTACTGCACGAAGTCGCGTAGGCCGCCTTCCGAGTAAAACTCCTCGTAGCGATAGCCTTCGGCATCGACGTGGCCCACGGCCGCGTCGCCCACGGGCTTCTCGCGGCGGTCGGTGAGGGTAATGCGGATGCCTTTGTTCAGGAACGACAAGTCGCGCAGACGGCCCGCGATGGTGGCGTAGCGGTACTCAGTTTCCGAGAAGATGCTGGGGTCGGGTAAGAACTGCACCTCCGTGCCGTGCTCGTCGGTATCACCAATTTCTTTCACCGGGTACAGCGGGTGGCCGATGGTGTACTCCTGCTCGTAGACGTGGCCCTTGCGGCGCACGGTTACTTTCAGCTCGGTGCTGAGCGCGTTTACGCAGCTCACACCCACGCCATGCAGACCACCCGATACTTTGTACGAGTCCTTGTCAAACTTGCCGCCGGCGTGCAGCACGGTCAGCACCACTTCGAGGGCCGAGCGGCCTTCCTTGGCGTGCCAATCGACGGGAATACCCCGGCCGTTGTCGCGGACGGTAACCGAATTATTTTCGTTAATCGTGACCTGAATCAGGTCGCAGTGCCCGGCCAGGGCTTCATCAATGGAGTTATCGACTACTTCCCACACCAAGTGGTGCAGGCCCTTGACACCCGTGTCGCCGATGTACATGCTGGGGCGCTTACGCACCGCCTCCAGCCCTTCCAGCACCTGAATGCTATCGGCCGAGTAGTCGGCGGGGGCTTTCTTTTCTACTACTTCACTCATGCGAGAGAGGGGGTTAAGCCGACCGGAAATACGGTCAGACAGAGAACATCCAAAGGTACCAGTTGCATTCCATTTTGCCTATTTTATGGCCCTCTTTTCCTCAGTATTTTCCGGTATTAAAAAAGCCCTTGCCAGCGATGGCAAGGGCTTTTTTAACGCTACCTAGGGCGCAAGTTGGCCGCTCGAAAGCAGGGCTTTTTCAGGGCCGCCGCCCATTGCCTCCTACTTGCGCAGCGGGAGCTAACTAGCTGATTGGGCCGCCGCGAATTGCCCCTAGGCCTGCTCCATGCCGTACTGCTTCAGCACATCGGCCGGCACGCCGGCCCAGCGGTTGGGCGAGTTGCCGACGTAGCCGATATCGGCCATGCCCATTTTGCTGCTAAAAAAGCCGCTGGCCGTGAGGTCACGCATCCGGTTGAAGAATGCCACGCCGGCCCGCATATCGGGCGTCGCCTTTTTCGGATAGGCGATTTTGGTAACCAGCTCCAGCTGCTGCGGGCTGGTGCACGCCACAAACGGCTGCCCGTAGCGCGTGGCGCTCTGCAAATCGAGCCAGCGTAGGCCGCCGCGCAGGGGCAACTGGTGCTCAGGCATGTCCTTGGCCATGAACTCGATAAACTCGGGTACCTTGGCCTCAGACGCGCTGCCCGAATGCTCATCCTTGGGGATGATGATGTCCACCAAGGTGGTTATCGTGGCCATCTCGTGCGGGGTGAAGAAGGTGGCGGCGTGCAGCTTCTTGTCGCGCGCTATTTCGTGGGGCTGCCGACCCGCTTCATCAGCTGCTTTGGCGGGCATGACTTCGGCGGCGGCCGGGGCCTGGGCCGCGTCGGGGCGGCAGCCATCAAGCAGCAGCCCGGTGCTGAGGGTAGCTAAGCCGATGGCTTTTAACGAATCACGTCTTTTCATGATACCGACTGAATTTAGGACAGGATGAGGCGCTTGCGTTGGTCCAGGATGTACTCGCTGGTGCGCATCGAGAGCGCCAGGATGGTCCAGGTGGCGTTTTTGTCACCTTGCTGCACGAAGGGCGAGGCATCGACCACGAACAAATTGCGGCAGTCGTGGGCCTGGCACCACTTGTTGAGGGCCGATTTCTTGGGGTCGTCGCCCATGCGCACCGTGCCCACCTCGTGAATAATTTTGCCCGGTGCCTCGAGGCCATAGTTGGTGTCGGCACCGGGTATTTTGGAGGTGATGATGCCGCCCATGCCGTGCATAATGGCCTGGAAGGTTTCCTGCATGTGCTTGGCCTGCTTGATTTCATCGCCGGTCCATTTGTAGTGAAAGCGCAGCACCGGAATGCCGTATTTGTCCACCACGTCGGGGTCGATTTCGCAGTAGTTGTCTTCGCGCGCGATAGCAGTGCCCCGGCCCGCCATGCCCACCTGCGTGCCGTAGAAGCGCCGGTAATCGTCCTTCAGCGCGGCGCCGAAGCCGCCGGCTTCCCGAGGCTTGCCGTCGCGACCAGGCACCAGGCCGTTGAGGTTCTGAATGCCTTTGCCGAAGCCGTAGGCCGGCATGTGCATGCCGCCGCCGTACTCGATGTGGTAGCCGCGTGGGAAGTCCAACTTCTTATTATCCAACCACCAGGGGCTGTAGATGTGCACGCTGCCCACGCCGTCCTCGTTGTAGCGCTTGCGGTCCATGAGCTGGGGCAGGAAGCCGCTCAGGCTGGCCCCCGTCGAGTCGTGCAGGTACTTGCCCACCACCCCGCTGTTGTTAGCCAGGCCGTTGGGGTGACTCACTGACTTAGAGTTGAGTAGCAGCCGCGCCGACTCGCCGGCGCTGGCCCCCAGAATCACGATTTTGGCCTTCACCTCGTATTCCTGCAAGTCGGTCTTGTCTACGTACGATACGCCGGTGGCCAGGCCGTTGGCCCCGGTCAGCACCTCGCGCACCATGGCGTTGGGAATGACTTTCAGGTTACCCGTTTTGAGGGCCGGAATCACGAGGCACGACGACGCCGAGAAGTCGCCGTAAATTTTACAGCTCCGGCCGCACTGCCCGCAGAAAAAGCAGACGCCCCGGTCCTTGTTGCCCGGCAGAGCCTCGGTCAGCACCGAGCCGCGGCCGGGTATCACCTTCACGCCGGCTTTGCTTGCCCCCTGCTTGATAAACAGCTCGTTGAGCCGGGGCTTGGGCGGGGTCAGGAAAATACCATCGGGCTCGTTTTCCAGGCCTTCCACCGTGCCGTACACCCCAATGAGGCGGTCTACCTTGTCGTAGAAGGGCTTGACCTCGTCGTAGGTGATGGGCCAGTCGTCGGTCAGGCCATCGAGGTGGTGGCTCTTAAAATCATTGGGCCCCATGCGCAGCGAGATGCGGCCCCAGTGGTTGGTGCGGCCGCCCAGCATGCGGGCCCGAAACCAGTTAAACTCGGTTTTGTCCTTAGTGGTGTAGGGCTCGCCCTCCAGTTCCCAGCCCCCGTAGGCGGCGTCGAAGTCGCCGAAGGGGCGGGTAGTCGAGGCGCCCCGCCGCGGCGACTCATACGAGAATTTCAGCTGCTGCGCATCCGTCCTAGGGTCGAAAAACGGGCCGGCTTCCAGCATCAGCACCTTCAGGCCGGCGTGGGCCAGCACGTAGCCCGCCATGCCGCCCCCGGCCCCCGAGCCCACCACGATGGCATCGTAGACCGTTGCCGACTTCTTAATCTGAAAAGTATCCATACCTAGGGCGGGGCTTAGAGCTGCTCGATGGTGATGGCCCGGAAGGCTACCTGGTGGCCGTGGTCTTGCAGCGCGATGTGGCCCTTGGGGTAGGCGGCGAAATTTTTCCAGGTCTTGAACTTGCTGTTTTCCAGCAGCGCTTTCCACTCGGGGCTGCCCATCTGCACGTCCACTATTTTGGCGTTGTTGAGGTAGAACGTGAGGTGGCCGTTTTGCTTGCGCAGCTTCACCAGGTTCCACTCGCCGGCGGGCTTGGCCACGTCCTTGGCCGGGGCCTGCATGTCGTAGAGCGAGCCGGCTAGGTGGTTGGCTTTCTTGTTGTCTTCGGCGCCTTTATTGTCGAGCACCTGCATCTCGATACCAGTGTCGTAGGTGGCCTTGAAAGCCGGGTCTTCGTGCACGCCGAAGATGATGCCGCTGTTGCCGCCCGGCGAGATTTTCCACTCCAGCTGCAGCTCGAAGTTTTCATACTCGCCATCCGTCACGAGGTCGCCCTTACCAGAGGCCTGCGGGTTGAATTGCAGCGCGCCGTCGACTACTTCCCAGGCCGACCCGGCCGTGGGCTGGAGGTAAGTATGCCAGCCTTTGGTGGTTTTGCCATCAAACAAGGATTGGGGTTTGGCCTTGGCCAGTGGCGCGGCGGTGAGCACGGGCTGACCAAGGCTGGCCAGCGCCACGAGGCTACTCAGGAAAACATTCATTCTTTTGGGGTGGGATTAGATGACGGAATAAGCTATTCGCGTCTAAATATATACCACCCGGCGCCACCCCAAAATTGCTAAAAAAAGCGCTGCCGTTTTAGCAAAAACTAGCTGGCAAACCGGCTATGCTGTGCAAGCAGCAGGCGGCCACGCAGCTCGCCCGCGCAACTGGCAGTCGGAAACGACCCCGCGCCAGGGTAGAAGGTTCAGTCTGCCCTAGGGCACGGGGGAAGAAAAGTAGTAACCATCGGCTTGGCATAACCACCCGACTGCTAGTGCTGTTGGTTCGATGACCCGTCGCGTTTAATTCTTCGTGCCAGCAGCCCCTAGCGCGACGCCAGCCGCCGCCTGCTGGCTGCCACTGGTGGGCCCGTCGGCTGCCATCGGCGCCACAGCTTCAGCGCTTTACCCACCCCTTCCCCTAGCTTTAGCGACCGCGGCAACGTGACAATAATTTTTTCACCCGTCGTCAGCAAAGTCTTAGCTACAGCACAGTTTTGCCCTTCTGCAATGCCAATGCAAAGCCGGGCAGCCGCAATACCCGGCTGGCTCTGCGAATCAATAGCAACAAAAAAAGCCTCTCTGCTTGCAGAAAGGCTTTTTTTGCTTGGGTCACGTGGTGGCCCCAATTGGATTCGAACCAATGACCGGCTACTTAGAAGGTAGCTGCTCTATCCAGCTGAGCTATGGGGTCAAATCCATTAAAAATGTCGGGGTGGCAGGATTCGAACCTACGACCTCCTGGTCCCAAACCAGGCGCGATACCGGGCTACGCTACACCCCGAGGTGTTTTTTTAATTATGAATTAAAAATTATGAATTAGAAACTGCGGTTAGGCAATTCAAAACTTATAATTTTCAATTCATAATTCAATATGCGGAGAAGGGGGGATTCGAACCCCCGGTAACCTTTAGAGCTACGGCAGTTTAGCAAACTACTGGTTTCAGCCACTCACCCACTTCTCCGTACAAGTGGCTTGCTAGGGTCCGGTTAACCTTAGCGGGTGCAAAGATAGGACAGCTTATCAATTTTTCCTTAAAATTAAGAACTTTCTGCTAGCTATTTTCCACTTACCATGCGCTTATGGTTGGTTAAGCGCGGGTTAGGTTTTTATAGCAGCAGCCTTTAGGCCGCCAATCGGACCGCAAATGAGGGCTGCTGCGCACGGCCAGCCCTAGCTTTGCTTCGTAATCGCCGACCTCGGCGGGTACCTCGGCGCCTTTCTCACCTTCCCACTGCCTGCCCTTATGCTCACCTGGGCTTATCCTGATTTTGCTTCGGCGGCGTTGGGCCTGGGGCTACTGGTGCTGCTTTTGGCCTTGCAGTGGCAGCGCACGGTGCGCCTCGGGCGGCAGCTGGGCCAAGGAGCCGGCCGCCTGGGCTGGAAGCTGCCCCTGCGGCTCACGGCGGGGGCGCTGCTGCTGCTGGCGTGGCTGGGGCCGGCCCTAGGGATGCGCCAGCAAGCCGTGCGCACCAACGGGCTCGACCTCTGGCTGCTGGTTGATGTGTCGCACTCGATGGACGCAGCCGACGTGGCGCCCACCCGGCTGCTGCGCACGCAGGCCGCCCTAGTCGAACTGGCCACTGCCTTCCCCGCCGACCGGCTGGGCCTGATTGTCTTTGGGCCGGAAGCCAGCGTGCAGTGCCCCCTGACGTATGACCAAACCGCGCTGCAACTATTTCTGACCACGCTTAGCACCCGGCTGCTACCGCCCGGCCCCACTACGCTGCGCGCCCCGCTCGACCTGCTACTGACCCGCCTAGGTTCCGCCGATGGCACGCCGGCGGCTAGTGGCGCGCCGCCGCGGGCCACGGCGGCCGTCGTCATCAGCGATGGCGAAGACTTTGGCGAGAATCTGGAGCCCGTGCTGCGCACGCTGGGCCGCACCGGAGCCCGCGTCTACGCCGTGGGGGTGGGCACGGCCGTCGGGGCGCCGGTGCCCGCGCCGGGGGGCAAAGTGGGCCTGCGCGACGCCCAGGGCCGCCCCGTCATCAGCCGGCTGCGGGAGGCCCCGCTGCTGCAAGTAGCGGCCCAGACCGGCGGGCAGTACGTGGCCCTCAACGACCGCGAAAATGGCCTCCCCACGCTGCTGGCCAGCCTGCACACCATTCCGCCCGCCAGCAGCAGCCAAACGCGCCGCCTGGTGGCCGTGGCCGATAACCGCTACCGCTACCCGCTGGGCTTAGCGCTGGCTTTACTATTGCTCGACAGCCTTTTAACGGTGCGCGTGCTGCGCCCTGACCAATGAAAATCGGGCTTCTCATTCTACTGCTCCTAGGGGCCGGGGCACCGGGGTGGCACTGGCTTTTGCGCGTGCGCGAGCACAACGAGGCCCAGGTGCAGGGGCAGGCGGCGGCCCGGCGCGGGCGCTCGGCCGAGGCAGTGTACTTCTACCAGCAGGCCGTGACGCTGGCCGGGCGCAGTGGCCCGGCCCCTACGCTGCTCCTAAATTTGGCCCAGGCGCAGGTGCAGGCGGGCCAGTTAGCCGCAGCCCGCGCCAGCTACGGCCGGCTGCTGGCCCCGGCCGTGCCCGCCGCCATTGGCAGCACGGCCCGGCAGCAGCTGGCGGTGCTGCTGGCCCGGCAGGGCCAGGCAGCGCAGGCGGTGGGTTTGCTGCGGCAGGCGCTCGTTCTTAACCCCCGGAATGCCACGGCGCGCTATAACTACGAGCTACTTAGCCAGTATCTGGCGGGGCAGCGGGCGGCGCCGCTGCCACCGCCCACCCCAAGCCAGGCGTCGGCACCGACCCCACCCCGCTCCAAAACGCCGCGCGACTCGACCCAACAGCCCGACCAAGGCCGCGAGCCTAGCCCCGGCACGCGCGCCGGCACCGACCGCGCCGGCGAAGCGCCCACCCCCGATGCCCCACCCCGGCCCGATGCTTCGCCAGCCAGCCCAACGCCCAGTGCCGATGGCCAGCCCGACAACCAGCGGGCCACGCCCAATGCCGGCACGGGCGCCCAGGGTGGCTTCCGGCCCGGCAGCGGCGAGGAGCGCCCCGTAGCCAGCGGCACGCAGCCCGGCCGGCAGCGCGGCCTCGACGCTAGCGCGGCAGCCACCGGGGCCGCCGCCCCCACCGGCCGGGGCCAGCGCCCGGGCAGCGCCAGCGCCACCGATGCCGACCTGCAACTGCAAACCCAGCGCGAGCGCCTCAAGGCTATGAGCCTGACGCCTGCCCAAGCCCAGCAGCTACTCGATGCCCTGCGCGCCAGCGAGCAGCAGTATCTGCAGCAACGGCCCCGCGACCGGCAGGGCAAGGCACCCGCGCCGGGCACCCCCACGTGGTAGTACCCCTGCCGAGCGCTCGGGCGTACTTTTGAACCGTCAAGCTAGGCTAGGTGTCTAGTCTTGGCAACTCTCTTCCCCTCCCACCCCAAGCAGTTATGCAAGTAAAAGAAGTAGTTATCGTAGCCGCGGTGCGCACGCCCATCGGCTCATTTGGCGGGGCGCTGGCCTCGCTCACGGCCGTTGAGCTGGGCGCCATTGCCCTCAAGGGAGCTTTGGATAAGGCCGGCGTGGCGCCCGAGCTAGTTGAGCAGGTTATCATGGGCAACGTGATTTCGGCGAACCTAGGGCAGGCGCCGGCCCGGCAAGCGGCCAAAAAGGCCGGCCTGCCCGACACCGTGGAGTGCACTACCGTGAACAAAGTATGCGCCTCGGGCTCAAAGGCCATCATGTATGGTGCCCAGGCCATTATGCTAGGCCAGGCCGAGGTCATCCTGGCCGGCGGCATGGAGAGCATGAGCAACGTGCCCTACTACCTCGACAAAGCCCGCTTTGGCGCCAAGTACGGCAACGGCCAAATGATTGACGGCCTGGTGAAAGACGGCCTCTGGGACCCCTACCACGACTACGCCATGGGCAACGCCGCCGACGCCACGGCCGCCCACTACGGCATCACCCGCGAGGAGCAGGACGCCTTTGCGCGCCAGAGCTACGAGCGCAGCGCCGCCGCCGCCCAGGCCGGCAAAAAGAAGGATGAAATCGTGCCCGTCACCATTACGGTGCGTGGCAAGGAAACCGTGGTCAGCGACGACGAAGAGTACACCAAAGTACAGTTCGAGAAGTTCGCGGGCCTCAAGGCCGCCTTCACCAAGGAAGGCACCGTAACGGCCGCCAACGCCTCGACCTTGAACGACGGTGCCGCCGCCGTGCTGCTGATGAGCCGCGAAAAAGCCGACGCGCTCGGCCTCAAGCCGCTGGCCCGCATCCTGGGCTTTGCCGATGCTGAGCAGGCGCCCGAGTGGTTTACCACCACACCCGCGCTGGCCATTCCAAAGGCGCTGAAGCACGCCGGCGTAGACGCCAAGGACGTGGATTTTTACGAAATCAACGAGGCCTTTTCGGTCGTTTCGCTGGCTAACAACAAGCTGCTCAACCTCGAAGGCACCAAAGTCAACGTGTACGGCGGGGCCGTGAGCCTGGGCCACCCCCTAGGGGCCTCCGGCGCCCGCATCGTGACCACGCTGCTGAGCGTGCTAGCGCAGGAAGGCGGCAAAATCGGCGTCACTGGCATCTGCAATGGCGGCGGCGGGGCTAGCTCCATCGTACTCGAAAAGCTGTAACGCAAAGTAGCGCAAGGTTAAAAAAGGGTTCGCAAGGCTTGGGCTATGACTGCACGTCTGGCCTGAACCTTGCGAATCCTTTTTTAACCTTGCGCTAAAAGCGGGGGCGTTTGCGTTCTCTTCCTCTATGAAATACCTGTTGCTTATTAGTTTGCTACTCGGCACCGTGGCAGCCCACGCCCAGCGCCAGCAACGCGTCGTGGTTTATTTTGACTCTACTAAAACCCGTCCGCGCGAGATTTTTCGGGCGCTCGTAGCGCGCGATACCGTGATGCAAGGGCCGTACAAACGCTTTTACCGCAGCGGCCGGCTGGAGGCCCAAACCCGTTACACCGATGGCAAGCGCGACTCGCTCTACGTCGAGTTTCACACCAATGGCCAGCGGCGGCTAGAGGCCACCTACCGCGCCGGCGAGCGCCAGGGGCCATTCAAGACCTATTACCCCGGCGGGCAGGTAGCGCAGGCGGGCACTTTCGTGGATGACCAGCCCAGCGGCCCGCTCACCACCTACCACCCCACCGGCGAAATCAAGCTCCAAACCACCCTCGACGGCAAGGGCCAGCCCACCGGCGCGGTGCGCGAGTTATACGCCAGCGGCCAGCCCGCCGCCGAGGTCACCTACCTCAACGGCCAGCCCAACGGGCCGGTCAAGTTCTTCTACCCCAATGGTAAAGTACAGAGCGAAGGTACGTTGCGCGGTGGCTTGCTGAGCGGCTCGTACAAAACCTACTACGACACCGGCCAGCTCGAAAGCGAAACCGTGCTCAATGACCAGACCGGCAAGGGCACCTACCGCTCGTACTACGCCACCGGCCAGCTCCAAACCGAAGGCACCTACGCCCCCGCCGCCGTGCAGGAGCGCGCCGTGACCAACAAGCTTGGCGACGACCTCACCAAGCGCGTGGCCCCGCGCACCGGCACCGCCGCCCTCGATGGCCTGGCCACCTCCTACTACCCCAGCGGCAAGCTCAAAAGCAAGACCACCTACCGCCTGGGCGTGCCCACCGGCCGCGCCCTCGACTACTACGAGAGCGGCCAGCTGAAGGAAGAAACCGACTACTCGGCCCAGGGCCGCGACCACAAAACGGTGCGCTACTACGACGCGGCCACCCCCACCCGCCAGGCCGAGGAGCAGTACCGCGCCAACCACCCCGTGGGCACCTGGCACGAGTACTACCCCGACGGCAAAACGCCCCGCAAAGTCGAAACCTACGCCCCCACCGGCCGCCTGCAGGGCGAGCGCCTCACCTACTTCGATAACGGCCAGGTGCAAACCCGTCAGCAATACGAGCTTGGCCTGCAAACCGGCCTAGGGCAGCAGTATTTCGCCTCGGGCAAGCTCTGGAAGGAAGGCACGTACCTCAAAGGCCTGCTTTCGGGCCCCTACCGCGAGCTGCGCGACGATGGCACCCAGGCCGAAGCCGGCCAGTATAAAAACGGCAAAACCAGCGGCGAGTGGACCTACTACAAAGCCGACGGCCAGGCCATCGACCACCAGGTCACGTTCCGCGACGGCAAGCCCCTGGGCACCGCCACCCGCACCAAGCTCAACGGCAAGCCCTACGTGGCGCCTAAGCCCAAGGCGAAGAAATAGCGTGTAGTATATATTATTTATAAAGTCAGATTTTCAGCGGTAAATACTGCTGAAAATCTGACTTTTACACTTTTTACCGGCGGTTGGTACGCGTCGGTTTTTGCTCGAAATCGCGCGGCATATCGAGTGGGGTACTTAGTAGCTTCGGCTACCCGCTTGCCACCCCGGCAGGATGGTTACCCACCGCGCCATGGCCCACGTTTACACCTTACCAAGCTCGCACGGGCACCCGTACTACGAGCTCAGCCAGCTAGCGGCCTTTGCGGTCTACGTGGCGCTGCTGCTGGCCCAGGGCCAGCGGCGCGGCTACCCCTGGCGCCAGTGGCTGCCGCTGGTAGCAACCTCGACCCTGGCGCTGATAGTAGGCTGCCAGCTGGTGGCCTTGGCGCCGAGCAACTGGCTAGGCTGGCTGCGGGGCGATGCGGCCCTGGTGGCCGCCGTGGCCGACGGGCCACGCTCCATCCTGGGCGGCGCTACGGCCAGTTTGCTAGCGGTAATGGCGGTGCGGCGGGCCCTAGGCTTCCGTGGGTGGGGCGTGCTCGATGCGTTTGGGGCGCCGCTGTGCTGGGCGCTGGCCGTGCAGTGCGTGGGCTGCCTACTGGTGGGTTGCTGCTGGGGCGAGGCTACCCTAGGCGCAAGCTGGGGGCTGGCCTACGGCCCCGGCACGCTGCCCTACGTGGTGCAGCAGGCGCGCGGGCTGTTGCCCCTGGGGGCGGCGCATTCGCTGCCGCTGGTGCCGGTGCAGCTAGTGGCGCTGCTGCTGTGCGCGGGCGCGGGGCTGGTGCTGCACGCGGTGCGGCGCCGGGCCGGGTGGCCGCCCGGCAGCCGCTACCTACTGGCGCTGGGCTTGCTGATGCTAACGCGCTTTACCATTGACTTTTGGCGCGACCCGGCCAGCGAGCCCCTAGGTGGCGTGGCACTCACGGTGGCGGGCTGCACCCTGCTAAGGGTGCAGTGGCTCATGCTGCTCGGGACTACGCTGGTACTGGGCGGCTGGGCCTGGCTGGTCCGGCAGCCGCGGGTGGCGCCCACCCCGCCAGCCTGGGCTGGGCCGGGGCAGCCGACACTGGTGGCACTCGGGCTGCTGGTGGCTAATACCCGGCTGGCGCCCAGCACACTCTCGGCCGCTGAAACGCTGCTGCTGCAAGCCCTTTTATTGGCGGTGCTGCTGGCCGAGGCCCGTGCCTGGCTAGTGGCCCTAGGGCAGCAACTGCCGCGCCTGGCGGGCTTGCCCCTGGGCGCCTTGCTAGCCGTAGCGCTGGTGGGCAGCACGGCGCAGGCCCCGGCGCCGCAGCAGCCGGTGACGTCTTCAGAGGATGCGCCTACCAAAACCATCACGCTCAGCGGCGGCGTGCTGGGCAATTACCACGAAGCGCAGGAGGATATTCTGGAGAGCAACCAAGGGTGCAGCGGCAGCCAGCCGCTGGTACTGCAGCAGCGCGTGCGCGCCGCGGGCGCCGAAGTGGCCATTACCACCGCTAGCTCGCCCACGCACAGCAGCACCTGGGGCGGCGGCATCTGGCTGGGCGAGCAGCAAGTGGCCATCCAAACGCTGCCCAATTCTACGCGCCGCTTTATCGCCAACGACACTACCATCCGCTACTTTATGAGCGATATTCACTTGTACAAGGAAGGGCATTTTGGCCACGATTGGCTTTCGGCTGGGGTGCGCCTAGGTGCGCACCTAGGCTCCCTAGGGTACTTCAGCTACTTCGATAGCGGCAATGCCCGCGGCACCACCTTCCTGATGCCCGAGCTCATGCTGAGCCTGGGCAACCCACGGTTGCTCTACGGGCAAGCGGACTTTTGCTACGGCGCTGAAAATACGCTCGGGGCCTACACCACCCGCATAAGCCTCGGCTCGGGCCTGGGGCAAACTGGGGGCAGCACCGTGCTAGCCGGCTACGCGCACTCGCCGCACTACCCCAGCCCGAGCCTCGCCTTTGTAAGCGCCAGTTTACGCCTACCCAGCGGCACCGGGCTGAGTGCCGTCAGCCTGGAGCCTTACTTCGCCACGGACTTTGCCAAGCATAATATCTTCAGCCTCAAAGCCAGCTACCGCCTAGGCAAATAGCACCAGGCGCAGGCTCTTGTACTCGTCAGGTAGGGTGCGGGGCCAGCCCCGCACCCTACCTGACGAGTACGATTAGCTAAATACCGGCACCACGCGCCCTTCATCGACCTTCAGCGCCGCGTCGTATTTCTTACCGGTTTTGGCCGAGAGAAAACCTTTGATAACGCCCGTTTCACCGCGGCGCAGCAGCTGGCGCAACTGGGTGTCGGTCAGCTTCTTGCCGCCCCACTCGAAGGGCACCCGAAACTGACAGTCTTCGCGGAAGCGTGAGCAGCCAAAGGCGCTGCTGCCCTTGAGCATGGTGCCGAGCTTGCACACGGGGCACGGAATCTGGCCGGGGTCGGTGGCGGTAGTAGGCTTGCTTTCGGCGGCGGGCACCAGTTCGGGTTGCAGCTTGGCATCGAGCGTGAGCGCCCCATCCAGCTTCTCGCCCGCGCCCGTCACGAAGCCCTTGATGAGCTGCGTGCGGCCCTTACTCAGCAAGGCTTTCACCTGCGAGTCGGTCAGCTTCTTACCCATGATTTCGGCTGGCAGCCGGAACTGGCAGCCTTCGCGGAAGCGGGCGCAGCCGAAGGCCGTTTTGCCCCGCAGGATGTGGCCGGTTTTGCAGGCCGGGCAGAGGCCGAGTGAAGAGTTAGGAGTTAAGAGTGAAGAATTATTCTTATCGGCCGGACTCGTTGAGGAAATGCTTTTTTTACTCGTCGCCGGTTCACTCTTCACTTTTAACTCTTCACTCTTAACTGATGAAACCGCCCGCCCGCTGCGGTCGGTTTTCACTTCCTGCACCATCTCGCGCACCAAGCCCTTCAGCTCTTCCAGGAACTGGTCAGAAGGTAATTCGTTGCGCTCAATCTGGCGCAATTTCTTCTCCCACTGCCCCGTCAGTTCTGCCGATTTCAGGGTCGGATTGCGGATTAAACCAATCAGCTCGACGCCGGTGGGGGTGGGCAGCAGGCGCTTTTTATCGCGCCGAATGTAATTGCGCTTGAACAGCGTTTCGATGATGGCGGCGCGGGTGCTGGGGCGGCCGATGCCGTTTTCCTTCATGGCCAGGCGCAGCTCGTCGTCGTCGATGTTGCGGCCGGCCGTTTCCATGCCGCGCAGCAGGCTGGCCTCGGTGTAGTCCTTGGGCGGCTGCGTCATCTTGCTTTCCAATCGCGGCTGGTGCGGGCCGCTCTCACCCTTCGTGAAGCTGGGGAGCAAGGTGCTCACCATGTCGTCGTTGTCTTCGGCGCCGGTGGCAGCCTTATCAGTAGCTGCGCCGGCCGGAGCGGCGGGCTTGGGCGCGGTCTGCTGGGCGGGGTCGCCGTAGATGACGCGCCAGCCGGGGCTCAGAATCTGGCGGCCGCGCACCCGAAACAGGAAGCCTGCCGCCTCGGCCAGCACGGTGGTGTTGCTCACCTCGCAGTCGGGGTAAAACGCGGCGATGAAGCGGCGTACGATGATGTCGTACACGCTGGTTTCCATGCCGCCGCTCGGCCGCCCGCTGCCCGTCGGGATAATGGCGTGGTGGTCGGTTACCTTGTTGTTATTAAATACCTTGGGCGTCTTCGGAATCTTCTTTTCCAGCAGCGGCCCGGTGAAATTCTCGTACCCAATACCGCGCAGGATGGCCGGAATTTTAGGGTACACGTCGTCGGGCAAGAACGTGGTATCGACCCTAGGGTAGCTCACGGCCTTCTTCTCGTACAGGGCCTGCACAATCTTGAGCGTGTCCTCGGCTGAGAGGCCCAACTGGTTGTTACACTGCACTTGCAGCGAGGTCAAATCGAAGAGCCGCGGCGGTGATTCGCGGCCCTTCTTAATCTCGACGCTCGTGACGGTGAGCGGCGCGGGCCGCACGGTTTCGAGGGCTTTGTTGGCCTCATCCTCCTTCACAAAATACCCTAGGGCTCGTAGGCGCGACTGCTCATCGGGCGCATCCTGGGCCTCCTTTTGCTCAGCTTCGGTGTTGATGCGAGTGAAAGTGGTATCGCGGTACTGCGTCTTCAATACCCAATAAGGCTCAGATTTGAAGTTGGCGATTTCGTGGTGGCGGGCCACCAGCAGCGCCAGCGTAGGCGTTTGCACCCGCCCGATGCTCAGCAGCTGCTTGTCCTGGTAGGTGGTGTATTTGAGGGTGAAAAGGCGCGTAGCATTCAGGCCCAGCAGCCAGTCGCCCACGGCACGGCTGCGCCCGGCCTGGTACAGGCTGTCGAACTCTTTGCCATCGCGCAGGTTGGTAAAACCCTGGCGAATAGCCTCTTCGGTGAGCGACGAAATCCACAAGCGCTTGACGGGCTTGCGGCATTTGGCTTCGTGAATCACCCAGCGCTGGATGACCTCGCCCTCCTGCCCGGCATCGCCGCAGTTGATGACTTCAGTGGCCGCGTCGAGCAGGCGCTTGATGGTGTTGAACTGCTTGACCACGCCGTCGTCGCGGCGCATGAGCTTAATGCCGAACTGGTCGGGTATCATGGGCAGGTCGTGCAGGTTCCAGCGCTTCCACTCGGGGCGGTAGTCGTCGGGCTCCTTTAGCTGGCAGAAGTGGCCGAAGGTCCACGTCACTTGGTAGCCGTTGCCCTCGTAGTAGCCATCCATGCGCCGGTCGGCCCCGATGACCTGGGCTATTTCGCGGGCTACACTGGGCTTTTCGGCAAGACAAACCTTCATCGCAGATTTAACGGATTTAACTGATTTCGCGGATACGCCCGCCTGTGGCGGGCTGACCTTTTTAACAAAAATACGGGGCGAAAAGGTCGGGCGGCGTTGGTGGCGTTGGGCTTTTCTGGAGTACCCCGGTCGCCGTTTGCAGGTTCTTGCACTAGGCCAGGCATTTCTGGCGGGGCCGGCTATCTACTCCATTTAGATTACTCAGGGCCCTTTCCACTAAAGCTGACCGTCTGCCTAGCTCTAGCCAACTTGTTTTCTGCGCGCTGGGCTATCGTGCAAGCGGCACGGGCTGAAAGTACTTTGGCTTCAGCTGCTCTCGCACGCTGCGGCGCAACTGATGCGCTTGAAAATCCTCGATGGCGTGTCGTTCCTGGCGCTTGCTGTAACGGGTATAATAAAGAGCCTCAGCACCCAAAACCGTTACCCCCAACGCCCCGGTAACGAGCGGCGCCAAGGTGTCACCTAACTTTTGCGTCTGCCCGTAGGTGGGCGTAGACGAGAAAACCTCATGGGCGAAAAGAGTGACCGCAAAAAGCCCGCCCGTGGCAAGTAACATCCGCGGCAGGGCGCGCCGTTTATGCTTATAAAAATTGTGCAGCGCCGCCACGGTATCAGGGGCTGCCGATTCGCTACCAACCAGCGGCAGCGGGGTAGCCGGCGCGGGGGCCTGTGCCCTCCCTAGCAATGTGGCTAGCAAAAAGAACCCAAGCAGTAGAAAGTGCCGCATCAGTAAAAAGAGTGGTTAGCAGGTAGGCACGCAAGTAGCACCGCCCTAGCGAATACTGCGCCACGCTGCTTGCTCGCCAAAAACAAACTCCCTACCCCACCTTTTTGGCGGGCGTGGTAATAAGCACCACCGAACCCACCACAATCACCGCGCCCACCAGCATCTGGGCGGTGAGCGCCTCGCCCAGCATCACCCAGCCCAGCAGCACGGCCACCACGGGGTTGACGTAGGCGTAGGTGGCCACGCGGGCCGCCGGGGCGTTTTTCATCAGCCAGCTATAGGCCGTGAAGGCCACCAGCGAGCCAAACACCACCAGGTAGCCGAAGCCCAGCCACGAGGCCCGCGACACTTGCCCTAGGTGCAGCCCACGCCCCTCGCCAATGAGCAGGCCCAGCAGCAGCAAGAGCAAGTCCCCGGCCAGCATCTGCATGCCCGCCGCCTGCGCAGCCGACCTAGGGCTGGGCGCCCGCAGCCCGTAGAGCGAGCCCGCCGCCCAGCAAAAAGCCGCCCCGATAACCGCGCCCGCGCTCAGCAGCAGCTGCGGTCCCGAGCCAGCGCCCAGCTGCTCGCCCACCAGCAAATACACGCCCCCAAAACCCAGTAGCAACCCCAGCAGCACCCGGCCGCCGGGCCTAGGCTGGCGCAGCCACAGCCAGCTCAGCAGCACTATCCAGAAGGGCTCGACGGCTACCAGCAGCGCGGCCAGGCTCGACGGAATGTAGCGCTCGGCCAGCACCACGCCGCCGTTGCCGCCCACCAGCAGCAGGGCGCCCACGATGAAGCTGGTGCGCCACTGCGCGCCGGTGGGCTTCTCATACTCGCCCGAAGCTCGCCCGATGGCCGACATCACCAGTCCCGCCAGCAGAAAGCGCGCGCCCGCCATCAACAGCGGCGGCAGCGTG
Organism: Hymenobacter bucti; assembly: GCF_042681145.1. Classification (NCBI taxonomy): domain Bacteria; kingdom Pseudomonadati; phylum Bacteroidota; class Cytophagia; order Cytophagales; family Hymenobacteraceae; genus Hymenobacter; species Hymenobacter bucti. The sequence continues at coordinate 44,800 of NZ_JBHUFD010000006.1, forward strand.
GCAATGGCGTACTTCACCGCCAGGTAAGTAGAGCCCCAAACCAGGTACACCGCCGCGAAAGCCGCCAGCAACAGCAGGCGGCGAGGGGCTAAGGTGGGAGCAGGCATAAACGTAGGCTACAAAAGATTTCGGATTAATGCGCGCCGCCAAGACGTGTCCTGGCGCCTTTGCACGAGCCGAACTAATCAAGGATAAGCCGCCAGAAAGCGTCTTTACCCTGACCCGTGCAAGGCGAGGGCACCGTGCTTGCTACTGCCCTGCCCTACGCATTGTTTCACTACCCCTGTAGCGGCGCGGGTGCTTGGGGCTAGGTGCATCGGGCAGCCGTGGGCAGGCTGGGGCAAAAGCTACTGCGGCGAGCTAGCGGAAATAACGCGCTTTTAGGCGCCGCCGCAACGCCCTAGGTAGCTGATGCGCCTCAAAAGCAGCAACGGCCCGCTGCTCCCGCTTCTGGCTGAAGGCGTTGTAATATAGTAATTCGGCCCCCAGCACCGGAATACCTAGAAACAACACCGCCACGCGCTGCGAGATAATTGCCCCGGGTGAGCTGTCTGGAATGAGCCCGGCCCCCACGACTACGGCCGTGACGCCCACTACGTAGCTGCGCTTGCGGCGCTGCGACGCGAACAGTCGGTGCAGAGCCGCCACCGTATCCGTGTCGGCGGCCAGGGGCGCCGCCAGCGAGTCGGCAGGTGAAGCAGCACCTAGCGCCAGTGCTTGCGCGCAAACCGAGTGGCTGCCAGCCACCAGGAGCAAGAGTGCGAGAAGGAGCCTCAGCGTCTGAAACATAGGAACGAGCGCGTAAAGTATATTAATTACAATATTACTATGTTATCACCTGTCGCACCTAGATTTTCCTTGCTCAGCGTTAGCTCCTACATCTACCACCTACTAACCTAGGCTGAGTCGGTTATCACGCTCGCCTGCAAAGCACGGCGACCAGCCGATAAGCCTGCCCCTACCGTCGCAGCGCCACGCGCACGCCGGCCATGAGCCAGCGGGTGGGCATTTGGGCACCTAGGAGGTCAGCGTACTTGGCGTTGAACAGGTTTTGGGCCTGGCCCGTGAGCCAGAGGCGCTCGGGCAGCAGGGCCACGTCGAGGCGGGCGTTGAAGACGGCGTAGCTCGGCGTTAGGGTCTGGTTGATGGCGGCCGCCGCCTGGGCGTCGCGCTGCTTGTAGAGGCCGCTGAAGGTGAAGGTGCCGCGGCGGTGCGTAACGCTCACGGTGCCGGCCACCAGGTGCCGGGCCACGTTGGAGAGGTACTGCGATACCACGTCGCCCTCGGTACGCAGGTGCACGTAGGTGTAGCCCACCGAGCCGTCGAGGCGCAGGCCGGGCGTGAGCTGGGCGCGGGTGGTCGCCTCCGTTTCGAAACCCTGGGTGGTTACCGCAAACAGGTTTTGGGCCAGCCGGTAGGTCGCGTTTGGGTTGAGGTTGGTAAAGCCCGTGGCTTCTATCGCCTGGTTACCCGACTGGTTCACGTAGTCAATCAAGTTCTTACCATAGCGATTGAAATACGTGCCGCGCAGCGTCAGGGCTGGCGTGGGCTGGTAGTCGAGACCCGCTTCGTAGTTGATGGTGCGCTCGGCGGCCAGGCCAGGGTTGCCCACGTTGAAGCCCGAGGGCACGGTGCCGGGGCGAATGGCCGAGTTGTACTGCTCCGTAAAATTGGCCGCCCGGATGGCCTTGCCCACCGCCCCGCGCACGGTGAGGCGGTCGCCCAGCCGCTGGCTGGCGTTGAGCTGCGGCACCAGCTCGGCACCGTAGTTCTGGTCGTGGTCGAGGCGCAGCGCGGCCGTGATGTTCAGGCCGGGGCTCGGAGCCACCACCGCCACCGCGAAGGCGCCGGTGTGCCACACGGCGTGGTCGCCGCGGTCGTTGCTGCGCACGGCGCGGCGGTCGGCCTGGCCGCCTAGGGTAGCCCGCACCTTGGGTGAAAGCTGGAGCTGGTGCTGGCCCTGCACATTGAGGTAATGCATGAGGTGGTCGCTGGCCACCGAGGTCGGCGTGTACACGTAGAGGTCGGTGCTGGCGGTGCCCACCACTTGCAGCTCGGTGCGGGCGCGGGCGCTCCACTCGTAGCGCAGCTGGCCCTGGTACCAGTCGCGGGAGGTGGTTTCGCGGGCGCGGTCGCCGGCGTTGGTGGTGTAGAAATTCTGGGCGTCGAAGTCGCGTCGGTCGAAGCTGGCGCGGGCCGCGGCGCTCAGCTTATCGGTGATTTCGTAGGCCGCCGACAGCGAGTAAGTGTTCAGCTTTACATCATTGCGGCCGCCGCCCGGCAGGTCGCGCTGCTGGCCGCTGGCCGTGTTGTTGAGGATGCCGCCCGCCAGCCGCAGGCCCTTGTCCTGGCCATAGAAACCAACATTGGTGCTTTTCAGGCCATACTCGCCGGCCATAAAGGTGCCCGCCAACTCGGCGCCGTCGGGGCGGTGGGTGGCGGCGAAGGTCTTGGTGACGATGTTGATAAAGCCACCCACCGCGTCGGGTCCGTAGAGCGCCGCGCCCGGCCCGCGCACGATTTCAATCTGCTCAATCTCGCTGGGCGCAATGGGCAGGTAGCCCGCGAAGTGGCCGGTCAGCGGGTCGTTCAGGCGCATGCCATCCAGCAGCAGCAGCACTTGGTTGAAGGTGCTGCCGCGCAGCGTGATGTCGGCCTGGGCGCCCATGCTACCGCGGCTCTGCACCTCCAGGGCGGGCAAAAAGCGCAGCAAGTCGTCGAGCGAGGTCACGGGGTAGCGGCTCAGCGCGCTGCCGGGCACCACGGTCACGTAGCGGCCGGTTTGGCCCGCCAGCTGCCCTAGGCGGGTGGCGTACACGGTTACTTCCTGCAAGCGCTTGGTGGTGTCGGCAGGGGCGGCAAGCTGCTGGGCCTGAGCGGCCAAAGGCAAAATCAACGCAAAGCTTGCGGCAAGTGGTAAAATTCGGGGCATAAAGAGGACGTAAAAACGGCCGCAAAGGTAGCCTCACCCTGGCCCGGCGTGCACCCTACGCCGGATTACTTCGTATAAGCAAACCGGCGCCGTGGCCGTTTCCTGGCGCTTTTTTCCGTGGCCGACACCATTTTACATGCCCAGCCCTACGGGGCCCTGCTGCTCGCTCCCGAAGTGCCGTGCCTGATGGTGGCCTGGTACGGCTTCGCCAACAGCGAGCAATTTCGCGAACTCATGAACCGGGGCCTGGAGCTGTATCGGGCCGAAGCCCAGCGCACGCAGCCCCTAGGGTGGCTCGCCGACACCCGCGGCCACAGCGCCATCCGCACCGCCGACCAGCAGTGGCTGGCCGCCGACTGGAACCTGCGGGCCTATCAGCTCGGCATTCGGCACGTGAGTTTCGTGGTGCCCGAAAGCGTGATTGGCCAAATCACCGTGAACACGTCTTCCAGCAATGCGATGGCCAGCGCTGACCACCCCATTACGGCCAGCCAGCACCGCACCCTGGCCGAAGCTAAGACCAGGCTGCACGCCACCTTGCTGGGCCGGTAGCCCTCGCAAACCCTACCTAGGGGCCGTAGCAGCCCGCTCGCGGCTGAGCAAAATGCCCCCCCCAATAGCGCACCAGCGCCGAGTCGGCGGGGTAGTCTACGCCGCAGCCGGTAGGGTGCCGGCTGAGGTAGCCAGTAGCGTAATCATTTTTTCTATGACGTAGATGAGTAAAGGGCCGAGGCAAAAGTAGTTGTGTCCTCGTTCCGCTTTACCTCGCCGGTAGGCAACCTAGGGCCGGCTTTGGTTCCTGCTTGCCCGGTAGCAGCCAGCCTTACTTTTCCGGGCTGGCGGGAGCCCGGCGGCGGGTAGCTGTCTTTGTATCGTGCTACTTTTTGCGTTTTCAATCACCCTGGGTCCGGTTTGGCGGGCGGGCTTTGTCGTGGCTTCGGGGCCTTGCCCCCGGCTGGCAAGGGCCACCGATAACGTTACCGGCAACGATGCCGCAAATAAATAAGCCTCCGGGCTTGCACCGCCGTCGGCCGCCCGCTAGTATTCCTCGGTCAACTTCCGGCTGAGCTTACTAGTCCGGCCCGGAATTGTTTTACTTTGCGCTGCTCCCACCCCACCGCGCTGGCTTTTTACGAGGCCAGGCCGTTTCTCGTCGTTTATGAAGCACTTGCTGCTTGTTCCGGGTGCCTTGCTGGCGCTCGCCGCTGCTCGTCCCGTGGCTCCTACCCCTGCTGCCCTACCCACCACTGCCGCCGAGCTGCCCGCCGTGCGGCAAGCGCAGTTCAGGAAGGACACCTTCAGCCTGCGCCAGTACGGGGCCGTGGCCGATGGCCAAACCCTGAATACGGAGGCGTTTCAGAAAGCCATTACGGCCTGCGCCACCAAGGGCGGCGGCACGGTGCTGGTGCCGGCCGGGCTGTGGCTCACGGGCCCCATCGTGCTCCAAAACAACGTGAACCTGCACCTCGCCAACGGCGCGCTGGTGCAGTTCACGGCCGACCGTAGCAAGTACCCATTGGTGAAAACTACCTGGGAGGGCGAAGATGCCGTTCGCAGCCAGGCGCCCATCTCAGGCGTTGATTTACAGAATATTGCCATCACTGGCCGCGGTACGCTGGATGGCAACGGCGACGCCTGGCGGCCCGTTAAGAAGAGCAAACTCAACGAGACGGAGTGGAAAAAGCTGGTGGCCTCGGGCGGCGTACTCAACGATAAGAAGGACTACTGGTACCCCTCGGCCGCCTCTTTCAAAGGCAACCAGCTGGCCGCCGCCGGCACCCCGCGCAAGAGCATGAACCTCGGCGACTTCGACGACATTCGGGACTTTTTGCGGCCCAACATGCTCAGCCTCACGCGCTGCAAGCAGATTTTGCTTGAAGACTTCACCATCCAAAACTCGCCAGCCTGGACCATCCACCCGCTGCTGTGCGAGGACATCACGCTGCGCCGCGTGACGGCCAAAAACCCCTGGTACGGCCAGAACACCGATGCGCTCGACCTCGAGTCGTGCCGCAACGGCTTGGTCGAAAACTGCACCTTCGACGTGGGCGACGACGGCATCTGCATCAAGAGCGGCCGCGACGCCGAGGGCCGCAAGCGCGGCGTGCCCACCGAAAACTTTGTGTTTCGGGGCTGCAAGGTGTACCACGCCCACGGCGGCTTCGTGATTGGCTCCGAAATGTCGGGTGGCGCCCGCAACCTGTTCGTGAGCGACTGCTCCTTCCTAGGTACCGACGTGGGCCTGCGCTTCAAAACGGCCCGCGGCCGCGGCGGCGTGGTCGAGAACATCTACGTCGATGGCGTGGCCATGACGGACATTGCCGGGCAGGCCATCCTGTTTGATATGTACTACGCGGCCAAAGACCCCGTGCCACTGGCCGGCGAGTCGAGCGAGCCGCCGGTCATTGCGGCGCAGCCGCTGGGCGAAGGCACGCCGCAGTTCCGGGGCTTCTACATCAAGAACGTGGTGTGCAAGGGCGCCGAAACGGGCATCCTGGTACGCGGCCTGCCCGAAATGAGCATCAAAGACATTAGCCTCGAAAACATCACCCTGGAAAGCAAAAAGGGTATGCTGTGCCAGGAAGCTGAGAACATTCGCCTTAAAAACGTGACCCTACTCTCGACCGAAACCAAGCCGGTGCTCGAAGTCCAGAACAGCAAAAACATCAGCTTCGACAACCTACGCTACGCCAGCGGCGCCGACCTGCTGCTACGCGTGACCGGCGACCGCAGCCAGGACATCCGCCTCACGAATACCAATACCAAGCTGGCGAAGAAGGATGTGGAGCTGGGGCAGAAAGTAAGTAAGAAGACGGTAGTTGTAGCTACGCGGTAGCTGCTCCGACTACTCAACTAAGCCTGTCCTTGCGAGCGCAGCGAAGCAATCGTACCCAAACGGCTCGTTCTGATGCGATTGCTTCGCTGCGCTCGCAAGGACAGACGACTTTGAAGAACTATCAATCCATGAACTTTCCCACCCTCCTGCTCACCGCCGCCCTCGCCACTCCCCTGCTCGCCCAGGCCCAAACGCCGCCTATGTCGCAGCGCATGGCCGATGCGTTTATGACCCGGCAGCCCGACTCCATCGTGGTGGGCGACCGCAAAACGGCCCGCTGGGACTACGAGCAGGGCCTGATGGACCGGGCGCTGGAACGCGTGTGGCAGCGCACCGGCGACCCTCGGTACTTCACGTATATCAAGAAGAACATCGACCAGTTTGTGAATACGGACGGCAGCATCCGCACGTACAAGATGGACGAGTACAACCTCGACAACCTGGCCGTGGGCCACACCGTGCTGCTGCTGGCCCAGACCTCGGTGCCTGAGCAGGAGAAGTACCGCTTGGCCGCCGCCACGCTGCGCAAGCAGCTCGATGGGCAGCCGCGCACCAAGGCCGGCGGGTTTTGGCACAAGCAGCGCTACACCAACCAGATGTGGCTCGATGGCCTCTACATGGCCGAGCCCTTCTACGCCGAGTACAGCGCCCTCACCAACGACAGCAAAGGCCTCGATGACGTGGCCCAGCAGTTCGCGCTGATTGAGAAAAACCTCGTGGACCCCAAAACCGGCCTGCTCTACCACGGCTACGATGAGAGCCGCGAGCAAAAGTGGGCCAACAAAACCACCGGCCAGTCGCCCCATTTCTGGGACCGCGGCATCGGCTGGTACGCCATGGCGCTCGTGGACGTGCTCGACTACCTGCCCGCCGGCAACCCGCACCGCGCCGAGCTCATCAAAGATATTCAGCGCCTGGCCCCCGCGCTGGCCAAGCACCAGGATGCCAAAACCGGCACTTGGAGCCTCGTAATGGGCCAGGAAGGCCGCAAGGGCAACTACGCCGAAGCCTCGGGCTCCAGCATGTTTGTGTACGCCCTGGCCAAAGGCGCCCGCCTAGGGTACCTCGATAAGAAATACGCGGCCGTAGCCAAGAAGGGCTACGACGGCTTGGTGAAGAGCTTCGTGGCAACTGAGAACGGCGCGCTGGCTCTAAACGGCACCGTGAGCGTGGGCGGCCTAGGGGGCTCGCCCTACCGCGATGGCACCTACGAGTACTATCTCAGCGAGCCGCTGCGCAAAAACGACCTCAAAGGCGTAGGGCCGTTCATCCTGGCGAGCGTAGAAATGGAGATTACGGCGGAGAACGCCGTGGGCCAGGGCCAAACCGTGGGATTGGATTATTACTTCAACCACGAGCTGCGCAAGAATGCCTTCACGGGCCAGCCTGAGCAGTGGCACTACACCTGGGAAGAACGCACGCACGGCGGCTTCTGGCTGTGGGGCAACCAGTTGCGCGAGCTGGGCGCCAAAACGGTGGCCGTGCCCGGCGCCCCCACCGCGGCGTCGCTCAAAGGCCTGAATGTCTACATCATCGTGGACCCTGATTCCAAAAAGGAATCGCCGAGCCCGCACTACGTGCAGCCGGCCGACAGCAAGGCCATTACCGACTGGGTAAAAGCCGGGGGCTCCTTGGTGCTGCTGGCCAACGACACGGCTAACTGCGAAATTCGCCACTTCAATGAGCTGGCCCGCAATTTCGGGGTGCAGTTCACCGATAAGAGCATCAACATGGTGCAGGGCAGCCAGTTCGAGCAGGGCCGCGTGGACCTTACCGGCGGCAAACCAGTATTTGCGCAGGCCAAAACGGCGTACGTCAAAGAATTAGCGGTGTTGAGCTTACAAGCGCCCGCCCGGCCGCTGGTGAGCAATGCCGCGGGTCAAGTCATTATGGCGACGGCGACCCTAGGCAAGGGCAAAGTCTTCGTGCTCGGCGACCCGTGGCTGTACAACGAGTACACCGACGGCCGCAAAATACCGGCCGTATATGAAAATTTTCAGGCTGGCAAGGACTTGGGCCGCTGGCTACTGGCAAAATAAAACCTGCCGATAGGTGGCCGGACTGCGGCGCAGCGCTACTTTCGCTGTCAAACCTGCCATTCCAAGCCTTTTAGTTTCCCACCTTGAACAAGCTCGCTACCCTCGACTACGTCGTCTTTTTCGTCTACTTTTTGATAGTAGCCGGCTACGGCATCTGGATTTACAACCGCAAAACCGGCCACGACGGCACGGCCGAAGGCGATTCGAAAGACTACTTCCTCGCCGAGGGGTCCTTGACGTGGTGGGCCATCGGCTCGTCGCTCATCGCCTCCAACATCTCGGCCGAACAGTTTGTGGGCATGGCCGGCTCGGGCTTTAAAATCGGCCTCGCCATTTCGGCCTACGAGTGGATGGCGTCGGTCACGCTCATCATCGTGGCCACGTTCTTCATCCCGGTATATCTGAAGAATAAAATCTTCACTATGCCGCAGTTCCTGCACCAGCGCTACAACGGCACGGTGGCCATGATTATGGCTATTTTCTGGCTGGCGCTGTACATAGTCGTGAACCTGACCTCGATTCTGTACCTAGGGGCCATTGCCGTGAGCAGCGTCTCGGGCCTCAACCTGACGTTTTGCATGTACGCGCTGGCCATTGCCGCCGTCATCATCACGCTGGGCGGCATGAAGGTTATCGGCTTCACCGACGTTATTCAGGTGTTCTTCCTCATCCTGGGCGGCCTGGCTACTACCTACCTGGCCCTCAACCTCGTATCGGAGCACTTCGGCACCACGGGCGTCGTCAACGGCTTTAACATCCTGATGGGCGAGGCCAACAATCACTTCCATATGATTGTGAAGAAGGACGACCCCAACTACATCGACCTGCCCGGCCTGACGGTGCTACTCGGCGGCCTCTGGATTGTGAATCTCAACTACTGGGGTTGCAACCAGTACATCACGCAGCGCGCCCTCGGCGCCGACCTGCCCACCGCCCGCGGTGGCTTGCTCTTCGCGGCGTTTTTGAAAATGCTGATGCCCGTAATCGTGGTGCTGCCCGGCATCGCGGCCTACGTGCTATACAAGGAAAACGTGTTTGGTGCCACTGAATTTGGCTCGGGTGCCGACCTCAACCCCGACCGCGCTTACCCGGTGCTGCTCAACATCTTGCCCGTGGGCTTGAAAGGCCTGTCGTTTGCGGCCCTCACCGCCGCCGTGGTAGCCTCGTTGGCCGGCAAAGCCAACTCGATTGCGACCATCTTCACGCTCGACGTGTACAAGAAGGTACTGAACGTGAACGCTTCGGAGAAGAAGATGGTGGCCGTGGGCAAAATCTCGGTGGTCGTGGCCATGCTGCTCGGTATCCTCATCGCACCGCACCTAGGTATCGATAAGAAGGGTGGCTTCCAGTTCATCCAAGAATACACGGGCTTCGTGTCGCCGGGCATTTTTGCCATGTTCATCTTAGGCTTCTTCTGGAAGAAAACCACGTCGGGCGCCGCGCTTTTCGCCACCATCGGCGGCTTCCTGTTCTCAATTGTGCTCAAGTTCCTGCCCGGTGTTATGGACCTCTCGTTCCTGGCGCCGCTCGGCTTCGCCGTGAAGCCTGAGGGCTCGAACATCTACGAGATTCCGTTCCTCGACCGCATGGGCTTCGTGTTCGTGTTCTGCATCGTGGGCATGGTGCTCATCAGCCTCATCCAGGGCAAGGGCCAAGCCAGCCCCAAGGGCCTCGAAATCGACTCGAGCATGTTCCGCCCCAACCGCAGCTTTGCCATTGGCTCGGCTATCGTGCTGGCTATTATCACGACGCTTTACATTACTTTCTGGTAAGCTCCGCGCGGCTCCGGGGCCCGGTAGGGCCTGGGGAAGCGCGGGCTCATCGGCCTCGCTTTTCCACCCTACCCCTTGCCATGCCGCGCATTGCTAATACTTCGTTGTTGACACTTTTCGGGCTCTGCACCCTGGCTTTCGTGGCCAGGGCGCAGAGCCCGACTGTTTCCGGCCTGTCCCAGGTCTGGGTACCCGACCTAGGGAACGGGATGTACAAAAACCCGGTGCTCTACGCCGATTACTCCGACCCCGATGTGGTGCGGGTGGGCAACGACTACTACCTCACTTCGTCAAGCTTCAGCTCGGTGCCAGGCTTGCAGATTCTGCACTCCAAAGACCTGGTAAACTGGACGATAATTGGCACCGCGCTGCCCGTGCAGCTACCCCGCGCCCGCTACGACCAGCCGCAGCCCGGCAATGGTGTGTGGGCGCCCGCACTGCGCTTTCATAAGGGCGAGTTTTACCTCTACTACCCTGACCCCGACCTAGGTATCTTTGTGGTGAAGACTAAAAACCCGGCTGGCCCGTGGTCAACGCCCGTGTGCGTGAAGCAAGCCAAGGGCTGGATTGACCCCTGCCCGCTCTGGGATGAGGACGGCCGCGCCTACCTCGTGCACGCCTTTGCGGGCAGCCGGGCGGGCATCAAGAGCGTCATCCACGTCAGCGAAATGGCGCCCGACGGGTTGAGTTTGCTGGGTGAGGACAAGCTGGTTTTTGATGGGCACCAGAACCACCCGACCATCGAGGGGCCGAAGTTTTACAAGCGCCACGGCTACTACTACATATTCGCGCCGGGCGGCGGCGTGCCCACCGGCTGGCAGGTGGCGTTGCGCTCAAAAAATGTGTTCGGGCCTTACGAAGACAAGATTGTAATGGCCCAGGGCAAGTCGAAAACCAACGGCCCGCACCAAGGCGCGTGGGTCGATACGCCCGACGGCAAGCAAGACTGGTTTTTGCACTTTCAGGACCAGGAAGCCTACGGCCGGGTGGTGCATTTGCAGCCCATGAGCTGGCAAAACGACTGGCCCGTCATCGGCCTCGACCCCGACGGCGACGGCACCGGCGAGCCGGTGCACACCTATCGCAAGCCCGCCGTGCCGGGCAAAGCAGCCCTGGCCACGCCCGCGACTTCCGATGAGTTTGCGGCCAAAACCCTAGGCTTGCAGTGGCAATGGCAGGCCAATCCCCAGCCAGCCTGGTATTCGCTCACGGCCGCGTCGGGCAGCGTGCGCCTGGCCGCTGCGCCCCGCCCCACTGACTACCAGAACTTCTGGCAACAGCCCAGCCTGCTGCTGCAAAAGCTACCCGCTGAGTCGTTCACCGCCACCACCAAGCTCAGCTTTGCGCCCAAAGCCGAGGGCGAAAAAGCTGGCCTGGTGATGATGGGCATGGACTACGCCTACCTGGCCGCCACCTACCGCGGCGGCAAGCTAGAGCTGGCGCAAACCGTTTGCCTGAAAGCCGACAAGGGCGGGACCGAAACGGCTTCCGCTCCCGTGGCGGTGCCCGCCGGTCAGCCGCTGTACCTGCGGGTGGCGGTGCGGCCGGGGGCCAAGTGCCAGTTCAGCTACAGCCTCGATGGGCGACAGTTTACGCCCCTAGGTGCCGAGTTTCCGGCCCGCGAAGGCAAATGGGTCGGCGCCAAAATGGGCGTGTTCTGCCTCAGCCCCGGCCCGGCCACCACGGCTGGCTACGCCGACGTGGATTGGTGGCGCGTGGCGCCGTAGCCCTGGAATACGCCAGATGAGCATGACGACCGTGAATTAGTTATAATCAATAGAAAAGTCATGAAAATAAGCAATCTACGGCTAGCGCTGAGCTGGCTGCTACTTCTCGCCGGCCTTGCGCCAGCCCAGGCCGCCGCGCCGGCTGGCCCCGTCGGCACTTTCACGGTGGCGCAGGATGGGTCGGGCGACTTCCGCACGGTGCAGGAGGCCATCAACGCGGTGCCTGATTTGCGGAAGAAGGAAACGACCATTTTCATCAAAAAAGGCACCTACAAAGAGAAGCTGGTGCTGGCCGGCAGCAAGCAGCTGGTACGCCTGGTGGGCGAAGACCGGGATAAAACCATCCTGACCTACGACGACTACAACCAGAAGAAAAACCGCTTTGGCGAGGAGGTAGGCACCTCGGGCTCATCGAGCATCTACATCTACGGCACCGATTTTTCGGCTGAAAACCTGACGTTTCAAAACTCGGCCGGGCCGGTGGGGCAGGCCGTGGCCGTGTGGGTGGCCGGCGACCGCGCCAAGTTCAAGAACTGCCGTTTGCTGGGTTTTCAGGATACGCTTTACACTTTCGGGCCGGGCAGCCGGCAGTATTACAAGGACTGCTACATCGAGGGCACGGTCGATTTTATCTTCGGCGCGGGCACGGCGTGGTTCGAGGACTGCACCATTTTCTGCAAGCGCGGCGGCTTCGTCACGGCCGCTTCCACGCCCGACACGGCGCGCTACGGCTACGTATTCCGGCACTGCCGCATCACGGGTGACGCGCCCAAGGGCTCGTTTTTCCTAGGTCGGCCCTGGCGGCCCTACGCCAAGGTAGTGTACCTGGGCTGCGAGCTGGGCGCCCTCATCAAACCCGAGGGCTGGGATGAGTGGGGCAAGGAAACCAACAAGCAAACGGCCTACTACGCCGAGTACCAGTCTACTGGCCCCGGCGCCGCGCCCAAGAGCCGGGTAGCGTGGTCGCACCAACTCACGGCCGCCGAGGCCGAGCACTACACCCGCGCCAAGGTGCTGCGCGACTGGAATCCTGACCAACCCCAACCCTAGGTCCCGCATGAACTACTTACTCGGGGCGGCTACTCTGCTGCTGCCTTTTGCCACCCTAGGCCAAGCTACCCCTACCCCACCCAAACCCGCCGATGGCATGCCGCCCGCCCGGCCCCGCCGCCCCAGGTGCGGCTGATACGCGTGGCGCCGGACGGCTCGGGCGACTACCGCACCATTCAGGAGGCGGTGAACGCCTCGCGTGACTTGTCGCAAGTCACGGTCACCATTCAGATTAAAAACGGCACCTACCGCGAGAAAATCGTGGTGCCGTCGCACAAAACCCACGTGCGGCTGGTGGGCGAGAGCGCGGCGGGCACCATTATTACGGGTGGCGACCACACCGGCGATGCGGCCGGGCACGTCACCTACACCTCGCACACGGTGCTGGTGCAGGCCAACGACTTCACGGCCGAGAACATCACCTTCGAAAACTCGGCCGGGCCGGTGGGCCAGGCCGTGGCGCTGCACGTGGAGGGCGACCGCGCCACCTTCCGCCACTGCCGCATGCTGGGCAACCAGGACACGCTGTATCCGGCCGTCGAAAACAGCCGGCAGTACTACCAGGACTGCTACATAGAGGGCACCACGGATTTCATTTTCGGTACCGCCACGGCCGTATTTGAGAATTGTGAAATCCGCAGCAAGCGCAATTCCTACATTGCGCTTGCTGCGGCCACCACCGAGCGGCAGGCCTACGGCTTCGTGTTTCTCAACTGCCGCCTCACCGCCGACTCGGCGGCGCACAAAGTGTACCTAGGGCGGCCCTGGCGCCCCCATTCCAAAACCGTATACCTGCACTGCGACCTAGGCTCGCACATTTTGCCCCTGGGCTGGGACAACTGGCGCGACGCGGCCAACGAAAAAACGACCTACTACGCCGAGTACCAGTCCACTGGCCCCGGCGCTAACCCAGCGGCCCGCGCCCGGTGGTCGCACCAGCTCACGGCCAAGGAGGCCAAGCGCTATACCCTAGGGCGCATATTCGGGGGCGCGGCTCCGTGGGTGCCGCGCCCCCTGCTATCAACAGACTGAACCGGCGGTCAGCAAAAAGCTAAACAGAATATTTTACGTGTTGTAAACGGTCGTTTCCAACATGTAAAAACCTTTTATGCTTCATTTCTTACCCTTTAGCTCATCAGATACTTTGGAAATAGCAGCAATCTGTAGTTCATAAATAGAATCTACTGTTCGCAGGGGGCTGACTACAAGCGTTAGGTAGTGCGTTCGAGGCGTATTGCTATCGGTGACAGGTGCTACGCCACAACAAATAGTGTCGCTTGACAGCTTATCAGCGTCTGAAATCCTGTCTATAAACCGTAGTGTTTTTAGCGGATTATGGTGGACATCGATGTACCAGTATTCATCCGGAACATGCAAGCCAGGGTTAGGTGTAAACTGTGATTTGAGAATACCATTTGGCGGAACGCGATAGACTCGCCTCCCTTCGCTGTATTCTATAGGTGTTCCATCTGGTTGATTGAAAACGACAATAGCGTTACCAGTGAAGTGATTAGGTAGATAATAGAGGGCCTGCTCACCAGAATGATGGCAGCTGGTAAGCACTACAACGGACAGTAAGAAGAGCCGCGTCGAACGATTCATAAGTAGGATGTAGAGAGTATGTAACTTGCTAAAATGCTACTGCCTTCATACTGGTTGAGTAAGCTAAAACCGCACTTATTCCAAGTCGTGTCTGGTAAGACTTGTTATGTTAAGTGGCTTTTCCTGGAAAATCATACATTCGCTCTGACACACTCAACTATGAAAAGTCTTATCAATGCGCGGTACCGCTTCCTCTATCCCTAAAATTGAGCTAGTAGCCACGTTTTTACTCGTGGTTTTAGCCGGTTGCCAACAACTGCTGACGCCGGCTGTTGCGAGGCGCCCCTTACCGTCTGCATTACCTTATCAGGGAATGAGCCCCGTTCCTTTTTGCCAACTCCTGGCCCTTCGGAACCAGTTGGTCTATGTTCGGGGTAGCTACAGCGGGTTGGATGAATACTGGTCTTTCAATGCCATGGGTAAGCACTGTGAGAACTTCTTGCCAGTGGAACTGACCCTGTCAGAACAGGTAATAGCGCCCTTTCAAGCCCAGTTTAATACGGTGCGTAACAATTACATGAATCAGTATTTAGTCGTGGATGCTATTGGTCGTTACGAGGACGAAAAAGTTACTGGCTACGGGCACTTGGGGCACAATAAAGGGCAGTTTGTGGTGCAGCAGCTCGTACAGGTGCAGGTAGTAGCCGCCAAGGGTGAAAGAAGAGGCGTCAAGTAGAGGGTAGGAGTAGCAAATTCTCATCGGTTATCTGCTAGTGTCACAGCTTGCCGCGCTTGTCACGTTTCTTGAACCAACGCTTAGAAAACGTTATAAACTCCCATCCTAGGCCACTACTGGCAGCTGCGTCGACTCGCGTAGCTGCATCGTAGTCGGGATGGTAGTCGTCGTGATGGGCAGCGCTGGGCGCTGCTTGCGCTCGATGAGGTCGAGCAAGCGCTCGGCGGCGGCCTGGCCGATTTCCAGGGCCGGCTGTACCACGGTGCTCATCGAAGGCGACAGCAAATCGGCCACGTTGAGGTTGGTGAAGCCGATGAGCGACACCTCGTCGGGGATGTGGATGCGGCGCTGGCGCAACGCGGCTAGGCACCCTAGGGCCAGCCGGTCGCTGGCCGTGAAGAAGGCATCGGGCCGGGGCTGCAGGGCCAGCAGCTCATCCACCAGCGGCCCTACCTCGTCGGGGCCGAAAGTGCCGAAGCGCACCAGGCTTTCGTCGTAGGGCAGGCCGTTTTGCTCTAGCGCGGCGCGGTAGCCGGCCAGGCGCTCCTGCGTGATGCTGAGCCAGGGCTGAATGGTGAGGTGCGCAATGCGCCGCCGCCCGGTTTTGATGAGGTGCTCGGTGGCGGCGAAGGCGCCCCCAAAATTGTCGGCCACCACGCGGGGCGTGTTTACTTCGGCCGACACCCGGTCGAACTGCACGATGGGCGTGCCCTGCTGCTGCAATTCCTGCAAGTGCGTCACGTCGGAGGTTTCGCTGCTGAGCGAGATGAGCACGCCATCGACGCGGCGGGCCAGGGCCTGGCGCAGGTTGGCGATTTCGCGGGCGTAGGTTTCGTGGGTTTGGAAGATGAGCACGTCGTAGCCCCGGCGCTGAGCCACGTCCTCAATGCCATTGATAGCCTGCGAAAAGTAATAATTGGCAATCTGGGGCACGATGACCGCGATGGCCTTGCTGCTGCTGCCCTTCAGGCTGAGCGCAATAGGGTTGGGGCGGTAGTGCAAGCGGGCAGCGCACTCCATCACCACCCGCTTGGTTTCGGCATTTATCTCATAGCTGTCGCGCAGGGCCCGCGACACGGTCGAGACCGAGATATTCAGTTCGCGGGCAATGTCTTTGAGAGTGGCGGCTTCCAAGCTAAAATATGATTAAAATACAACTTCTGAGTTAAAAACCCCGCCTAGGGCCAGCGACTAAAGGTATCACTTAAATCGATGGCGCTAGCCGTGCGGGCTTTGCCCGGCCCGTTCTGGGGGGTTTGGGAACGTTACCGACAACGTTTGCGCAAATAAAAACGGTCCGGGTCTTCATTGGGCGGCCATCATTCGCTAAACTTCGAGACTATACAGGGCTTTGCTTGGCTTATACCGGGCATTTTATCCTGCTAAAGTTTAAAAAATCCTTGCCTGACCGGCGGCTAGCAGCCCGCCCACCCCTGGCCCCTAGGCTTGCCGGCCGTTGCCGCCGGCTCGCAGCCCCTCGCGCGCTCCACTTAATTCAACTCCCACCCATTTTCCTTCTGCTGCTCTTATGAAAAGACATTTTCTACTGCTCTGGCTCGTGCTCTGCGCCAGCGTTGGCGCGGCCCTGGCCCAAACCCGCGCGGTGAGTGGCATCGTGAAAGGGTCGGATGGCGAGACGCTGCCGGGCGTGACGGTCTTGCTGAAAGGCACTACCAACGGCGCCTCCACCAGCGTAGACGGCGGCTACACCATCAATGTGCCGGCTGATAATAAAGCGGCCACGCTGCGCTTCAGCTTCGTGGGTTTTGTGAGCCAGGAGGTCGCCGTGGGCGACAAAACGGCCATCAACGTTACGCTGGTATCAGATGTGCAGTCGCTCGACGACGTAGTAGTTATTGGTTACCAAGAAGTTCGGCGCGGCGACGTGACCAGCGCCATCTCGTCAGTTAATGCCCAGCAGATTAAGGATATCCCCGTCAACTCGGCCGCTGAGGCCCTGACGGGCCGCCTGGCGGGCGTGCAACTGACCTCTTCGGAAGGCACGCCCGGCAACAATAACGTGCAAGTGAAAGTCCGCGGCGGCGGCTCGATTACCCAGGACAACTCGCCGCTCTACATCGTGGACGGCATTCAGATTGAGAACGCGCTGTCGGTTATCGCGCCGCAGGACATTGCTTCGGTCGACGTACTGAAGGACGCTTCCTCGACCGCCATCTACGGCGCGCGCGGCGCTAATGGCGTGGTTATCATCACCACTAAGGGCGGCCGTGAGGGCCGCACCTCGGTATCGTACAACGGCTTTGGCGGCTTCCGCAAGATTACCAAAAAGCTCGGCGTAATGGGCCCGGCCGACTACCTGAACTGGGAGTACGAGCGGGCGCAGCTCACGGGCACGGGCGCCGGCCTGTCGGGCGGCACCAGCACGTTTAAACAGGTGTTTGGCTCGCTCAACTTCAACGGCGATACCCTCAACAACCTGCGCAACCTACCCAACCAGGACTGGCAGGACCAGGTGTTTGGCCGCAGCGCGTTTCAGCAGACGCACAACGTATCAGTGAGCGGCGGCACCAAGGCCACGACCTTCAACCTGAGTTTGACCCGCAACAATGAGGACGGTATTCAGATAGGCTCGGGCTACGTGCGCAACCTGGTCAACTTCCGCATCGATACCAAGGCCAGCGACAAGTTTCGCCTGGGCTTCAATGCCCGTTTCAACGACCAGCAGAACCTCGGCGCCGGCACCGGCGCGGCCCTAGGTACCTCCAGCAACGGCCAGACGGTGAACACCGGCTCCAGTGTGACTTCGCGCCTGCGCAACACGGTGCAGTACATTCCTTTCAACCTGCCGACCGGCGCGGCGGGCGCCGACCCGACAGCCAACTTCGACCCCGATTTTTTCGCCAACTCCTCGCTGGTGAACCCGGTGCTGGCCATCAACAACGAGTACCGCTCGGACAAGCGCCGCACGTTTAACATGGGCGCCACGGCGTCGTTCAACATCCTGCCGTCGCTGGTTTTCCGCTCCACGGGCGGCTTCGACCTCACGTATTCTGACCTGAGCACCTTCAACGGACTGTACTCGCCGACCATTCGGCAGGCGGCGGGCGGCTACCAGAACCTGCCCTTCGTGACCCTCACCACCGGCACCACGACGACCCTCAACAACTCGAACGTGCTGGACTACTCGCTCAAGAAGGGCAAGCACTCCTTCACGGCTCTGCTGGGCGAGGAAACCTACCGCCAGCGCACTACCCAGACCTTCATCCAAACGAACTTCCTGCCGTCGGACATCACCGCCGAGCGCGCCCTGGCCAACATCAACCAGGCAGTGCTGCCGGTGGGCACGGTGGCCCAGCCAGTGCTGCCGAGCACCGGCATCCCGGTTGATTATGGCCTGGTTTCGGGCTTCACCCGCCTGAGCTACGACTACGATGGCAAGTACTTGCTGTCGGCCTCGGCCCGCCTCGACTACTCGTCGAAGTTTGAGCCCGGCGCTACCCGGCGCGGCGTATTCCCCGGCGTGTCGGCCGCGTGGCGCATCTCGCAGGAGGACTTCTTCAAGGAGTACCTCACCAAGGTATCGGACCTGAAACTGCGCCTGAGCTACGGCCAGGCCGGCAACAACCGCATCCCCGACTTCCTGACCAAGCAGCTCTACCAGGCCGGCAACGTCAACTACGCCCTCAACCACGTAACGACGCCCGCCACGGCCCTCACCACGCTGGCCAACCCCACCCTGAAGTGGGAAGTGACGACGACCCGCAACGTGGGCGTGGACATGGGCTTGTTCAACAACCGCGTGCAGTTCACGGCCGACGTGTACTACAACACCACCAACGACCTGCTGATTGCGCAGCCGCTGCCGGGCTTCTCGGGCTACACCTCGCAGTTCCGCAACATCGGCTCGACCTCGAACAAGGGCCTGGAGCTGCAACTGAGCGGCACGGTATTACAGACCGAAAACTTCACCTGGTCGGCCTCAGCCAACGCCTCGTTCAACCGCAACAAAAT
Source organism: Hymenobacter bucti (assembly GCF_042681145.1). NCBI lineage: Bacteria > Pseudomonadati > Bacteroidota > Cytophagia > Cytophagales > Hymenobacteraceae > Hymenobacter > Hymenobacter bucti. The sequence goes on from NZ_JBHUFD010000006.1 coordinate 63,406, forward strand.
CACGGACCTAGGCGGGCTTTCGGAGATTCCGAGCATTCAGTCGGGCTGGGCGGGCACGGCGCTGTCGGGCCCCGACTACGTGGCCCGCGTGGGCCAGCCGGTGGGCATGATGTACGGCTACGTCACGGACGGCTTCTACACGACCAACGATTTCAAGTCGTATAACTACACCACCCGCACCGGCGTGCTCGCCGATGGTGTGGCCAGCAACGCCGCCGTTACGGGCACCGCCGTGGCCCTGGGCACCCTCAAGCTGCGCGACGTGAACGGCGACGGCCAGATTACGGAAGCCGACAAAACGGTCATCGGCAACTCGAACCCCAAAGTGGTGGGCGGCCTGAATCAGCAGTTTACTTACAAAGGCTTCGACGCCAGCGTATTCCTGAACTTCGTATTGGGCAACGACATCTACAACGCCAACAAGATTGAGTTTACGACCAGCACGGCCAACACCTCCTACGCCAACCTGCTGAGCGAGATGAACAACCGCGTGCGCTACACCGACAACAACGGCGTGCTCATCACCGATGCCAACACCTTCAACCAGGTAAACGCCAACGCTACCATCTGGAGCCCGGTGCGCGGCAACTACCTGCTGCACTCCTACGCCATCGAAGACGGCTCGTTCCTGCGCATCAACAACATCACGGTGGGCTACTCGCTGCCCAAGGGCCTGCTGAGCCGCGCCAAGGTGCAGACCCTGCGCTTCTACGTGACCCTCAACAACCTGTACACCTTCACCAAGTACTCGGGCTACGACCCGGAGGTGAATACCCGCCGCAGCACCCCGCTCACGCCGGGCGTCGACTACGCCGCCTACCCCCGCAGCAAGGCCTTCCTGTTTGGCATCAACCTAGGGCTGTAATCTCTTCCCACCCGCACTTTAGCTAGTTCCTAGCCTTATGAAAGTTTTTAATTTCACTTCGCGGAAGGCCACGGCGGCCGTGCTGCTGGCCGGGGCGGCCGGGCTGGCCACTTCCTGCAAAAGCTACCTCGACATCGAGCCCACGGCCCTGACCACGACCGAGGCCACCTTCAGCACGGTGAGCGGGGCCACCAGCGCGGTGCTGGGCGCCTACGACCCGCTGTCGGGCGACAACACCTACGGTACCCGCATCAGCATGTACTACCCCTACGATACCGATGAGCTCATCAGCTCGTCGGGCACCTTCGACACGGGGCGCCGGGGCATCTCGCGCTACAAGGCGTTTGCCAGCAACACCGAGATTATCAACCCCTGGAACAACCTCTACCAGGGTGTGGAGCGCGCCAACGTCTGCATCAAGTACATCCCACAGATGGCGCTCTACACCACCGGCGCCGACACCGCTGCCCTGCACCGTCTCTACGGCGAGGCCCTGACCCTGCGGGCCCAGTATTACTACGAGCTGATTCGCAACTGGGGCGACGTGCCCGCGCAGTTCGCCCCGTCGAGCTACGACCAGAACTTCAACCTGCCCAACAGCAACCGCAACCAGACGCTGACCACCCTCGTGGCCGACCTGGCCACGGCCGAGAAGCTGGTGCCCTACCGCACCGGCGCGGGCATTGCCAACGAGCGCATCACCAAGGGTGCCGTGAAGGCCCTGCGGGCGCGCATCGCGCTGCAGCGCGGCGGCTACTCGCTGCAAGGCAACGTGATGACGCGCGAAACCGACTACCTCGACTACTACCGCATTGCCCGCCAGGAGTGCCAGGAGCTGATGAACCAGCCCACCCAGCACGCGCTGAACCCGAGCTTTTCGGACCTCTGGCGCGGGGTGAACGAGCAGCGCCGCGATGCTGCTAACGAAATCATTTTTGAAGTGGGCATGGCCGGCTCCACGGCCACCGGCGACTCGAAGCTGGGCTACTACAACGGTCCGCGCCTGCAAACCTCGCCCATCTACGGCTCGACCCAGGGCGGCGTAACGGTGGTGCCGACCTACTTCTACGCCTTCGACTCGACCGACGTGCGCCGCGATATTACGGTGGCGCCCTACCAGTTTGCCACTAACAGCAACAACCAGTCGGGCGTGGCGCTGAGCACAATTTACGATGGTAAGTTTCGGCGCGACTGGCACAACCCGGCCCTGCCCGGCACCAACAACTACCTAGGCTACAACTGGCCGCTCATCCGCTTTGCCGACGTGCTGCTGATGTTTGCCGAAGCCGACAACGAGCTAAACGGCCCTACCACGGCCGCCCGCAACGCCCTGCTCCTAGTGCGCACCCGCGGCTACGGAGGCAACGCCACCCTTGCTGCTACCAACCTGAACACCAGCAGCAAAACCGACATGTTCGATGCCATCGTGAGAGAGCGCCTGCTGGAGTTTGGTTCGGAAGGCATCCGTAAGTACGACCTACTGCGCTGGAACCTGCTGGCCTCCAAGCTCAGCGAAACCAAGGCGAACCTGAATCTGCTGCGCCAGGGCCTCAGCCCGTACCAGAACGTGCCCCTCTACCAGTTCTACCGGGTAGTGAGCGGCCGGGTGCAGTGGACGCGCTCCTTCTACAAGCCCACGCCGACCTCGCTCCTGCCTACCACCCCCGCTACGCCATTACCGGCCGGCACCACCCGCGTCAACTGGCGCCAGTCCGTCGACGGTACCTACGTGGCTAACCTCCAGCCCAATGGCACGGTAGTGCCCATCAGCACGACCACGGGCACCACTACCACGACTACCAACGTCAACAGCACTGGTACGGGGCTGGCGGCCGAGTACCTAGCTGGCCTAGGTAAGGAATTACTGCCTATTCCGCAGACGACCCTCGACACCGACCCCGCCCTCAAGCAAAACTTCGGCTACTAACTACTACGTGCATGAGCGGCTCGCCCCAGGCAGCCGCTCACTTACCAACTGGCCCTTTTCCTTTTACCCATGAAGTATTCGTTGCTCGTCGCTGCTACGCTGGGCCTGGCTACCACCAGCCTAGGTGCTTGCCGTAGCTCCTCGCTAGCGCTGGCCCCTAGGCTGGCGGTAGCCGCGGCGCAGGACAGCACCGCCGAGAAGATGCTCGCCTTTCAGCGCAGCGTGGGCGGCTGGCCCAAGGCCGTGAACGAGGTAAAAGTGGACTACAAGCGCCCCATGAGCCCGGCCGACCTGCAAGCCGCCCGCCACGACGCCGGCCGCGCCGATGCCACCATCGACAACAACGCCACCACCCGCGAAATCACCTACCTGGTCGGTGCCTTCAAAACTACCCAGAACCCCGCCTACCGCCTAGGGGCCGAAAACGGCATCCGCTACCTGCTCAAGATGCAGCAGCCCAGCGGCGGCTTTCCGCAGTACTACCCCGCCGCCAACCTCTACCGCGCCCAGATTACCTACAACGACAACGCCATGGTGCACGCCTTGCAGGTGCTGAAGGCGGTGGCCGACAAGAAAGACGACTTCGCCTTGGTAGACCCCGCCCTGGTGGCGCCGGCCCAGCGCGCGGTGGCCCTAGGCGTGCAGTGCATCCTGAAAACGCAGTACGTGCAGCACGGCAAACCCACCGTATGGTGCGCCCAGCACGACCGCGTGACGCTACTGCCCTGCAATGCCCGCGCCTTCGAGCTGGCCTCGCTGAGCGGCGACGAGTCGGTGGGCATCACCGAGTTTTTGATGAGCCTCGACCAGCCCAGCCCCGAGGTGCGGCGCGCCATCGCGGCCGCCGTGGCCTGGTTTGAGGCTTCCAAAATCCCGAATATGGCCGTGGCCGACATCACCGACCCCAAGCAGCCCACCGGCCACGACCGGGTGCTGGTGGCCTCACCCGGCAGCACGCTCTGGGCTCGCTTCTACGACCTCGGTACCAATCAGCCCATCTACGTGGGCCGCGATGGCGTGAAGCACGCCCGCCTGGCCGACATCGAAAACGAGCGCCGCGTCGGCTACGTGTACGCCGCCACCTGGCCCGAAAAACTCCTGACCCGTGAGTACCCCAAGTGGCAGCAGAAGTGGAACCAGTAACGCAAGCAGGTGAGCCCATGACGGGCCCGAGGAGCTTATTCTATTCATTTGAGCGGAAGCTGACCTAGGCGCCGCGCCTGCGCGCAGGCCTCCACACGCTTTCCAGTAGTTGCTCTAAAATCTTTGCAAAAACATGCCTGTTCTTTCCCAACTCCTTACCCAGGCCGGCGTGGCCAAATCCACGGTGGCGCTGCCCACCCCGGCGCTGTTCGGCCTGCCCGAAAAAGTGTTGCAATTCGGCACGGGCGTGCTGCTGCGCGGCCTACCCGATTTTTTGATTGACCAGGCCAACCGCCAGGGCATTTTCAACGGCCGCGTGGTGGTGGTCAAGAGCACCGATGGCGGCGACGCCGCGGCCTTCGAGCGCCAGGACAACCTCTACACCGTGTGCGTGCGGGGCGTGGAAGACGGCCAAACCATCAGCGAGGACGTGGTGTGCGCCAGCATCAGCCGCGTGCTGTCGGCCAAGAGCCAGTGGGCTGAGGTGCTGCAAGTAGCCACTAGCCCAGACCTAGAGGTGGTGCTCTCGAACACCACCGAGGTCGGCATTGTGCTCGACGAAAACGAGGACCTAGGGGCCACCCCGCCGCGCTCGTTTCCGGGCAAGCTGCTGGCCGTGCTGCACACCCGCTACCAGGCCTTCGGCGGCGACGCCAGCAAGGGCCTCGTAATCGTACCCACCGAGCTGATACCCGACAACGGCACCAAGCTGCGCGGCATTCTGGAAACGCTGGCCGAGCGTGCCGCCTTAGGTCCCGAGTTTATGAGTTGGCTCGCCACGGCCAATACCATCTGCAACTCGCTGGTAGACCGCATTGTGCCGGGCAAGCCCGCGGCGGCAGCCTACGCTACCCTTACCCAGGAATTGGGCTACGAAGACGAGCTGCTCACCATGTCGGAGGTGTACCTACTGTGGGCCATTGAGGGCGACGAGCGGGTGCAGCACGTGCTGAGCTTTCAGCAGGTGCACCCCGGCGTAATTGTGCAACCCGACATCAACCTCTTCCGCGAGCTGAAGATGCGCCTGCTCAACGGCACGCACTCGCTGGCCTGCGGGCTGGCCGTGCTCGGCGGCGTGGCCACCGTGCGCGAGGGTATGGAAGACGACCACCTATCTACCTACGTCCGCCAGCTGATGCTGGCCGATTTGCTACCCGGCATCCCCTACCCCGTAGATGAAAAAGTGGGCCAGCGCTTCGGCATGCAGGTGCTCGACCGCTTCCGCAACCCCGCCGTGGAACACCGCTGGCTGGCCATCACCCTCAACTACTCGGCCAAGCTGCGCATGCGCGTGGTGCCCGATTTACTGCACTACTACGAGCGCTTCCAGGCCGTGCCGCAGTACGTGGCGCTGGGCTTCGCGGCCTATTTGCTCTTCGAGCGCAGCACCCGCACCGAGGGCGGCAAGTGGTACGGCGAGGCCCACGGTCAGGAGTATCTCATTCAGGATGAGCAAGCGGGCTACTTCGCCGACCTCTGGCAGCGGCCAGCCAGCGAGGTAGTGCAAGCCGCGCTGAGCAACCAAGCCCTCTGGGGCACCGACCTCACGGCGTTGCCTGGCTTTGCCGACAGCGTAGCGCGCTACGTGGCCCAGCTGCAGCAGGAAGGCGCCGATGCCACGCTGGCGGGGGTGCTTAACAAAAGCCCCAAGCCGGCCGTCGCTGGCTAGTGCCGCTGCCGGGCATCAAAGGCAAAAGGACCGAGCAATTGCCATCTTTTAGGCCGTTCAGTTGTTATTTTGCTGTGCAATTGCTCTTTGTTCATTGCTAATTATTAATTGTTTATGAAGCACCTGGTTGCTAAAATCCACCCCGCCGACAACGTTCTGGTCGCCCTCACCGACCTGCCCATCGGCACGCCCGTGACCTGGGACGGGGTGACCGTGACAACGACCGATAAAATTGCCGCCAAGCACAAGCTCACCCTGCAGGCCCTAGCCGTGGGCGATGAGGTGACCATGTACGGCGTGCTGGTGGGCCGCATGGCCTCCCCCGTGGCTCAAGGCGGCCTGCTCACCACGTCCAACCTCAAGCACGCCACTAACTCGTACCAGGAAGGCCAGCACCCGCAGGGCTGGGCCCAGCCCAACGTGAGCCAGTTCGCGGGCCGCACCTTCATGGGCTACCACCGCCCCGATGGGCGCGTGGGCACGGCCAACTACTGGCTGGTTATCCCGCTAGTTTTCTGCGAGAACCGCAACATTCAGGTGCTCGAAGAAGCCTTGGTGAACGACCTAGGCTACGCCCGCCGCAAGAGCTACCAGCCCCAGACCCAGGCCCTCATCGAGCTGATGCAGGCCGGCAAATCGGTAGAAGAAATCCTGGCTACCGACTTGCACTCGGCCGAAGTAGACTACCAGAAGCCCAAGCTGTTCCCGAACGTGGACGGCATCCGCTTCCTCAACCACGAGGGCGGCTGCGGCGGCACCCGCCAAGATGCCCAGGCGCTGTGCGGCCTGCTGGCCGGCTACATCACGCACCCCAACGTGGCCGGCGCCACCGTGCTCAGCCTGGGTTGCCAGAACGCGCAGTCCACCATGCTGCAAGACGAAATCAAGCTACGCGACCCCAACTTCAGCAAGCCGCTTTTCATCCTGGACCAGCAGACCATGGGCACCGAGGAAACCCTCGTGAGCACCGCCCTGCGCCAAACCTTCGCCGGCCTCATGCAGGCCAACCAGCAGCAGCGCCAGCCGGCGCCGCTCAGCAAGCTCTGCATCGGGCTGGAGTGCGGCGGCTCGGACGGCTTTTCGGGAATCTCGGCCAACCCCGCGGTGGGCCACACCTCCGATATTCTGGTGGCCCTAGGCGGCTCGGTCATCCTGGCCGAGTTTCCGGAGCTGTGCGGCGTGGAGCAGGAAATCGTGAACCGCTCGGTGGACCACGCCACGGCCCAGCGCTTCACCTCGCTCATGAAGTCATACGGCGACAGCGCCATTGCGGTAGGCTCGGGCTTCGACATGAACCCCTCGCCTGGCAACATCCGCGACGGCCTCATTACCGACGCCATAAAGTCGGCCGGCGCGGCCCGCAAGGGCGGCTCGTCGCCGGTGGTGGCTGTGCTCGACTACCCCGAGCTCGTGACTAAGCCCGGCCTGAACCTGCTCTGCACCCCCGGTAACGACGTGGAAAGCACGACCGCCGAAGTGGGCTCGGGTGCCAACGTGGTGCTCTTCACCACCGGCCTCGGCACGCCCACCGGCAACCCCATCGCGCCGGTCATCAAAATCAGCACGAACACCAAGCTGGCCCAGCGCATGCCCGACATCATCGACCTGAACACCGGCACCATCATCGACGGCGAAGAAACCATCGAGCAAGCCGGCGAGCGCATCCTAGACTACGTCATCCAAGTAGCCAGCGGCCTGGAAGTGAGCGCCGTGCGCCACGGCCAAACGGACTTTATTCCGTGGAAGCGCGGGGTGTCGTTGTAGGCACCTGTCGTTGCGAGCGCAGCGAAGCAATCTTTCCTTTACGCTTGCCAGGCGTTCGCTTACGCAAAAGGAAAGATTGCTTCGCTGCGCTCGCAATGACAAACGCTTAGCACGACAAGCAAACCTGATAATTGCTCATTGCTAACTGATAATTGAAATGACTCCTTTCCTCTCCGACGACTTCCTGCTGCAAACGCCCACCGCGCGCCACCTCTACCATGAGCACGCCGCGGGGCAGCCCATCATCGACTACCACTGCCACCTGCCGCCCGACCAGATTGCCCAGAACCGGCAGTTTGAGAACATCACCCAAATCTGGCTCTATGGCGACCATTACAAGTGGCGGGCTATGCGGGCCAACGGCGTGAATGAGCGGTTCATCACGGGCGACGCGTCGGACTGGGAGAAATTTGAGAAGTGGGCCGAAACGGTGCCCTACACCGTACGCAACCCCCTCTACCACTGGACGCACCTGGAGCTGCGCCGCTACTTCGGCGTCACGGAGTTGCTGAATAAGGAGAGCGCCCGCCGCATCTACGAGCAGTGCAACGCCCTGCTGCAAACGCCTGAATACGCAGTGCAAGGGCTGCTGGCCAAGATGAATGTGAAGGTGGTGTGCACCACCGACGACCCCGCCGACGCGCTGGAACATCACCAGGCCATTGCCGCGCAGGGCTTCGCCACGCGCATTCTACCCACCTTCCGCCCCGATAAGGCCATGACGCCCGAGGCGGCTGACTACCCGGCGTACTTACAGAAGCTGGGCGCGGCGGCCGGCGTGGAAATCCGCTCCTACGCCGACCTGCTGGCCGCCCTGCGCCAGCGCCACGACTTCTTCGCCTCCCTAGGTAGCCGGCTGTCCGACCACGGCCTAGAGCAGATTTACGCCGCTGACTATACTGAAGTAGAGGTGGCCGCCATTTTCGATAAGGCGCGGCTCGACCAGGAGCTGACTACGGCCGAAATCGAGCAGTTCAAATCGGCCATGTTAGTGGAGCTGGCCATTATGGACTGGGAGAAGGGCTGGACCCAGCAGTTTCACCTAGGGGCGCTGCGCAACAACAACGCCCGCGCCCTGCGCCAGCTCGGCCCCGACACGGGCTGGGATTCGATTGGCGATTTCTCGCAAGCGCAGGCGCTTTCGCGCTTCCTCGACCGGCTCGACAACCAGGACAAGCTGACCAAAACCATCCTCTACAACCTCAATCCGGCCGACAACGACGTTTTTGCCACCATGATTGGTGACTTCCAGGATGGCTCCATCGCCGGCAAGATGCAGTTTGGCTCGGGTTGGTGGTTCTTGGACCAGAAGGACGGCATGGAAAAGCAGCTCAACGCGCTTAGCAACATGGGCTTGCTGAGCCGCTTCGTGGGCATGCTCACCGACTCGCGCAGCTTCCTCTCGTTTCCGCGCCACGAGTACTTTCGCCGCATCCTGTGCAACCTGCTGGGCCGCGACGTGGAGAACGGCGAGCTACCCGCCGAGGAACTACCGTGGCTGGGCCAGCTGGTCGAAAACATCAGCTACGGTAATGCCAGCCAGTATTTTGGCTTCGAGGCGGCGCCCGCACCGGTGAGTTCAGGAGAGTTGGTGGCGAGCTAGCCGTTTGCTTTACTAGCGTGTACCGTGGACCCAGCAGGCCCGCGCGTGGATAGCCCACCTAAACAGCTACCCACGCGCAAACCCACCGGGTCCACGGCACACCAAAAGCCGTCTATCGATAACGTTTGCGTGAATAAAGGTGCGAAAAACTGGCCTAGGCACCCTGCCCGCGGCCTACCTTTCCCATCCCATTCCCCCTAGCCCGCCCGTTGGCCGAGCGCTAGTGCCAACCCATTCTCTAATGAAGCAAGTCGTAACCTTCGGCGAAGTGATGATGCGGCTCTCGCCGCCGCTGAACTACCGGCTCCCCCAAACCGCCACCCTCGAAGTCACCTACGGCGGTGGCGACGCCAACGTGGCCGCCGCGCTTGCCCAAATGGGCGTGCCCGCCGCCCACATCGGCGTGTTCCCGGCCAATGAGTTGGGCCACGCGGCCGCCAACCACCTGCGCCGCTACGGCGTGGACATGAGCCGCTGCCTCTTCACCGAAGGCCACCGCCTAGGGCTGTATTTTCTGGAAGTGGGCGCCTCGCTACGGCCCAGCCGCATCGTGTACGACCGTGCCGATTCAGCCTTCGCCCACCTCGACCCGGCCGCTTTCAACTGGGATGAGCTACTAAAAGATGCCGGCTGGCTGCACTGGACGGGCATCACGCCCGCCATTTCGGCCGCCGCCGCCCAGGCCACGGCCGATGCCATTGCCGCCGCGCGTCGCCTAGGCATCACCGTTTCGGCCGATGTGAACTACCGCCGTAACCTGTGGCAGTACGGCCAAAAAGCCCAGGACGTGATGCCCGACCTAGTAGCCGGCTGCGATATCGTAGTCTGCACTGAAGGCGACGCCGACGACCTGTTCGGCATCAAAGCCGCTGAGGGCACCGACAATGGCTTTATCTCGATGAGCCAGCAGCTCACCGAGCGTTTCCCCCAAATCAAGCGCGTAATCGCCACCCGCCGCCAGACCCAAAGCGCGTCACATGAGCGCATTTGCGGCCTGTTGTGGAACCAGGGCGAGTTTTTCGAGACGCCGTTCTACGACATCAGCCCCGTGGTAGACCGCATCGGCGGGGGCGATTCTTTCATCTCCGGCTTCATTTATGGGGATGCCCACTATGAGAGCCGCGAACAGGCGCTGTCCTTCGCCACCATAGCCTCGGCCCTCAAACACACCATTCACGGCGACATCAACCTGGTGACGCCCGCCGAAGTCGAGCACCTCATGCAGGGCAACCTGACGGGGCGATTATTACGGTAGCTTCTATACGTCCGTCATTGCGAGCACAGCGAAGCAATCTTTCCTTCACGCCTAGCTAGCGTCAGCGAACGATAAGGAAAGATTGCTTCGCTACGCTCGCAATGACAGACGAACAATATTAACTTATGATTTCTTCCAAAGAAGTTCTCGCCCAAGTACTCGCCGCGCCGCTGGTACCGGTTTTTTTCCACGCCGATGCAGCTTATGCGCAATCCATTGTGCGGGCCTGCTACGCGGGTGGCATTCGCGTGTTTGAGTTTACCAATCGCGGGGCCAATGCCTTTGAGGTGTTTCAGGAACTAGCCAAGCTAGTGAACGACGACTGCCCGGAGCTCGTGCTAGGTATCGGCACCATATACAATGCTGCCGACGCCGAGCGCTTCATCGCCGCCGGGGCCACCTTCGTGGTGCAGCCCGTGACCACGGCCGACGTGGCCGAAGCCTGCCAGCGCCACGATGTGGCCTGGGTACCCGGCGCCATGACCCTCAACGAGATATACGCGGCCACCCAGCTCGGCGCGCAGCTGGTGAAGGTGTTCCCCGGCAATGCCGTGGGCCCCGACTACATCAAATCCCTGCGCGGCCCCATGCCCAGCGTGAAGCTGATGGTAACCGGCGGTGTCGAAGCCACTGAAGCCAGCCTGGCCGAGTGGTTTGGGGCGGGCATCAACGCGGTGGGCATTGGCTCCCAGCTCTTTAAAGGTGCCAGCGACCCCGCTGCTATTACGGCCCGCGTGGTGCCGCTGATGCAGTTTATTAAGACATTGAATAGCAATTAAGAGCGTCTGTTACTGCGAGGAGGAATGATGAAGCAATCGCATTAAAACGAGCCGTTCAAGTTCTTCCTAGGTGCGATTGCTTCATCGTTCCTCCTCGCAAGGACAAACGTTTTTTACCCCGCTTTTCTACTATAGCTACCCTCTCCTATGAATCCCACCCTAAGCACTTCGCCGCCCGGCACCGACTCGTCGGTGATAGGCAAGTACCGCTGGACTATCTGTTCGCTGGTATTTTTTGCCACCACCATCAACTACCTCGACCGGGCCGTTATCTCGCTGCTGAAGCCGTATCTCGAAACGGAGTTTAAGTGGAACGCGGGCGACTACGCCAATATCGAGATAGCCTTCAAGCTGGCCTATGCGGTGGGCATGGTGGGCGTGGGGCGCATCATCGACAAGCTGGGCACCAAGTTTGGCTACGCCATTTCGACGGCTTTGTGGAGCCTGGCTGCGATGGGCCACGCCCTGGTAAGCAGCACGTTGGGCTTCGGCATTGCGCGCGGTTTCCTAGGTATCACGGAGGCCGGCAACTTCCCGGCGGCCATCAAGACCACGGCCGAGTGGTTTCCGCAGCGCGAGCGGGCGCTGGCCACGGGCATTTTCAACTCGGGCTCCAACGTGGGGGCCATTGTGGCACCGCTTACAGTGCCGCTCATTGCCGAAACCATTGGCTGGCAGTGGGCCTTCATCATCACGGGCGCGCTGGGTTTTGTGTGGCTGGTGCTGTGGTACACCATTTACGAAACGCCAGCCAACAGCAAGCGCCTCAGCAAGGCCGAGTTTGACTACATCAACGCCGATATTCCGGTGGGCCTGCCCGCTGAAAGCGTGGTAGTAGAGGAAAAACCCAAAACTTCGTGGGCTACGCTGCTGGGCTTCCGCCAAACCTGGGCGTTCGTGGCGGGCAAGTTCCTGACCGACCCTATCTGGTGGTTCTACCTGTTCTGGTTGCCCGATTTTCTGGGTAAGCAATACCACCTCACGGGCACGGCCATTGCGCTGCCGGTAGCAGGGGTTTACATCTTGTCGAGCATCGGCAGCGTGGGCGGCGGCTATCTGCCCATGGGCTTCATCAAGCGCGGCATGCCGGCTTTCCAGGCCCGCAAAACGTCCATGCTGCTCATCGCCTTCTGCGTGTTCCCGATTGTGTTTGCGCAGTACCTAGGTCAGCTCAACATGTGGCTGGCGGTGCTGGTTATCGGCATTGCGGCGGCGGCTCATCAGGCCTGGAGCGCCAATATTTTCACCACCGTGTCGGACATGTTTCCGAAGCGGGCGGTGGGCTCGGTCACGGGCATCGGCGGCTTTGCGGGCGGCATGGGCGGCATCGCGCTGTCGGCGCTGGTGCAAAAGCGCATGTTTGTGTACTACGAGTCTATCGGCCAGCTCGATAAGGCCTACTTCATCATGTTCTTGATTTGCGGCGGCATGTACCTGCTGGCCTGGGTTATCATGTTTACGCTAGTGCCGCGCATGGAGCCCATTAAGCTCGACGCCGACGATATTCTTCCCACCGCCTCCTAGGTTGCTTTTCTATGAAACGCTCGTTTATCGCCCTCGCCCTGCTGGCCCTGCCGCTGCTTTCGGTGGCCCAGGCCACGCCCAAGCGCGCTCCCTCAAAGCTGGCTTTCTCACCACCAGTAGCCAGCGTTGCCCAGCGCAACGCTGAGGCCGCCAAGGAAGTGGAAGCCCTGGAGCGCCAGCGCTTCGACGCTCAGGTAAAAAAGGACTACACTTTTCTGGAGAAAGCCTTCGCCGACGACCTCGTGTATACGCACTCGGGCGGCAAGCAAAACAACAAGGCCGAGTACATCGAGAGCATCCGCGACGGTCACAGCGTCTACGATAAGATTGACGTAGAGAACATTAACGTGCGGGCCTACAACGGCGGCACCACGGCCGTAGTGAACGGCCAAATCACGATTTACCAGCCCAACAAGCCCGACGGCACGCCTAACGTGGCCCACATCAAGTACGTGACCATGCAGATTAAAGACCCTAAGAAGGGCTGGCAAGTCGTGCTGTGGCAGTCGCAAAAGCAGCCGGAGAAATAGTCAGTTATCAGTCATCAATTACCAGTTATCACTCTTGTACTGCACCTAGTTAAGGAGTTAGCAACTGGCAATTGAGGAATGATAACTGTTCATTGATAACTGATAACCGAAATGTCTCACGACGAACTAGCTACCCCCGTTGGCACCACGCTCGAGCGCTACATCATGCGCAAGCAGGCCGAATTTCCCTTCGCCACCGGCGAGCTCTCGCAGTTGCTGCGCGATATTGCGCTGGCCAGCAAGATTATGGTGCGCGAAGTGAGCCGGGCGGGCCTCAGCCCCATTGCCGAGGCCGTGGGCCCCGAGGGTGAGCAAACCGCCCCGCGCCACCGCCTGGGTGAGGAAGCGCACATCCGCTTCGTGCGGGCCCTCACCAACGGCCGCGAGTGCTGCGCGGTGCTGAGTGAGGCCCGGCCCGACTTCATCGACACCGGCAACCACGACGGCAAGTACGTGGTAGCCCTTAACGCCCTCAACGGGTCGGTAAGCCTGGATTTTAATGTGAGCACGGGCACCATCTTCAGCATCTACCGGCGCGTGAGCCGCTACGGCGGGCCGGCGCGGGCCGAAGATTTTACGCAGGGCGGGCGGGCACAGGTGGCGGCCGGCTACATCCTCTACGGTTCCAGCGTGATGCTGGTGTACACCACCGGCCACGGCGTGGCGGGCTTCACCTACGAGCCCAGCCTGGGTGAATTCTTCCTTTCGCACCCCAAGCTAACGATTCCGGTTAGTGGTAAGGTATTCTCGTGCAACGAGGGCAACTGGTTTGACTTCCCGGAGTTTACCCGCACCTTTCTTACTACCTGCAAGGAGCGCCGCTACACGGCCCGCTACGTGGGCTCGTTGGCCGCCGACTACCACCGCAACCTTTTTACGGGCGGCATCTACCTCTACCCGCCCACTGGCGAGTGGCCCAGCGGCAAGCTGCGCCTGCTCTACGAGTGCTACCCCATCGCCTTCGTGACCGAGCAGGCCGGCGGCGTGGCCGTGACCGGCGCTGCCGACGTGCTCGACGTGCCGCCCACCCAGGACCTGCACCAGCGGATGCCGCTTTTCGTAGGGTCGGCCGAACTGGTGCGCGAGCTGCAAGCCGTGGCGGCCGAGTAGGGTGCGGGGCTTGCCCCTGCCCGGCGTTGTTAGGTTCGTTTGTGGCGGCAGAACAACGCCGAGCAGGGGCAAGCCCCGCACCCTACGAACTACCGGCGGTTTAATCCGTTTCACAGCTTGATTCTTTCACCGACTCGCCAAGCAGCGCTTGGTGCTACTTCCATGCCTAAAATCGTTTCGCCCGAAGTGGAGTTCAGCAAGCTGCTGAACGACGTGCAGCAGGCCACACCCGAAATATTTGCCCCCGGCGGCGGCTACTTCAACCTGCTGGAAGGCCGCTGGCAGGAAGCCGGCACGCCCCGCCCCTTCCACTCGCCTATCGACGGCTCGGAGATTGGCGCGCTGCCCATGCTCAAGCACGACGAGGCCCTGCGCGCCGTGCGCTTCGCCAAGGGTGAGTCGGCCGCCTGGGCGGCCACCGACCTCGACGAGCGCCGCGCCAAAGTGCAGGCCTGCCTCGACCAGTTACGCCCGCACATCGACCTGGTGAGCAAGCTGTTGATGTGGGAAATTGGCAAGACTTACAAGCTGGGCTTCAACGACATCGACCGCTGCATTGAGGGCGTTCAATGGTACGTAGACAATATCGAAAGCCTGATTGGCGACCGCCGGCCGCTGGGCTTGGTGAGCAACATTGCGAGCTGGAACTACCCCATGTCGGTGCTCATGCACGCGGTGCTGGTGCAGTTGCTGGCCGGCAACGCCGTGATTGCCAAGACGCCCACCGACGGCGGCTTCATCTCCCTGAGCCTCACCTTCGCCATTGCCCGCCGCTGCGGCCTGCCCGTGACGCTGGTGAGCGGCCCCGGCGGCGAGCTGAGCGACGTGCTAGTGAAGGACCCCGCCGTGGACTGCCTCTCCTTCGTGGGTGGGCGCTACAACGGCCGCAACATCGCCGACGCCCTCAGCCAGGAGCACAAGCGCTACATGCTGGAAATGGAAGGCGTGAACACCTACGGCATCTGGGATTACTCGCAGTGGGATTCGCTGGCCGACCAGCTGGTGAAGGGCTACGACTACGGCAAGCAGCGCTGCACGGCCTACGTGCGCTTCGTGGTGCAGCGCTCGCTGTTTCCCGAGTTTCTGGAAACCTACACCAAGGCCATCGGCAGCCTGAAAGTGGGCAACCCAACCCTGGTAGACAACCCCGGCGACAAGCTGCCCGACCTGGCGTTTGGCCCCGTCATCAACGCCACGCAGGCCCAGAGCCTCGATGAGCTGTTCAACAACGCCACCAAAACCGGCGCCATCCCCTTCTACCAGGGCAAGCTCGACGACTCGTTGTTTTTGCCCGGCCAAGACCGCTCGGCCTACCGCGCGCCGCGCGGCCTGGTGGGCCTGCCGCGCCAGGCTGAATTGTATTTCAAAGAGCCCTTCGGCCCCATCGACAGCATCGTGCTTGTAGACCGCGTAGAGGAATTGGTGGGCGAGATGAATATCTCGAACGGCGCTCTCGTCACGGCCCTAGGGTCGGATGATGAGAAGTGGGCCACCCGCACCTCCAAAGAGCTGCGCGCCTTTAAAGTTGGCATCAACAAGCTGCGCAGCCGCGGCGACCGCGAGGAAGTATTCGGCGGCCTGGGCGAGTCGTGGAAAGGGGCTTTCGTGGGCGGCAAGCTGCTGGTCGAAGCCGTGACGCAGGGCGCGCCCTCGCAGCCCGTGCTCGGCAACTACCCCGAAGCCACGCTGCTGCCGGAGAAGGCCTAGGGCTTTCTGAATCACCTAGTTCGGGGCCGTTTTCCAGCAGGAAAGCGGCCCCGACTTATTTCCTACCCGCCGCTTTATGTCCAAGCTTTTTGCCGCGCTGCTGGCGCTGCTCGCGTTGCGCGCTACCGCGCAAACCGGGCCCGGCAAGCTCCCCGGCCCCGTTATCGACTGGCGGGCGCCCACTACCCTATCCACCTACCTCTTACAGCAGGTGCACGCGCAGTACGAGCCGCGCCGCGCCGAGTTGGAGAAAGCCTTAGGGTCGGCGGGCACGCAAGCGTACCGCGACTCGGCGCGGGCGCGCTTTCGGCGGGTGCTCAGGCCGCTGCCGGCGCGCACGCCGCTGCGGGCGCGGGTGGCGGGCACGGTGCCGCAGGCGGGGTTTCGGATTGAAAAAATCATCTACGAAAGCACGCCGCACCACCACGTCACGGCCAATTTGTACGTGCCCGAAGGCGCGGGCAAGCGACCGGCGGTACTGCTTTTTTGTGGGCACGAAAATACTAGTAAGGCCACGCCCTCGTACCAGCAAACGGCTCGGCTATTCGCCCGCAACGGCTTCGTGGTATTCGTTATTGACCCGGTTTCGCAGGGCGAGCGCATGCAGCTGACCGACGCTAGTGGCAAGTCGCTCACCCGCGGCGGCACCACCGAGCACACGCTGCTCAATGCTCAGGCGGCGCTCCTAGGTCGCACGCTGCCCGCCGCCCAGCTCTGGGATAACGTGCGCGGCCTCGACTACCTGCTGACGCGGCCCGAGGTAGACGCGGCGCGCGTGGGCTGCCTCGGCAACTCGGGCGGCGCCACCCAAACAGCCTATTTTATGGGCTACGACGACCGCGTGCAGGTAGCCGCGCTGTGCAGCTACGTGGCCAGCGGCGAGCGCAACCTCACCGGTCCCGCCGATGGCTGCGTGCAGCTACCCGGCGCGGGCGCGGCCGGCCTCGACATCGCCGACTGGCCCCTGATGTTTGCGCCCAAGCCACTGCTCTGGCTCACTGGCCGCTACGACTTTGTAGACCAGACCGATATGGAGGCCGCCTACGCCGACACGCACCGGGCTTACGCGGCCCTAGGTCAGCCCGAGCGCACCACTATGTTCACTTATGATGACGGCCACGGCATTTCGGCGCCCAAGCGGGTGGCGGCCGTGGCGTGGTTTCGGCAGTGGCTGGGGGTGAGTGGCGCGCCGGTGCCCGAGGAATTGCCTTTGGTAGCTCTGCCCGAAGCCACGCTGCGCTGCACCGCCACCGGGCAGGTCAACACCAGTTTCAAAGAGGAGGAAACGTTATCGGCTACCCACTTGGTTGCGGCGCGAGCGCTCGCTAAGCGGCGCCCGGTTTACTCGCCCGAGGCGCTGGCGGTGGTGGTACGACGGCAGCTGAGTCAAGCCTTACCGGTGCCCACGGCGCCCGTTACCGAGGGCATTGACCTACGCGACACTTTGCGCCTGCCCAATGGCCAAGCTTGGCAAAACATGCTGTTGCGCAGCGCCGGCCAGCCGCCGCTGCCGGCCCGGCTGCTTTTGCCCACCGGCGCAGCGGCCCCCACTCGCCTGGTACTGTGGCTGCCCGACCAGGGCATGGCCACCGTGCTGTGCGACAGCGCCGCCCGCCTAGCTGCCTACCAGCGCCAGGGCACGGCCGTGCTGCTGGCCGACCTGCGCGGCCTCGGCGAAACCACTGACCCGGCCGCCTTCAATGACCCTAAGTATTACAACCAGGAGTTTCGCCCTACGCAGCTGGCCCTGCACCTAGGGCGCCCGCTGCTGGCTCAGCGCGTGGCCGATGTGCAAGCGCTGCTAGGCTTTCTGCGCAACGACAGCCGCTTGCAGCAGCTACCCATTCTGCTACGCGCTGATGGCCGGGCGGCGCTGGTGGCGCTGCACGCGGCGTTGCTTAATCCACTGGTAGGCAAGCATTCCGTAACAGATGCAACTGACCGGGCGGGCTCAACGCCCCGCACCTACGCTCCGCAAATCGAGCAGGTGCAGGTGAGCGGCGGGCCGCCCAGCTTTCTGTATTTTTTGGAAAACCCGGCGGCCAAGGACGCTTATTCTTCGGTGCTACCCGGCGTGCTGCAGTACTACGACGTGCCCGACCTACGGCGCGCCCTAGGTACCCGGCTGGTGCCTTAGATGCTATCTAGGACATTATATGTGGGGCGGGGCCCTGCGCCAGAGTGGCACACCAATTTAAGAACCCGCCTTAGCTGGGCTCATCCGCATTACTGGGCCGGCCTTTGGGGCCGGGAAACCGGCTGGCGGTCTGGTCGGGCTCCAGGGCGGCGGTAGTTTCCTCGGTCGCCTCGGCTTCTTCGGGCTGTTGCACGGTGGCCAGCTGCGTATCAAGCGCAATCTCGAAGCGGTCGAGCTCCAACTCAACCTGCCGGATGGCCTCCTCGCTGAACTTGTCTTCTTGGTGCAGCTTCACCAGCAGCTGGCGCTGGTGCTCGGTCATGGTGAGGCGGGCGCGCAATAGTTTTTCAAATTCTAGGGCGGCGGCCGACTCTTCTTCGCGCGGGGCGTCGAGGTCGGTGGCTTCGTTGGCGGCCAGCGCGCCGTGCAGGCGCCGGGCCTGGCGGCGCTGTATCTCGCGCAGCGTCAGTAGGCTAGGGTCTGGTTCAGCCGTAATAAGACCGTCGAGGTAGCCTAAGGAATCCTTGGTGAGCGTCAGGCGCAGTTCCTGCTCTTCGGCCGCGCGCTGGGCCGGCGACTCCTGCACGCCCAGCCGGCGCACCAGCCAGGGCAAACTCAGGCCCTGCACCACTAGCGTGACCAAAATGACCACGAACGTGATGAACAGCATGGTATTACGCTGCGGAAATGGCTGCCCGCCATTCACCACAAACGGCAGACCTAGGGCCGTGGCTAGTGATACCACGCCCCGCATCCCGGCCCACGACGTGATGAAGAGGTTGCGCCGGGGCGAGTGATGCTCCTCGCGGCCCAGCCAGCGCCCCAGCCACTCGCCCAAGTACGACACCGGGAACACCCAGCCCAGCCGAATGGCGATGGCGACCACGCTCACCAGCAGCCCGTAGCCCAGCACCGGCCAGAATGCGCCCGTTCCAAGCCCTTCCAGAATGGTGCGCAACTGCAAGCCTATCATAATAAAAACCAGCCCATTGAGCAGAAAGCCAAACACGTTCCAGAAGCTGTGCTTGAGCAGGCGGGTCTGGTTGTTGTAGATGTCGTGCGAGCGGCGGCTCATCATCAGGCCCATCGCCACCACGGCCAGCACCCCCGACACGCCTAGGTGCTCAGCCCCTAGGTACACCCCGAAAGGCAGCAGCAGGGTAAGGGCCGTAATTTGGGTGGCATCGGTGAGGATATTTTGCAGCCGTATCATGGCAAAGCCCACGGCTGCGCCCACCGCCACGCCCCCGCCGGCCACCAGCGCAAAGTGCCAGCTGGCATCCCAGAGCCCAAACGTGCCGCTCACCACCGCCGCCACGGCGTAGCGGTAGGCAATGAGCGCCGAGGCATCGTTTACCAAGCTCTCGCCCTCTAGCACGCTCGTGATGCGGCGCGGCAGCCCCAGCCCCTTCGTGACGCTGGTGGCGGCCACGGCATCGGGCGGGCTCACGATGGCTCCGAGCACGAAGCCCATGCCCCAGGTAAAACCCGGAATAAAAAAGTGCGCCAGCGCCGCAATTACGGTGGTGGTGAGCAGCACCAGCCCCACGGCGAGCAGCAAAATCGGCCGCCGGTTGGCCACAAACTCGTGCCACGAAGTGTTGTAGCTGGCCTCGTAGAGCAACGGCGGCAGAAAGATAAAGAACACTAAATCAGGCTCCAGCTTGAGGGGCGGCAAACCCGGAATAAGCGCCAGCAGCCCGCCCGCCAACACCAAGAGCACCGGGTAAGGCAGCTTGAGCTTGGGGGCTACGGCCGACAGCCCGACCAGCAGGGCCATAAGAAGAATAACGATAGAAAGATGCTCCATAAACCAGTATGCAAGTAGCCGCCAGCCCGTGCATCGGCCAGCCAGGAGGGCGCCCACCCGCGGCAAGCAAACTACTGCATACGGTGAACAGGACCCGGCCGCCCATTCTGGCGGCCGGACAACCGCTTCTACCGGGGCGGCTACTGCTCAATTATCCGCAGCTGCGTCTCTAGCTCAGCACTCGCAACCGGGTAGGGCTGGCCGCGCCGAATAGCCTGGTACACCGCCTCAAACAAGCCGGCGTAGCTACCCGGCTCGGCGGCCACGGGCGTGGTGACGAGCCCGCCAGCGGGCCCGGCCACCGTAAGACGGCCCTCCTGGCCGGGCTGCTCGCGGCCATAAGCGGGGTCGGTGGGGCGCAGGCCGGCCAGCAACTGGGCCTCCTGCGGGTCGGTGCGGCCCTTTTTGTAGCTGCCTAGGGTGCCGTGCAGCACAAAGGCCGGGCCGGGGTCGGCCACCAGCAGGCCCGAGGTCAGGTACACGTTCAGGCCGGCGGGGTAGTGCAGGTGCAGGCTGAAGTAATCATCCACCAGCGACTGCGGCCGGTAGGCGCCCTGGGTTTTCTCCACCCGCAGCGGCGCGCCAAACAGGCTGATGGCCTGGTCGAGCAAGTGTGGCCCTAGGTCGAAAAGCAGGCCCGAGCCCGGCACGCCCGCTTCCTCCTTGAATTTCTTGGGGTTGAGCGCCGACTTAAAGCGGTCGTAGCGAAAATGCACCTCGATGAGCTGGCCAAGCTGGCCGCTTTTTACCACGTCGCGCACGCTCGTAAAGTCGGTGTCCCAGCGGCGATTTTGGTAAGCCAGCAGTTGGCGGCCCTGCTGCTGGGCCAGCGCCAGCAGCTCGCGCAGGTCGGCCACGGTGGTGGCCACGGGCTTTTCGAGCAGCACATGCTTGCCCGCCAGCAGCGCTTGGCGCGCCAGGTCGGCGTGCGTGTAGCTGGGCGTGTTCACCACCACTAGCTCCAGGGCCGGGTCGGCGAGTAGCTCGGCCACGCTGCCGTAGCTCCGAATATGTGGGTAATCGGCCTGCATGCGCTGCTCGTGGCGCTGCACCACGGCTTGCAGCTCGAAGCCGGGGTGCTGGGTCAGAAACGGCGCGTGGAAGATTTTGCCCGACATACCGTAGGCCAGCAGGCCGGTTTTGATGGGCGAGGAATCGGCGGAAAGGGTCATAAGCGCAAGGTTACGCGAAGTAAAAAGAGGTTTCGCAAGGTAGACAACAGCCACCTGGCGAAACCTCTTTTTACCTCGCGTAACCTTGCGCTCAGACGGTCGCTTCGGCCAACGCCTCCACCGCTACGGCCGCCCGCAGCGGGCTAGCCAGCCGCACCACGCACACGCCCGGCTGACGCAGCCACGCCGCCCGCGCCAATTGCCCTAGCCCGATGGTGCCGGTAAAGTAATTGCCCCGCTGCGCCGAGCGAAACTGCTCGTGCACCACCGTAAAGTCTGCCTCGTCGGGCGCATTGGCATCACTAAACGTCACGAGCACATCGACTTCGGCCGCGTCGGGCGCTAGGCTCAGGTGGGCGTTCTGCTGAATTTTCTTGTATTCGTAGCGGTAGCCGTAGGTAAGGGCCGACAAGTCAGAGAGCACGGCCGAGGCCGTAGGAAACGCCCCCGCCCCGCGCCCCAGGAAAAACTGCCGGTCGGCAAAGCCGCTCTGCGTTACGAGGCCGTTGAACTCGTCGTGCACGTTGCTTAGCTCGTGACCAGGCGCCACCAGCGTGGGCAGCACCGCCGCCGCAATGCCGCCGTCGGGCAGCCGCCGCGCCTCCGCCACCAGCTTGATGGCCAGCCCTTGCTCGCGGGCATACGCCGCGGCCAAGGAGCTAATGCGGTCGATGCCCACGGCCAGCATTTCCTCGGGCCCGGCCACCAGCCCGAAAGCGTGGGCCAGCAGCAGCACCAGCTTATTGCGGGCGTCGAGGCCCTCCACGTCGAGCGCGGGGTTGCTTTCTGCGAAGCCCAGCTTCTGCGCCTTGGCCAAGGCCTCGGCGTAGGGCTGCCCGTCGCGGTTCATGGCCGTGAGAATGTAGTTGGTCGAGCCGTTAATAATACCCTCCACCGAGTCGAGCAAGTCGGTATCGTAGTACTCCTCTAGGTTGCGAATAACCGGCAAGCTGGCGCACGCGGCCGCTTCGTAGAGCAACGGCACGCCCGTGGTTTTTTGCAGCTCGATGAGTTCAGGCAGGTGCTCGGCCAGCATTTTCTTGTTGGCCGTCACTACGGCCTTGCCGTTCAGCAAAGCTTGCTTTACAATGACATACGCCTCATCGGCATTGTCAATCAGCTCCACGATTACGTCGAGGCTAGGGTCGTCGAGCAGGTCTTGCTTGTCGAAGGTGAACAGCTCGGCGGGCAGCGTGCGGGCTTTGTTGCGGTCCTTCACCGCGATGCGGCCGATGCGGGCGCGCAGGCCGGGCGTGCGCTCCAGCACCGCGTGCAGGCCCTGGCCCACCACCCCAAAGCCGAAGAGACCAATGGTAATATTCGTACGAGTCATGATTCTGTGCTATACAGCGTGGACTCTGCAAATCCGCAAGTGAGCGCAGCGAGCATTTGTGGGGCTAGGTAAACCCGCCCGCAAGCCATTCGCTGTGCTCACTCGCGGACTCACAGAGTCCACGCTACTTTTCGAAATTTAAGCTAATGCCATCTCTTCTTCCTTGGCTACCTGCACTGCCTTGGCGGCGGCTAGCTGGTCGAGCGCCTGGGCCAAGTCTGCAATCAGGTCTTCGGCATCTTCGAGGCCTACGCTCAAGCGCACTAGGCCGTCGCACACGCCGGCGGCGCGGCGCTGGTCCACGGGCGTCGATTTGTGGGTCATGGTGGCGGGGTGGCACAGCAGGCTCTTGGCACCGCCCAGGCTTTCGGCCAGCTTGAAGTACTTGGTCGAAGTCACCAGCTTAGTAGCCGCTTCGATAGTGTCTTCAGTAAGAGCCAGGGCGATGATGCCACCAGCGCCGTCGGGCTGCTGGCGCTGGGCCACGGCGTAGTTGGGGTGGCTTTCGAGGCCGGGGTAGTACACGCGGGCCACTTCAGGGCGCGTTTCCAGGAACTTAGCTACTTCGAGGGCCGACTTACTGGTGCGCTCGATGCGCAGCGGCAGCGTCTCGATACCGCGGATGGTCAGAAAGCAATCGAACGGCCCTAGGATGCCACCCGAAGCATTCTGAATGAATTTCAGCTCTTTCGCAATCTCGGGCGTCTTAGCCACCGCGATACCAGCGATGAGGTCCGAATGACCACCTAGGTACTTGGTACCGCTGTGCACCACGATGTCGGCCCCCAGCTCGAGGGGGCGCTGCAAAATGGGTGAAGCAAACGTGTTATCGACGCAGAGTAAACAGCCATTCGCTTTGGCAATCTGTGAGATGGCCGCGATATCCGACACCTTCAGCGTGGGGTTGGAAGGCGATTCCAGCCAGATGAGCTTAGTTTTATCGGTAATCGCTTTGGCGACGTTGTCGGCATTAGTAGTATCGCAGTACACGATGTCAATACCCAGGCGGCGGTACACGTGCTCAAACAAGCGGAAGGCACCACCGTAGATATCGTCGATGGCAACTATCTGGTCACCAGCCGACAGCAGCTTTACCACGGCATCAATGGCGGCCAGGCCGCTGGCGAAAGCGTAGCCCGAATGGCCGCCTTCGAGGGTGGCTACCAGGTTTTCCAGCGCGAGGCGGGTGGGGTTACCAGTGCGGGCGTAGTCGAAGCCTTTGTTGACCCCGGGCGCTTCCTGCACGTAGGTGGAAGTCTGGTAGATAGGCACGGCGATGGCGCCGGTTTGCTCGTCAACGGGAATGGAGTGGAGGAGGCGGGTTGCGATAGACATGGCAAGAGAAGTTTATTGTTTGATTGGAACAGTAAACCCCTATTTCCCAAGCACCTAGTCAAGAATCTCTTACCGGAAGGGCGTAAAAAAAGCCCCTCCGACAAGTCAGAAGAGCATACACCGTGGCCGCGGTAAGGCATCTCGTAGACTTATCTTCTCCTGAAACCGGGCCGAAGCCCCGCATCTCAGAACAGGAATTAGCACCTTCGCATTGCTGCTGGTTGCTAAGGCATCAAAGGGCCTGTCCCTCCGCCTTTCTTGATAAGTGCTCCGGTAAAGGAGCATGTTGCAAAGGTAGAGTTGGAAAATCCGGGAATGCAAGCGTTTGGAAGAAAATATTTTTGCTTGTCTTCGATTTACCTCTCCTCCTTCACTACACTTGGTACTGCGAAACCCATCGTTGTATTCATTAGCATACAACGCATTACTGTTGCTAACGTTTTTGGCTAGTTTATTATAAAATTCGGCCCTTTGCCCTAGTAGCAGCGTTACAAGACATGCACTAACCATCAAGCTTATATAAGCCGTGAGCGCTGGGTTAACTTCCTTATTTAGACGCAGTAAAAACATCAAAAGCTTAAGCTAAGCCGTATCCCGTAGCAATTGCACAGTTGGCTACCCTAGGGGGCAGCTACTCCTATTTCCTCGACCCCTCTACTTATGAGTCTCCACTTCATTCAAGAGCCTTTAGACAAAACGGCGCCGCACGTGGTGCCGGCCCAGGCCGTGACGCTCAACGTCAATGGCGAAGACCACACCATCCAGATTGCGCCCTGGACCAGCCTGCTTGACGCCCTGCGCGAGTACATGGACCTGACCGGCACCAAGAAAGGCTGCGACCACGGCCAGTGCGGTGCCTGCACCGTCCTCGTTGATGGCAAGCGTATTAACTCGTGCCTGGCGCTGGCTACGGTGTACCAGGGTAAGAAAATCCAGACCATTGAAGGCCTGGGTAGTGAGCAAAACCTCTCGCCGCTCCAGCAAGCGTTTGTGGACCACGACGCTTTCCAGTGCGGCTACTGCACGCCGGGCCAGATTTGCTCGGCGCAGGGCCTCATCAATGAGGGGCGCGCTAAGACGGAGGACGAGGTACGCGAGCACATGAGCGGCAACCTCTGCCGCTGCGGTGCTTACACCAACATTCTGTCGGCCGTAATGGAAGTGCTGCACGACGGCCAGGTAGTGGTTGATAACGGCACGCTAGTGACCATTCCGGCCCAGCCCACCACGTCTAGCTCCGTTAATTAATTCGCTATGAACAGTTTCACCCTCACGCAAGCGACGGCCGCCGACGAAGCCGTGCGCGACCTGACCAGCCACGACGGCGCTGCCTACCTAGGTGGCGGCACAAACCTCGTGGACTTGATGAAGTACAACCTCACGCGGCCGACCCACCTTACCAGCCTGGGTTTGCTGCCGCTGAATGACATCAGCAGCCTGCCCGATGGCGGCCTGCGCCTGGGCGCGCTGGCTACCAACGCCGACACGGCCTGGCACCCCGAGGTAGAGAAGCGCTACCCCCTGCTGAGCCAGACTATTTTGGCCGGGGCCACGCCGCAGCTGCGCAACGCGGCTACCAACGGCGGCAATCTCAACCAGCGCACGCGCTGCTACTATTTCTACGACCTCGCCGCGCCCTGCAACAAGCGTGAGCCCGGCACCGGCTGCTCGGCCCTCACCGGCCCCAACCGCGTGTGCGGCGTGCTGGGCACCAGCGAAAGCTGCATTGCCACCCAGCCTAGCGATATGTGCGTAGCCCTGGCCGCCCTCGAAGCCGTGGTGCGCGTGCAAGGCCCCGATGGCGAGCGCACCATCAAGTTTGACGACTACCACCGCCTACCCGGCGACCACCCCGAGAAGGACAACACGCTGAATCCAGGCGAGTTGGTCGTGTCCATCGACCTACCCGAGGAAGGCTACGCCGACCACTTTACCTACCTTAAGCTGCGCGACCGCAGCAGCTACGCCTTTGCACTGGTGAGCGTGGCAGTGGGCTTGAAGATGAACGGCAACGTCATCGAGAAGGCCCGTTTTGCTCTGGGCGGCGTGGCGCACAAGCCCTGGCGCGACCCGGCGGCCGAGCAGATGCTGGAAGGCCAAACGGCCTCGCCCGACTTGTTTCGGCAGGTGGCGGCCAAGGTGTTTGCCGAGGCCAAGGGCTACGGCGAAGGCTCGCTGCACAACTCGTTTAAGATTGAGCTAGGCAAGCGCGCCATCGTGCGGGCGCTCAAGCAGGCTACTGAGATGAGCCAGGTCGTCAATCCCAACGCATTCTTAAATTCTAATCCGTAAGCTAGTATGAGTCAGACTATTGCCACCCCGCCCACCGTCCGCCTCGACAGCGACGTGATTGGCAAACCCGTTAATCGCCCCGAAGGCCCGGCCAAAGTAAGCGGCGCGGCCAAGTACGCCGCCGAGTTTGGCGTAACCGGCTCGCTCTGGTACGGTTACGTCGTGAGCAGCCCGATTACGAAGGGCAAAATCACCAAAATTCACGCCGACGAGGTGCTAGCCATTCCCGGCGTACAGAAGATTTTTTCGCACGAAAACGTGCCTTCGCTGGCCTGGTTCGACCGCAGCTACAAGGACGAAGTGGCGCCCGGCGGCTCGCCGTTCCGCCCGCTGCACGAGCCCGAAATTATGTTCAGCCAGCAGCCGGTGGCGCTGGTGGTGGCCGACACGTTTGAGCTGGCCCGCTACGCCGCCTCGGTACTCCGCATCGAGTACGACGTGGAGGAGTTCAACACGGATATGGAGGCAGTTGGCGCTAAGTCGTTTGACGCGCCGAAGGGCAAAACCGGCTTCCTACCCCCGCCCAAGCCCAAGGGCGACATGGAGGCGGCCTACGCCGAGGCGCCGCATAAGGTGACGGGCAAGTACACGCACGAGGCCCAGCACCACAACCCGATGGAGATGTTCGGGACGACTATCGACTGGCTGGGCGACGGTAAGAAGATGAAAATCTACGACAAGACCCAGGGCTCGGGTAACGTGCAGCAGTACATCGCCAAGGTTTTTGGCCTGAGCACCAAGGAAGCGCGCGTTATCTCGAAGTTCACGGGCGGCGGCTTTGGCGCGGGCTTGCGGCCACAGTACCAGGTGTTTCTGGCGGTGCTGGCGGCGCTGGAGCTGGAGCATTCTATCCGGGTGGTGATGAACCGCTCGCAGATGTTCAGCATGGGCCACCGCGCCCATACGGTGCAGGATATTCGCCTAGCGGCCGACGACCAGGGCTACTTGCAGGCCATGGAGCACAAGGCGCTGGCCGAGACCTCGCAGTTTGAGGACGCCACCGAAACGGTGGTGAACTGGTCGGGCATCATGTACAACGTGCCCAACTCGCAGTTCGACTACCAACTGACCCGCATCGACGTGAACACGCCGGCCGACATGCGCGCCCCCGGCGCCGCTACCGGCAACTTTGCCATCGAGAGCGCCATCGACGAGCTTTCGTACAAGGCCGGCGTGGACCCCATGGATTTCCGCCTGCTCAACTACACCTACTCCGACCCCGTGGTCGATAAGCCCTTCAGCAGTAAGCGCCTCAACGATTGCTACCACGAAGGCGCCGCCCGCTTCGGCTGGGAGCAGCGCAACCCCGAGCCCCGCTCGATGCGCGACGAAAACGGCCTGCTCGTAGGCTGGGGCGTGGCCGCCGGCTGCTGGGATGCCTCCATGCAAAAGGCCGAGGCCAAAGCCAGCCTTGCCGCCGATGGTCGCCTCACCGTAACCAGCGCCACCAACGACCAAGGCGCTGGCACCTACGTCATTATGACCCAAATGGCCGCCCAGACCCTCGGGCTGCCGATGGCGCAGGTCACCTTCGAGCTCGGCGATACCGAGATGCCCGCCGCCCCCATCCAGGGCGGCTCCTGGACGGCCAACTCGGTGGGTGCCGCCGTGCAGAACGCCTGCCAGGAACTCGGCAAAAAGCTGCTCAAGCTGGCCCAGAAAATGGACGACTCGCCCCTCACCGGCGTAGACTTTGAGGACGCGCAGTTCGCGGACGGCCACATCCGCGCCAACGAGGACATCAGCCGCACGGTCGCCATCCGCGACATTTTGGCCGCCAGCGGCGAAGCCAAAATCGAAGCCGACGGCAAAGCCGGCCCGAACCCCATCAACATGCTCAAGTACTCGATGCACTCGCACAACGCGGCCTTCGTGGAAGTGAAAGTGGATGAGGACCTGGGTACCGTGCACGTCACGCGCGTGGTAAACGCCGTGGCCGCCGGCCGCATCATGAACCCCAAAACCGCCCGCAGCCAAATCCTGGGCGGCACGGTGTGGGGCATTAGCATGGCCCTGATGGAGGAAGCTTACCTCAACAACGACCTGGGCCGCTACGTCAACCACAACTACGCCGAGTACCACGTGCCGGTAAATGCGGACATCCACAAAATCGACGTGATTTTTGTGGAAGAGGAAGACGACATCGCCAGCCCCATCGGCGTCAAAGGCGTCGGCGAAATCGGGATGCTGGGCGTAGCCGCCGCCATCTGCAACGCCGTGTACCACGCCACCGGCAAGCGCATCCGCGAATTGCCGCTGACGATTGATAAGCTGCTGTAAGGTTTTAGTTTAGGTAGAATATAGAAGCGCCCCGTAGCCGATTGGCTGCAGGGCGCTTTTTGTTGCTAGTTAGTTTAATACTACTTTTCATTGACTTGGATTTTTCCTTCTGAAAAACAGGCCACCAGATAATTCTGATATGGGTCAACACCAGTTTCATTTAAGCACCATTGCCAATCAACAATGCCTACATTGGTTGGCAGGGTCAATTTAAAATTATTACCAAATTCGATTTTGAGATTGCCCAAGTTATCAAGCTCGACACTAATAATTTCTCTTCTCATAGCAGCTGCGACTATCGCACTTTTGCTAATGCATTCCTTATCAACCGTACTTTCGAAATAGATATAATTATCTTTAAATAGTGTATCAAGCACTTTTTCGTCTTCCGATATTATATCATGAGCAGTCAACCAATAGCCACCGATATATAAATCCCAAGTGTCACCCGTACTGAATCTTGATATGAAGGAGCCGATTAACTTACTTCTTAGCATCTCAAGTGCCTCCATCCGCAATAAATTGTATTACTCGAAATAATTTGCAACCTGATTCTGCAGAACTTTACAGCTGGACGATTTAATTTTCTTCATGACTATCTCGAAGACGCTGGATATCATCTATATCCTTTGGACGAGCCGTCGATTCCTTATCAGCTATCAAATCCTCAAAATTAATAAATGAAATATCAGCTCCGTTCACCTCAATAATCTCGCGTCTAGCAAAGGCAGGACCAAAGCTTATTGCGGATTTAATGGATGGCAGTAGGTCAAGAGTGAATAGGTCAAACTCATATCTGAAAAACGATTTTCTAGGATTAGGAGCTTGTTCGTTTTTAAATATTGCAACATCTTGCCCCAGGGTAACGAGCGCATCCAGAAGCTTGAAATAATTTGTGTAGGTAGGGCTGTACCAGATATCTATGTCCGGCCTATCAGCAGGTAAGCCGGCCATCGTAATAGAATGTCTGAAATAGCCGTAATAGGCAACTGCACTACCACCGACGATTAAATAATCAATATTATGATTATTTAACACTCTGCAAACTTTTACTATGCTTTCAAGCAGCTGATTATTTGCGAGCATTGCCATTCTGCCTTCTCGCCCGAAGCGTCTGAAATATTTCAGCCATTTGCTTTGTCTCTGCATCAAGCTTAGCTTTCTCCGCAGCGGATAAGGTAGCTAGCTGTATATCTCGCTTCATTTCCTCGAAGCTGCTGTATTTGGTGAGTCTACCGTTCATGGCGTGACGTGCTCTTTAAAAGGCAGCTATCGCGTGCCCCATTTTGCAGAAGCAAGGTACTGAGTGTTGACCACATAGGCCCATTTGCACCGATGCACAAAAATGCCTGGCACCTTACGGATGCCGGGCGTTTTAGCTTCTTAAATTATTATCTACCGCTTCAAAAAGCCGCCGCGAACTCCTGGGCAAACTCTTCCAGCTTCACCTTACCTAGGGCGGGCTTGTGCTGCACGTAGTCCTCGGCCAGGGCGCCGCTGCTCATGCTGGCGTAGATGTCCACGATGTCGGCGGCGGTGCTGGCGGGCAGGCCGTTTTGGAGGAGGTTGGCGCGCATCTGCTCGTCGGTGAAGGCTACCCAGCGCAGGTCGGGCTGGCCGATGGCGGCCCCTAGGGCCTGCGCTACTTCGTCTTGGGTGCGCTCGTCGCTGGCTACGTAGCGGATGGTGCGGCCGGCCGGGGCGGTGGGGTTGGTCAGCTCTTCGGCGGCGGCGGCGGCAATATCCCGCGGGTGCACCAGCGCCACCCGGTAGCTGCCGGCGCAGTTGGCCCCCAGGAAGCCGGCGCCTTTTATCATGCCCACGAAGCTGTAGTAGTTGGTGTAGAAGGAGGTAGGGCGCAGGTGCGTGAGCGCCAGGCCCGGCAGCGCCGCCAGGATTTCCTCCACATCGTGCGAGCCCAGGATGCCGCCGGTGCCGTGGTCGCGGTGTGCGCCCCAGCTGCTGAGCTGCACCACCCGCCGCACGCCCGCCTGCCCGATGGCCTGCGCATAGTGACGGCCAATACGTTGGGAATACGCCCGCGAATCGGGCTCTCGGTAGCCGCCCGCCACCATCGCGTACACGGCATCGGCCCCGGCGAAGGTGGCGGCCAGGAAGTCCGCATCTTCGAAGGTGCCAATGGCGGCGGTGGCCCCTAGGGCTTCGATGGCGACCCGGCGCTCGGGCTGGCTGCTGATAACGGTGACGGCGTGGCCTTGCTGTACAAGCTCGGTAGCGAGCGGCTTGCTGATGTTCCCGAGGGAACCGGTGACGATGATTTTCATGGGGCAAAGCTCCGGCGGGCCGGGGCGTGAGGGAAGGGCGAAAGGGCGGGAAGATTGGGCCAAAGGGCGGCGAGCAACCGTATTACCTCACCCCCCGGCCCCCTCTCCTTGGGGAGAGGGGGAGCCGACCGCGAGCAAATGCAAGCTTACGTCAGAAGTCGTCAGGCTCCCCCTCTCCCCAAGGAGAGGGGGCCGGGGGGTGAGGTTACGCGCCTGACGAGTTCTTACAACCGCTGCCGGTAGCTGGCAGGCGACACGCCCATATTATTCCGAAAAAACCGGCCGAAGGTGGACTGGTCGGCGAAGTGCAGCGTGTCCGCAATCTGGTTGATGGTGAGGGCGGGGTTTTGGAGCAGCACGCAGGCTTCGAGCAGCACGGCTTCGGCCAGCCACTCGGCGGCGCGCTTACCGGTGGCTTCGCGCACGGTTTCGGCGAGGTGCTTGGGGGTGATGCACAGCTTATCGGCGTAGAAAGCCAGGCTGCGCTCGGTAGCGTAGTGGGTGTTGACCAGCTTTTTGAAATCGGCGGCAATGAGCTGGCTGCGCGTCTGGATGGTGTTCGGCGAGGTGTGCTGCGCGCTGTAGATGGGCGCCGTTTCGTGCAGTAGAATGTGGATGAGGCTGCGCAAAATCTCCTCGCGGTAGGCGTGCGGCGCGTCGTATTTCTGCCCGATGGTTTGCAGCAGGGCCGTGATACTCGCCGCCTCGGCGGGCGGCAGGGTGAGCACGTGGCGGGCGTCGCGCTCAAAGAACGCGAACGCATCCAGGTTCGGGCCGCCGCCCGCCGCAATGAATTCCTTGGTAAAGAAGATGCTGAGGGCCTCGCAGTCTTCTGACATAAAAGCCCACTGCTTGATGACGTAGGGCGAGAGCACCATCAGCGAATTTGGCCCTAGGTCATACGTTTCGAGGTTGACTTGCAGGCGGGCGCTGCCGCGCAGCACAATGCCGATTTTATAATAATCGCTGCGATACGGCTGGTCGATAGGCAGGTGCGGCGCCGTGGAATTGGGACCTAGGAAGAACACGGCGGCCGGCCCTGCCTTGGTTTCGGCGAGGGCATCTAGCTGATAGACGGGGATGGTGGCGTTCATAATATGGACGGAATCAGCGAAAACTGGCGGCTCTTGAAAAGGTAACGCGCGGGCCGGCCAAGCAACGCGCAGACGCGCAGCGTCCACGGTACCGCCGAAACCCCGCTGCGTAGTGGGTGGTTTACCTGCTTCCGGCGCTACGAAGGGCACTTTCGCAACATGATGGGCGCGGCGGGCCTACCCTACTTCCTAAAACAGCTTCCCCCACCACCGTGCTCTTTCAGCAATTTTCTTTTAAATCGTTTGGCTACTTGAATTTTAGCGCGGGACAAGCGGAGCTACTGCGCCGGCCCGAAACCGCTGGCTTCATCAAGATTTTGCTGGTCGAAGCCGGGGGTAAAGTAGTGGTCGATTTTCAGGAATACCAACCGGAGCAGGCGGCGCTGTTTTTTATCAATGGCGGGCAATACTACGCGCTGGACGAGGCCTGCGCGGGCACCGCGCTGTGCTACAACCGGGACTTTTACTGCGTCGAGATTCACGATAAGGAGGTGGCCTGCGACGGCATTCTCTTTCACAATGCCTACGAGCTGCCCGTGGTGCGGGTGCCGGCCGACGCCCGCCCAGCCCTAAACCGGCTGCTGCACGGCATCGAGCAGGAGCTGGCGCGGCCCGATGCCCACCAGGAAGAAATGATACGGCTGCTACTCAAGCAACTCATTATCACGGCCACACGCCTCTGGAAGCAGCAGCACGGCGTGGCCAGCGAGCAGGCCCGGCAGGAGGTCGAGTTTGCCCGCACCTTCAGCCAGCTGGTGGAGTGGCACTACCGCCGCTACCACGCGGTGGCCGACTACGCCGCCCTGCTGCACCTCACGCCCAAGGCGCTGCACAAGCGCCTGGCGCGCACCGGCCACCTAGGCCCCAATGATGTCATCAAGAACCGCATTATCTTGGAAGCCAAGCGCTTGCTAGCGCATACCCAGCTCCTAGTGAAAGAAATAGGCTACAAGCTGGGCTACGACGACACGTCGTATTTCAGCCGGCTTTTTACGCAGCAAACCGGTACCACGCCCCACCTCTTTCGGCAGCACTACCAGCAGGAGGCCGTGCCCGAGGGGGAAAATGTGCTAGCAATGTCGCCAATCGTGCCTTGAGCGGCCGGGGGGGCCGCTGGACCTTTGTGGTAGTACTTGACCATTCTGTTTCGCTTCCCCATGAAATCCTTGTCTTTGTGGCAGGGCGCGGCCGCCACAGCCGCCCTCCTGTTCTCGCTCACCGCCTCGGCCCAGGCCGTAGACCCCGCCCAGGACCCGCGCATCTCGCCGCCGGTTCGCACCTTCCTCAAAGGCCTGAACGCCAGCGGTGGCAAGCCCATGGAACAGCTCGCCCCCAAGGATGCGCGGGCGGTGCTGACCGGGGCGCAGGCCTCGGTAAAAGTGGATATGTCGGGCGTGAAGGTGAGTGAAAAAACCATCACCCAGGACGGCCAGACGGTGAAAATCACCATCGTGAAGCCGACCGCCGCCACCGGCGCGCTACCCGTGTTTATGTTCTTCCACGGCGGCGGCTGGGTGCTGGGCGACTACCCCACCCACCAGCGCATGGTGCGCGACCTGGTGGTAGAGTCGGGCGCGGCGGCCGTGTTCGTCAACTACACGCCCTCACCGGAGGCCCACTACCCGGTGGCCATTAACCAGGCCTACGCCGCTACCAAATGGGTGGCTGAGCACGGCACCGAAATCGGCGTCGATGGCCAGCGCCTGGCCGTGGCCGGCAACAGCGTGGGCGGCAACATGGCCACCGTAGTAGCCCTGATGGCCAAGGAAAAGCAAGGCCCCAAGCTGCGCCTGCAAGTGCTGTTTTGGCCCGTTACGGACGCCACGTTCGAGACGCCTTCCTACAACGAGTTTGCCACCGGCCGCTTCCTCACCAAGAACATGATGAAGTGGTTTTGGGACAACTACACCACCAATCCCCAGGAGCGCAAGGACATTCACGCCTCGCCCCTGCAAGCCACGAGCCAGCAGCTGGCCGGCCTGCCCGCCGCCTTTGTGCAAACCGCTGAAAACGACGTGCTGCGCGACGAAGGCGAAGCCTACGCCCGCAAGCTCGAAGAAGCCGGCGTACGCGTAACCTCGGTGCGCTACAACGGCATGATTCACGACTGGGGCCTGCTCAACGCCATCAGCGAGGTGAGCGGCACCCGCTCGGCCCTGCTCCAGGCGGCGGCTGAGTTGAAGAAGGCGCTGAAGTAATTCGCTGCTAAAATTGTGTTCGGGAAGGCCCGCAGCGTTGCTGCGGGCCTTTTTGTTGCGCGGACTTTATAGTCTGCGTTTCCGCCTGCCCAAACGCGGACTACAAAGTTCGCGCAACACCGGCCCGTAGCTGGTGGTTACTTAACAACCGCCCTGCGCCCCTGAGCGTATTAGGTAGGCTACGCTTTTCCATCTAATGACTGAACTCCAACGCCTGTTTCTCGCCTACGACCAGCGCCGCGCCGCGAGCCGCCCCTGCGCCCTGGCCACCGTAGTCGAGGTGCTAGGCTCGGCCTACCGCCGCCCCGGCGCCCGCATGCTCGTCACTGAGGACGGCGAGTTGACCGGCGCCATCAGCGGCGGCTGCCTCGAAGGCGATGCCCGACAACGGGCGCGGCGCGCCATCTTCCAGGGCGAGCCGGCCCTTGTGACTTATGACACCCGCGACGAAGACGACCCGCGCCACGGCCTCGGCCCCGGCTGTCAGGGCGTAGTCCGCATTTTGCTAGAGCCGCTCGATTTTCAGAACCCCGACAACCCGCTGGAAATTCTGCGCGGCTTTGCGCAGCACCCCACGCCGGCCGTGCTGGCCACCGTTTTTGAAACCGATGCCAGCGGCCTGAAAGCCGCCGTGGGCCAGCGCGTGCTGCTCTCCGAAGCCGGGGTGGTGCGCGGTACGCCGCTGCTGGCCGCCCCGCTGGCCGAGGCCGCCCGCGCCACCCTAGCGCAGCGGAAACCGCAGATTCTTACCATCGAAACCGATGCTGGCCCGGTGCGCGCCTCGCTCGAAGTGCTGCTGCCGCCGCTGCGCCTGG
The DNA here is from genome assembly GCF_042681145.1 of Hymenobacter bucti. Taxonomy (NCBI): domain Bacteria; kingdom Pseudomonadati; phylum Bacteroidota; class Cytophagia; order Cytophagales; family Hymenobacteraceae; genus Hymenobacter; species Hymenobacter bucti. Next base: position 98,033 of record NZ_JBHUFD010000006.1, read on the forward strand.
TGGTATACGGCGCCGGCAACGACGCTCAGCCACTGGTGCACCTCGCCGGCTCGCTGGGTTGGCACATCACGGTGGTCGATGGCCGGCCCAACCTGGCTACCGCCGCCCGCTTTCCCGAAGCGGCCGAGGTCCGCATCGTGCCGGTGCGCGAGTTGGAAACCGCCACGCCCGACCCGCTGGCCTACCACGTGCTGCTCAGCCACAACTACGCCTACGACCTAGCCGCGCTGCAAACGCTGCTAGATTCGCCCGCGCCCTACATCGGCCTGCTTGGCCCGCGCCTTAAGGCGCAACGCCTGCTCGATGAGCTTGACACCGCGCCGGCGGAATTGGTGGAGCAGCTGCGCGCACGCCTGCACAGCCCCATCGGTCTCGACCTAGGCAGCGAAACGCCGGAGGAAATCGCCCTCGCCATCGTGGCCGAGATTCAGGCGCAGCACAGCGGGCGGCAGGGGCGGCCGCTGCGCGAGCGGGCGGGGACGGTGCACATTCCGGCCGAAGCGTGATTTTAGGATTCGATGAGGCGTTTGCGCCGGCCATCGTCGCGGGCACCAAAATCCACACCATTCGGGTGGGCCAGCGCTGGCAAGCGGGTGAGGTAGCGCACTTCTGCGTGCATGCCGGGCAGCCCAACCAGCGCGAGTTTTGGGAGCCTCAGCCGGTGCAGTTGGTGCAGGACGTTGAGCTAACCGCCACCGAATTACGCGTAGATGACCGCCTGCTTCCAGCGGCTGAGTTGCTGACGCTAGCCCAAGCCGACGGCTTCCCGACAACTGAGGCGCTGCTTGCTTATTTTGCTGATAAGCTTCTCCCCTTCCGGGGCCAACTCGTGCACTGGACCACCCGCCGGTATTAATAGCGACGATTTTAGCTTTCTTAAGTAAGCTTCCCGGCTTCTTACTAGCGCCCACGTCTCCCATTCTATCAATGCTTAGCTGGCCTTGCCGGGCGCTGGGCAGCAGCCCTAGGTCCTACCCCAGCCTGCCCCGCAGCTGACTAACGAAACACTACCGGCACGATAAACCGCACCGCGGTGGGCTCGCCATTGAGCAAGCCGGGCTGCCAGCGGGGTAGCGCCGCTACAGCGCGCAGTACTTCGGCATCATAGGTCGGGTCAATGCCCTTGATAATGCTGGTACTCGTGATATTGCCCTGCGGGCCCACTATAAATTGTACCAGCACCTTGCCGTCGCCCTGAATGGGTGGCGCGCCCGCGGGGCGGCGAATGGTGCTGGCTAGGTACTGCACCACTCCCTTCTTATCCGGAAATTTGGGCATTTGCTCCACAATCTGCGGCACGTGGCTGTCGGCATCTGCCTCCTTTGTGAAGACGACTACGGTGTGGCCGGCGTGCCACATCACCTTTTGGCGCAGGGTGCCGTCCTCGTTCCAATACTGCCACACACCCTCGCGCTTGCCGTTGGCAAACCGCCCCGTGGTGCGCTGGGCGCTCGAGCGGAAGTAGTACGTCGCGGGCCCATCCTTCACCACGGGTGGGCCGGGCCACCCTAGGGCTTCCAGCTGCCGCTCGCCGGTGATGTAGTAATCCTGAATGCGGCAGCGGCCCGAGTCGAGCGGGGTTACCAAGCCGTAGTACACAGCGTTGAGGCGCGCTACGTGCCGCCAGCTGCCGTCGTAGAAAGTAGTGTCGCGGGCTGGCTGGGGTAGCACCATCGCCGCTGGTCCCGAAGCACTCAGCAAGGGCAGTAAGACAAGTACATTCATCAGGGACAAGGCATTAAGCACCTAGGAGCCCTAAAGGAAAGCTTGCCCGACTGTAGCTTGCATGAACCGCCGAGCTAAAGCTATTATTGCTCAAACCCGCCGCCACCGTCCTCTTTCTCCTCTTTGCGGCGGAGTTTGGCAGCCTCGCCATCGCGGCCGAAGCGGTAGCTGAAGCTGAGAAAGCCTATCCGCGACTCGCGCTTGTTGTAGCTCACCGATTCGAGGCCATTGCCGTAAGCGTTGAAGTTGAAGCGCAGCGTGTTGAACACGTCCGACACGCGTAGCGTGATGCTGCCCCGGTCCTGGGGTAGGCAAGTGTACTTGGCAGCGGCATCGACGTTGAACGACGTTTGGCGGCGGCCCTGGGCCGTTACGATGGGCGAGCGGTAGTTGAGCGACACCTGCAAATCGAGCTTCTTGACGGGCGTAATGGTCGTGTTGAGGCGGCTGGTGTACGCGAAGTTGCTGTTCGTGATATCGCTACTAGCCACAGTGCCCTGGATGACGCGCCGAAAGGCCGAAGCCGTCCCATTGACCTTCCAAAACGAAGCCAGCGGAAAAGAGCCCACCAGTTCCAGGCCGTAGTTTATTTCATCGCCTAGGTTGATGCGGGTAGTGCTCGTGACCTGGGTGCCCGTGAGCGGGTCGGTCACAATCTGGCGGAATGGCTTGATAGTCTGGCTCTCGACGCTGTAGAAACCGGTGGCGCTTACCGAAGCCTTGTTCTCAAACGATTTTTGATAGCCCAGCTCTTCCAGGTCGATATACTCGGGCAGCAGTTGCGGATTGCCAGTGTTGAAATTGAGCGGGTCGGAGCGGTCGGTGAACGGGTTGAGCTCGCCTTGGTCGGGGCGCTGCACCCGGCGCGAGTAGCTGAGCTGCACGCGCTGGTCGTGGGGCAGCTCGTAGGCCAAGGTAGCGCTCGGAAATAAATTGAGGTAGCTGCGGCTAAAATCGTCGCTGGTAGTAACTTGCTGGCCGTGGGTGTTGGTCTGCTCGGCGCGCAGGCCGCCTTGGTAGTGCAGCTTGCCGCGCTCGCCGCCAAAGCTGGCATAGACTGCCTGGATATACTGTTGGTATAAAAATATAGACTGTTGGTACAAGACCGGCCGAGTACTAGCAAAGTCGTAGCTGCTATTGGTGCGCCCCCAAGTGCTTTTGGCGCCAGCTTCTAAGCGCCCTTTCTCACCGACTGGCTCTGTAAAATCGACTTGCGCCGCGCCTTGGTCGAGGCGAGTGCTGAAGTTTTGCTGCTGCGTAGCCAGCGCCCCATCGCCCAAATAGTACAGATTGGTAGCAATGGCGCTCGCGCTGCGTAGCGGCGTGTATACGGCGCCCGCCGTCAGCTCGCGGCCGGGCCGGGCCGCCCAAATGCGGCGGTAGTCGAGCGTGATATCGGCCGAGTTGTTGTGGCCCGTGGTGGCGTTTTGGCGGTTGCTGGTGCCCACGTACACCGGCTGATTGAGCGTCAGGTCGTTCTGGCGCGAGAGCAGCTCATCGGCCGCCGAGCTCTGGTTGAAGCGCGGCTGCACGGCCAGCGTAATGGTTTGGTCGGCGGGCAAGCTGTATTCGAGACCTAGGCGCACGGCGTGCGACGTGTTGTACGTCATGCCGTTGCGGTCTTGGTGCAGGAAAAGTGTGTGCGGCGTGGTGGTAAGCTGGCCGGTGCTGGGGTCGAGCACCGGGGCCACGGTCGTTTGGTCGAGGCTGCCCCTGGTGTAGCGCTGGTCGCGCCGAAAGTCGTACGAGCCAAACGCGTTCAGCTTGCCCTTACGGTAGTTGAGCGTGAGCGAGGTATTGTATTTGTTGCGCGTACCTAGGCCGGCGGCGGCCACGCCATTGAGGCCGTCGCGCTGGTTTTTCTTCAGAATAATGTTGATGATGCCGCCCGCACCGGCTGCATCGTAGCGGGCCGAGGGGTTGGTAATTACCTCGATGCGGTCGATGCTACTGGCCGGAATCTGGTCGAGCGACGTGCCGTTGCCGCCACCCGCCGCGCCGCTGGGCTTGCCATCAATGAAGATGGTGACGCCGCTGGCCCCACGCAGCGTCACGGCGCCGTTTTGGTCTACGGCCACGGAGGGCACGTTTTGGAGCACGTCGGTGGCCGTGCCGCCCACGGCGGTAAGGTCCTTCGAGACGTTCACCACGCGCTTGTCGAGGTCGGCGGCCACGGTGGGGCGCTCGCCTTGCACCACGACATCGGCGAGCTGGGTGGCCGCAGCCCGCAGGCGCAGCGTGCCGAGCTGCGCTACTGGCGCCGCCCCGCTAAGCGTAAGCACCCGGCGCCCAACGCGGTAGCCCAGCACATTGGCGTGCAGCACATAGGTACCCAGTTTCAGGTTTTCGAGGGCAAAAGCGCCGGCTTCGGTGGTTTGGGCGTCGGCCACGGCGGTAGAATCGGGCAGGCGCAGCAGCAGCACCGAGGCAAAGGGCACCGGCTGGCTGGTGGCCGCATCCAGCAGCGTGCCGCGCACGGCGCCGGTTTGCGCCTGGGCCACTACCGGCCCCGCCGCCAGCACGGTAACAAGTAGTAAACCAGTTATTTTCTCAACAAAACGCATAGCAACAACAAAACAGCTGAGCAAAACTATCAGCTGTTTCTGTGGCAATTCTGAAAAGACTTTTCGCCCTGGCCAGCGGCGCCACCCTACCCCCCAGTAATAAGCTGCACCCAAACCTCTACCCGGTCCTAGCCGTTTGGGCAGCAACTTCATTTTCGCTTTTATGCTGCATCGCTACCTGTTGGCGGCCCTCCTGAGCTTGCCAAGTCTGCGACTGGCAGCCCAGGCGCCGGGCGCCTCGCCCATTTCTTCTGACACTACTAATGCCCAAGCCTTGCCCTCGGCCACAGTAGTGGGCTACGGGCAGCGGCTGCCGCTGCGGCGCACGGCGGCCGGCGTGGGCGTCATTGACCAGACTATTATTCAGCGGTTTAACGAAACCTCGCTGGCCTCGGCCGTGAACACGCTGCCCGGCGTGCGGCTCGAGGAGCGGGCCACAGCCAGCTACCGCATCAGCGTGCGGGGCAGCACGCTGCGCTCGCCCTTCGGGGTGCGCAATGTGAAGCTCTACTACTTCGATATTCCCTTCACGGAGGCCAATGGCACCACGCCGCTCAACATCCTGGACCCCGCCCAGCTCGGGCGCATTGAGGTGCTGAAGGGGCCGGCGGGCAGCGTGTACGGCGCGGGCACGGGCGGCGTGGTGCGCCTCGAGAACCGCCGCCCCGCGGCTGGCCAGAGCCGGGCCCAGGTAGGCTACTCGGTAGGCTCGTTCGGCCTGCGCCGCTTCACGGCCACGGCCGAAGCCGGTGGCCAGGGCACCGACTACTGGCGGGCGCAGTACGCGCACCAGCAGCTGGGCGGCTACCGCCAGCAGAGCGCCATGCGCCGCGACGTATTCGCGGTAGATGGGCAACTGAGCGCCTCCGACAAGCAGACGTTTTCGGTGCACGCGCTCTACACCGACCTCTACTACCAGCTGCCGGGCGGCCTCACGCGGGCCCAGTTCGAGGCCAACCCGCGCCAGGCGCGGCCAGGCACGGCCACCGCGCCCGGCACCGTGGCCCAGCAGGGCAGCTACACCTCGCAAACCGGCCTCCTAGGTCTCACGCACGAGTACCGCTTTTCGGAGCGGTGGCGCACCACAGCTACCGTGTACGGCCGCACCAGCCGGGTGGCTACGCCTTACCTCGTTGACTGGCAGCGCGATGCGGCCCTGGGCGGCGGTGGCCGCGCTACCCTCAACTACCGGGGCACCCTAGGGGGCCGGGTGCTGCGCGTGCAGGGCGGCGGCGAGTTTCAGGCTTCGTTCACCGACTCGCGCAGCTACCTCAACGTGGGCGGCAACCCTACCACGCTGCGCTACGACGACGAGATTACGACCCGCACGGGCTTCGTGTTTGCCCAGGCCGACTACGAGCTGCCGGCGGGCTTTTTGCTGACGGCGGGCGCCAGTTACAACCGCCTGCGCTACCAGCTGGCCCGCGTGAGCAGCGCCGCCACCAACCCCACGGGCTACGTGGTGGAGCAGACTTTCCGGCCCGAAGTATCGCCGCGCCTAGCACTCTTGAAGGAGCTGACGCCCAACATCTCGGCCTACGCCAGCGTGAGCACCGGCTACTCGCCGCCCAGCGAGGCCGAGTTTCGGCCCTCCGATGGCAGCATCAACCGCGACCTGCAAGCCGAGCGCGGCACCAGCTACGAACTGGGCAGCCGCGGCACGCTGCTGGGCGGCCGCCTGATTTTCGACGTGGCGCTCTTCGATTTGGAGCTGCGCAACACCATCGTGTCGCGCACCGATGCGCAGGGCTTCCAGCTCTACGCCAACTCGGGCGATACCCGCCAGCGCGGCGCCGAGGTGGCCGCCAGCGGCTGGCTGTGGCGGCCCGCCGCCCCGGCCGACGCCCTGAGCCCGGCGGCCGGCCTGCGCCTGTGGGGCAGCTACGCCTACAATCGCTTCCGCTTCGGCACCTACGAATCGGCCACCGGCCAGAGCTTTAGCGGCAACCGCCTCACGGGCACCGCGCCGCACACGCTGAGCGCAGGCCTCGACTTCAGCCAGGACCTAGGGTTTTATGCCAGCCCCACGCTCAGCCACCAAGCCATGATTCCGCTCAACGATGCCAACACCGACTACGCGGCGAGCTACTGGATTTTGGGGGCGCGGGCCGGGTGGCGGCGCACTATTTTCAGCCAGCTGGAGCTCGACCTGTACGCGGGCGTCGACAATGCCACCGACCGCCGCTATAGCCTGGGCAACGACCTGAATGCCTTTGGCGGGCGCTACTTTCAGCCCGCGGCGGCCCGCAACTATTACGGGGGCGCCCTGATGGGCTGGCGGCTGCGCTAAATGCCGGGCCCACTATATAGGGTCGAACGCAGCTTAGTGGTTCGCCGTAAAGCTATTACTCGCCGGCCGTGCTGGCTAGCCCCCTTCCTTTTCCCTGTTTCTCTCTCCTAGCTATGAATAAGGCTCTCACCCTCGTAGTCGCCCTGGCGGCTACCATTGGCACCGCCGCGGCCCAGGGCGGCCGCACGGCCGGCGCCCACACTGGCGGCACCAGTTCCAGCGCCAACGGCAACAACAACGTCAGCAGCGGTAATAGCGTGAACACCAGCAGCAGCGCCACCAATAGCAACCCCGTTACGGCGGCGCCCAACTACAAGCCTGCGCCCGGTACCAGCGGCACGCGCTCGGGCAGCAACAGCAAAGGCCCGAAGAAAGCCGCTCCCAACCAAGTGGTTGCCTCAGGCGGCCAGGGCCACAACACCACGCCCGAGCCCAAGGGCAAGGTGCAGGTGGCCCCGTCGGTAACGACGGGCAAGGGCCCTAAGAAGTAATCGGCTAAGCAGCACCGCTCGGGGCTTTTTTGTAGGGGGAAAGGGCTCGCGCTGGTGGGCTCTTTCCCCCTACTCGCTTATATGGCGCAGCTAGCGGTGGTTTCGGGAATGACGATGAGGTAATCGTATCCTAGGAGGCTACGCTGTAAAAATTGGTTGGCCAGCAGCAGCTTGCCGTGGTAATGGCTCGGCGGGCGGGTCGCAGGTCGATAACCACCCACTCGGGGCCAGTGGCTTGGTCCACGAAGGCCCGCAGGCCCGCATTTTCGACAGCATACGTGCCGACGCGCCGGGCTGGAAAGTTGGGGTTATCGGACTCAGCCTGTTGGCCCTGCTTACCGATGATGTAGAGGTGCAGCGAACGTTGCCCGGCGGCATCGGCCAGGTTTTGCACCAAGTTGCCCACGTTATAGAACTCACCTTTTACGCTCTGGCTCAGGCCCCGTGCCAGGTGGTTAGAACCGAACTTAAACAGCATTTTGGGGGCCGCCAGGCCAGTGGGCGTCTGGTAGGCCTGCAACGCTGCTAGCAGGTTTTGCTTCATCAGGTTCACGCGGGTTTGGTGCGCCTGGGTTTTGTAGCTGGCGTAGCTAGCGGCGTAGTCGAGCGCCATCTGCTGAGCCGCGGGGCTTTCTGGTTTAGTGAGAAGCAGCAGGCTATCCACGGCGCTTTGGGGCTGGGTAGTCATCACGTAATCGTCTTGCCCCAGCTTTTCATAGCGCTGGTTTTGGGCCTCATACACCCCGGCCTGGCGCTGCAAATAAGCTTTCGTTTCTTTATTTTTCATCAGCTCCGCCAGCCGGGCATAAAACGGGGCCGAGGTGGTGCAGAATACCTGGTCGAGGCCCACCAGCAGGACAAAGATGTCCCGCTTACCTCCTTTTTTCGCGCTGGCTTTCGCGTGTGCTTCGCTTCTCCCTCTTACAGCGTGACCCCAATCCCCGGCCCAAACAGCAAGAACGGCTGGCCCTTGGTGAGCAGGTAGCCGCCCCCTATGTAGAGCGGAAATGTGAGCCGCGCCCCGGTGCGCACCGGCACTACCGAGCCCAGAATCACGATGCCTAGGTCACGCTGCACGTCGCTATTGTTAGTGAGGTTGAAGGCGTTGAGGGCCACGAAACCGGCGCCGATGCGGTAGGGCCGCAGCCGGTTGATGCGGTCGGGAGCGTAGAAACTGAGCTGCGCCAGCGTGGCCAGGCTGATGCCGCCGAAGCTGTTGTATGTCGATTCGCCGGCGTATTTGGTGAGCAGGCCGGCCGGAAAGCTCACGCTGATATCGAAGTTGACGTGGCGGCGCAGCACCAGCTCTACCTGCTGCGAGTAGCCCTTGGTGCTGTACTGGCGGGCATCGTTGCGCACGGTGATAATGATGCGGTACCAGGCGTCGAGGTCGTAGGTTTTGCGCCCTAGGATGCTGTTGAGGCTAAAATTACCGACCTGGCAATCGCTGCCCTGGTAGTAGGCGTAGCGGGGCGACGACTCGCCGGGGCAGACCACGAGCTGGTCCACGGTGCGCTGGTCGATGAGGTTGCCCTTGTCGTCCACCGTCCTAATGTCCAGCGTGAGGTACTGGCGGCCGTAGAGGTTACCCGCTTCGTCGATGGCGTTGGCGTTGAAACTGAAAACCAAGTCCGGGATAGTTTTGTCGTAGAGCACCGGCCCATTAAGCTGAGTCACGGGGTGCGGCCCGTCGCCGTAGTTCACCTGCACGAAGTTGAGCGGGTGGGGTCGCTGGGCCTCCTTCACACTCAGCCCGAAGCTGGTGGCGGTGCTGCCATCAAACACCGTGATGCGGCGGCGCACGCTGCTCAGGGGCACCTGCACGCGGTAAATGAGCGCTTTTTCGGAGCGCGTGGAGGAGTCAGACGGGATGATGGTGCCGCCGTCGAAGTGGTAACGGCCCTTCAGCAGCGACTCGCCCTCGAGGCGCACGTCCACGGTTTCGCCGGGGTTAATGGTGGTGTTCGGGCTCCAGTCGCCGCCCCGGTGCAGCACGCTCACGGCCGCAATGCGCGGCCTAGGCGTGATGTCGAAGTTGGTAATGAACTTGGCCAGGTCGCCGTCCTTGATGTAGAGGTAGCCGTCGGCTTGGCGGTGGGTGTTGTACACGCGCAGCTGGCACAGCACCCGGTCGTTGGAAAGGTAGCTGCGGGTATAAAGCTCGGCCACGAGCGCGCCGCCGGCCTCCTGCTGCGCCTCGAGGCGGTAGGTGCGGCGCAGCTCGAAGGAGTGCCCATCGTCGAGCACAAACTCGATACCGCGGGTGCGGCCCTCCTCGTCGTAGTTCACGTCTTTGCGCTCGGCGGTGAGGAAGCGCAGGCGGCTGGCCTTCACCGCAAAGTCGAGGCGCAGGGGCGGCAGCTGGTAGCTGAGGTGGCCGGCAGCATCGAGGTAGGGCCGCTCGGCCAAAGTCTTGAGCGTCAGCGTGTGCACCCCTAGGGCATTGGGCACCACGTGCAGGCGCAGGCCGCCCTGCTCGCGGGCCAGGCGGTAGTCGATGTCCTGGCCCTTGGTCCACTCGTTGCTGACCCGCACGTTGGCGATGTTGTTGGTATTGACTTCAATAACCCGCTCCTCGCCGATAAACAGCTCATTGTCCAGCACCCGCGCGTCGAGCGTGGTGCGCGTGAGGGGCAGCAGGCTCACCACCTGCTGGCGCATGGTAGCGCGCAGATTGGGCCGGCCCGCCGAATCGGCCGCCGCCCGCAGCGACGCCCCGGCCTGCACAAACGTGAGCCGCACGAAGGGCGCGCCCGTGAGGTTGCGGAAGCGCAGCGTGCCGCGGTATTCCCCCTTACCATCGGCCACTAAGGTGTCTTGCAATACGTAATCGGCCGAGGGCAGCAGGCGCGGCGGGCGGCCGGGCTGGGTGGGGGTCAGGCGCAGCTCGGCGGCCTGGTCGTCCTGGTGGTAGTAGAAGTAGAGCCGCTCTTCGCCGGCCACCGGTATCATCTGCTCGCCCAGCCGGTACTGGGTGGTGTCGAGGGTGAGCGAGAGACTGCGCAGCAGCGGGGCTTGCGCGTGGGCCACCCCACTCAGCAACAGAAACAACGCCAGTAACCAACCATTCTTTTGCATACACAGAGCCTAGGTGACGGGCGCAAAGGTCAATCCAAAAACCGGTCCTGGCCAATACGGTGCCGCTTTTTAGCCTAAGCTCTACGGATTTTCTGCTTTGCCAGGCGCGGCCACCGGGGCGGCGCCGGCCGCGCGCCGGGCCCGCACCCGCTGCCGATGGGCTCGCCAATCGTGCCAGATGGCGCCCACAAACAGGTTGAGGCGGTAGCTGTAGTACCAGCCGTTGAAGTCCTCCTGGTAATCAATCTCCTTGAGCGACAGCCGGTAGCCGGCCGCCCCGCTGATGCCCACCCACCGCGTGGGTTTGAGCAGCACCCCTACCCCCACCTCGGCCGGAATAAACAGCCCGCGGCTGTCGGTGGTCACCTTGCCCTTCTCGTCGGTGACGGTGTAGTGGCTGCGGCCCAGGCCAATATCCACGGGCACGCTCAGCTCGATAAACCGGCGGTTGAGGAAGGTGTAGGCAAAATTGGGCGTGAAGTACGTCAGGCTCAGGGCCGGCGTGAGGGTGTCCTTGAGCTTGCGGTTTTTGCCCCGGCCCGCGTAGGTGTACAGGTCGGCGTAGCTGCGGCGCAGCGTGTAGGCGCCCAAACCCAGGCGGTAGGGCTTGCCGCGCGGCATCACCCCCACGTTGACCCCGATAATGCGCACCGCCGACGCCTGCACAAACGAGTTGCGGTTGTCGATGCTCACGCTGGGGCTGAAGCGCGGCGGCCGGCGGCCACCACTAGCCAGCTGGCCGCCCAGACCCTGCCCCCGGCAGGTGGCCGCGCTCAAATAGCCCGCCAGCAGCGCCGGCCCGCCCACCCGTTTTATCTGGGCCTTTAGACGTATAAATACCTTCATACATTCCTCATTAACAGCACAAACTGCTAGTTGAGGCCCAAGGTACGCGAGGCGTAGGCACTGGCCCCAGGCAAGCGGGCGGCAGGGCGCTGGCTAGCTGCTCGCGGCGCCCTGGGGCAGTTTCAGGAACGATATGCAGGTGGGTGTAGAGACGCATCCCTGCGTCTCGTCATTGCTGGGCTCGCCTGACGTGAGACGCAGAGACGCGCCTCTACACCCACCCGTGCACTGACTATGAAACCGCCCTAGGTGGCGCTAACTGATAATTCTGCCACTACGCGGGCCACCACCTGGGCGGGCGTCTCGCTGTTAGTCAGCTCGATGCGGATGCCATAGGTCGGTTTTTCGAGCGTCGTCAGCTGCGAGTCGAGCATCGAGGCTTTCATATAGTGGTCGTGGCGCCCTTCCAGGCGCGCTTCCAGCAGCTCACGGCTGCCATCCAAGAACACCCAGGTCAGGGGTAATTGCTCGCCGGCTTGCAGGGTTTGGCGGTAGACTTCTTTCAGGGCCGAGCACGCCAACACGGCGCCACCCGCAGCTTCCCACTCACCTAGGTGGGTGGCGAGGGTGGCCAGCCAGCCAGCGCGGTCCTCGTCGGTGAGGGGGTGGCCGGCGGCCATCTTGGCCACGTTGGCGGCCGGGTGAAAGTCGTCGCCGTCGTAAAAAGGCCGGCCCAGCTCCTGGGCCAGCAGCTCGCCAATGGTGGTCTTGCCGCTGCCCGACACGCCCATGACGATGATGTTTGCTTGCTTCATGTAAACAGAACAAGGCCCTAGCCGCCAGTTTGTTCAGGCCGCGGGGCTTTTAGCTCCTTACGGCAGGGCTTAGAAAAGGGCTACCCCGCCGCAAGGAGTATTCAGCTGGCCAGCTACTTACAGCGGGCGCAGCAGCACGCGGGCGGGCGCCCCATCGGCCCCTACAATCAGCAGTGGCAGGCACAGCATGTCGTACTCGCCGGGCGCAATGTGCTGCAAGGCCAAGCCTTCAATCACGCAGATGCCCGCATCGAGCAGCGCGTGGTGGGCGTCGGCCTTGCCCACCGACAGGTAATCGACGCCCACGCACACCACACCCGCATCGCGCAGGTAGGCGGCGGCGTCGCCATCAAGGGCCACGAAGTCGGGCTGGAAGGGCGCGGTGCTCCACTCGTCGTCCGAGATGCGGGTTTTGAAGAGCAGCCGCGCGCCGGGCTTGATAGCGAGCTGCTGCACTTCGGCCAGGCTGATGCTTTTGGGGTCGTGGATGGCAACCACCGTAGCCGGGCCCATGAGGCGCTCCAGGTCAAGGGTTGTGATGTCGCCGCCATCGCTGCTGAAGTGCAACGGCGCATCGACGTGGGTGCCGGTGTGGCCGCTTAGGTGCAGCTCGGTCACGTTGGCCGCGTCGCCCCGGTCCTGGCTGAGGGTGCGGCGCACGGTCACGCCCAGGTTGTCGGGCCAGTGCACCATGTTGTCGCGGATGGGGGTGGTGGCATCGAGCCAAGGAGCAGGAACGGGCATGAGTATGATGGGTAATTGGAGTGATAGGTAATTGGAGTAATAAGTGTAGTGGGCGATAGAATTACTCCAATTACCCATTACGCTCATTACCCATAATCACCGGTGGCCCCTAGGTTGCAGGAGCTTGGCAATGAGGCCGGTCCAGCCGGTTTGGTGGCTGGCGCCGAGGCCGTGGCCGTTGTCGCCGTTAAAATACTCGTGGAAGAAGAGGTTATCCTTGAAATTAGGGTCGTGCTGCAACACCTCATTATCGCCGAAGCAGGCGCGGCGGCCGGTGTTGGGGTCGCGCAAGAACAGCTTGGTGAGGCGGTCAGTGAGGGCATCGGCCACCTCTAGCAATGTCACGAGCTGGCCCGAGTGGGTCGGGTATTCTACCTTAAAGTCGTCGCCGTAGTAGTGGTGAAAGCGTTGCAGCGACTCGATTATCAGGAAGTTGATGGGCAGCCAGATGGGGCCGCGCCAGTTGCTGTTGCCCCCAAACAGGTCGGTGCTCGACTCAGCCGGCTGGTAGCCCACCGTGATGTCGGTATCGCGGAACACGTAGGGCTTATCCAGGTACACCCGCGAGAGGCTGCGCACGCCGTAGTCCGACAAGAACTCGGCCGTGTCTAACATTCGGTAAAGCAGGCGCTTGAGGCGGTGGCCGCGGAGCAGGCTCAGCAGCCGGGTGGCGGCTTGGCCGGGCTCTTGCCAGTGCGAGACCAACTCGGCCAACCTAGGGCGGTTGGCGAGCAGCCAGGTCATGCGGGCCACGAATTCGGGCGCGGCTTTCAGCAAGTCCTCGTCGAGCACCTCCACCGCGAACATCGGAATCAGGCCCACTATCGTGCGTACTTTCAGCAACTCGTGGCCGCCCTCGGGCGTGTTGAGGGCGTCGTAGTAAAACTCGTCGGCGTTGTCCCAGAGGTCGAGGTTGGTCTCGCCCACGTTGGTCATGGCCTCTGCGATGTACAGAAAATGCTCGAAGAACTTGCTCGCCATGTCCTGGTACACGGGGTTGGACTTGCTCAGCTCCAGCGCGATGCGCATCATGTTCAGGGCAAACATGGCCACCCAGGCCGTACCATCGGCCTGCTCGAGGTAGCCGCCCACCGGCAGCGGCGCCGAGCGGTCGAAGACCCCGATGTTATCGAGGCCCAGAAACCCACCCTCAAAAATATTGCGCCCATCGCGGTCCTTGCGGTTCACCCACCACGTAAAATTCAGCAGCAGGCGGTGAAACATGATTTGCAAAAACGCCGCATCGCCGCCATCGGCGCGGTGCTTTTGCTCCATCTTGTACACCCGAAATGCAGCCCAAGCGTGCACCGGCGGGTTCACGTCGTCGAAGCGCCACTCGTAGGCGGGCAGCTGGCCGTTGGGGTGCATGTACCAGTCGCGGGTGAGCAGCCGCAGCTGGTTTTTGGCAAACTCGGGGTCAACCTGCGCCAGCGGAATGGCGTGAAATGCCAAGTCCCAGGCCGCGAACCAGGGGTACTCCCAGGTGTCGGGCATCGAGATAATGTCGTTGGCGTCGAAGCTTTTCCAGTCGGCGTTGCGGCCCTCCAGGCGCTCGGGCGGTGGGGCGGGCTGGTCGGGGTCGCCCACCAGCCAGCGCGGCACGTTGTAGTTGTAGAACTGCTTGCTCCACAGCATGCCAGCTAGCGCCTGGCGCTGCACGTTGCGGGCGTCCTCATCGGCAATGTTGTGCTGAATCTCGGCGTAGAACTCGTCAGCCTCCTGCTGGCGCTGCGCTAGCACGGCGTCAAACTCCGCGAAGGGCTCGGCCTGGCCGGGCGGCCCCAGGCGCAGGCGCACCCGCCGCGTGGCGCCGGCCGCCAGCACCAGCGGATAGTGCGCGGCCGCTTTGGTGCCGGTGCGCGCCGGGTTCACAGCGTCGTGCTGCTTATTAACTACGTAGTTATGAATGCCATCCTTGAAAAACTCGCCCGGCGACGAGCGGCCGTACAGCCGCTCGTCGTTGCTCTCGTTGTCGCAGAACAGTAGCTCGGGCTGCTCGTCGGCGTACCAGGCCAGCTCGCCAAGGTCAGGGTGCGCCACCCGCACGGGGCCTTCGGGCGGGGCGCCTAGGGTCGGCTTTTCGCCTTCGTAGCCCCAAGCCCAGGTGTTGCGAAACCACAGCTGCGGCAGCAGGTGCAGGGTCGCCTCATCGGGCCCGTGGTTCACCACGGTCAGTTGAATCAGCACGTCCTCCGCGTCGGCCTTGGCGTATTCGATGAACACGTCGAAGTACCGGTTATCGGCAAAAATACCGGTGTCGAGCAGCTCAAACTCGGGGTCTTTGCGCGTGCGGCGGGCGTTTTCCTGCACCAGCTGCTCGTACGGAAAAGCGCCCTGCGGGTACTTGTAGAGCATTTTCTGGTAGGAGTGCGTGGGCGTGGCATCCAGAAAATAGTACACTTCCTTCACGTCCTCGCCGTGGTTGCCCTGCGCGCCGCTCAGCCCGAACAGCTGCTCTTTGAGAATCGCATCCTGGCCGTTCCACAAGGCCACGCCCAGGCACAGCAACTGGCGGTCGTCGCAAAAGCCCCCTAGGCCCTCCTCGCCCCAGCGGTAGGCGCGGCTGCGGGCCTGGTCGAAGGTGGAGTAGTTCCAGGCATCGCCGCCAGCCGAGTAGTCTTCGCGCACGGTGCCCCACTGCCGCTCGGAGAGGTAGGGGCCAAAGCGGTACCACGACTTTTGGTCGGCATCAGCTAGGCGTTGGTGTTCAGGGTTCAAGGTCGGAGAGAATTAAGATATATAAGTCATGCAGAGCGCAGCAAAGCATGACGAACGATAAAATACCAGCTCCTCTCCTAACCCCCAGCCTCAAAGCCGGGGTACAGCGTCATGCCGCCGTCCATGAAGATGGTTTGGCCAGTGATGTAGTCGGCTTCGTCCGACACGAGCCATGCGGCGAGGTTGCCGATGTCTTCGGGCACGCCCACGCGCTTGTACGGGATGAGCTCGAGCAGCTTGGCTTCGGCTTCGGGCGTGCTCCAGGCGTCGTGGTTGATGGGCGTTTTGATGGCGCCCGGCCCGATGCTATTGATGCGGATTTTGTGCGGCGCCAGCTCCTGGGCGGTGCTTTTCATGAGCTGCAGGATGCCGCCCTTGGTGGCCGCGTAGTTGACATGGCCGGCCCACGGAATGACTTCGTGCACGCTGCTCATGCAAATGATTTTCCCAGTGGCCTTGCTCACCTCGGGCTGCGGGCCGCGGCGCACAAACTCGCGGGCGGCCTCGCGCAGGGTTAGGAACTGGCCGGTCAGGTTCACGTTAATCACCTTCTGCCACTGCTCTAGGGTCATTTCGAGGAAGGGCGCATCGACCTGAATACCCGAGTTGGCCACCACGATGTGCAGCGTGCCAAAGCGCTCGATGGCCTGCCGGAACATGTCCTGCAAATCGGCCTCGTCGCTGACATCGGCCTGAATGGCGAAGGCCGTGCCGCCGGCATCGGTTATCTCCTTGACCACGGCGTTGGCGCCGTCTTCGTCGTGGATGTAGTTGACCACCACGGCGGCACCGTGGGCACCCAGGGCCACGGCCACGGCCGCCCCAATACCAGAGCTAGAGCCCGTGACCAGGGCAAACTGCCCCGCCAAGCGGGACGATGAGGAAGTAGGCATAAGAAAATCGGGAGAAAAACGCGCACCCACCACGAGCCCGCGCTTGCCTAAAGACGGGCTACGGTGGGCTGGGGTTTTGGCACCGCGCCTGGCGCGCAGCTATTCGCCGCCCGCCGGGCCGATGAAAGCGCGGGGTTGGTCGGCACAGTTGGCGGGGCGGCCGAGTCTGCCGCCTGCCGCCTAGCCGGGGCCAATAGCTTTGGTTTGTTGCCGTGCCACCCGCCCGGTGGGCGGCGCGGCAGTCACCTCATTTCTTTTCCCCACAATGCGTATTTCCTCCCTGCGACTGGCCCTAGGGGCCGTGCTTCTCGCTACTGCTAGCCTGGCGGCACACGCCACGCCCGCGCCCACCCAGGATGCCCCCGCCCAAGGCCGCCAAGGCCGCGGCGGCGATATGTTCAAAGACCTCAACCTCACGGCCGACCAAAAAACCAAAGTCGAAACCCTCATGAAGGAGCAGCGCGGCCAGGGCGGCATGCGCGGCGGCCAGTCGGGCCCGCCCTCCGAGGCCGACCGCCAGGCCATGCAAACCCGCCGCGCCGAAATGGAAACAAAGCTCAAGGACATCCTCACCCCTGAGCAGTACACCAAGTACCAGAGCATGCGCCCGCAGCGCGGCCAGCGCCCCAGCGGCGACACCCCGGCTAACTAAGCTGGCGACCCTAGGTCGGTTCTAGTCAATAAAAAGCCCCCTAGTAAGTCTGCTAGGGGGCTTCGTTACTTGTTAGCAGCAGCTTGGACGCTGCGAGGCCGAGCGCGAGCGCAGCTCGCA
>NZ_JBHUFD010000006.1:114930-137666 GCF_042681145.1 Hymenobacter bucti
GTAGATGGACGTTTGCAAACGCTGATGCGAGCTGCGCTCGCGCTCGGCCTCGCAGCGTCCAAGCTACACTGAGTTGCGACCTAGGTCCAGCGGCTCAGGAACTGCGCGAACGCTTCTTTGTACTGCTCGCCCACGGGGATGGTCTCGGTGCCAATTTGCACGGTGAGGCGGCGTACTGATTCTATCTTATCAAGGGCCACGATGAAGGAGCGGTGGATGCGCAAAAACCGGCGGGCGGGCAGCTTTTCCTCCATCGCGCGCAGGCTCATCAGCGAGAGCAGGGCGCGGGGCGTGCTCTTGAGGTGCACCTTCACGTAGTCTTTCAGGCCTTCCACGTACAGGATATCGTTGAGCGCCACCCGGATAAGCTGGTATTCTACCTTCAGAAAAATGTGGTCTTCCTCGGGCGGCGCAGCGGGGGCGCTGGCTTCGGCAGCACCCTGGGTTAGCTCGGCGTAGGCCTTGGCCTTATTAGCGGCCCGCAAAAACTCCTCGTAGTTAAAGGGCTTTACCAAGTAGTCCAGGGCATCGACTTTGTAGCTTTCGAGGGCGTACTGCGGGAAGGCGGTGCTAAAAATGATGCGTGGCGCGGTGGCCTGCTGGCCCAGCACGCGGGCCAGCTCCAAGCCGGTCAGCTCCTGCATTTGAATGTCGAGAAAGGCCACGTCGACCTTTTCCGTGAGCTCGTGCAGGCCCTTCAGCGCCTCCACGCCGCTGCCGTAGCGGCCCACCAGTTTCAGAAAAGGCGTTTGCTCGATAAAGGTGCAGAGCAGGGCCAGGGCCAGGGGCTCGTCGTCGACGGCGATGCAGGTAATGGACATAAATATTTAGTTATCAAGCAGTAATTGTCATTGCGAGGAGGCACGACGAAGCAATCGCACCCGAACGGCGTACCTAGAACTCGTTTTGATGCGATTGCTTCGTCGTGCCTCCTCGCAATGACAAATGTATTTTCCTACCCCACTTGCAAGGCCAACTGCACGTCAAACTCATTGTCGGGCGTGCGCTCGGTGACGTGCAGCGCGTAGCGGCCGGGGTAGAGCAGGTCGAGGCGGCGGCGGGTATTGACGAGGCCGATGCCGTTGGAGCCGGCCAGGTCGGTGCCCGATTTAGGCACCAGCGTGTTGCGCACTTCTATTTCGAGGCGGTCAATGGTGGGCTGCTTTAGGCTGATAATAATGCGGCTGGCCTGGGTGGCCGCCACGCCGTGCTTAAAGGCATTCTCGACAAAAGGCAGCAAAATCATGGGCGCAATGAGCACTTCGCGCACCGGCTCGGGGTGCTCGAACACCACCTGCACGCGGTCGGTGAGGCGCAGCTGCATGAGCGTGATGTAGTCTTGTACGAAGGCCACCTCCTGGCTGAGCTGGGCGTGGCCGGCGGCCGTGTCATAGAGCACGTAGCGCATCATGCGCGAGAGGCGATGCAGGGCCGCCCGCGCCCGCTCGCCATCAATGAGCGTGAGCGAGTAGATATTATTGAGCGTGTTGAAGAAGAAATGCGGGTTAATCTGGGCCTTGAGCAGCGCCAGCTCGGCCTCGGTGCGCTGCTGGTCCACGCGCTCGCGCAGCTGAGCCTCACGCTGCCAGTGCTGCACCACCGTGATGGCCGTGGCAATACCCAGCACCAGCAAGGAAATGAGCAGCGTGACGAGGTCGAAGCGGTTGCCCCGCGGGCGGGGGGGTAGGCCGGGCGGGCGGGGCGGCCCCCCGCCACTGGCGTCGGCTGCGTGAAAAGCCTGGCGCATGAGCTCGGGCAGGTGCAGGGCATTGTCGAGGCTGCGGCCCAGCAACTGAATGGCCACCGCCGTGGCCACCAGCAGCAGCACAAACCAGCCCGTGCGCCCCCGCATGAGCAGGCGCGGCACGCTCACGTAGGCCGTGAGGTAAAACACGCCCACCCACAGCACCAGCAGCACGCCCTGCTTTACCCAGAACTGCACGGGCAAAGTGATGTGAATCGAGAGGGGCTGCACGACGAGGAGCGTGAGCGCCAGCAGCCCCCAGGCCAGCACGTGGATGAGGGGCGTGAGGTAGCGCCGAAAAGTGAAAGTGGCCATGGCAAAGTACAGGTACTCTTCAAAAGTACTGGTGGCGGCCAGCCGCTGCCGCATACTCCCGACTACCGGGCCGATTGTGCCGACTGCCACCGGCTTTTGGCGGCTGGCCCGCGCACTAGTGCGCGGGCCGGGCTTTTTAGCAACGGGGCCGACCTAGGGCCGGCCGGACCGCCGATTTTGGCGCAGGCTTTGCTACGCGATGCGCACGCCACACACATAGATAACCATCTGTTTAGCAAGGGTTATTTCCTCATTTATTGTTCACGTTGCGCCGCCTTACTTGGCGCTTCTTTGGGACCCTAGGTGGCCCGCAAAGCCCCTGGCCGGGCCACCGCCCTTCCTTTTCCATGACTCCTACCCTAGACCTGGCCCCGGCCCCGGCGGCGCGCCCCACCGCGGGCCCCAAAAGCCCCGAAGCCGCGCAGCTTTTCCAGCAGAAAGAGGCCGTGCTGGCCCGATACCTCGCCGCCTTTGCGGTGGTGTACTACCGCCAGCCCGCCGAGCGCGCCCCGGCCCAGCTCACGGCCACGCTGCGCGTCGAAACCGTCGATACGGTCTTTCCGCCCGCCGCCGTCACGCTCCAGCTCGCCGATGACCTCGCGCTGGCCCACGTGGCCGCCGAAGCCACCGGCCGCCTGCCCATGGCGCTGGCCGGCGTGGCCGAAGAGCTGGGCGCCGCCATCACCCGCGGCCGCCTGGCTTTCCCCGCCCCCGAGGCCCAGAGCCCCGAGCGAACCTGGGAGCTAACGGTGGACCTGGGCGCCAGCCCCGGCGAAGCCACGCTCAGCTTTAGCTGCCCCGGCCTGGCCACCGCGCCCCGCGAAACGGCCTACCTGGCCGCGCACGTGCAGGCCGTGTTTGCGCTGCTCGGCCACAGCCCGGCCACGCCGGTGGGCTACGCTTCTTTTTTGGCCGAGGAAGAAGTGGCGCAGCTGCGGCAGTTTCGAACCACGCCGCAGGCCGTGGCCGAGGGCGGTCCCCAGCTGTTGCACCAGCTGTTTGAGGAAACCGCCCACGCCTACCCCCACCACGCGGCGCTCGACTGGCTGGGCGAGGTCTGCACCTACCAGGAGCTAAATGCGCAGGCCGACCAGCTGGCCGCCCGCTTGCAGCAGCAGGGCGTGCGGGCCGGCGACTTCGTGGGCCTGCTGCTGGCCAAGTCCACGGCGCTGTACGTGGGCATGCTGGCCGTGCTCAAGGCCGGCGCCGCCTACGTGCCGCTCGACTTGTCGTTTCCGGCCGACCGCATCAGCTTTATCTTAGACGACTGCGGGGCACGGGCCCTGCTCGTGGCCGGCGAGCGGCCCGCCGGGCTGGCCGCCTGGCCGGGCCTGGTGCTCGACCTAGCGGCGCCCGCCGCGGCAGTGCTCTCGTTTCGGGAGCCGGTGGCGAGCGGGCCCGATGCCATTGCCTACGTCATTTACACCTCGGGCACCACGGGGCTGCCCAAGGGCGTGCTCATTCCGCACCGCAGCATCTGCCACCTAGTGCGGGCCGAGCAATTGCTCTTTCACCCCACGCCGCAAGACCGGGTGGTGCAGGGCTTTTCGGTGGCCTTCGACGCCTCGCTGGAAGAGCTGTGGCTGGCCTGGGCCGCCGGCGCCGCCCTGGTGCCCGTGCCCGAAGAAACTATGAAGGCGCCCGATGCGCTGCCCGGCTTTCTGGCGGATAACCAGATAACCGTGTTTTCCACGGTGCCCACGCTGCTTTCGCTGCTGCCGGCCACCATCCCCACGCTGCGGCTGCTTATCCTGGGTGGTGAAGTGTGCCCGCCCGAGCTGCTCACCAAGTGGGCCAGCCGCCAGTGCCGCATCGTGAACACCTACGGCCCCACCGAGGCCACGGTAGTCGCCACGGCCGCCGATTTTGTGCCCGGCCAGCGCCTCACCATCGGGCGACCGCTAGCGGGCTACGAGGTGCTGATTCTCGACCAATTGGGCCAGCTCATGCCCCTAGGGGCGGCCGGCGAGCTCTGCATCGGCGGGGCGGCTCTGGCGGCGGGCTACCTGAATCGGCCCGAGCTCACGGCCAGCAAGTTCAACACTACCAGCGAGCTAGCCAACGGCTTCGGGGGCCGCCTCTACCGCACCGGCGACCTGGCCCGCTTCGAGGCCGATGGCAACATCGACTTCCTGGGCCGCATCGACACGCAGGTGAAAATCCGGGGTTTCCGCGTCGAGCTGGCCGAAATTGAGAGCCTGCTTTTGCAGTGGCCCGGCATCCGCAACGCCGCCGTAGCCCTCAAGGAAGGCGCCGACGGCGTGAAGAAGCTCATCGCCTACGTCATCCTCGACGCCGAGCATTTGCTCGACGAGCGCGCCGTGCGCGCCTACCTGCGCGAGCGCTTGGCGCCCTACATGCTGCCCGCCGCGCTGGTGCCGCTGGCGGCGTTCCCGCTGCTCACGAGCGGCAAGGTCGACCGCAAGGTCCTGCCCTACCCCGTGGGCGGCGACCACGCGCCCACCCGTGCGCTCACCCTACCCCGCACGCCCACCGAGGCCGCCATCTACGCCGCTTGGCACAAGCGCTTCGACACCAGCGACATTTCGGTGACCGACGATTTTTTTGACCTCGGCGGCAACTCGCTGCTGGCCTCGCTCATCATCTCCGAGCTGCGCCAGATGCCCGATTTCCGGGGCCTCTCTGTGAAGGAGATGTACACCCGGCGCACCATCGCGGCGCTGGCCGCCGCCGTGGAGGCCGAGGCGCGGCGCGCCCAGGCCGCCCCCGCCGCGCCCGAACCCGCGGCCGTGCCGCTGCACCCAGCCAGCGTAGGCACGCGGCTAGTCACCGCCATTTTTCAATTGGCCACGGTGGGCCTCACCTACGCCGTGCCCATCTTGCTGCTCAACGGCTCGCTGCACTGGCGCGGCCTGCTCGGCGGCTGGTCCTGGGAGGCCCTCACGGCCCTGGTACTGGGGGCCACGCTGGCCGTGGTGCCCCTGAGCTGCCTGCTGGTGGTGGTGCTGAAGTGGCTGGTTATCGGCCGCTTCCGGGCCGGCGAGTACCCGCTGTGGGGGTTCTACTACTACCGGTTTTGGGTGGTAAAAAAGCTGGTCGAGGCCGCGCCGTTGCAGCTGCTGTCGGCCACGCCCTTTCTGGCCGTGTTCTACCGCCTGCTGGGGGCCAAAATCGGCCGCAACGTGTACCTAGGCACCACCCGCGTCATGACCTTCGACCTGCTGACCCTGCACGACGGCGCCAGCCTGGCCCGCGAGGCCGGCCTGCTCGGCTACCGCATCGAGCGCGGCCGCCTCATCCTGGGCCCCATCACGGTGGGCCGCGAGGCCTACGTGGGCCTGCGCGCCATCCTCGAAAACGACACCCAAGTAGGCGACGAAGCCGAGCTCGACGACCTGTCGGTACTGCCCGCCGGACAGCAAATGCCGGCCCGCGAGGGCTGGCAGGGCTCGCCGGCGCAGCGCGTGCGCGAGCTGGCCCCGGTGCCCGCCGCGCCGCTGGCCGCTCCCAAACCGGGCTACTACCTAGGGCAGCTATTAGCCATTGCCCTGATGCTGCTGGTGCCCACGCTGGCCTCGGCGCCGGTGCTGGGGATATTCTACGAAGCAGTGGAGCGCTACGATTTCGAGCCCGCGCTCCTGACGCTGCTGCCGCTCTCGGCCGTGTACGTGGGGCTGCTGGGCGGGCTGCTTATTTTGATAAAGCGCTTCGCCGCCGGCCGCCAGGCGGCGGGCTCGCTGCCGCTCTACAGCCCCGCTTACATTCGCCACTGGCTCGCCGATGCCGTGCTGGCCCAGAGCCTGTCGCTGCTCAAGTCGCTCTACGCCACCATCTACACGCCCTACTGGATGCGCCTGCTGGGCGCCAACATCGGCCGCCGGGCCGAAATCTCGACCCTCAACCACATCTCGGCCGACCACCTCACGGTGGGGGCCGGTGCCTTTTTGGCCGATTCGGTGAGCGTGGGCGCGCCCCGCGTGCAGCGCGGCGTGGTCACGGTGCAGCCCACGGTGGTCGGCGACCGCACTTTCATCGGCAATAGCGCGGTGCTGGCGGGCGGCACTACCCTAGGTACCAATAACTTGATTGGCGCGCTCTCGGCCGCCCCGCTGCATACGCCACCCGATGGCACATCGTGGGTCGGCTCGCCCGCCTTTTTGCTGCCCAACCGGCCGGTGTCGCAAACCTTCGCGCCCGAGCTCACGTTTGCGCCGCCCGCCCGGCTGGTTTGGGCGCGCAGCATCATCGAGATTTTCAAGATTATCCTGCCGTTTACGTTCACGTTTCTCACCTTCGCCATTCTCTACCACTACACCAAGTGGCACCTGCTCAACTACCCCTTTTGGAGCAGCGTGGGCGTGGGTACGGGCGCCCTGGTGGGGCTGATTTTCGGCTTTTCCATCCTCACGGCCCTGCTCAAATGGGTGCTCATCGGCAAGTACCGGCCCTCGGAAAAGCCGCTGTGGTCGTCGTTTGTGTGGCGCAATGAGCTGGTTAACTCCTTGTGCGAAAGCTACGTGTACCCGTTTTGGGTCACGCCGCTGCTGGGCACGCCCTTCGCCACCTGGTTTTTCCAGCTCCTAGGCAGCCACTTTGGCCACTCGGTGTACCTCGACACCACCGAAATCACGGAATTCGACCTGGCCTGGGTGGCCGACCACGCCGTGCTCAACAACGGCGTCACCATCCAAACGCACCTCTTTGAGGACCGCATCATGAAAATGTCGGACCTGCGCATCGGCCGCGCCGCCACCGTAGGCACCTCGTCAGTGGTGCTCTACGATTCGGTTATCGGCCCCGGCACCACCCTCAAGAGCCTCTCGCTGCTCATGAAGGGCGAAAAGCTACCCGCCAACACCCGCTGGCAGGGCATCCCGAGCGCCTTTATATCAGCCCAGTAGCCTCGGCTTTCAATCCGCGGGTTTATCGCCGCCTGCCCGCGGATTGGAAAACCTGTGCTACGGCAAGCTTCCCTATTCCTACATGAAGTCGTTATTAGTTGCCCTGCTCCTTCCCTTCTCCGCGCTAGCCCAGATAGGTGCCCCGCCGCCCATCGCCTTAGCCACCCACGATAGCACGGCTACCAACTGGACCCTGAGCCTCTTAGCCGACCAGCGCACCTTTTACCTCGGCCGCGAATACGGAGACCACGCGTATTCATTGCTGCCGAGTATCACGTACAGCCACCCCAGCGGCTTTTACGGCACGCTTTCGGGCTATTATTTCCACGCCAGCGAGCCGCCCCGCTACGCCTTCACCGACCTGGAGCTGGGCTACGCCAACGACCTTACCAAGCACTGGGCCTACTCGCTGTCCTACGACCGCATCTTCTTCTCGCCGCCCCTTACCGCTACCGATAAGCTGATTCCCAACGGCCTGGAAGCTTACACCACGTATGACCTAGGGCCGCTGCAAGCGGGGCTGGACTATAACTTCTTCTTTGGTAAGTCTACCGCCCAAACCATCGCGCTGGCCCTGCGCGCCAAGGCACACAAAACCCATTGGCTGGGGTTTGATGAGGTGAGCCTGCTACCGGGCGCCGAGGTACTCTGGGGCTCGTCGCTGGCCCTGGCCCGCTACGGCGGCACCTACTCGACCACTGGCATCACCACCGTGCGCGGCCGCCGCAAAACCACCCAGACCACCGACAGCCAGCCCATGCGCCTGCTCGGCTACGAGCTCACGCTGCCCCTCGCAATCGAGCGGGGCCCTTTCACCTGCACCCTCACCGGGCACTACGTAGTACCGTGCCGCACGCTTAGCGACCCGGCCACGCCCCTGCCACCGGGCGCCTACCTAAGCGCGCAGGTGGACTTTTCTTTCTGAGGATGGGGCACTGATTCGGTAAGAAATACTTAAGTATTACCCCAAGACGCGACTTATTTCTTTATTTTTTTCTCACTGACAATCAAGCAATTATTTTATTAACTAACATTTGTTAGTAAAAATAACTAACATTCGTTAGTAGAATCCGAATAAGGCTGTACATTTGTCCCACCCAACTCTTCATTCCCACCCACGTTAGTAAGAGCCCGTCCACTTTTGGGGCGTAGTAGCCCACCCGCTATCACCCCTGCCTCTACCCCCGGCTGCATCCCACCCCTCTCGCCCGGCGGCTCCTCCACCCATCCCTTTCCACCCTCCCGGATGGGCTCTTACTACTACCGTCAAACGCCCTGCCTGGCTCCCTGCCGGACAGGGCGTTAGTGTATGCCCCAATGATTAAGACCGGTAAACCCCCTAAGCGCCAAATTATTCTGGAAGAGGCTGCTAAGCTTTTTAAAGACAAGGGCTACGGCGGCACTTCCATGCGCGACATTGCGGGGCAGGTGGGCATGGAGGCGGCCAGCATGTACAACCACATCAAGTCGAAGGATGAGATTTTGGACAGCATCTGCTTTCGCATTTCCGACGTTTACATCGCGCATTTACAAGAGGTCGAGCAATTGCCGCTCACGTTTGGCGAGAAGGTACGCGCCCTCATTCGCCTGCACATCCAGCTGATGGTAGAAGACGGCCCGGCCGTGTCGGTGGCCAACCACGACTGGAAGTATCTGCCCAGCGCCCGCCTTGCCGAGTTTACGGTGGCGCGCCGCCAGTATGAGAAGGGGTTTGCCGCGCTCATCGCGGAGGGCATCGCGGCCGGCGAATTCACGGCCGTGAACCCTACGGTAGCGCTTTTCACCATTTTATCTGCCGTGCGCTGGGTCGAATTGTGGTTTCAGCCCGGCCGCAGCCTCTCGGCTCAGGAGCTCGAAGACCACATCATCACGATGCTGCTCAACGGCCTGGAGAAGAAGTAGCTACGCAGCCATTCCACTGGCCGCACCCGTCCGCTGGCCGGGCTTATGTACCGCCGCCGCAGTGGCCGCCGCCCTAGGGCACAGTATGTAATTTGGGCCTTATCGAGCGGGGCGTAATCCAAGGTAGCCATTGCGGACGTACCTTGCTGCTACCTGCCTCTACCTCCGCAATTATATCTGGTTTAATTTATGTTCGCGCCCGCCGCTAGCCCCGACGGCTATGCCCAGGCTATCGCGACCCGGCTGCTCACCCGTGACCCTTTTGGCCAGTGGCTTGGCCTGGAGCTCAGCGAGGTAAGGCTGGGCCACTGTAGCCTTTACTTTCGCGTTCGGCCCGACATGCTCAACGGGTTTGGGGCGCTGCACGGCGGCGTGGCCTTTGCGGCCGCCGAGTCGGCGTTTGCGCTAGCCTGCCACACGCACGGCCGCCAAAGCGTGAGCCTAACCGCCACCATGGACTACCTCGAAACCGGCCGCCTCGGCGACATTCTGCTGGTAGATGCCCGCGAAGAAATTCTCAAGGAGAAAGTGAGCACGTACCTATTGCGCCTCACCAACCAGCATGGTACGTTGCTGGCCCTGTTTAAGGGCACCGCCTACCGCACGCGCCACGAACTGTAGGCGAACCTAGGGCACAGGAAATTTCGTTGAACTAGTAGGACGGAGATACGGTGGGCTAATCGTATTTTTACCCCCCGCTCCCACTCTCTCCCGCGCCCGTGTCCGGCTACATTCTCTTCGTCGATACCGAAACCTCGGGCCTGCCCGCCGACTGGCGGCGCCCGTATGCCGAGCCCGGCGCCTGGCCCCACGTGGCCCAGATAGCTTGGCTGCTCTACGGCCCCGATGGCGAGCTGGTGAAAACCGAAAACCACTACATCCGGCCCAACGACTACGACCTGTCGCCGGCTTCCACGCAGATTCACGGCCTTACGCTGGCCTTCCTGCAGGACAAAGGGCAGCCGCGCCGCCAGGTGATGCAGCGCCTGTACGACGACTTGGTGCGCTACCGGCCGCTAGTGGTGGGCCACTTTCTGGTGCTCGATTTTCACATGATGGGCGTCAGCTTTCACCGCTCAGGCCTCCCCAACCCCCTCATGGACCTAGGGCTGCCTACCTTCTGCACCATGCGCCTCACCGAGCGCTTTATGCAGCCCGTGCGCCAGCAGTACCTGCGCCTGGCCGAGCTCTACCAGCGGCAGTTTGGGCGCCCCATGCTGCACCAGCACGATGCCCTAGCCGACGCCGAGGCCACCGCCCAATGCTACTTCGAGCTACTACGCACCGGCGACATCGATGCCGAGGCGCTGGCCTCGCAGGCGCCTCTGGTGCCGCCGCCCACCCACGCGGCCCTCGCCGCCGCCCGGCGTCCCTTCTGGAAATACTGGCTGGGCATGATTTGAGTAATGGGTAATGGGAGTAATTGGCGTAATGAGCGTACTTGCTCCCGATTTACGCTGCTCGCTATCCCCATTACGCCAATTACGCTCATTACCCATTACCACATGACTGACCGCCTGGCCTTCCTGCGCACCGTTGAGCCCTTCCATTTGCTGCCGCCTGAGGTGCTGGAGCAAGTGGCGGCCCTGCTGCAGGAGGTGACGCACCCGCGCGAGGCGCTCATCTACCGCCAGGGCGAAACCAAGCTGCGCGGCGTGGACCTGATAATCGATGGCGCCTACGACACGTTTTTCTACGATGGCCAGCAGCAGCGGCGCCTACCCGAGGTCTACGGGCCCGGCGAGTGCTACGGCGGCGTGTCGGTGCTGCTCAATAAAAAGCGCTCGCTGCGCACGGTGCAGGCGCGGGCCGGCACGCGGGTGTACTTCCTGCACCGCAACGACTTTCGGGGCTTGTGCCTAGGGTACGATGCTTTCTTTCAGTACTTTACTACGCGCTACGGGCGGCTGATGCTCGATGAGGAGTACGCCCAGCTGGTGAGCCCTGGCCCGCAGGCGGCGCAAAATTTCATCGCGGCCGATGAGCTGTACTCGCGCCGCATGGCCACCGTGGAGCTGCGCCCGGTGCAGGCCTGCCCGGGCAGCACGCCCACCCACGAGGTGGCCCGGCTCATGGCCAAGGCCCGCAGCAGCTGCTACTTTGTGCTCGACGAGACGGGGGAGAAAATCGCGGGCTACGTCACCGATATTACGCTGCGCGACAAGGTAATCGCCGCCCTAGGGGACCCCCGTCAGCCCATCAGCACGTTCATCGACTCGCCCACCCGCTCGGTGAGCAGCGAGGCATTTGTGTATGAGGCGCTGCTGCTGATGTTCAGGACCAAAACGCGCTACCTGCTGGTGGAGCAGGATGGCGGCTACCTAGGCTTCATCAGCCGCAACAAGCTGCTGGCCGAGCAGGCGCAGTCGCCGTTTCTGTTCATTCAGGGCGTGAAGCAGGCCGTGTCCTTGCGCGAGCTGCGGCGCAACTGGCAGAAGGTGCCCGACATTGTGTTTCAGCTGCTTGACCGCGGCGTGAAGCCCGAAATCGTGAACCAAGTTATCACGACCGTAGCCGACACCATCGCCCTCAAGGTCATTGAGGACGTGATTCGGGAGATGGGGCCGCCGCCGGCCAAGTTCGTTTTCATCGTCCTGGGGTCGGAGGGCCGGCAAGAGCAAACCCTGCTCACCGACCAGGACAACGCCATCATTTACGAAGACAAAGCCAACGAGCACCGCGAGGAAGTGCGCGAGTATTTTCTGCGCTTTGCCGAGCAGGTGAGCGACCGCCTCAACGAGATTGGCTTCAGCTTCTGTGACGGCGGCTTCATGGCCAAAAACCCCAAGTGGACGCACTCGCTCTCGCACTGGAAACGCAACTACCAAGAGTGGCTGCGCGAGTCGAACCCCGAAAACGTGATGCGCTTCGCGGCATTTTTCGACGTGCGCTACCTCTACGGCGAGGCCGACATCCTGGACGAGCTGCGCGAGTTTCTGGACCTGGAGCTGCAAAAGCCGCTCGACCGCTTTCTGCACTACATGGCCATCAACGCCTTGCAGTACGAGCCGCCGCTCACGTTTTTCAACAACATTCGCACCTTCGCCGTGGGCGACCAGCAGGTGGTCAACCTCAAGAAAATCATGTCACCCATCGTGGACTTGGTGCGCGTGTTTTCGCTCCAGCACCGGGTGTTTGCCACCAACACCGGCCAGCGCCTGGCAGCGCTGCGACAGCTCAATGTGTTCAGCGAAAAGGACTACCAGGAGCTCCTGCAATCGTACTATTACCTGATGGGCATGCGCCTCAAAAAGCAGTCGGTGCAAATGATGCAGGACAAGCTGCCACCTGACAACTACCTAGACCCCAAAAACTTAACTAAGGTAGAGCGCGTGACTTTAAAAGAGATTTTCAAAGTTATCGCCGACTTTCAGGTCAAGATTAAGGTCAGCTTCGCCAAGCAGCTTTGAGCTGTGCCGTAGCGGCGGAAGTACCCTAGAACATATTTATCTAATATCTGTCATGCTTCACTGCGTTCAGCATGACAGTGTTATGACTGATATACACCTTTTATATGCCTTCCCAATATCCTCCTGACCCTTCGCAACCGCCAGCCACCTCGCCCGCCAGCGCGGCCGATTGGCTGGCCATCGCCCAACGGCTGCAAGCGCTGGCCCAGGCGGGCCTAGCGTATAACCCGCCCGTGTTTGATGCCGAGCGCTACGAGGAAATACATGCGCTCAGCCTGCAGATGATGAGCAACTTGTCGGGCCACTCGGTGCCGACATTTGAAGGATTATTTGCGGTGGAAAGCGGCTACCCCACGCCCAAAGTCGACGTGCGAGCCGTGCTGTTTCGGGGCACCGATGAAGTGCTGCTGGTGCAGGAAAAAATAGACGGCGGCCGGTGGTCGCTGCCCGGCGGCTGGGCCGATGTGGGCTGCACGCCCTTCGAAGTAGCCGTGAAAGAAGTGCGGGAAGAAACCGGCCTGGAAGCGGAAGCGGTGCGCCTATTGGCCCTCTGGGACAAGAAGAAACACCCGCACCCCCCGCAGCCCTGGTACATCTACAAAGCCATTGTGCTGTGCCGCGCGGTGAGCGGCGAGCTGCAGCTAGACACGGTCGAAACGAGCGGCGGGCGCTGGGTACCACGCGCCGAACTGCCGCAGCTAGACCTATCGACCGACCGCGTGACGCTGTCGCAATTAGAACAACTGTTTGACTTTGCCGAGCAGCCGGATTTGCCCACTCTGTGCGATTAGCTTTGGTCGCCTAGGGCCGCGGCTTGCCGCCAAGCCCGCACGCAACATTTACTATTTACATGCCGCCATTTCCGGCAACCGAACCCAACGCCCCTACCCTACCGTGGATTCAGGTTGCGCCCGGCGCCCCGTATTTTACTACGAACGCGGGGCAGCCCTGGACGCCCATCGGGCAGAACGACGCGCTGACGTGGCCCGACCTGGCGGGCTTGTTTCGGCGCCAGAATGTGGCGGCCGTGGAAGGGCACCTCGCCTGGCTGGCCGCACACGGCATCACGTGCCTGCGCCTGATGCTGGAATATTGCCAGACTGAGCACCGCTACCTGGAGCGGCCCGTGGGGCGGTTTCAGCCCAACATGGTGCGGTTTTGGGACGACCTGTTTGCCTTGTGCGAGCGCTACGGGCTGCGGCTGCTGCTCACGCCCTACGACACCTTTTGGATGGGGCGGCGCTGGCGCCACCACCCCTACAGCCGCGCCCAGGGCGGGCCCTGTGCCCAGCGCACACAGTGGCTGCGCGACGCTGGCATGCGGCAGGCCATCAAGGACCGGCTGACCTTCGCGGCCGAGCGCTGGGGCGGCAGCGGCGCGCTCTTTGCCTGGGATTTGTGGAACGAGATTGACCCCGCGCACGCGGGCCGGCGCCCGGCCGCGCTGGCTGAGTTTGTGAGCGACCTTAGCGCCCACCTGCGGGCCGTGGAGCAGCGCTGCTTCGGGCGCTCGCACCTGCAAACGGTGTCGGTATTTGGGCCGGTGCTGGGGCACTATCCGGCCGTGGCCGAGGTCATTTTTCGGCACCCACTGCTCGATTTTGCCACCACCCACCTCTACGACGCGGCCACTATCAACAACCCTAAGGATACCCTAGGGCCGGCGCTGGCCACCGGCCGGCTCGTGCGCGAGGCCCTGGGAGAAATGCCCGCCACGCGACCATTTTTCGACAGCGAGCACGGGCCCATCTACACCTTTAACAACCGGCGCCGCACCTTGCCCGAGGCGTTCGACGATGTTTATTTTCGGCACATGCAGTGGGCGCACTTTGCCTCGGGTGGCGCGGGCGGCGGGCTGCGGTGGCCCTACCGCCAGCCGCACGTGCTCACACACGGTATGCGGGCGGCCCAGCGCAGCCTGGCGGTATTCGCGCAGCTGCTCGACTGGGCCAGCTTTCAGCGGCGCAATCTCAACCACGAGGTGCAGGTTTCTGACCCCGCGTTTGCCGTTTTTGCCTGCAGCGATGTCCGGCAGGCGGTAGTATGGCTGCTGCACCAGGACCGGCCACTGACGCGCCGGGCCGCGCCGCGGGCACCTAGGCCGCTAGCCGTGCAGCTCAGCTTGCCGGGGCTGACGCCCGGCCCGTACCTCGTCCAGCTGTGGGATACAGCGGTGGGCCAGGCCCTAGGGCAGCTTGCGTTGGTAGCCACGACGGTAGGCTTGCGCATCGACCTGCCGGCCGTGGGCGGCGAGCTGGCATTGGCCATTGTCCCGGCACCAAGTAGCGCGGGTAGCTGTTAGACGGGAGTAGCTTGGACGCTGCGAGTCCAAGCGCGGGCGCGGCCCGCATCCACGTTGCTTGCGTTTGGGCAGCACGCCACCTAACCGTTCTGACGTGGCTGCTCGCTGCGCGAGCGCTCGGACTCGCAGCGTCCAAGCTACATCTTTCTTCCTTCTTCGATTCTAATGACGACTTCTGCCCTTCCGCTTGACGAGGCCACTTTCGAAAACCCCTTTGTAGAGGAGCTGCGCGGCGAAGTGTCGGGCAACAAAGGCTCGCGGCAGGTGCCGGGTTACCACTACTCGCGCGTGACGCCGACGCCCGTGCGCGACCCGCAACTGCTGGCTTGGTCGGAGGAGCTGGGCGACTACCTAGGGCTGGCCGAGCCGGTGGCGCGCGGGGCAGCCACGGCTATTTTGGCGGGCAATATTCTCTTGCCCAGCATGAAGCCTTTTGCGGCGCGCTACGGCGGGCACCAGTTTGGCAATTGGGCAGGGCAGCTCGGCGATGGGCGAGCCATTTCGCTGGGCCAGGTGGTGGCCACCGATGGCACGCGCCAGGAAATCCAGCTCAAGGGCGCCGGCCCCACGCCCTACTCGCGGCGGGCCGATGGCCGGGCCGTGCTGCGCTCGTCGGTGCGCGAGTTTTTGTGCAGCGAGGCCATGCACCACCTCGGCGTGCCCACCACGCGGGCGCTAAGCCTGGTAGAAACCGGCGACCAAGTGGTGCGCGACATGTTCTACGACGGCAACGCCCGGCCCGAGCCCGGCGCCATTGTGGCGCGGGTGGCGCCCACGTTCGTGCGCTTCGGCAGCTTCCAGATACTGGCCGCCCAGGGCGAAATCGACAACCTGCGGGCGTTGGCCGACTACGTTATCCACCACCACTACCCCGAGCTGGGCGCGCCCTCGCCCGAGGTCTACGTGCGCTGGTTTGCAGAAATAGCCCGGCGCACCGCTGTGATGGTGGCGCACTGGATGACGATGGGCTTCGTGCACGGCGTGCTCAACACCGATAATATGTCCATTCTGGGCCTCACCATCGACTACGGCCCCTACGGCTGGCTCGAGCCCTACGACCCCGACTGGACGCCCAACACCACCGACTTTGGCGGGCGGCGCTACGCCTTTGGCCAGCAGCCGCGCATCGGCATGTGGAACCTGATGGCCCTGGCGCAGGCCCTAGGTCCGCTGGTGGCCGACCCGCAGGCCCTGCGCGCTGGCTTGGATATTTACGCTGAGACTTTTGCCGATACGGAGCACGCGCTGTGGCTGCGCAAGCTCGGCCTCACCGCCCACGACCCCGCCAGCGACCGGGCCCTCACCGAAGCGCTGCCCGCCGTTCTGGCCGAGGCGGGAGTTGACATGACGGTTTTCTTCCGGCAGCTTTCCCACCTCCCGCCCGCGCTGCTGGCAGCCGATGCCCAGCAGGAAAATCTGTTTAACGAGCTGCTCGCGCAAGCTGCTTACTCCACCGCGCCGGGCGCCGACCTAGCCCTGCGCGAGTGGCTGCACCGCTACGCGCTGCGCCTACAACAAGAGTCCGCTCAACCCGAAGCCGTTCGGGAAAGCATGCTGGGCGCTAACCCCAAGTACGTGCTGCGCAACTACCTCGCGCAGCTAGCCATTGAGGCGGCTGAGACAGGCGATTTAACCAAGCTTGACACGCTGTTTGAGGTGCTGAAAACGCCCTTTGCCGAGCACCCCGCGCACGAGGAACTAGCCGCCAAGCGGCCCGAGTGGGCGCAGGATAAGCCCGGCAGCGCCACGCTCTCGTGCAGCTCGTAGCTGGCCAGTATGGCGCGGACTTGCAGTCCGCTAGTTCATTGGTAATCTGTTTATCAAACTAAGAACACGTCTGTCATGCTGAGCGCAGCGCAGCGGAGTCGAAGCATCTCTACCGCACCGTTGCTAACGTTAAGAGTTAGTTCACCGGCAGAGATGCTTCGACTCCGCTGCGCTGCGCTCAGCATGACAGACGTGTTCCTAACTTTAGCCAATTCAGGCCTACTTACCCTACCGACTCGCGGACTGCAAGTCTGCGCTGCTGGGGACGCCCACCAGCGACTGGCGGCGTAGCGTGAGCGTGAGTATGTAGGCGAAGCCTGCGCCAGCCACCGCCATGCCCACACCCACCAGCGCGGGCGAGGTGTAGCCGTAACCCACGGCAATGGGCAGGCCACCCAGAAAAGCCCCTAGGGCATTGCCCGTGTTAAAGGCGGCTTGGGTAACCGACGCGCCCAGCATCTCCGCATCGCGCGACGACTGAATCATCAAAATCTGAATGGGCGCGGCCACGGCCATCGAGCAGCTACCGGCGATGAAGGTAAGCACCAGCGACGAAACGTGGTTTTCGGACCAGAAGAAGATGCCGAGCAGCGTGGCGGCCATCGCCAGCAGCAAGACGGTGGCGGCCGCGAGGGGCGAAAAGCGGTCGGCGAGCTTGCCGCCCAGCACGTTGCCCACAAACATGCCTAGGCCCACGAGCATCATAATGTAGGGCACGGAGGTGGCCGGAAAGCGTGAAACGTCCGTCATGAGCGGCGCGATGTAGCTCACCCAGGAGAACATGCCGCCCGTGCCGATGGCCGTGAGCGCGATAATCAGCCAGGTTTCGGCCCGCTTAAACAAGGCCAGCTCGCTCTGCCAGTTGCCGGTTTGGCGCACGGGCAAGGCCGGCAGCACGAAGTGAATAGTAGCCACCGTGAGCAGGCCCACCGCGCCCACGCCAGCCAGTGCGTAGCGCCACGAGTAGTGCTGGCCGAGATAGGTACCGAGGGGCACAGTGAGCAAATTGGCAATGGTGAGGCCCGCAAACATGGTCGAAATGGCCTGCGCCTGCTTGCCCTTTTCGGCCAGCCGGCTCGCTACCACCGACCCCACTCCGAAGAACGCGCCGTGCGGCAGCCCCGCCAGCAGCCGCGTAAAAAACAGCACGGTATTGTTGGGCGCAAACGCCGAAAACGTGTTGAAGACCGTGAAAATCACCATCAGCAGCACCAGAATGCGCTTGGGCGGCAGGTTGCGACCCAGGATGGTGAGCAGGGGCGCCCCAATAACGACACCCAGCGCGTAGGCCGAAATAGCGTGGCC
Source organism: Hymenobacter bucti (assembly GCF_042681145.1). Classification (NCBI taxonomy): domain Bacteria; kingdom Pseudomonadati; phylum Bacteroidota; class Cytophagia; order Cytophagales; family Hymenobacteraceae; genus Hymenobacter; species Hymenobacter bucti. The sequence goes on from NZ_JBHUFD010000006.1 coordinate 132,538, forward strand.
CGCTTCCGGAATCGTAATATGAAAATCTTGGGCAATACTGGGCAACAGGCCCATCATCACAAACTCGGTGGTGCCAATGGCCAGGCCACCCAGAGCGAGCGGCAGGAGGTTTTTATTCACGCTACTATAGAGATACATACCGCCGCAGCGGCCGATAATTAAACAAGCTCTTTATGCGAGCCTTATCGTAGAAATACGGCGGACGAGGACCTAGGGTCTGAGTCGCCAGCGAGAAACCTGCTCGCTCCGTCCCCCTTTATCACGGCTTTTACCAGCACAGAGGAGGTCACTTTTTTCAACTAATTCGGGTTATGCGGGTTCGATAGCGGCCAAGCGCAGCGCGGCTACTGGTGCAACTACGCGGGGCTTAGGTCCTCCTTAGCTTTGGCGTAGCCGCTAGCAACCATTCCGTTCGATTTTCTCCTTGGCGGGTCGAAAGCGGACGCATAACCGCGAGAATTGGCCGCTAGTTGTTGGCGAGTAGCAGCGCTGCGCCACGCAAGCCAAAACTTTTTGTATTTCTACGCTATTTTTAAGGACTTACAAAAAATTTGCTCCCCCTCTACCAGACATCCTCTATTCAATTGATATGAATTCTGAACCCGAACTAGGGAATCCGCACGACGACTCCCGGCGCACGTTCCTCAAGCAGTCGTCGCTGCTCACGGCAATGGCCCTCGTGCCCAGCCCCGTCGTCTCGGCCGCTGCAGCCGAGCTTGACGAGAAAGTAGCCGCCGCTTTCGAGAAAGTACCGCTGTCGCTAAAAGTGAACGGCACCAAGCACAAGCTGCAAGTGGAGCCGCGCACCACGCTGCTCGACCTGCTGCGCGAGCAATTGCACCTCACCGGCACCAAAAAAGGCTGCGACTACGGCCAGTGCGGCGCCTGCACGGTGCACGTCGATGGCCAGCGCGTGAACTCGTGCCTGAGCTTTGCGGTGATGCACGACGGCCAGGAAATCACGACCATCGAAGGCTTGGCTAAGGGCGACGAGCTGCACCCCATGCAGGAGGCATTTGTGAAGCACGACGGCTTTCAGTGCGGCTACTGCACGCCGGGCCAGATTATGAGTGCCGTGGCTTGCGTGCGCGAAGGCCACGCCGGCTCGGAAGGTGAAATCCGGGAGTACATGAGCGGCAATATCTGCCGCTGCGGCGCTTACAGCAACATTGTGGCCGCTATTCAGGACGTGAAGCAGGGAGGCCAAAAGGTATGAACCAGTTCCAATACGTACGGGCCACTAAGGCCCAAGGCGCCATCGACGTGGTAGCCAAAGACCCTAACGCCAAGTTCATCGCGGGCGGCACCAACCTGGTCGACCTGATGAAGCGCGGCATCGTGACGCCGCAAAAGCTGGTCGATATCAACCGCCTGCCCCTCGCTAAAATCGAGCGCCAGGACGAAGGTCTCCGCTTAGGTGCCCTGGCCCTGAACTCGACCGTGGCCGATAGTGAGCTGGTGCGCCAGCACCAGCCACTGCTGGCTTTGGCTCTCAATGCCGGGGCTTCGGCGCAGCTGCGCAACATGGCCACCGTGGGCGGCAACATGCTGCAGCGCACCCGGTGCAGCTATTTCTACGACCTCACCATGCCCTGCAACAAGCGCGAGCCCGGCACCGGCTGCGGCGCCTTGGAAGGCATCAACCGCATGCACGCCATCTTCGGGGCTAGCGATAAGTGCATTGCGGTGCACCCCTCCGACATGAGCGTGGCCCTGGTGGCCCTCGACGCCACCGTACTGGTAAGCGGACCTAAGGGCGACCGGCGCATTGCCTTTGCTGACTTCCACCGCCTGCCCGGCGACACGCCCGAAAAGGACTCCAACCTTGAAGCCGGCGAGTTGATTACGGCCGTTGACATTCCCGATGGCCCCTTCACCAAGCACGTGCACTACCAGAAAGTGCGCGAGCGCGCCAGCTACGCTTTCGCGCTACTGAGCACCGCCGCGGCGTTGGACCTCGATGGCAACACCATCAAAGCCGCCCGGCTCGCGATGGGCGGCGTGGCCCACAAGCCTTGGCGCCTCACCGCCGCCGAGCAATCCTTGGTAGGCCAGCCCGCTACGGAGGCCAGTTTCCGGCGAGCCGCCGAAGTGGCTATGCAGGGTGCCAAAGCCTTCAAACACAACGCGTACAAGCTGAAGCTAGGGCCTAACGTAATAGTACAGGCCCTGCGCACCGCCGCGGCGGCTTAGCCTCCCCACCCCTCAGAATTGATTATGAAAGCGCAACAGAAGCAAATCGGCGCGCCGATGAACCGGGTGGATGGCCACTTAAAGGTGACCGGCGCGGCCAAGTACTCGGCCGAGTACGAGCTGCCGGGCATCGCCTACGCCGTGCTGGTGGGCAGCACCATCGCGAAGGGCCGGCTCACGAGCATCGACGCCAAGGCCGCCGAGCGCGCGCCGGGCGTGCTGGCGGTGGTCACGCACTACAACTCGCCCAAGATACCGGGCTACGACACGGCTGGCAAAGACCCCTCGCAGCCCGCCACGGTGGGCGGGCCCATCAAGATATTTCACGACGATAAAATCCGCTTCAACGACCAGCCCATCGCCGTGGTGGTGGCCGACTCATGGGAGCGCGCCCGCTACGCGGCCCGGCTCGTGAAGGCGCAGTACGCCAAGGAAGCGCACCAAACCAACCTGGAGGACAACAAGCCGCAGGCGTTTCTACCTACTTCGGCCAAGAAAAACCCGAAGTCGCCGATGGCCGACTACCAGCGCGGCCAGGCCGACGCTTACAAGACGGGCGCTATCAAAATCGAAGGCGAGTACGTGATTCCCACCGAGATGCACCACCCGATGGAGATGCAGTCCATCACGGCGCACTGGGAAGCGCCCGACCGCCTAACCCTCTACGACAAGACGCAGGGCACCCTAGCCACCCGCCGCGATTTTGCCAAGGAGTGGGGCCTGCCCGAGGCCAACGTGAAGGTGATTGCCACCTTCGTGGGCGGCGCGTTTGGCAACGCGCTGCACAGCTGGCCGCACGAGTCGGCCGCCATCATCGCCGCCAAGGTGACGAACCGCCCGGTGAAGCTGATGCTGACCCGCGAGCAGATGTTTACGATGGTGGGCTACCGGCCCTACACTTGGCAGAAGCTCGGCATGAGCGCCACGCCCGACGGTAAAATCACGGCCATCACGCACGAGAGCATCGGCCAAACTTCTACCTACGAGGAGTTTACCGAATCGACCCTGGCCCAAACGCGCATGATGTACGCGTCGCCCAACCTGACGACGCGCTACCGCCTGGCGGCGCTCGACATCGGCTCGCCCATCTGGATGCGCGGCCCTGGCGAGGCCACCGGCGCGTTTGCCCTGGAGTCGGCGATGGACGAAATGGCCTACCTGCTGAATATCGACCCGCTGGAGTTTCGCCTGCGCAACTACACCGACACGGACCCCGAGAAAAACCGCCCTTGGAGCACCAAGTTCCTGAAGGAGTGCTACAAGCTGGGTGCCGACCGCATCGGCTGGAGCAACCGAAAGCTGAAGCCCGGCAGCATACGCGACGGCGAATGGCTAATCGGCTACGGCATGGGCGTGGGCACCTTCGGCGCGCACCGCGGCGGGGCAAACGCTAGCGCCGAGCTACGGCCCAACGGCACCGTGCTTATGCAGTGCGCCACTACCGACATCGGCCCCGGCACCGGCACGGCCATGACCCAGATTGCGGCCGACACCCTAGGTATCGCACCCGAGAAAATCACGTTTGAGCTCGGCCATTCGGACTATCCGAAGGCGGGCACGCAGGGCGGCTCCTCCACCGTGAACAGTGTGGGCCCGGCCGTACAAGAAGCCTGCCTGGCGCTTAAAGAAAAGCTACGCACACTAGCCGGCGCCCAAAACCCGGCCTTTGCCTCGGCGAAGAAGGAAGACGTGACCCTAGGTGACAAACACCTGTCGCTCAGCAGTAATGCTGGAGCCCGCGTAGCCTACGCCGACATATTGAAGCAAGCAGGCGCGAGCGCGGTCACGGTCGAAGCCAAGCCCGGCGACGAGGGCCAGAAGTACTCGATGTACTCGTTCTCGGTGCACTTTGTGCAGGTGCGGGTACACGAGTTGACCGGCGAAGTGCGCGTCAGCAAAATGGTATCGTGCGCCGACGCAGGCACCATCATCAACGAGAAAACCGCCGCCAACCAGATGAAGGGCGGCGCCGTGGGCGGCATCGGCATGGCCCTGATGGAGCACGCCCGCATCGACGACCGATTCGGCCGCTACATCACCAAAGACTTTGCCGATTACCACGTGCCCGTGCACGCCGACGCGCCCCACATCGAGGTAGCCTTCGTAAATCAGCCCGACCTGCACGTGAACGCCCTAGGTACCAAAGGCATCGGCGAAATCTCGACCATCGGCGTAGCCCCTGCCATCGCCAACGCCATATTTAACGCCACTGGCAAGCGCGTGCGCGAGCTGCCGATTACGCCCGATAAGCTGGTATAAATTCAGCTTTCATATCAGGCATTTCACAACAAAGCCCGCTCCACTAGCATCAAGTGGGGCGGGCTTTATTGTGAAGAGTAGCTTGAACTTTGTGGTCCGAGCGCTCGCGCAGCGAGCATCCGCGTCAGTACAGCCACTACTAGCGCACCTAGGCGCGGAATGCTCGCTACGCTCGCGCTCGGACTACAAAGTCCAAGCTACACCTAGGAATCGGCTTTGGGCGCTAGCAGGGCATCAGCTTCCAGCAGTAGCGCGGCGCTGATGAGTAGGTCGTGCAGCCAGTGCAGCTCCTCCAAGGAAAACAGAAATACTACGTCGGCTGTGGGGCCGGGCAAGCTCAGGCAGCGCGCCTCGGCATCCACAACGTGGGCCATGTGGTAGGTGCAGAGCTCGGCCACCGTGCTACGCCACTGGCGTAGTTCATGCGGCAGCAGGCGTAGTGCTACGTTGCCAAAGTAGAGGTGCAAACAGCAGTGGCCAGGGCACTGCGCAATGCCACCTAGGGAGTTGTGGTGAAGGCAACGAGACATAAGAGCGATTGATAAAAAGTAAGTGGCAGCCTACCCATGCCTCAGGTTAAGCCAGCAACGCGGCGCCAAAACTGAAGCAGCACGAAAGGAAATTACTGTTTAGACTTATTCTAAACAATGGCAAAGTTATTCATACAAAACGGGCGT
>NZ_JBHUFD010000006.1:137674-403950 GCF_042681145.1 Hymenobacter bucti
TTCCACGCCCGTTTTGTATCGTGGAGGTACTATAATGGAGCGGTTATTCTGCTAGAATGGCTCCGTCCTGCGCGGACCCGCAGGGTCCACGCTACTTTTCTCCAACGCGGGCCCAAACCTCTACGTTAGCACCTGCATGACGAAAGCTGTTTTTATCGCCACCGCCGAGCCCTACAGCGGCAAGTCGCTGGTGGCCCTTGGGCTCGTAAATATGCTGCTAGGGCAGGCCCGCCGGGTCGGCTACTTCAAGCCGCTCATCGACCACGACCCCACCCAGCAAACCGACCCGCACCTGGCGGCCATCATCAGCTACTTCAAGCTGCCGCTGCCGGCCGCCGACACCTACGCCTACACCCGCGCTGAGGCCCTGCGCTTGTTCGAAACCGGCGCCCAGGGTGAGCTCATTGACACGGTTATCCGCAAGTTCAAGCACTGGGAGGACAGCTGCGATTTTACGGTGGTGGAGGGCAGCGACTTCGTGGGGCCGGGCACGGCGTTCGAGTTCGACGCTAATGTATCGATTGCTAAGAATCTAGGGGTGCCAGTTATCCTGGTCATTTCGGGGGCGGGCAAGAGCGTGGCCCAGGTCGTCAGCACGGCGCTCACCACGCTGCGCAGCTTCGAGAGCCGCGAGGTACCGGTGCTACTGGTGGTGGCCAACCGCATCGCGCCGGCCCAGCTAACCGATGTGGAGGCGCTGCTACGCAGCCAGCTGCCGGCCGAGATTCTGCTCTCCGTCATCCCCGAAGACCCGAATTTGCTGCACCCCACCATGCGCGAGATTCAGGACGGGCTGGGGGCCAAATTGCTCTTTGGCGAAGCCGGGCTGAGCAACCAAGTCGACAACTATGTTATCGGGGCCATGCAGGTGCCCAATTTCCTGAACTACCTCAAGGAGAACGTCTTAATCGTGACGCCCGGAGACCGGGGCGACATAATCGTGTGCGCGTTGCAGGCCAACCAGTCGGCGAGCTACCCTAGGGTGGCGGGCATCGTGCTCTCGACCGGCTCGGAGCCCGACGAGCCGGTGCGGCGCCTGCTGGAAGGCCTGCCCAACGTGGTGCCCATTATGGTGGTGCCCACCGGCACGTTTGAAACCACGACCCGCGTGGGGGCCATCCGCTCACGCATCACGCCCGATAATCCTAAGAAGATTCAGCTGGCCATCAGCACGTTTGAGCGCTACGTGGCAGTGCGGGCGTTGGAGGAAAAGCTGGTGAGCTTCCAGCCCGAAGGCCTCACGCCGCACATGTTTCAGTATCGACTCTTGCAGTGGGCCAAGCGCCAGCGCCGTCACATTGTGCTGCCCGAGGGCAACGACGACCGCATTCTGCGGGCGGCGGCCCTACTGCTGCACCAGGATATCGTGGACCTCACCATCCTGGGCGACCCCGAGCAGGTGGCGGCCTCGGCCAAGCGCCTGGGCATCAACCTACCCCTAGGGCACCTGCGCGTGATTGACCCCGTGAAATCGGACTACTACGCCGACTACGTGGCTACCTTTTATGAGCTGCGCAAAAGCAAGGGCGTGAACGAAGACATGGCCCGTGACCTGCTGCGCGACGTGTCGTATTTCGGCTCGATGATGGTCTACAAGGGCCACGCCGACGGCATGGTATCGGGGGCGGTGCACACCACGCAGCACACCATCCGGCCGGCGTTGCAGTTCATCAAAACCAAGCCCGGCGTGTCGGTAGTGTCGTCGGTGTTTTTCATGTGCCTGCCCGACCGCGTGGCCGTGTTCGGCGACTGCGCCGTGAACCCCAACCCTACCGCCGAGCAGCTGGCCGAAATTGCCATCTCGTCGGCCGAAAGCAGCCGCGCCTTCGGCATCGAGCCCAGGATAGCCATGCTCTCCTACTCGTCGGGCACCTCCGGCGCGGGCGCCGATGTAGAGAAAGTCCGCCAAGCCACCGAGCTGGTGCGCCAGCGCCGCCCCGACCTCAAGGTGGAAGGACCCATCCAGTACGATGCCGCCGTGGACCCGCTGGTGGGCCGCCAGAAGCTGCCCGACTCGGAGGTAGCTGGCCAGGCCAGCGTCCTCATTTTCCCCGACCTCAACACCGGCAACAACACCTACAAAGCCGTGCAGCGCGAAACCGGTGCGTTGGCGATTGGGCCAGTATTGCAGGGGCTGAATAAGCCGGTGAATGACCTCAGCCGCGGCTGCACCGTGGATGACGTGTACAATACGGTGGTGATTACCGCTATTCAGAGTCAGCAATAACGTATCGTGGACCCTGCGGGTCCGCGCGGGGGTAGACCTTAGGGAAATTACTCCTACCTAGAGCGCACTACTCCCGCGCGGACCCGCAGGGTCCACGGTACTCTTTTCTCCATGAACATCTTTGTTATCAACTCGGGCAGCAGCTCCATCAAATACCAGCTCTTTCGTTGGCCCGCCGAGCAACCGGTGTGCAGCGGACTGGTCGAGCGCGTGGGCTCAGCGCAAGCCACTATTACGCACAAGGTTTTTGACGCGGACGGTGCGCCCACCGAGCAGCGCCTCACCCTGCCCCTCCCCGACCACGAGGCCGGCCTGCACGAGGTGGTGCGCCTGCTCACGGCCGGCGTCATTCAGGACCCCGGCGACATCGACGTGGTGGGCCACCGCGTGGTGCACGGCGGCGAGTCGTTCAGCCAAGCCACACCAATAACGCCCGAGGTGAAGGCTGAAATCAAGCGCCTGTTTGAGCTGGCGCCGCTGCACAACCCGGCTAACTACCTAGGGATAGAAGTGGCCGAGCGGGTGTTTCCGCGGGCGCGGCAGGTGGCGGTGTTCGACACGGCGTTTCACCAGACGCTGCCCGAAAAAGCGTTTCGCTACGCGCTGCCCACAGCCCTGTACACCGAGCAGCGCATCCGGCGCTACGGCTTTCATGGCACCAGCCACCAGTACGTGGCCGCGCAGGCGGTGGCCTACCTAGGGCAGCCCGACGCCCGGCTCATCACCATTCACCTCGGCAACGGGTGCAGCATGGCGGCCGTGCGCGGCGGCCGCTCGCTCGATACCAGCATGGGCTTCAGCCCTCTAGCCGGCCTCGTGATGGGCACCCGCTCGGGCGACATTGACCCCTCGGTGCTGCTGCACCTGACGGGGCCACTGGGCTACTCGCCCGAGCAAGTCAACACCCTGCTCAACAAAGAAAGCGGTATGCTGGGCCTCACCGGCCAGAGCGACATGCGCGACATCAGCCAGGCGCTGGCCGCCGGCGACACCGCGGCGCAGCTCGCTTACGACCTCTACGCCTACCGCATCCGGCAGTACATTGGCGCCTACGCGGCCGTCCTCAACGGGCTGGATGCCATCATCTTCACGGCCGGCGTGGGCGAAAACGACGCCCTGGTGCGCCAGCTGGTGTGCCAGGACATGGACTTCTTCGGCCTGGCCCTAGATGAAGCCCAGAACCAGCAGCGACAACCGGGCCTGCGCGACCTCAGCGCGCCGGGCTCGCGGGCGAAAATCCTGGTTGTTCCGACCAATGAGGAGCTGGAAATAGCGCAGCAGTGCGCGGCACTGGAGGCGTCTGCTTCCTAGAAGCCGTTTGACTCAGTTTTTAGCAAGCAAAAAACTGAGGTAGAGACGCAAAATCTTGCGTCTTACGTTGCTCGGCAATGTTGCTTAACAACGTAAGACGCAATATTTTGCGTCTCTACCCGGTGCTAAGCGGCACTAAAGCGCTCGTCATTGCGAACGCAACTAAGCAATTGCACCTATTGGAGCCCTCTCAGAAAACGGAATAAATAGCACGTTAAGGCATTTGACCGACGAGTAAGCACAAAACTCAATTGGTCGACTTGGCTGCTGCGGCTTTCCAACGACTGTGGACGACGCCGCCCCGCTGATGCAGGTATTTATAGCGCGTGACTTTGGAGATGCGCAAGCGCTGGGCAATCCCGTTCACCCCGAGCTGCTGTTCGCGATAAAGCGTAGACTTGCGCCGTCGCGTGCAAGTCGGGCTCAACAAGGGCGAAGCGCGTAACGCGCTGGCCCGGGCCGTCTTCTTCCACCGGTTGGGCAAAATCCAGGACCGGGGCTTTGAGCAGCAGCGCTACCAGTATTCCGTTTTCTGAGACGACCCCATATTGAGCGCATGGGCGGCCGCTTGGGTCGAGCGGCTCTCGCCCGCTAAAGGCAGGGCCTCGGCCCGAAAGATGACATCATAGCGCCGACGTTTGGCAGGTGGGAGCTGTCTTTCATGACGTTAGAAAGAGCAGACCCTATTCTGTCCATAACTACCCGACCACTTCATTTCAGAAAACAGAGAATATAGTACGTTGAGTGGCACCATACTTTAACGAAATCCACCTTTTTCTAAATTGCCAAAGGCATTATAACCGATACGAGCGAGCCAGCTGGTTCGCTCGTTTGCGGGTGGTGTTACGTTGGTTTCAGCCTCGTTTAGCGCGAAGCCTATTTCAGCGCTAGGCCTACTGGCGGAAGTGGGCTTGCAGCACGTCGTTCACCTTGTCCTTGTTCAGAGGCTTACTCAGAAAGCCGGCTACAGAGAATTGCTGCAGGCGCTCCATGTCCTGCGGGTGTAGGGAGGTGGTGAGCATCACAATGACGATGGCCCCGCGCTGGGGCAAGGGCAGCTGCTCGTAAGCGCTCAAAAACTCGAACCCGTTCATCTGAGGCATGTTGATGTCGAGAAAAACGAGCGCGGGGCAGCTCCGGCTGGCTTCCGTGCATTGCGTCCGCAGCACCTGCAGGGCTTCTTCCCCGTTGAGAGCCACGACCACCTGCTCGGTGACGTCTAATTTTTCCAGCAGCCTGCGGTTGAGGTAGTTGGTAGTTTCGTCGTCGTCGACGAGCAGGGTGCAGCAAAGCTTAGGAACGGACATATCGGGGGATTAGGGTCGGGGAAAATACACGGTGAAGGTGGAGCCCTCCCCTAGGGTGCTGTGTACTTCAATTCGGCCGCCGGTGTTTTCGACCATGCGCTTGACCATGTAGAGGCCGATGCCCGAGCCTTCCACGTGGGTGTGGTAGCGGCGGAACATGCCAAACAGCTCCCGTTCGCGCGTTAGGTCCAGCCCCAAGCCGTTGTCCTGCACTTCCAGCACGTGGCAAGCACCTTCTTCTCTTCCCCGCACCCGCACGAGGGGCACCCGGTCGGGGTGGCGGTACTTGAGGGCGTTGCTGAGTAGGTTGTAGACCACCGAGCGCAGGTTTTTGACTGAAAACTGCACGGTGGGCACGGCGCGCACGTCGATGTCGAGCCGGCCGCCGGTTTGCTGCAACAGCGGGGCCAGGTCCAGGCGCACGTCCTCGATAATGCCCGCCAGGAGGACTGACTCTTGGGGCTGGTCGTGCTCTTTTTGCAGCCGGCTCACGTCGGTTAGGTGCTCGATGGTGCGGGTAAAGCGGTTCACCGAGTCCTGCATCAGCTCCAGGATGTAAGCGACCTCGCCACCCGCGGCCAGCGGCGGCAGCTCGTCACGCAGAGTATCGAGCAGGCCTTCGATGTTGCTGATGGGCGCCTTGAGGTCGTGGCTGGCGGTATAGATGAAGTTGTCTAGGTCCACGTTGGTGAGCGTGAGCTGCTGGTTGCTGTTGCCCAGCTCCGCGTTGGTAGCCTGCAGGGCCTGGTTGAGCTCCTGTACCTGCTGACGGGCCCGAACCTGGGGGGTAACGTCCACGGCCACGCACATGATGCCGGTGGTACGTCCCGCGGCATTGCGCAAGGGCACGTAGTTGAAGTTGTAATAGCCCGATTCTCCGGGGCGGTGGTAGGGCAGCCGCGCCTCCTGCTCGTGGGCCACGTACTCCTGGCCCGAGTGCCAGACCTGCGCGAGCAGGTCGCGGTAGCCTTGGTCGGCCAGGCCCGGCAGCAGGTCGAAAAACCGCTGGCCCAGTACCTGGTCCGGCGGACTGCCCACTATCTGCCCCATGCCGGGGTTGATGATTTCGAAGACGTACTCTTCGCCGCGCACCACGAAAATGGCGACCGGCGCCTGCTCGAACATGTCGCGCAACTGCTGCTGCTGCGCGGCGCGTTCTTGCCGGGCCCGCACCTGCTCGGCCACGTCGAAGGCAAAAATGCTGATGCCCACGACCTGCCCGTGCTCCCGGTAGACCTGGTAGGTAAAGGTGAAGTAGGCCTGGCGGGGCGGGCGCCCGTCGGGCTGCGTGATGGCCAGCGGCAGCTCGTTGCCGAAGAAGGTCTCGCCCGTGCGGTACACGCCGTCGAGCAAGGCTAAGAAGCCCTGGTCCACGGCGTCGGGCAAGGTCTCCGCGATGGTGTGGCCCACCAGCTCGCGCCCCGGAAAGAGGTCCTGGTAGGCCCGGTTGACGTAGTCGAAGCGGTGCTCGGGCCCGCGCAGCAGGGCAATGCAGGCCGGGGTTTGCTCGAAGACCTCGCGGAACGCCGCGCGCTCCTGCGCCTGGCGCTCGGCGGCGGCCAGCAGCTCGGCCTGCAGGCGCTCGGCCCCCTGGCGGGCGCGCACCCGCTCGGTCACGTCCAGCACAAACACCTGCACACCGGTCGTCTGGCCGTGCGCGTCGCGCAGGGGTTGGTACGTGAAATCGAGGTAGTGGGCCGTAGGCACGCCGCCGGGGGGGTGCAGCTCAATCGGCGTTTCGTGGCCCAAGTAGGGCTCGCCGGTGCGGTACACCCGGTCGAGCAAGTCGATGAAGCCCTGCCCGACGACTTCGGGCAGGCACTCGGCCACGCGCCGGCCGGGCGCGGCGCGGTGACCCACCAGGGCGTCGTAGCCGGGGTTAGTGAAGGCGAAGCGGTGCTCGGGCCCGGTGAGGGCGGCTATCATCGCCGGGCTTTGTCGCAGCAGTTCGCGCAGCCGCCGGTCCTGCTGCTCCAGCGTGTGCTGGGCCTGCTGAAAGTCGTCGATATCGAGGTTGGAGCCGAACCACTGGCGGGGTCGGCCGGCGGCCTCGGCTTCAGCCAGCGGCTCGGGCACGCCCTGGCTGGCAAACCAGCGGTAGTGGCCCTCGGCCCCGCGCAGGCGGAACTCGTAGCGCCAGGGCCGGCCCTCGGCTAGGGCCGCGCCATACTCGTGAGCAATGACGGGCAGGTCATTGGGGTGGATGAGTGTGGGCCAGACTTCGTTGAGGGGCGCATCGGGAGCCATGCCGGTGTAGGCGTACCACTGCGGGCTGATGTAGAGCACCTCCCCGCTTTGGTCGACAGTGAAGCTGGTGCTGGGCAGGCTGTCCGTCACGTGCCGCAGGCGCTGGACGGCGGCCACCGATTCGGCCTGGGCGTGGCGCAGGGCCTGGGTGCGCTCGAACACGCGGGACTCCAGTTCCTGGTTGAGCTGCTCCACCTGTTGGCGGACTCGCACCTGCTCGGTGATGTCGGTACCCACGCTAATAATGCCGCTGATGCGCCCGTCGGGCCCGCGCTGGGGCTGGAACACGAAGTTCCAGTACACCGTCTCCGGCCGGCCGTAGCGATGGAGGATAGTGGGCTGTTCGCGGGCCGTGTAAGAAGTGCCGGTAGCGAAGACGCGCTCGAAAATGGCCACCACCTCAGGCGTGGCCGCCTCGGGCAGCACCTCGAACACGGGCCGGCCGAGCACGGCATCCAGGGGGCGGTCCCAAATGGCGAGCGTGGTGGCGTTGGCCAGCTCCACGCGGAACTGGGGGCCCCGGTACACGGCCACGGCCACGGGGGCCTGCTCCAGCAGGGAACGGAGCTCGGTGCGCTGCTGCTCGGCGTCGGCGCGGGCGGCCCGTTCGGCCGCCTGGGCTTCGCGCAGGGCCACTTCCACGGCCGTGCGGGGCTGGTCGGCGGTGTCGGTGAAGCTGACGACGAGCAGGTCCTGGTAGCGCTGGGCGGCGAGGCGGAAGTAGTTGTCGAGGCCATCGGCCTGGTAGTTGACCTCGAAGGTATCGGGCGTGCCGGCGGCGTAGGCGCGGCGATAGAAGTCAAAAACGCCGCTGGCGGCCATTTCAGGAAAGCGCGTCAGAGCCGTGGTGCCCGGCTGCTCGGGTAGGCCCGCCATACGCTGAGCGGCGGGGTTGAGGTAGTCGAGGGTGAAGTCGACGATGTCGGAGCCATCAGGGCCGTACACCGGGCTGAGCAGATTGACGGCCGAGAGCGAAACGGCCAGCAGCGTGGGCAGCAGGGCGTCGGGGAAGGGATATGGAGACGCGGGTGGGGCACCGGGAGCCATAGGCGGATGGGGGGAAGCCAAGAAAGAACAAGGTAAAGAAAGCGAGGAGCTTTGCTACCCAGAAAAAGGGGACACAAAGGTTAAGCCTGCACGGTGGTACTCTCCGAAAAAAGCAGCAAGCGGGCTAGGTGGTCCGCTCACTGCTTTAAGAACGGCGCTTGCTTTTAATCAACTGCATAGTCAAATAAAATTAACGACAGGCTTACTATTCAAGGTTTGCGAAATGCGTCCCCCACGGCGCGTTTCGTAAACCTTGAATAGTAGACTCGTTTTGTAAACTTGCTCGAATTAAATAGGGGTTCGTGGAGCCTGCTTCGCTTCCCCTCGCTCATGAGGAGCGTCGTGTTGGGGGAGCGATGCAAGGCCGCTTAACGTGCTATATTTTCCGTTTTCTGAGAGAGAGCCCTATTAAGCGCGCTATTCGAGTGCGATTGCTTCGCTGCGCGCGCAAGGACAAACGCTTTTGGACGGTATTGGCTTATCCAGCGCGTACCTCCATTCCTGACCCACCTTGCTGGAGGCATAACATCTTGAGGGGGAGAGAACCGGCCGCTGACTAACGCTACAAATCCAGCTCTTTGTACTGTTAAGCTCTAAAAATTAAATACGTATCTACTTAGTTACTTATATTGTTCATTGTAACTTCACAAAAGGACACCTAGGATAGTTATATCCTGCCGACTTCATTTGTATTAACCTTCTTACAAGCCAGGGCTTTCTACTTTATTTATAGCAGTATAACACCTCATCAGTGGCGGTTTTCAGCCTGTCACTTGGTCGCACTTAGCAACCGGCGGCAGCAGCTTAGCTTTTGAAGCTTCTTTGCCGCCGCCCGGCCCTACCGCCGGCGCCCGCATGTGTTGGTGACTACCGGCGGCATTATCAGCTTCTACGCAGTCTCGCGGTAGCTGCCGAGCTCACGCCGACGCAATTTTAGTAGCTCTATTCCATTCCTTTTCCCACCCCCTATATGTTTAAACCGCTTTTCTACGCAGCGCTCTTTGTCGGACTGGGCAGCTGCAAAAAAGACCTTACCCCCCTCGAACAGCTACCCGCGGCCACCCAGGATGGTAATAACACCGCCGGCTGGCTGCTCGACGGCCGCGCTTGGGTACCCGTGCGCAGCACTATCAGTACTGGCCCACCCGTCAGCGGCTCTTGGCAAAAAACTAAGAGTGGCCATGCGCTTAGTGTCAGCTTTCACCAGTTTTCAATAGAAGAAAATTGGGGCGCTGGCTTTTCTCTACTTGATATTCGACAAGCAGGTACGTTCACGCTCAATCAAAGCTCCACCGTTAGTGGTGGGCGCTTTGCCGCTTCCTATGGTCAATATTATCACTCCCGGCCAGCCCCTGACCTTAACTGCTACACTGGCCCCGACGCGCTAGGGCAGCTTATTATCACCCGCTTCGACACGGTGCAGAACATTGTTTCCGGCACTTTCGAGATGACCCCGCGTGACTATACTACCGGGACAGCCGTCACGATTACCAACGGCCGCTTCGATGTCCATTTCGAACGCTAGGCGCTAGACTTCCTCTCCCAACGGGATAAGGTTATGCGCCTAGGTAGCGCCCACAAAAAAGCGCCCCGCCGGCCGAAGCCAGCGGGGCGCTTTTGTAAGCACCTAGAAAGCGGATAACTACGAAACTACCTGCTTCTTGTCGTCCTCGGCGGGCTCGCCGCTGAGCACGCCTTTGGCTACTTTCACCACGTTCTCGACCGTGAAGCCGAACTCTTTGAGGAGGTAATCAGCCGGGGCCGACTCGCCAAAGCGGTTCATGCTGATGCTGGCACCCTCGTCAGTAGTATACTTGCTCCAGCCAATGGGCGAGCCGGCCTCTATGCTCACGCGCTTGCGCACATCACGGGGCAGCACTTGCTCGCGGTAAGCCTTGTCCTGGTGCTCAAATAGCTCCCACGAGGGCATGCTCACCACGCGGGTGGCGGTGCCTTCGGCTTGCAGGACTTTTTGCGCTTCCAAAGCCAGGGGCACTTCCGAGCCGGTACCAATAAGGATAAGCTCGGGTTTGCCGCCCTGGGCTTCGCTCAGCACGTAAGCGCCTTTTTGCACGTTGCCGGCGGCGGGGGTCAGCACCGACTGGTCGAACGGGAGCCAGCCCTGGCGCGACAAGATGAGGCAAACCGGCGACTTAGGCGTGTTCATGGCAATGCGCCAAGCCTCGGTGGTTTCGTTGGCGTCACCGGGGCGCAGCACCACGATGTTGGGCACGGTGCGCAGCGAGGTCACCTGCTCGATGGGCTGGTGCGTGGGGCCGTCTTCGCCCAGGCCAATGCTGTCGTGGGTGAACACGAAGGTCGAAGCCGACTCGGCCAGGGCCGTGAGGCGGATAGCGCCGCGCATGTAGTCGCTGAACGTGAGGAACGTACCGCCGTAGGTACGCAGGCCGGCGTGGTGGGCAATGCCGTTCATGATGCCGCCCATGGCGTGCTCGCGCACCCCAAACCAGATGTTCGAGCGTTCGTAGTGGCCGGGCTGGAACGAGTCGTCGCCCGACTTATCCATCTCGTTCGACGAGGCTAGGTCGGCCGAGCCACCGAACATGAACGGAACAGCTTTCTTAATGGCGTTCAGCGCCTTACCCGAGGCTTGGCGAGTGGCCAGCTTGCCATCGGCGGGCGTGTACACGGGCAGGTCCTTGTCCCAGCCTTCGGGCAGGTTGCCGTTGAAGGAGATGTGGAACTGCTCAGCTTCGGCCTTGAACTCGCTTTCGTAGGCAGCGAATTTCGCGTCCCACTCCTTTTGCAGCTCGGCGCCTTTCTCGCCGGGGCCTTTCAGGTGGTCGTACACTTCCTGGGGCACGTAGAACGACTCATCGGGATTCCAACCAAAGAACTCCTTGGCTTTCTTCACGTTGTCGGGGCCGAGGGGGCTGCCGTGGGCCTTGTTGGTGCCGGCCAGCGGCGAGCCAAAGCCGATTATGGTCTTAATAGAGATAATCGACGGCTTGTCCGTTACTGCTTGCGCAGCTTTAATGGCCGCTTCGATTTCCTCCACGCTGTTGCCGTCCTTTACCTGCGAGGTATGCCAGCCGTAGGCATCGAAGCGCAGCATCGGGTTCTCGGTGTAAGCCAGGTTGGTGGGGCCGTCAAGCGAGATGTCGTTGTCGTCGTAGAGCAGGATGAGCTTGCCGAGCTGCAAGTGGCCGGCCAGCGAAGCCGCCTCGGCTGAGATACCCTCCATCAGGTCGCCGTCGCTCACGATGGCGTAGGTGTAGTGGTCCTGCACGCCTTCGTGGCCGGGCTTGTTGTACATGGCACCTAGGTGCGCCTCAGCCATCGCCATGCCCACGGCATTGGCAAAACCCTGGCCCAGCGGACCGGTGGTTACTTCGATACCGGGCGTCACGTTAGACTCGGGGTGGCCGGGTGTGCGCGAGCCGGGCTGGCGAAACTCCTTGATTTCGTCCATCCGCAGGTCGTAGCCATATAGGTGCAGCATGCTGTAGAGCAGCGCCGAGCCGTGGCCGGCCGACAGCACAAAGCGGTCGCGGTTGGGCCACTTGGGGTCTTGGGGGTTGAAGCGCAGGAACTTCGACCAAAGCACGTAGGCCATCGGGGCGGCACCCATGGGCAGGCCGGGGTGGCCGGAGTTCGCTTTTTGCACCATATCCACCGACAGCAGGCGGATGGTGTCAATGCTCAGTTGGTCGATAGAGACAGCTGGGTTGGGCATGTGGGGAAGAAAAAATGGATATAATCGGGTGAATTGTAAGGCGCGTGTGTGCCTCCACGGCCGCGCTTAGGGCTGTGGGGGCAGCCGTAAAGGTAGGGAGCCGCTTGCACGCGCCAACCTATCCAGCCGCTTGCGGAATCTTCCCGTATGAAGCTGGAGTTCCTACCTCAACCAACACCACAGCTTATTTAAGCTGAGTCGGAACCACGTACTTTGCCGCATGAAATCCTTTTCCCTCCGGCGCTGGCTGGCCATTGGATTTTTACTACTGCTGACCTTGCTGCTCGGGTTAGGCGCGGCCGTGTGGCTGCTTGGGCGCGACTACGCCGTGCAGTACCTACAGCGCACCGTGCGCGAGCAGCTCACCAAAAGCTCGGGGCTGGTGCTGGCGCCCTTCACGGTGGAACTGTCGCCGTGGAGCGATTTTCCGCACGTCACGGCCTCCCTAGGGCACCTTTCGCTTACTGATACCAGCCACCACCGGGCCGTGCCCGTGCTGCGCGTGGGCCGCGCCAACCTGCGCATAGAGCTGGTAGACCTCTGGCACCGCAAGGTGCGCGTGACCCGCCTCGAAGTACATGACGCCGACTTCCGGCAGTACGTCGACTCCACGGGCCACAGCTGGGGCCTGCGCGGCAAGAAAGCCCGCCGCCAGGGCGAGGGCAAGGACCCGCTGCTGAATTTCAGCCTTGATTCCATTGTGGTTTACAACTTCCACATGGTGACCAAGAACGACTACGCCCACAGCACGCTAGCCGGGCAAGTGCAGCGGGCGCGCCTCACGGGCGGCATTCGGCAGGGCGCACTGCGGCTGAGCGGCGTGCTCGATGGCTACCTAGAGCAACTCGCCAACCGCTCGGGCACGCTGCTGGCCCACGAGCCGGTACGCGTTTGGCTCAACTACCGCTACGCGTTTAAGGCGCGGCGCGGCGAGTTTTGGCGCACCCGCGCCACGCTCAACGGCGATACCATTCGCATTGCCGGCACCCACACCGTGGCCGCCGACCAGCCCACCGGCACCATGCTGCACTTGCAGTTTGCGGGCACCCAACCCTTGGTCGATGTGCTGCACGCGGCCCTGCCGCCGCGCCTGCGGCCCTACCTGGTCGGGGCTTCCAGCCCCAGCCACGCCCGCATCGTGTATACCATTTCGGGCCTGAGCGGGCCCACCGTGCGGCCCCACACGGTGCTGACCTTTGGCCTGCAAAATGCTAGCTTGGCTTGGCCCGACTCGGCGCGCCGCATCAACCGCTGGGATTTGCAGGGCACCTACGACAACGGCCCTGCCCACAGCCTGCGCACGGCCAGCGTGACGCTCGAGCGCTGCCGCATCTACTCGCCCGTGGGCCAGCTCGACGCCAGCTTTGTCCTGCGCAATTTCCTGCGCCCCTACGTGGAGGGCCACCTGCGCGGGCGCACCGAATTGCCGGAGCTGGCCACCGTTATCTCGCCCGGCCTGTGGCGCGCCAAGAAGGGAATTGCGGACCTAGACATCCGGCTGCGCGGCCTGATACCGCCCCTGGGCAACCAGATGTTAGCTCGTACCCAAAAGAGCTTGTCGGTGCGCGGCACCGTCGAGCTGCGCGGCGCCACCTTCAGCATACCGGCCCGCCGCATTGCGATGTCGGAGGTGAACGTAAACATCGGGCTGCGCGATAGCCTTTGGCGCCTCACCAATGCCTCGGGTACGTTTGATGGCATGCACTTTAAGGCCGCCGCCACTACTACGTACCTGCTCACCTACCTCACCGGCCAGCACCCGCGCACCGAAATCACGGGCAAGTTTGAGGTTGATGAGCTGCACATCGACCGCCTGCGGGCCCTAGGTAATGCCCCTACCCGGCGCGTGCTGGCCGCCGCTAGTGCCAAGCGCCAAGGCCGCCGCCCGCGCCGCAACGCGCGCAAGCTGGCCATGACCATGGGCAGCCACCTGCTACCCGATGAGGTGCGCCTAAACGTGGACCTGCACTGCGGCCGCTTGATACTGGGCCCCGACACGCTCCGCCGGCTGGCCGTAAACCTGCGCCACGATGGCAAGCAGGTCAACCTCTCGCACATCGAGGCGCGGGTGTGGGGCGGGCGGCTTTTTGGGCAAGCCAGTTGGCCCACCGACACGACCAACGACGTAGCGCCCGTTGATTTTCAGCTCGGTATCAAGTTCGCTACGCTCAATTATAGCAAGCTGATTTCCCGACTTTCGCGCCCGCCGGGCGCGGTGGCGCAACGCCGCAAGGCGGCGTTGGCTGCCCGCAAGCCGAATGCCCCCGCCGCCACGCCGGCCCTGCGCGAGCTGCTGCTCGCGGCCGATGGCTCGCTGACCTGGGACATCGACAAGCTGGTGCTGCCCGTGGGCGAGCCGCTGCGCGACCTGCACCTGCGCTTTGAGAAGGAAGACTCTTTGATGCGCATGCCCTACCTGCGCTTTGTGGCCCCGCAGGGCGGCGTGGGGCGCGCTTCGGGGGCGGCTATCGTGGCGGGCATCCACCTCACGGCGGCCACGGCCAATGTTGACCTGCGCTACGCCTCGCTCGATGTGCAGCAGCTGCTCAGCATGCTGGCCAGCCTCAAACCGCCCCGCGATACTGTTAAGTACCAGTCGCGCAGGGTAATTATGGCGGCCCGCCGGGCGCGCCGCTTGGCTCATATGCGGGCGCGCAACCGCAAGCCCAGCGCCCCCTCGCCGGCCGGCGTATTGCTGGCCAGCGGTGGCGTCACGGCCGTGCTGCGCGTGCAAGCCGACCGCGTGCACTACAACTCTATCGAGGGCGGCAAATTTCAGCTCGTGTCGCACCTAAGCCCCGGCGAGGCCCGCCTCGACGAGTGCTCGCTCGATGCCTTCGACGGGCATATCACCCTGAACGGCCTGCTGCGCACCGATGGCGGGCGCCAGCACCACCCGCTACGCATTCAGGCCCTGCTGGAGGATATCAAGCTGCCCGACCTGTTTGCCACCACTACCGCCATGGGTTTGCAGCTGCTCGCGAGCGACAACGTTCGGGGCCGGCTGCGCTGCGCCGCGGCCCTGCGCACCGACCTTGACTCTACGTTTCTGCCCGTGCGCACCCGAACATTCGGCTACGTCAAGGCCGACCTGCGCGACCTGGAGCTACTTAACGTGGAGGCGCTGGAGCAGTCATTCAAGTTTGTGAAGAAGGAGCGCACCGGCCATCTGTTTTTTGAGCCGGTCAGCACCGAGTTCTTACTCAATGGCGGCCAAATCCTTATTCCCAGCCTCAAGCTCAACAGCAACCTCACCGAGCTGGAAGTGAGCGGCCGCTACAACCTCGACGGCCGCGCCAACCTCTACGTGGGCATGAACCCGCTCAACGTGCTGTTTGGCAACAACAAGCGCCGCATCGAGCGCATCCAGAGCGGCGAGCCCATGCGCCCCCGCACGCCGCGCCTCACCTACGTAAACCTGCGGCGCGACGTGCCCGGCGCCAAGTACCAGGTCAAGCTTTTTCAGAAGAAAGAGCAGCAGCAGCAGCAGACCGCGTTGCGCCAGCAATACCGCCAACTGCTAGTAACCCAGCGCCTCGATACCACCATGCGCCTGCTACCGCGGGGCCGCATTACGGGGCCTGTAGGCACGCCTGCGGCGCTGCCGATGCCCTAGGGTGGCGTGCCCGTCGCTCGTGAACCTCACCCCCTAGCCCCCTCTCCAAAAAAGAGGGGGCTAGGGGGTGAGGTTCACGAGCGACGGGCTAACTTAACCTTCCGCCAGAATTGTGTCGATTCGCGCCAATTCCTCACCGCTGAACTGGTAGTTGGTCGCGGCGCCTACGGCGTCAGTCACCTGCTGCGGCTTGCTAGCACCGATGATTACGGAGGTCATGCGCGGGTCTTTCAAGACCCAAGCCAGGGCCATTTGGGCCAGGGTCTGGCCGCGCTGCTGGGCTAGCTCGTTGAGCTGCCGGGCTTTTTCGATGTTTTCGGGCGTGAGCTGGCCTTCCTCAATGGCGCCGTTGCCGAGGCGGCGGGCGGCGCGCGAATCGGCCGGCACGCCTTGCAAGTACTTATCAGTCAGCACGCCCTGGGCCAGGGAGGAAAAGGCGATGCAGCCCACGCCCTCGTCGGCCAGCGCGTCGAGCAGGCCCTCTTCGGGCGTGCGCACCAGCAGCGAGTACTTGGGCTGGTGGATGACACAGGGCGTACCTAGGTCGCGCAGGATGGCGCAGGCGCGGCGGGTTTCGGCGGGCGAGTAGCTGCTCAGGCCCACGTACAGGGCCTTGCCCTGGCGCACCAGCGCGTCGAGGGCGCCCATGCTTTCTTCGAGCGGCGTGGCGGGGTCGGGCCGGTGGTGGTAGTAGATGTCCACGTAATCGAGGCCCGTGCGGCGCAGGCTCTGGTCGAGGCTGGCCACCAGGTACTTGCGCGAGCCACCGTCGCCGTAGGGGCCGGGCCACATGCCATAGCCGGCCTTGGTCGAGATGATAAGCTCGTCGCGGTGCGCCCGAAAATCATCGGCGTACAGGCGCCCGAACGTTTGCTCGGCGGCGCCAGCGGGCGGGCCGTAGTTGTTGGCCAGGTCAAAGTGCGTGATGCCCGCGTCGAAGGCCGTGCGCAGGATGGCGCGGCAATTACCTAGGGCATCTACCTCGCCAAAATTTTGCCACAGGCCAATCGAGATGGCGGGCAGCTGCAAGCCGCTGCGGCCGCAGCGGCGGTATTCCATGGTGTCGTAGCGGGCGGGGTTGGGGGCGTATGACATGGGAGCGGGATAAGCTGAAAGGGCTAAAAGTAGCACGGAGCCAAGGTAACTGTGCCAGCCTGTGTAGCCGAGCGGGGCGGGGCCGCCTCGCCCGGCGAGGGGTTGCCTCGTGCGGGCACGACCGTCGGCAGCCATGCTATCAGGCTGGCATAAAAATTTAACATTAAATATTTACTATTATATATATTATATCAAATAAACTTAGTAGTATTGCCCCGCGATAGCGCGAGGCTATCAGCCGGACTGGCCGGGGCCCCGCGCCGGTTCGCACCTAGTTGTTGGGCCCCCGCACACCGGGGGAGTGGTCTTGGCGGCTCGCTACCAAGTGAATACGAAAACGCTGCCTTACGCAAGCCTACCTGCGCTGGGTGCGGGCTTTGCAGCCGCACGCCAGCCGCGCTTACTGCTCGCCAGCTGACTTATAGGGCCTGGCCCCTACCCTAGGGCGGCGTTGGCTTGCCCATTTCCCACCTATTTCTTAGCCATCCTTATGTCAACGCTCCTTGACACGGCGCCTGGCAGCGCGCTCGCCGAAGCCGCGCCCGCCGCCAGAGTGGCCCTAGGCTACGACCCCAATTTTCTGAGCCAGCCCGTGCCCACGCCCACGCTTACGGAGGCTGGCCGACGCAGCGCCGTGGGGGCTGACGCGGGCACCGAAGTGGTGCGCCACACCCACTTCTCCCTAGTGATGCACGCCGAGCGACGGTTTGCCTTTTGGGTGGGCTGGAACATCGACGGCGGGCAGATGCGGCGCCTAAGCCGCCAGGGCCTCCAGTTTGGGCCCGACCCCCTAGTGGCGGCCAAGTACCAAGTAACCGACGCCCTCTATGCAGGCAACCGCCTCGACCGGGGCCACCTGGCCCGGCGCGCCGACTTGTGCTGGGGCACCGAGGCCGAAGCCCGCCAGGCCAACCGCGAGTCGTTCTACTTCACCAACATCACGCCCCAGATGGAAAACTTCAACCAGAGCCAGCAGGGCGGCATCTGGGGCAAGCTGGAAGACGCCCTCTTTATGCAAGTGGACGTGCAACACCTGCGCGTGAGCGTGTTTGGCGGGCCTCTCTTTCACCCGGCCGACCGGCTGTATCGCGGCGTGCAGATTCCGCGCCAGTTCTACAAGGTACTGGCCTACGTGGCCGGCGGCCGGCTGCGGGCCCAGGCATTTTTGCTCACGCAGAATCTCGTTAGCCTCCAGGATATTGACCTAGAGCAATTCCGGGTTTACCAGGTTACGCTGGCGGAGGTGGAGCAGCGCGGCGAGTTCCGCTTTGCGCCGGTGCTGAAGGCGGCCGATAACTACACCCAGAATCTGGCCAGCACGCCCCAACTCGCCGCCCAGCGCCCCCACCTTACGGAGCTGGCTGACGTCGTGTGGTGAACCCACGCCCGGCCCGGCGGGCCGCCCCTTTTACTTCCTACCCCTGGCAACCTAGCGTTGCCGCTCGCTCCCCGGCGCCGGGCCAGTGCTGCTTGCGCAGGCACCACTGGCTGCGGCCACTACCTCACGTGCTTAAGTTTTGGTTAATCAGTATTTTTCTTTTTACAACCCATCATGGCTAAGCAAAATAAAAATGACGCACCCGACGGGTCGGGTGCCAACCACGCTTCTTCCTCCATCGACGACCTGCTGCTAGCGGCGCTGGCCCGCGGCGACGAAAGCGGCGATACGGGCCGCTACCTGATTACGTTCAAGGACGGGGCGGGCGAGGACGGCCTCAACTCGCTGCGCACGCAGGGCCTGCGCGTGGCCGATGCCCGCGACTTTAACGACCAAGCCGTGGCCTTCGATAGCCTCGGCGACGCCGATACCGTGCTGTTCCCCGAAATTGGGGTGGCGCTGGTGGGGGGCGACGCAGCCCAGGCGCGCAGCATGGGCGCGGCGGCCGATATTGCCGCCGACAGCCCCATCGAATCCATTGACGCCGAGCGCTTTGTGTTCGCCGAAGCGCTCTACAACAACTACCTGCGCGGCACGGCGCAGGTGCAGGAGCTCGACGGCTTTGGGCCAGCCACGGCCGAGTCGCCCACCGGCGAGTACCTGCGGGGCTTTTTGCGGGCAGCCGAGCTGATTGCCAAGGAGCTAGGGCACGCCCCCAACGGCGGCTCGCAGCAGGAACTGGACCTGCAGGAGGAAATAATGGTGCTGGGGGCCACTTGGGGCCTTACGGCCTGCAAGGTGCCATCGAGCGTGCGCAGCGCGGCGGGCATCCGCATCGCGGTGCTCGACACGGGCATGGACCTGGGCCACCCCGATTTTGCGGGGCGCCCCATTGTGGGGGCCACCTTCGTGGGCCAGCCCGTGCAAGACCTGCACGGCCACGGCACGCACTGCATCGGCACGGCTTGCGGGCCCAAAGCCCCGGCGGGCGCCACGCCCCGCTACGGCATCGGCTACCGCTCCTCCGTTTATTCGGGCAAGGTGCTCAGCAACTCCGGGTCGGGCTCCACGGCCAGCGTGCTGGCGGGTATGAACTGGGCCATTGCCAACCGCTGCCAGGTTATTTCGATGTCGCTAGGTGGGCCGGGTGGGCCGCAGCCGGCCTACACCGCCGCTGGGCAGGCCGCCCTCAACAACGGCCTGCTGATGATAGCCGCCGCGGGCAACCCGGGCGCCGGGGCACCCGCCGGGGCACCCGCTAACTCGCCCACCATCATGTCGGTAGCTTCGCTCGATACCAACCTGGCGCCGTCGAGCTACTCCCCCACGGGCAAGATTGACATTGCCGCGCCGGGGCGCGACGTGTTCTCCGCGTGGCCGCGGCCGACGCGCTACAAAACCATCAGCGGCACCAGCATGGCGGCCCCGCACGTGGCGGGCTGCGCCGCGCTGTGGGCCGAGTCGGCCGCCAACCTGCGGGGCCTCGCGCTGTGGCGCAAGCTGCTTGCCACGGCCCGGCGCCTGCCCTACCCCGTAGTGCGGGTGGGAGCCGGCCTGGTGCAGGCGCCCTGAGCACCACCGGGAGCGAGCGAGGGTAGTTGCGTGGTACCCACCGGCCTCCGGTTGCCGGTGGGTACCTAAGGGCTCATTTCACTTAAACTGCATTATGGCTACTTCTAAAAGATGGATAATCACTACTTCCGGCGAGCAGCCATTACCCGCCATCGAGCGGCGGCTAGCGGCCGCCGGCTTCGTAGTAGAGCAGGTGCTCACTGAAATTGGCTGCATCACGGGTACAGCGCCCGAAGATGCGGCCGAGCAGGCGCGGGCCATTCCCGGCGTCGCCGACGTGTCGCCCGAAGGGCCGCCCATCACCATTGGTCCGCCCGATGCCCTCATTACCTAATTAATAGCACTGTGCCCGGGCGGCTTCCACCGCGGGGCAAGCAGGTCCCGTTCCTGCGTACCAAGCAGCGCCAGAGCATTTTCGCCAGGTATTCAAGCTAGATTCTGGGCGTGCTGCAAGCGGCGGTATAGCTGCACAGGTCGGCGGCTCGCCGGTGCTGCACTTACCAAAGCCGCGCGGCGCCTCCTTAATATAATGGCCGATGTTGAGATAATTTACCTTTACCAGCCGCCGCGCCGTACAACGTGCTTATATGAAACGGCGCGCTTTTCTTCCGCTCATCGGGCTGGCGCCCTGGGGCCTGGGCGCCGCCCTCCGCCAGCCCTTTCGCCTGATGCAACCTGAGCAGCTTCTCTTTAAAGACGATGGCATTATCCCCAACAGCGCCTACCCGCTGCTGGTGTACCGGCAGGCCTTTACGGCCCGCGACGCGGCCGGGGCCGCCTGGCTGGAGCGGCACTTTGCGGCCAACAACTGGACCAATTCGTGGCGCAATGGCGTGTACGCCTTCCACCACTACCACAGCACTTCGCACGAGGTGCTGGGCGTGTACGCGGGCACCGCGCTGCTGCACCTAGGTGGTGAAAAAGGCCAGAAGGTGACCGTGCAGGCCGGCGATATCCTCGTGATTCCGGCCGGGGTGGGGCACAAAAACCTTGGCAGCACCAACCTAGGTATCGTGGGCGCTTACCCCGACGGCCGCACCTGGGACGTGAACCGCGGCCTGCCCGGCGAGCGCCCCCAAACTGATAAAAACATCGCGGCCCTACCCCGCCCCGGCACCGACCCTTACCTGGGCAAGACTGGCGGCCTGCTCACCAGCTGGCGGTAGGGTGGTTACAAGTATAATAAGGGTAACCAAAACGCTCGTCATGCTCATCTGGCGTCCGCGCAGTTGAGCATGACGAGCGTTTTGGTTATCGCGTAGAAGCCAGCCTACCCTAGGCGGCCTGCTTCTGGGCGTGCCACAGCACGAGTTGCCAGCCGCTGGCGTCGGTTTTGATGTACACCACCACGTACTTGATGCGAGTGTGGGCGGGCTGGCCATCGGCACCGGGCCCTAGGTCTATCTGGATGAGGCCGTTGACGACGGCCGTGCGGTCGTCGTTGTAGGCGCGCACGGTCAGGTCCTCGATATCGACTTTATCGTAGCGGCTCTGGCCGCTGCGAATGGAGGCGAGGTAGCTCGTTTTACTGTCCTGGTGGCCGTTGGAATGGGTGTAAATGAGGTCGTCGGCGAAGATTTTCTCCAGCGTCGGGAAGTCTTGGCTCACCTGCGCGTCGAAGCGCTGGCGTTCGAGCTGCTCAATGGTTTGGGCAGTGGTCATGGGAGTGGTGCTGAGTGAGGTGAATGAAACCGGCCCGGGACCGGGCCGGCCGCAAAGGTGGGCCTAGCGCGGGAAGTACACCGCGAAGGCCGAGCCCACGCCCACCTCGCTGGTGACCTCAATGCGGCCGCCGGCGTTTTCGACCATGCGCTTCACCATGTAAAGGCCGATGCCCGAGCCCTCCACATGGTCGTGCAGCCGCTGAAACATGCCGAAGAGCTTGCCCTGCCCAGCCTCGCTGATGCCCAGGCCATTGTCCTGCACCAGCAGCCGCACGTGGTGCTCGGCGCACTCGGCGCGCACCAGCACCCGCGGCGGGCGGGCGGGGTCGCGGTACTTCACGGCGTTGCTGAGCAGGTTGTACACCACCGAGCGCAAGTTTTTCTCCGAAAACAGCACGGGCGGGCAGTCGGCCACGTCCACCGTGAGTTGCGCGCCCACCGAGCTGATGAGCGGCTCCAGGTCGAGCAGCACGTCGTGCACCACCGCCGCCAGGGGCACCTGCCCGGTAGCGGGGCCGTGCTCGCGCTGCAGCTTGCTCACGTCGGTGAGGTGGTCGATGGTGCGCTTGAAGCGCTCCACCGAGTCCTGCATCAGGTTCAGAATAAAGCCCACTTGCGGGGCAGGGCGGGGCTCGGCCGGGCTGGGTAACTCGCTACGCAGGGCCTGCACTAGGCCTTCGATGTTGGTGATGGGCGCCCGCAAATCGTGCGAGGCGGTGTAGATGAAGTTGTCGAGGTCCACGTTGACGCGGGTCAGCGCCGCGTTGTTGTCGCGCAGCTGCTGCTGCGCCTGGTCGATGCGTTCGAGCGCCAGCCGGTGCTCGTGAATGTCGGTAAACGTGCCTATCCACTGGCTGATGGCGCCGTCTTCGGCGTGCAGGGCCCGGGCCCGGCCCAGCATCCAGCGGTAGTCGCCGGTCTCGCCGCGCAGGCGGCACTCTAGGTCGAGCGGCACGCCGGTAGTCAGGCTGTGCTGCCAGCGGTGCATGCTGGCCTCGTAGTCGCTGGGGTGCACGCGCGAGGTAATGGGCGTGTCCTGGTTGGACTCAGCCGGGCCCGCGTAGTCGAACCAGCGCTGGTTGAGGTAGGTATTTTTGCCCTCCGGCGTGGCCGTCCAGGCTATCTGCGGAATGCCTTCCAGCATGCCCCGGGCCTGGGCAGCGGCTTGCTCTATGGCCAGGCGCGCCACCTGCTGGCGCACCAGCTCCTCGTTTGCGCGGTCGATGAGGGTGTTCTGCTTGGCCACCGCCGCCCGGATGGTACTGATTTCCTGCTGCGCCGACACATCCGTCACCAGCACGGCCAGGGCCGGCGCCCCGTTAAAGCTGAGCTTGTTCATCGACACGGAGCAGGGCCGCAGGGCGCCGTCGCGCGTTTGCAGCGGCAGCTCGCCGCGCACGCGGCCGGCCCAGCCCTGGGCCACCACCCCCGCCCAATAGGCCTGAAAACCAGCGGGCACGAAGCCGGCCGCGGTGCTCCCCAGCACTGCCTGCAAGGGGTAGTGCAGCAGCTCGGCCAGCGCCTCGTTGCAGTATAGCACCACGCCGCCGGGGCTCAGCAGCAGGGCGCCCTCATTCATTTGCTCCACCAGCATGCGGTAGCTCTGGTCGGCGCCTTCCAGGGTGAAGATGCGCGGCCCGTCGGCGCCCTGAATGGCCAGCGCATCGATGGCCCCGGTACGCACGGCCGCAATCAGCTCCTCGGCCTCACGCAGCTGGTGGCGCAGCTCCTCATTTTCGCGGGCCAGCTCAGCAGCACTCAGGGGAGCAGGCTCGTTCATACTGGCTTAGTTAGCGGCACCCGACTGCGGAACGCCGAGCGAAATTAGCACGGCCGCCCGGTTTGACAAGTCGCCCACCAGCTGCCGCCGGGGCAGCGGGCGCACCCGTATCAGGGTGGGGGCAGCTATTATCTGCTCTTGCTGGGCTAGGTCGGGCTGCTGGTAAATATCAATAATCAGCAGCTCGTAGCGCCCGGCCAAGTGCGCTTCGCAGATTTCCTTGATGTTGCGCACTGCCCGCATCGAGTTGGGCGTGGCGCCCGTGATGTAGAGGTGCAGCAGGTACTCGGCTTCGGCAGCGGAGGGCGCGGGCGCAGAATGATTCATCGGCGGGCAGCTTAGCGGTCGCCGCGCGGGCGAATGTCGAGCCCCACCAGCACCTTCTCCTCGTTCGATAAGTCGCCGATGATTTTGCGGATGGGCTCGGGCACTTTGCGCACCAGCGTGGGAATGGCCAGAATCTGGTCGCCCTCGGCCAGCTGCGGAAACTGCAGCAAATCAATTACTTCCAGCGTGTAACGGCCCATCAGGTGTTCTTCGCAGTAGCGCTTTAGGTTGGCGAGCGCCGCCACCGACTTGGTTGTTTGGCCCGCCACGTACAGGCGCAGCTCCCAGGTATTGGCAGCGTCAGTAGTAGCCGTATCAGTTCCCCTCAAATCCATATTCTATCTTGTACGAGTTAGCTAGGCCGGGCGTTGGCTCGCGCCCAAAAGTCGGTTGTTTAAGTTTTCGGCCGCCGAGTCACGGGCCTTATCGCTCGCTTGCTGGCGCGACTGCTCCTCGCTGTGCACTCGGCGCAGCTCCTCCTCCACCGACTCAAACTCGGTGCGCAGGTTGGCGATGGTGGCTTCGAGCACGCGGCGCTTGCGCTCCAGCTCGCGGTCTTTGCGGTCGGCTTCCTGCTGCTGGGCCGTGAGGTGGGCCTGCTCCTGAATACGCTGCGTGAGGCGGCTGGCCCCCGTGATGATACCTAGGGGCCCAATCACCACATCGAGCAGCTGAATGCCCTGGTCGGTCACCAAAAACTCGCGCACCTGATTGGAGTGCGCCATGCCCCGCGCCTTAAAGATGCTCAGGCCCCGGTTGCGCTCGCCGATGCCCTCTAGGTCGCGCACCGACAGCCAGGTATCAACCAACGACGAGATGCCTTCTTCGGTCAGCTCCATGCGCCCGTCGCGCCCGCTCACGAGGGCCGTAAACAAGGCCGTAACGTTACTAACCTTCAGGAAATCAATCAAACGCGTGAGCATGCTACGCACCTCGCTGATGCTGCCCACCGATATCAGGTTGCTGATGGGGTCGATGACCACGGCCTGCGGCCGAAACTCCTTGATGAGCTTGTGCACCGTCACGAGGTGGCGCTCCAAGCCGTTGAGCGTGGGCCGCGAGGCTTCAATGAGCAGCAAGCCCTGGTCAACGCAGGGCTGCAGGTCGAGGCCCACCGTGCGCATGTTGCGGATGAGCTGGGCCGGCGATTCTTCAAAGGCGAAGAATAGGCAGCGCTCGCCGCGGCGGCAGGTTTCGAGGGCGAAGGAGGCGGCCAGCGTGGTTTTGGCAGTGCCCGCCGTGCCCGTAATCAGGATGCTGCTGCCCTGGTACCAGCCCCGGCGCGCAAACATCTCGTCGAGCGAGGGCACGCCCGACGAAATGATGGTATCCGAGACCGTGTGCTCGAGCTTGAGCGAGGTCACGGGCAGCACCGAAAAGCCGTCTTCGGTAATGAGGTACGGGTATTCGTTGGTGCCGTGGGTGCTGCCGCGGTACTTCACGATACGCAGGCGGCGGGTCGTAATCTGGTCAATGACGCGGTTGTCGAGCAGAATTACGCAGTCCGACACGTACTCTTCCAAGCCCTGGCGCGTGAGCGTGCCCTCGCCGCGCTCGGCCGTGATGACGGTCGTGACGCCCTTGTCTTTAAGCCAGCGGAACAGGCGCCTGATTTCAGAGCGCAGCACGGCCTCGTTGGGGAAGCCCGCAAACAGCGCTTCGATGGTATCGAGCATCACGCGCTTGGCCCCGATGCTGTCGATGGCGTACCCTAGGCGGATAAAGAGGCCTTCCAAATCATACTCGCCGGTCTCCTCAATCTCGGAGCGCTCGATGTGCACATGGTCGACGCGCAGCTTTTTGTCGGCCTGCATGGCCTGGAGGTCAAAGCCCAGCGAGGCCACGTTGGCCGTCAGCTCGTTGGCGGTTTCCTCAAAAGTCATGAGCACACCCGGCTCGTCGTAGTCCAGGATGCCGCGCACCAGAAACTCGATGCCCAGCAGCGTTTTGCCGCAGCCCGCGCTGCCGCAAACCAGCGTGGGGCGGCCCAGCGGCAGGCCGCCCTCCGTTATTTCGTCCAGGCCCTCAATGCCAGTGGGGGCCTTGGGCAGCTGGGGCAGCGCGGTGGGCGCTAGCTTGTAGTGATGCATGCAATAGGATAAGGCTAGCGGATTTTGGCCGGAAGTTACGGCACTGCGAGCGCTCAGGCACGGGGCAGCTTACCGCCGTTTGGCCCGGGCCGCCCGCCGCTGGCGCAGCCCCGCCAGGCGTTCGCGCTCGGCCCGGCGCTCTTCGCGCAGCAGCAGGCGCTCGGGCAGGCGGGCCATGAGGCGCTCGCGCACGTACTGCGCCAGGCTGGAGAGCGGGATGGTCTGGGTGGTGCGCAGAAACTGCGCTACCTCGCGCTGGCGCAGGGTGCTGGCGCCCGCCAGGCCCCGCGCCAGCAAAAACTGCTTGACCTCCTCTACCCACAGCAGCGCCGCCAGCGGGGCGCGCTGCACGGTGGCGTTGTAGCCGGCCGGGCGGTGCTGGCGCAGCCCTAGGCCATCGGCCTCGGCCACCAGCACACCCACCCACGCGGGCAGGCGCGGCAGCAGCTTGGCCACGTGCTTTTCGGTCACGACGAAGGTGACGAAATCGTAGACCTCAGCGTAGCAGCGCAGCTGGTTTTCCACGCGCTGCAGGGTGTCGCCGTCGCCCTTCACCTCGTAGCCGTGCATAAAGGCCTCGGTGATGTGCACTACGTCGGCGCGGGTGGCGCCGGTGGGCAGCTCGTCGATATACACGCCACCCAGGAGCAGTGGGTAGAGCCGGGCGCGGATTTCGGGGTCATTCATGAGCGGCCTCAAATGTATAACGGCGTGGCACTCCGTTTCGGCGTCTTTGTTGTTATTGTCTATCCATACGCCCCTTGCGCCAGGCGGAGTGCCACTCCGTTTTACCTCTTATGCCCGACATCACCACCGAAGCCGACATCAAAACGCTGGTCGACAGCTTCTACGCCCGCGCCCTGGCCGACCCGCTGCTGAAGCCCGTCTTTGTCGATTTTGCGCACATCGACCTCTCGCACCACCTGCCGCAACTCTACGATTTTTGGAGCGGCATCTTGCTGGGCAGCAGCCGCTACCGAGGTTTTCCCATGCGCAAGCACTTCCCCCTACCCCTCGAATTAGTGCACTTCGAGCGCTGGCTCGAGCTGTTTCACGAAGCCGTGGATGCCCACTTTGAAGGGCCAGTAGCCGAAACGGCCAAGCACCACTCGCTGCAAGTGGGGCGCGTATTCGCGGGCCGCCTAGGGCTGCTGGAAGGGATGTAGCGACGCATTCTTGCGTTTTGCGTTAGGCGGGCTTAACAACGCTGAGACGCAAAGATGCGTCTCTACACTTCTCAGCCTAAAGCCTTTCAACTATGGACCAGCCCACCCGCGCCGCCCTCGTCGCCGAGCTTACCCAGCTGCTCACCGCCGGCAATGCCCACGCCACCTTCGAGCAGGCCATTGCCGAGCTGCCACCAGCCGTGCGCAACCAAACCGTGCCCGAAGTGCCTTACACTATCTGGCACCTGGTCGAGCACCTGCGCATTGCGCAAGCCGATATTCTGGAGTTTTGCGTGAACCCCGCGTACGTGGCCCCCGAGTGGCCAGCCGGCTACTGGCCCGACAAAAAGGTACTCGTGGACGAAGCCGGCTGGCAAGCCGCGCTCACGGCCATTCGGCACGACCAGCAGCAGTTTATCGACTTGCTCGAAAACCCGGCTACCGACCTCTTCACGCCTCTACCGCACGGCGATGGACAGAATCTTTTCCGCGAGGCGCTGCTCATCGGCGACCACGCCGCATACCACGTAGGCGAAATTATCCTGCTGCGCCGACTGCTGGGCGTGTGGCATTAAGCACCCAAGCCAACCAAGCCGTTCTCGTTCAAGAGCGGCCTGGTTGGCTTGAATGCTTAATCGAGGCCTGGCTACTGAGCGCCAGCCCCTAGGTATGCTTTTTTTAAAACCTAGGTACTGGCGCCCGGTGGCTTAGCGCAGCAAGGGCGCGAGGCGGGTGCCAATCAGCTCGGTCGCCCGCAGGATTTTTTCGTGCGGCTGCACGGCTACATCCATCTGAAACGTCACCCGCGAGACCCCACCCAGCGCCTCGCTGTGCCGCAAAATCTTGGCCGCCACTTCTTCAGGGTTGCCCACCAGCAGCGCTCCTAGAGGGCCGGCCTGCGCCGTAAAGTGGGCCCGCGTGAGGGGACTGCCGCCCCGCTCGCGCGAGCGCTTGCTAAACGTCTCGATGTAGCCGGGCACAAATTCGGCCACGGCTTCTTCGGTGGTGGGGGCCACGTAGCCCAGCGAGTGCAGGCCCACTTTGAGCTGCTCGGGGGCGTGCCCGGCCCGGCGGCCGGCCTCGCGGTAGAGGTCTACCAGGGGCCGGAAGCGGTGGGTGTCGCCGCCAATAATGGCCACCATCAGGGGCAGGCCCAGCGTGCCGGCCCGCACAAACGACTCGGGCGTGCCGCCCACCCCCAGCCAGATGGGCAGCTGCGCCTGCGCCGGGCGCGGGTACACGCCCTGGCCCGTAAGCGCCGGCCGGTACTGGCCCTTCCACCGGATTTTTTCCTGGTCGCGGATGGCCAGCAGCAGCCCTAGCTTCTCGCTAAACAGCTCGTCGTAATCGTTCAGGCTGAAGCCGAAGAGCGGAAATGCTTCGGTGGACGAGCCGCGCCCCACCACCATTTCGGCCCGGCCCTGCGAAATCAAATCCAGGGTGGCAAACTCCTGAAACACGCGCACCGGGTCGGCGGCCGATAGCACCGTGACGGCGCTAGTGAGCCGAATACGCTTGGTGCGCGCGGCCGCCGCGGCCAGAATCACGGCCGTGGCCGAGTCGAGGTATTCGGCCCGGTGGTGCTCACCGATGCCGAATACGTCGAGGCCCACTTGGTCGGCGCGCTCAATGCGCTCGAGCAATAGGCGCATGGCCTCGGTGCCGCTCAGGTGGTCGCCCCCGTTCTGGAGCAGGTGCGAGGCAAAACTATCGATTCCAACTTCCATGATGCTGTTTTATAGTAGGCTTTAGGAACGCAAGGCGAAGTAGTCTGCGCCGCTTTTCATGACAAATGTACATACATTTAATGTAAATACATCATTCGAAACAAGTCGTTAGTACAGCTCCCAACATCCCGCAAGTCTACTAGCTTTTGCGCGTGTGCATTCGCTCTTTGCCAGTGTCCATTATGGCTATGTCACGCTAGCCTATCTTGTACTGAGCAGGCTCCAGACGCAGCAGCTACCGCAGAAAGTCTAGCACGGCGGCCAGCACCTGGTCGGGCTTTTCCTCAAACATGTAGTGGCCGCTGTCGAGCAGGCCGACTACCTGCGCATTTGGCGCGATGGCGGGCAGGCCCTGCTGCAAATTTTCGTAGGCTACGTAGCTGCCGATGCCCAGCACGGGCATGGTGAGCGGCGCGTAGTTGTGGGCATCGGCCATGTCCTGCCCTAGGGCTTGGTACCAGGCATTGGCCGCCCGGATGCTCTCAGGCTGGTTGTAAGCGGCGGCGTACACGGCCCGGTCGAAGGCCGACATCTTGCTTTCATCGCGCATGACGTAGGCAAAGAGGTAATCGAGCAGGTGCTGGAAGCGGCTGGCCAGCAGCTTTTCGGGCAGGCCCTTTACTTGGTTGAAGGCCATCCACCAAACGTAAGGTTGGTGACCGTCCATCTTCTGCTCGAAAGCGCCGGGCGCGGGCAGCATGGACATGTAGCGCATGCCGTCGCTGGGGTGCGAGGCATCGGCCAGGATGAGCTTTTCGGTAGCCTCGGGGTAGTTGAGGGCGAAGCTGGCCGCCACCATCCCGCCAATATCGTGGCCCAGCAGAGACACTTGCGCCAGCCCTAGGTGCTGCACTAGGGCGTAAATATCCTGCGCCATCGTCTTCTTGTCGTAGCCGTCGGCGGGCTTGTCCGAAGTGCCCATGCCTCGGATATCGACGATGATAACGCGGTAGTGCTCGGCCAGCTTCGGAGCCACCGGGTGGAAGGAATACCACGTCTGGGGCCAGCCGGGCAAGCATACCAGCGGCTGCCCGCTGCCGCCCTCCACGTAATGCAGGCGCACACCATTCACGGTGGCGTAGTGGTTAGTGAAGCCGGGCAAGCGCTTGATTAGTTCGGCATCGGTATACGCCGCTTCGGGGCCGGGCGCCGCCGCGGCTTCGCCCGGCGCGGCTAGTACCGCGCGGGCGCTGGCCCACGTCAGGCCAGAGTAGCGGCTGTTGTCCAGCGGGTTGTTTTGCACGCTGAACATGCTGAGCAGGTACTGCATCTGCTGCCAGTCGGCGTACAGCTCGTGCTCGCCAGCCGGGTTGGCAGCGCGAACCTGCTGAATGCGCGCGGCAAAATCGGCCCGCGAGCCCAGCCGCACCACCTCAAAGTGCCCGCGGCCCGCCGCTTCGGCTGCCGCCGCCAGTTCACGGGGGCTGAGTTGAAAGCTGGCGATGCGGAGCCACCTGGGCGAGTCGGCATCCAGGGCCGCCGCGGCCGTGAAAGCGGCCGTATCGTCGATAGTCGTGAAGTCGATTTTCCAATCGGCATCTTCCCAATAGCCCACCTGCTGTTGCTTAAAGTCGAGCAGCGGAATGTTGTAAGTCAGCACCTCGGCAAACGCGCCGTTGAGAATGGACGTAGCCGCGATGGGCGCCTGGTCGAGCAGGGCTTGAAACTCGCGCCGCAGGTCAAAATTGCGGTTTTGGCCGGCGGGCTGCTGGGTGTAGTCGCTGCAAAAATCGGAGGGAATGAAGCGCGGCACCCCAGCCGCTACGGCTGCCGCCAGCAGCGTCGATTGCGTGTCTACGATAACCTCGCGCAGGCCCGCCACCGCCGACACTACGCACCCGGCCCCAACGCAGGCCTGGGTGAGGGCGGCCGCATCGGCCATATCTACGGGCCGAACGTCGACCCCGCGCTGGGCTAGGTCGGCGATTTTGGCGGGGTCGGTTTCGGGCCGCACTAGGGCGCGCACGGTGGCGCCGCGCCGCAGCAGGGCTTCAATAATACGGCGGCCCAGGTTGCCGGTGGCACCGGCTACTACGATGGGGAGATTCATAAGGAGTTGAATTAGGGAGGTTTCGGCAGCGCGCGGCGGCCGGTTTGCGTGCTGCAAAATTCCTCCCTAACTACCCCCTAGGTCTGCCCGATTCTTGCTGGGTTCTTACAAATACTTGCTGTTTTGGCTGGATGGCTTGTAGCGCAAACTTTGTAGTTCGCGTTTTCACAAGGTGCGAACGGCGTAACAAAGCGAACTACAAAGTTCGCGCTACTTCATCCCCGCTGAAACGTACGCGGGCTCTGGCCCACCGCCCGCTTGAACGCCGCCGAAAAGTGCGCGGGCGAGGCAAAGCCCAGCGTGTCGCTGATGACGGCCACGGGCTGGTTGCCGGCCCGCAGCAGCTGGCGGGCGCGCGTTATTTTCCAGTCGAGCACGTACTGGTAGGGCGAGCGACCGATGGTCAGCTTGAAGCGGCGGGCGAAGTGAAACACGCTGAGGTTGGCCAGCTCGGCCAGCGCCTCTAGGGTAATTACCTGTTCGGCCGCGGCCTCGATATAGGCCTCGATGCGGGCCAGCACCGCGCCGGGCAGCCGGGCGCCGGCATTGGCGATGCGCTGCTCGTAGCTGGCGTAGTGCGTGATGAGGTGCAGGCTCAGGGCCGTGGTCAGCGACTCGGTGTAGAGCTGCCCTAGGGCGTGCTCGGCCCCGGTGGCCGTCAGCAATTGCCGCCCCAGGTGGGTCAGCAGGCCATCTTCCAGCCGAAATTGGTCGCGCAGGGCAAAGTGCGTGAGGTCGAGGCCCTGGCGAGCACGGTCTTCCAGCAGCTGCGGATTTAGGTGCAGGTGCAGCACGTCGGCGGGTCCGTCCCAGGCCAGGGGGCCGTACTCGCCGGCCGGGTACAGGCCGCCATCACCATAATGAAAAAGGTCTTCCTCAACCCGGCTGCCACTGCGGCGACGCGACACCACGGGCTGCGCGCCCTGGTGCAGCAGCAGCAGGTGGTCGGCGTGGGCGTGGGCGGGCAGCGCCGTCGCGTCGAGCTGGTAGCGCTCTACCCGCAGCGCTGGCCCTGCTGGCGCCAGGCTAGCTTCCAAAGCGGGGCGGCCATATAGCTCGGCGGTATTGGGGTACGTGAGGGGGGCGGCCATGAGGAGGGAAGAACTAGCCTAACTCCTACTAAAGCAAGTTGTTTGCGGTAGGTCCTAGCTATCGGTTTCTCGTCCACTTCACGTTCAGGATTTTAAACTCCTTGTTGGCTTTGGTATCCAGCCGGTAGATTTCCAATAGCTCGGTGTTTTCATCGACAAAGGTGTACACCTCCTTCATGTCGCTATACTGGCCGGTGGTGTTGCTGAGCTGCTGGTAGCGCATGGTGGTCGATTTGGTGGCCGGGTCCCAGGGGCCTTCCATGGCCACGCCATTGCCGCCATCCTGAATCATGGCGCGGGTAAATATTTTTTTGGTTGCATCGTAGCCCGTCACCCGCACCCCGTGAAGCTGCCGGCCATTGATGGTATAAATAACCTCCGAAACCTGAAAGAGTCCATCCATCACCATGCTATTGGTGAGCGTGGATGTGCTGGTGATGGGCGCCGCCGTGGGCGAAAACGTCATGGTGGCCTGTCCCGTCCAGACGCCATTCGCCCGCGCCAGCAGCCGGTGGAACTCATCTGCCGGCGCGGCTTGAGGGCTGGGCGCCGGTACTTTCGCATTAGTTAAGGCCGGTGCCTGCTGCCCAAACGCAGCCTGAGAAATTCCCCAGCTACCAAGCACCGTGAGGATAATCGCTTTCATACAGCTAGCCAAGTAAGAGGGTAAAACAAGGAGCACCTGGAACTCCCAGGCTTTATAAAATTAAAAATATAAATTATTTATTTATACTATTAATAATAAATCAGCTCCTAAGTCTTGCCCCAGCGCCCAGTTGCTTTGCACGGCCGTTATTTTGTTGTGGCCAGCGGCAGGCCTGATGCAGGGCAGGGAAATGCCCCGAGGGTATCCGGGCAAAAGCCCCGTTGAGGACAGCCCGGCCGCGCTGGGCGTCTGGATGAGGCAAACCTTGCATTCGCGCCGCAGGTCAGGAAGGCGGCTTTGGCCGGCGGTGGCTGGGTGTAGCTGCCGTTTCGCTGCCTTTTATTATTTGCTAAGGATTGCAACGCTTACCCATCAAAAAGATACTTACTTGCGATACCTCTTCCTTTTCCTTAGCCATGATTATTTCTCGCCTCATCCTAGGTGGCTTCCTACTAGGTTCACCCCTGCTTGGCCTTGCCCAAGATAACCCAGCCGCCGCGGCTCCCAAGTTCTATGCGGGGCTGGCAATTTATAGTGGCTCCTACCATTCGCTAGGCCGTTTGAGAGTTCCTGCATCTGTAAGCACCCACTCAACCAGTACGTACCAGCTACCTGTGCAAGCCACCTTGGGCTACCAGTGGCGGCCGCGGCTGGCGGTGCAGCTCGGGCTAGTTTACAGTGGTCGTAGAAACGACTACACGTCGGCGTATGAGTATACCGATGCCAATTCAAATATGATTCGCTTTAACAGTACGGGTAGGTCTACGCTGCGCCATTACACAGCCTCCCTGCAAGCGCGCTACACGCTCACCCGCAAGCCGGAGCACCGCTTCCAAGTCGATGTAGCAGGGGGTGTGGCCTATGACCACCAGTATTACCGCGGGGTAAGCAATGAGGAGTATACCAACGTCAGCCAGGGCACTGCTACCGTTACCAATCATGATGATACGTTACCATACAACGAAGCCTTCGTTAGCGTTGGGCCCAGCTTGCGCTATCGTTTTGGCCAACGCTTAGAAGTGGTGTATGACCTATTGCTGAACCAGCCGCTTAGCCGCCAATCTAATTCTGGCTCGATGGCCCTAGGTCTGCGCTACCGCTTCGGGCCCAGCTAGATCACCCCACCGGCTTGTTCTTTTGAAAAAACCGGCTTGCCATTTTGAAAAAACAACGTCCCGTTCGGCCCCGCGCCGGACGGGATTTTTTATTTAATACTCTATTAATAAGCATTTTATAAAATAGCTAAATAACTTTCCTCCGAGTCGGCAC
This sequence comes from Hymenobacter bucti, assembly GCF_042681145.1. Taxonomy (NCBI): domain Bacteria; kingdom Pseudomonadati; phylum Bacteroidota; class Cytophagia; order Cytophagales; family Hymenobacteraceae; genus Hymenobacter; species Hymenobacter bucti. The sequence continues at coordinate 170,982 of NZ_JBHUFD010000006.1, forward strand.
CAGTCTTGGCATTAGGTACACATCCCTCACCTACTTGCCCACACCGACTATGGCTATTCTGGATAATCTGGTCCGGGGCGTCAAGGACTTCTTCGTGGAAGAAGGCCACGCCGCTCCCGCCGCCCCGGCAGCAGCCCGGCCGCTGCCCACTGCCCCCGCCCCGGCGCTGGCCGACCTGGCGCCCGGCCAGGCGCAGCCCGAGCAGCGCCACCTCGACCACATTGCCCAACTCCTGGCCGGCGACGGGCGCGACTTCCACGCCTTTACCAAAATGGTGAAGAGCCTGGCCGCCAGCGGCCTCAGCGGCCCGCTGCTCTACCAAACGGCCTTCAACGCCTTTGCGGCCGTGACGGGCCAGGACCTGCCCGCACTACTCACCTCAGCCGAGGCACTCACCCAAAAGCTGGCCGACGACCGCGCCAAAGTGCAGGCGCACCACCGCGAGAAAACGGGCGAAACCGTGCCCCTAAAAGGCGCCCCCAGCGCCCTGGCCCAGCTCCGCAACCAGGAAGCCCAACTGCAAGCCGACGTGGTGGCCCTCACCAAGCAGCTCACCGACAAGAGCCAGCAGCTGCAAGAAACCCAGCAGCAAGTGCAGCAGGAAAGCACCAAAGCGCAGTCGGCGCTCGCCAGCTACGAGCTGGCCAATGCCGCGGCCGCCGCCGAGCTGCAAGTGCATCAACAAGCCACTAAATCATTTTTAATCAACAAGTAAACCGTCTTTCTGAGTATGAAAACCCTCCTTTCAAACGACCTCAACCCTACCCTGCCCAAGTGGCAGCAACCCGAGAAAGTAGCTGGCTGGGTAGTAATGGCCGGCGCGGCCGGCGCGGGCGTGTACTACTGGGGCCAAATTGTGCCCTACCTCGTTGACATCGTGTTTAATAGCGTGAAGCTCGGCATCGGCCTAGGGGCGCTGTTCGTGCTGTTTTTGCTGGGCACGAATAAGCGGATTCAGACCGGCATCTGGTACGCTGGGCAGCGTGTTTTACGGACCCTAGCGGGCATTTTCGTGAACACCGACCCCATCGGCATCATGGAGGACTACATCGCCAATACCGAGAAGGAGGCCCGTCAAATGGAAGGCGAAATCGGCCACATTGAGGGTGCTCACGAGCTGGTGAAGCGCAAGCTCGCCGCCAACGAAACTCAGATGAAGGAGTACCTGGCCCTGGCCGATTCGGCCACCCGCCAGCACGAAAAAGACGCCGCCGAAGCCTACGCCAGCCGCGCCGCCCAAATCCTGGATTACAACCAGCGCCTGCAACCCATGGCCACGACGACGGCCAACGTGACCGTAGTGATGCGCCAAATCCTGAAAGCCGCCCTGCGCCAAATCGACGGTAGCAAGTTCAAAGTGGGCCTGCTAAAAGACGAATACGAACTCGTGAAACGCACTAGTTCAGGAATGCGGGCCGCGATGAACATCCTGCGCGGCGACCCCGACAAGAAGTACTTCTTCGACCTCGCCACCGACCGCGTGGCCCAGGATATGGCCCAGCAACTCGGCCAAATCAAGCAGGCCATGCGCTACTCGCAGGAGTTTGTGAAGGAGATGGACATCCAGAACGGCGTGATGAGCGAGAAGGGCCAGCGCCTGCTCGACCGCTACCAAAAAGGCGATTTCAACGCGCTCATGGACAGCACCAAAGCGCCCGTTTCCACTTCCGTAGCCGCCACTAAACAACGCTCCGATGATGCCTATTCTAGCCTGCTTGATTAGTGGCCTGCTGGCCTTGTTGCTCTGCGCAGTGCTGCTGTAGCACCTCTACAAACTATGGCGCGGGGCTCTGCCCCGTGCCGACTATCCGCGGGCCTCTGGCCCGCACGCTAGGGCACGTCAGGGCATACTAGCTCAACAACGTTCGCCCACGCCGCCAGCCAGAGGCCGGCAAATAACCAGCACGGGGTAGAGCCCCGCGCCATCCCCCCTAAAATTTCAACCTCCATGACAACTCGCGGTAAAATCGTATTGGGCGTCATCCTCGTCGTCCTCACCTACTTCGGCATCAATAAGCTGGTCGCCAGCAACCGATTCTTCAAGAAAGCCGATACCCAATCGGTGCTCCTTAGCTCCATCGAGCTGCCCGCCGCGACCAGCGGCAACCGCGCCACGCTGGTGGTGCCGCTGGCCCCGCTGCCCGGCACCGCCCCCGCCGAAAACGGCACCGCCGTGGTGTGGGAGGTAATGGCCTGGAACAGCCAAATGGCCGGCATGCTCGCCAACGGCGGCCCCCGCACCACCCAGGGCTCAGCCCTGGCCGCCAACGGCGTAGACATGCAGATAGTGCGCCAGGACGATGTGAGCAAGATGCAGGCCGACCTCGTGAAAAACGCCCTCGACCTGCAAAGCAACCCCAGCACGCCAGGTCTGATTGTGAGCATCATGGGCGACGGGCTGCCCGCCTTTTCGGCCGTGCAAAGCCAGCTCGAAAAGGCCGGCACGCAGCTCCAGATTATCCCCTACTCGGTGGGCAAAAGCTTTGGCGAAGACAAATTGATGGGGCCGAAAGAATGGCTCGATAACCCCAAGGCGGCCCTGGGCAAAACCATCGCCTGTTACCTGCGCGACGGCGACCAGAACATCGCCCTGAAATGGTGCGCCGACAACGGCCTGAAAGTCAACCCCGACGAAACTACCTATGACCCCGAATCCGTGAACTTCATGGCCGCCAGCGACTTCCTGGTAGCCGCCGAGAAGTACATCACCGGCAAGCCCGAAAGCCGCCAAAAAGTGGTAAACGGCCACAGCACCGGCGTAAGCGTGGACGTAGCCGCCGACGCCGTAGCCACCTGGACGCCCGGCGACGTGAACATCGCCAAGCAAAAAGGCGGCCTTGTCAACATCGTGAGCACCAAGGACTACTCCAACCAGATGCCCAACATCATGGTGACCACCAAGCGCTGGTACGACGCGCATCAGCCCGCCATCAAGGGCCTGATAACTGCCTTTGCCGTGGCCGGCGACCAGGTAAAAAGCCACCCCGAAGCCCTAGGTCGCGCCGCCGAGGTTTCGGCCCAGGTGTACGCCGACCAGGACAAGCCCGCCTCCTACTGGCTCAAGTACTACAAGGGCACCAGCGAAGCCGACCGCACCGGCCAGGTAGTGGAGCTGGGCGGCAGCAAAGCCTTCAATTTCAACGACAACCTCACGCTCTTCGGCCTCGACAACGGCGGCACCAACATCTATGCGGCCGTGTACAAAACCTTCGGCGACGTGCAAAGCCGCCTCTACCCCAAGGAGCTACCCAGCTACGTACCGCTGGCTAATATGCTCGACCTCACGCTACTGAAGCAGCTACAAGCCCAGTACAAAGGCAAAACCCTGGCCCCGGCCGAAACCCAGCGCTTCACCGCCGACGATGAAATCCGCCGCAGCGTGAGCAAGCGCGCCTGGAACATCGAGTTCAACACCGGCCAGAGCACTTTCACGCCCGCCGCCCAGCGCGAGCTTAGCCAACTCTTCGACGACCTGCTCGTGGCCGGCCGCCTCAAAGTGGCCGTCCACGGCTACACCGATAACACCGGCCTACCCACCGCCAACCAGCAGCTCTCCGAAGCCCGCGCCGAGGCTGTAGCCCACTGGCTCGAAGCCAAAAGCGCCAGCGCTTTCCCCGCCGGCCGCGTGCAAGTGTACGCCCACGGCGCCGCCGAGCCAGTAGCCTCTAATGCCACCGAGGCCGGCAAAGCTGCCAACCGCCGCGTGGAAGTGGTGTTAGGCAACTAGTTGCGCGGACTTTGTAGTCTGCGAACGAGCGCCAGCGAGTATCGGCGGACATTTTCTTCCAGAACCTTTTTCCAAAATACGAGCGCAGCCGACAGTTACTAGCTGCGCTCGTCCGCGGACTACAAAGTCCGCACAACAGGCTATGAACTCCCTTTTCATCCCTAATGCCCACCCGCGCCGCGCCACCTTCGCCGCGCTGGTGGCGGCCCAAGTCGCGCTGCTGCTGGCTATCTGGCTCTTCTACCCGCTCCAGATTTTTCCGCGCCTCGGCGAGGTCCTAGGTGCCTTGGGTAGCCTTATCACCAGCCAAGGCCTGCTGCAAGAGCTGTGGGCCAGCCTCACCACGGCGTGGCATGCGCTGGGTATCGCCACCGTTTTGGCCCTAGGTATCTCGTACCTCACGGCGCTGCCGTTCTTCCGGCCGCTGGCGTTTGCGGCGTCCAAGCTGCGCTACCTCACACTCACGGGGCTCACGTTTTTTATGGCGCTGCTGCTCAGCTCGGGCCACCAGGTAAAGCTGACGGTGCTGGTGTTCGGGGCCACGGTGTACCTCGTAACGGGCATGACGCAAGTCATCCTGGGTACCACGCAAGAGGAGCTGGACCACGCCCGCACCCTAGGGCTGGGCGAGTGGGGCAGCTTCTGGGAAGTGGTGGTGCGCGGCAAGCTCCCCGACATGCTCGAAGTTGTCCGCCAGAATTTCGCCATCATTTGGACCTTGATAACGCTCGTGGAAACGCTCTACCAATCGGAAGGCGGCATCGGGCTGCTCTTGTATAAGCAAAACCGGTACCTGCACCTAGATGGAGTTCTGGCGATTCAGCTGGTGATTTTGGCGCTCGGGGTGGCGCAGGATTATGGGTTTGAGGGGGTGCGGAGGGTGGTATTTCCGTATGCGGGGCTGGGGCGGGTGTAGCGAAGTACCGTGGACCCTGCGGGTCCGCGCGTGGGTAGGTGGCACGGTTGTCAATAAAATACAATCTGCCTACGCGCGGACCCGCAGGGTCCACGGTACTATTTCACGTAGGAGTGCGGCCACTGTTGCCAGTCATCCACCAAACCGGCTTTTACCGGGTTTTCCAGCACGTAGGCCATAATCCGCTCCATCTCCCCGTTGCGCACTACGTGGTCGTAGCTCTCGGCCTGCCAGAAGGTGCCGCTGCGCCCTAGCAGCCGGTTGGCTTGCGTAGCGGTGTAGCTTTTCAGGCGCTGCAAGGTCTTGGTAAGGGGCGGCGCTTCGGGCGCAATGCCCATTACCAGATGCACGTGGTTCGGCATCAGGCAGTAGCCGTGCAGGTCATACGTCCGGCCATCGAAGTAGTGCAGCGACTGCTTGACCAGGGCCGCTATATCGGGTTGCGCGAGCCAGGTTGGGCCAAACGCTGCCTGGTTGAGGTGGTGGTCGAAGCGGCCGAAGTATTTCTTCTGCGTGGCGTACAGCTGCTCGGGGGTGATGTCAACGCGATTGACGAGCAGGGCGGTTTCCTCGTGCAGATGCGCCAAGAGTTGCCTAGGCAACGTGTCGGCTAAGCGAAAGGTGAGAAAAATAACTTCGCCAGGCGGCAAACGGTGCGGCAGATGCCGCTCATAGTGAATTAATTGCTGCACTTCACAAAGTAAAGCGCTGTACCGTGGACCCTGCGGGTCCGCGCGTGTTTTCGCAAAAAAGTATCCGAAATACTCTTCTCAATCCTTGCACGCGCGGACCCACAGGGCCCACGGTACTCTTCTCAATTCTTATCACGCGCGGACCCGCAGGGTCCACGGTACTACTCGCCATGACCGCCCTACCCTACTCCTACAAGTCCCCGCTACTCACGCTTGACCACGTGTCGATGCGCTACGGCAACGACCTCGTTTTGCGCGACCTTAATGCCCAGGTGCTCGATGTGGTGCGGCCCGGCCTCAGCCAGGGGCAGGTGGTGGGCATTTATGGGCGCTCAGGCATCGGCAAGTCGGTGCTGTGCCGGCTGCTGGCGGGGCTGGCGGCCCCGAGCGCCGGCGCCGTGCTGGTGGGCGAGGCGCAGGAGCCCGTGCGGGCCGGCATGGTGGGCTACGTGCAGCAGCGCTACCCGCTCTTCAATCATTACTCCTTGCGCGATAACCTCTTGCTGGCGGCCCGCCGCCACCACGAGGCCGCCGAGGCCAAGGCCCGCGTCGAGCACTACCTAGGGCGCTTTGGGCTGGCGGCGCACGCGGGCAAGTACCCGGCGCACCTCTCGGGCGGGCAGCGGCAGCGGGCGGCCATTGCGCAACAGCTGCTGTGCTCCGAGCACCTGATTTTGCTCGATGAGCCGTTTTCGGGCCTCGATGTGGCGATGATTGACGAGGTCAAACAGCTCATCATCGAGGTCACGACCCTGGACGAGCTCAACACCGTGCTCATCGTGAGCCACGACATTGCCACCACCACCGCCCTCGCCGACCGCCTCTGGCTATTGGCCCCCGAGAGCAGCCCCGACACCGGCCAACTGCTGCCCGGCGCCACCCTCAGCCCCCGCCACCAGTACAACCTGGCCCAACTCGGCCTAGCCTGGCACCCCGACGTGGAGCGCGAGCCCGAATTTGCCCAGTTCGTAGCCGAGCTTAAGAACGAGATAAGGGAGAGCTAGGGCACTGTTGCGCGGACTTTGTAGTCCGCGTCCGGCTGCCCGCTTACGCACGCGGACTACAAAGTCCGCGCAACAACAAAAACGGCCTCACCGCGGAGCGATGAGGCCGTTTTTGGCACGAAGCGGCGACCCTTACAAGTCGTTGTCGAGCACGATGCGGTAGTGGGCCTTGCCCGAGCGCAGGTGGTCCATAGCGGCGTTGGCCTGGCTCATGGGGAAGTGCTCGGTGAGGGGCTTGATGTCGTGCTGGGCGCAGAAGCGCAGCATCTTATCAATCTGAGCGCGGCTGCCGGTGGGCGAGGCGCCGAGCGACTGGTTATTGAGCAGCAGCGGGAATACCGAAACCGGAATCGGCTCGAGCACGGCACCCACGATGTGCAGGCGGCCATTGGGCTTGAGCATGGCGATGATGTCGTTCCAGTCGAGCGACACGTTGGCCGTGATGAGCAGCAGGTCGAAGGTGCGGGTCAGCTTTTTGAGCTCGGCCGTGTCGGTGCTCGACGCCGTGCGGGTGGCGCCCAGCTTGTGCGCCTCCTCGATTTTGCGCGGGCTAGAGGTGAAGGCGGTGACATCGCAGCCCCACTTGTTGAGGAACATCACGGCCAGGTGGCCCAGGCCGCCGATGCCGAACACGCCCACGCGGTCGGTGGGCTGCACGTGGTCCAGGATGGGCGAGAATACCGTGACGCCGCCGCACAGCAGCGGGCCGGCCTCAGCGGGGTCTACGCCCTCCGGAATGGGCACCGCCCACACCCAATGGCTGCGCACCTGCTCGGCAAAGGCCCCGTGCCGCCCCACGATGGTGGGCTGCAAGGTGGTGCACATCTGCTGGTCGCCGTGCAGGCAGGGCTCGCAGTGCAGGCAGCTGCTGGCGCTCCAGCCCACACCCACACGCTGGCCGATTTCGAGGCCTTTTTGGGCGGCTACGTCGCCCAGGCCCACGATGCGGCCGATGGCTTCGTGGCCGGGTACGAAGGGATAAGCGGAGATGCCCCACTCGTTGTCGAGCATCGAGAGGTCGGAATGGCAGACGCCGCAGTACTCCACGGCAATGTCTACTTCTTCGGCACCGAGGGGGCCGGGGTCGTAGCTAAACGGTTTGAGCTGGCCGTGGGCGGCGCTGGCGGCGAGGGCTTTTACTTCAGCCATTGGGCAGGTAGTGGTTTGGTTTGGAGAAGGGTAAACCGGCGTTTCACGCGGAAACGAGCAGTTGCTTGCTCCAACCGCTAGGGGGCTGCTAGGTTTGGTGAGTTTTATTACGAGAGCAAAACTTGATAAACTAGGTAATATATTTATCCCAAAACAGGAAAGTTTGCACCAATAAAAAACCCTAGCCTTATACTTAGATAATAGAGCACAAGGTTAGTCTAAAATAATTTAGTAGTTCAGTATAGAGTTATAAAACCGCAAAACAACACTTGAAAAGGGGTTGCAACTAAAACCAATTAAAGCAACAAACATAATATTTTTCAATCTATAAAATTCACCAGCATGAACATTTACAATGATATCCTTTCCCTAAGGAATATAAAAAATAATGCAGATAGAGGATATAAATTTGAGCAGCTAATTAGAGAAATACAGCCTTGGGATAGAAAACCGGCTATTGTAGCATCAACGCCTTCAGAACAATTTGATGGAATTTTCTTATGGAAAGAACAAGCTTATTTAATCGAATCAAAAGCAAAGAGAAGCCCTATTACTCCCGGTTCTTCTGATTGGGAAGATTTTGAGCTAAAAATTAGGAAAAGAAAAAATAGTGTAATAGGCTTATATTGTTCATTATTCCCGGTATCAGAAAATATATACAAAGATGCTGAGCAACTAAATAAAGAAGGACATTTTATAATTGTTCTTGCAGGAGATTTTTGGGACGAATTAAATAAATACCAGCTTCCAATTAGTGATATACTATCATACATGAACCTATATGGAAGAATAAAATTTATCTCCAAAACTCCTGATTTAAAGATAATTAACGACTGGTGTTATAATAAAGATTCTGTTAATAATGAGATTGGAGACTTATGCAAAAAGAACTCATCATTATTTTTAAGAAGATATAGGTCAGCACATCATGACGAATTGTATATAAAACGTGATATTGATAAGCAAATCATTGCGTATTGCAACGATATAAGGCCCTCGTATTTGAAAAAAGCCAAGGATAAGCCCAAACAAATATGCTTAGTAAGAGATTATTCAGGCTCGGGAAAGACAACTTTATCGCTAGAATTATCAAGCAACAGTGTAGAGTCTTATTTCGGGACAGGCGCAACTGCAAACGAGAGTGATATTGATAATAAAATAGTTAACTTTTTTTCATCTTTAGGCGATTATCATGGGCTACTCAAGCTTATTTCAGTCAACAAACCTATTGCATATGTCATCGACTCCTTAGATGAAGCAAATAAAGATTTATATGAAAAAAGAAAACAGGTTAAAGGGGTAATAAAATTTATTGATGAATTAAATAAGGTAGCAAGCAGCTTAGGTTTATTAGCTTTTCCAGTACTTTTTATTTTTACAATTAGAGAAGATTATTGGAGGGACTGGGAATCTATATTTGAAGGTCAAAGAAGAAGTGATATCAATAAGAGAATATCCTCATTTTCTACAAGTGAATTTCCTATAGCGCTTAACAACTACTCTAAATGCTATAACTACAACATTACGAACACTATAACTCCTGAAACAAAGAGAACGTTATCAATCCCTATAAATCTTCTTATTTTTTCGGAAACATATCGTTATCAAGGTAATATTACCATCAATGAAGTATGGGAAGGAAATGTAATAGACTCCTACTTCGTTCGCAGGCAGAATGATATACATAAGCGATACATATCTGGGCTGACGTCTAAAATTTTCATGAAATTAATATCGTTAATTTCATTTCATGTTATTAAAACAAAAAGCAATATAATACCCAAAAACTCTATAGAGCTTATTATTTCCAATAACTTTCAACTATTAGAACCATACTCCGACGAGATTATCCATGCATTAATATCCGAAAGCATACTAATAGAGGATGCTGCAAATAATTCTTTTGTAATGTTTAGACATACACGTTTTATAGAATTTTTAGCAGCATACTACATAGTATACTCTGTTGAGAGCAGCAACAATCTGAACAGCTTAGATTATTACGCGCAACTATCTTTTGAATCTGGCATAGTACTCATGTTTCGAGTACATGATGATATTAGATATATAGCAAAGAGTAAATTTATTAAATTATTTTCTGATATAGAAGACTACTATTCTACTTCAGAGTTGTTCATGTCAAAAAAGCTTTCTCTATTGCGGTCCGAAATTGCTTCTAATAGCGAAACTTGTTCCGAGGATATAGATTTGATACTTAAGAATATAAGCAGTAATAACTCAATTGTTTCCGCTAATTCATTTTTCGTAATCGCAGCGAAATCAAATAAACAACCAAAAGATATTATTATAAGCTTATTTAGATTAGCATTCAGTGGTAGCAATCAAAAACGAGAGAGATATAAGCTAATTATTAAGCTAGAACAACATGATTTACTGCTCCATGAAACAACCCTTAGTTGCTTAGTTAATTCAACATACCCAAAAGATTGGGAGGTGTATTTAGGATTAATTATAAAAAATAATTTTAATGATTTTTTCAAAGAACTTTGGCAGCAAAATGGGGATTACATGGCTTTAAATTCGATTATGATTTCTACTCCAAATGAAGACTGGTCCCAAGTCAATAGATTATTTGAAGCAATAATTGAAAACAAGGCTTTCGTTCTAGGTGATTTTGACAATAGACAGAGCAGATTACAACTATAGTCCTCTGCTTTATTACAATACTACCCTACTCCCGCCCCAGCGCCTCGCGGATGCCGCCGATGCCGCCGGCGATATGTTCTAGCTGGGTGAGAACCTGGAGCAGCTGGCCGCCGCTGCTGGTGCGCAGGTTGCGGGCGAAGGTGGCTTTGATGTCGGCCCAGCGGGTGGCTTCGGCGGGGGTAAGCCAGCCAAGGAGCTCGCGGAGCTTTAGCAGGTTGGCTTCGGTGCCGCTGGTGAGGGTCTGGGCTTCGCTGGTGTAGTGGGTGGCGAGCAGGGCGTCGATTTCGGCGTCGTTCTGGATGGGGCTGACTTTTTCGGCGAGCTTACTCATGTTGCGGTACGAGCCCTGAAGCTTGAAGGGCGGCTCGGTGCGGTAGTCGTGGGCCTGGGCCGCCGAGCGGATGTACTCCTCGTTGACGCGGGCCACCACGTCGCGCAGGCGCAGCAGCTTTTGTAGCACGGCCACGTACTCGGCTATTTCCTGGGGCGAGTGGGTGGCCTCGAAGGTGAGGCCGGTGCTGTCGCTGGTTTCGGCCAGGCGCAGCAGCGGGTACACGTCGGCCTGGCTTTTGGCGGCGAGGCGGGCCAGGGTGGGGTTGGCCACCAGCGCGTTTTCGATGTAGCTAAGCAAAAAGGCGGGCCGGGTGTCGCCGATGATGTCGCCGAGGTTGTAGATGTCGGCGCGGTTGGCGAGCATGTCGGGGATGCGGAACTGCTCGCCCGACTCGGTGTAGGGGTTGCCGGCCATCACCACGGCCACCTTGCGGCCCCGGAAATCGTAGGTTTTGGCGCGGCCCTGGTACACGCCCTCGATTTTGCGCTGGGCGTCGCAAAGCGAGATAAATTTCTGCAAAAACTCGGGGTTGCAGTGCTGAATATCATCGAGATATATGATCACGTTGTCGCCCATCTCGAAGGCCAGGTTGAGCTTCAGCAGCTCTTCGCGGGCGCCGGAGTTGGGGGCCTGGGCGGGGTCCACGCTCGTAACGGCGTGGCCGATAGCCGGGCCGTTGATTTTCATAAAAATCAGCCCCAGGCGGTTGGCCACGTATTCGAGCAGGGTGGTTTTGCCGTAGCCGGGCGGCGAGACAAGCAGCAGCAGGCCCATGAGGTCAGTGCGCTTGTCGGCCCCCGCCGTGCCGATTTGCTTGGCCAGGTTGGCCCCGATGAGCGGCAGGTACACCTCATCAATGAGCTTGTTGCGCACAAACGACGCCAGCACCCGCGGCCGGAACTCATTGAGGCGCAGGTCCTCGGCGGCGCGGGCAAGCAGGTCTTTTTTCAGGTGCTGAAACGCCTCGAACTGCGGCACCACGGTGCGGGTGTAGTGCCCCAGGCGACGGCGGAAATCGGGGAAATCAAGCTGGTAATTACGGTCCTCGATGCGCGGGTGCGTGCCCTGAAGGTTGGGTAGGGTTTCGCGGAGGGGCGTGCGGATGACGCGGGCGGGGTCGAAGGAAGTAACGAGCAGGGAAGTGGCTTCAACTAGTGCGGGGGTGGGATTATCATGCTCGGACTGACTGCGCACGAACGAAGAAACCCACTGCCGCACCAGCTGAAACTGCGCGGCCGGCTGCTCCACCAGCGCGGCCACCGACGCCTCGTACTGCGCAGTAGCCCCACGCTCCTTCAGCGACTGCTGAAACTGCTCGTACAACGCCGCCGCTTCGGCCGAAACCACGAAGGTTTCGCCCCGCGTCAATTCGTAGAATAAGTACTCGCCGGCCTCGGCCACTTCCTCCGGCGCGAAAAGCCCGGTGCGGGCGGCAAACTCGTCTACCGCGCGCTGTAAGTCCTGCATCAGGCCCCGAAACTCCCGCGCATCAGGAAAAACCTGGAGCAGCACCCCGATGCCGTGCAACTGGCGCTGCCAGCTGGCCCGCTGGGTTTCGGGCGCAAAGCGCTGCCAGTAGAGCGCCGCCGCGGCCCGCACCGGGGCGGGGTAGCGCAGCAAATCGGCCGTGCGGGTGAGGCGCACGAGCGCCCCGAGCAGCAGGGCAGCGTCGGCATCGTGCACGCCTTTGAGGTAGCCCTCGGCGTAGCGCGGGGCCATGAACTGCTGCACGTAGGCGGTTAGTTCTTCGGGGGTTAGCTTGGCTAGCTCCTCGATACTTAGCACGGCGGGCGTGTCGGCCTGGGCGTCCCTAGGCTGCTCGGCGGCTTGCAGCACCAGCCAGGCCAGGTACTCGGCGCGGTACACGTCCGCGTTTTCGGAGGCTACCGCTTGGTCCCAGACCGGGCGGGCGGTGAGGATGGCCGGGTCGGTTATTTTCTGGAAGAAATTGGTGCCCGTGAGGTGGTAGTGTAGCTCGCCGTCGCGCAGCACGATGGTGAGGTCGAGCGGCTGGGTGTTGACGGTGAAAGCGTACGAGCCGAACTTCAATGCCTGCCCACCATCCGTGAACAGCTCGGCGCGGTCCTTGAGCTGGCGCACGGCGTCCTCCTTCACCGTTTTGAGGCGGCTTTGTAGCTCGTCGGCCTTCACGGTATCGCCTAGGTCGAGCAGGTCTTGCACGGTCTGGCGCACCTTTTCCACCAGCATATCGGCGGCAAAATACCCGTTAATATCGGCCAGCGTTTCAAGCCGACTTAGGCGGTTTTGCACCGCTTTGATGATGCGCTCGGCCGACTGCGCCAAGGCCGAAGCGCGCTGGTTGCGCGCCGCCACTAGGCTCACCTTGCGCGACTCAAACGCCTCGTACACCGTTTCGCGGCGCTCCGCAATTTGGGTCAGAAACTGGTCAAAATCGGGGAATTTGCCTTCCAGTTCTTCCAGCTGCACGAGCAGCTTGGTGCTGTACTCGTCGCACTTGGCGGGCGTGTCGCTTAGGTCCAGGTAGTTGACCAAGGCCTGCTCCAACAGCTTGAGCTGGGCCGTGAATTCGGCCTGGGCCTCGGTACCGGCCAGCGCCTGCCGCCGCCGTTTCAGCGCCGCCCGTATCTGGTTGAAGCCCGCGTAAATCGTGGAAATACTGTCGATGATGCGCGTGGTTTGCGTGGGGTCGTCCATCGGCAAATTGCCCACCACTTCAATCAACAATTCCAGCTCGCCCGATACGGCGTTGGCTTCTTTTTCGCGCTCGTTGGCCTCGCTTACTTTTTGCACTTTCTCCACGCTATCGGCAATGACTTGCACGCGGGTGGCGTAGGGTTTCAGCGCCTCGGGCCGCAGCAGAAATTCGATGGTTTGACCGGCTATTTGCTTGCTGGTTTCGGTGAGGTCGGCGGCGGCTTTTTCCACGGCCGGCGCGTCCACGTAGCGCAGTTCTTTGAGCGAAATAACCTCGCCCCGCGTGGCACGCAGCTCGGCGAGCAGCTGCACGTATTCGTTGACCTCCGTCACGTCGGCCATCCGGCCGATGCGGGCGCGCAGCTCGTCGGCCTGGCCCAGCACGCGCTGCACGGCCTCGGCCGTGCTCTTGCGGATAGCGCGCACTTTATCAAACTCTTCCACCGCCGCCGTGGCCGTTTGCTGAATGTCGCGCAGCGGCTCGGCCAGGTTTTGGGCGTCGGGGTCGCCTAGCCAATAGTACACGTCGGCGAGCGTGGTCGTGCGCCGAATCAAATCCAGGTAAAGCCCTGAATAGCTGTCCTCCTTGCCCACCAGCGTCAGCACTTCCTGCACCTCGGCCATCGCCTGCACAATCTCCTTATTCCCCAGCTTGTAGAGCGCCGAATCCGTGGTCACGGGCAGCTCAAAATCGGGGGCCACGTAGGGCGTCTGCCAGATTTGCACGGCATGGTGCTTTTTAGCTTCGGCATCGGGCCTCAAATAGCACAATTCGCCGTCATCAAATAGCGCGTACCCACTACAAATAATCGGGTTATCAACGCGCTGCGCAATCAGGTTGTACGACAATAATAAATACGTACCGTTTTCTTTGTTGTAAAATACATACAGAAAATCCTCGCCGTTGGGCGAGGCAATCCGCTTCTCAAACAGCATGTCGCGCAGGCCGTTTTCGAATAATTTTCCTTCGCCGGTTTGCAAGTAAAACCCATGCGGAAAAATCAAGCCCTGGCCATCGGGCAGCAGCACGCAGGCATCGGCCAAGGCATCGAGGCGCTGGGCCGTGCGCAGCTTGGTATTGAATAAAAAATACCGATACACCGGCTCCTGATACGGCTTTATTTTCAGCAGAATTAAATTATCAATTACGGCGTAATGAATTTCCGAATCGTCGAGCGTTTGGTCTTTATCGGCCACCGGCTCGGCTAATATTCCCCGGCCCGTTTCGGTGTTATTTTCGACTTTTATAGTAAGGTCGCCGCCGATAGTTTCGACAAAAACCTTGTCCTCGATGCTGATATGCGGGTATTTACCCGCCACCTGCATATCGCGCGTGGCCCGCTTCCAGGCAAACTCGTGCTGCGGCGGAAACACGTATTCGTGGTCGCTTCGATTATCGAGATACGTGAGCGTATCGTCCTTGAGCAGCCACTTAAAAGTCTTGATATCGTTCGGGGTTTTGCCCACCCGAAACACCATAAAAACGTGCGGCCCTAGTACCGCGAATTTTACGAATTGGGTGTTTTTATAATACCGATATAAATTCCGAAACTCCTCCAAAAACTGCGGATTTTCCAGCAGCTTTAAATCCAACGGCCGAAACTCGCGGTTGGCATATTCATACACCCCAAAAACGTCGCTCAATTCCGTCTCCGTTTTCAGGCCAATCACGACGTTAAAACCGAAGATGAATTTATTGCCGACCGGCACCATGTCCCACGGCACGCAATTGTTAGTGGTCGTGATACGGGTAGTGCCAAGCAGGCGCGTATCAATGGCCCCGAATACGGTCTTGCGCTCGGTGTTAAGCGTGGCGAGCCGCGCTTGCAGGTCGGCGCCGCTCTTTTGCAAACGGCTGCGGAGGATTTCGTAGGTGCCGCCTTCGAGTTGGGGAGTGGGTTCCATAGAGGAGAAATTGCCCTACTGGCTAGCCTACATTCTCCTTGAAAGTGGCCAGCCAATAGGGCAATTGAGAAGATTCAATGTTCTTATTTCAAATCAATCGACTTCACCTGCTTATCGCTGATACCCAGCGCCGCTGCCGTGCTCGCCAGCTGCGAAATCGTACTGCGCGTCTTCTCATCCCCCGCTTTATTCATCAGTTGCAGCAGCAGCGCCGATACGCTTAGGTTCTTCATATCGTCGCTACTCAAGCCAAATTGATTGACAAATTTGCGCAGGTTAGTTTTGAAATCACCGCCGCCGTTGTGGTCAAAAAAGGCGTCTTTTACTGTGCTTAACACCTCGCTATTATGCACGGCGCGGTCGATAGACTTGCCCTTCGTAATGGAGCCGATAATCTGGTCGAAGAACATTGTTTCGCCACCCACAATATCGATTTTAGCCGCTTTCAAGGCCGCGCCAATTACGTCGGCTTGCGAAGCGGCAATGTCCTTTTGGATGTTGATTTGGGCCAGTTCCACCGACTTTTCTTTGTCGAGGCGCAGCTTGAATTCTTCGTGGTCTTTACCCACGCCATCGAGCTTTTTCATGGCATCGGCCTTGGCTTCGATGCCCTTGGCTTCGACCGTAAAGCGCTGTTCGTTGACGGCCACTTCGGCGAGGCCTTTTTTCTGGTCGGCGGTAGCGCGGGCTTCCACTACGCTGGCCTCGGCGAGGCCTTTTTCGCGGTTTACTTTGGCCGCCACGAAGCCTAACTTTTCGTCGGCTTCGGCTTGTGCGGCAGCTTTTACTTGGATGGCCTGCGCCTCAGCCGTGGCGGTGAGCTGCATCACGGCGGCGTGGGTTTCGCCTTCTTTTTGGTGGGCGGCGGCTTTGGCCTGCATCACCTGGGCTTCGGCCAGGCCCACGGCAGCGGCTTTGCTAGCTTCGGCGTCGGCCATGATGCGCATGGCGGAGGCGCGGTGGTCGGCGGCGGTGCGGTCGCCTTCGGCATCAATTATTATTTGTTTGGCGCGGAATTCGGCGGCCTGGCGCTCCATGTCGGCATTGCCAACCATGTTGATGGTAGCCGTTTCGTTGCGCTGGTGAGCAGCCGTCAGGGCCACCGATTTTTCGCGTTCGGCCAGGGCCTGGGCGCGGGTATCCTTGATGCGCTCCTCCTCCTGCACGGTCGCTTTTTCGACGGTAATGCGCTCGCGGATAATGACCTGGATATTTTTCTTCTCTTCTTCCAGGGCTTTCTCCTTTTCAATTTGGGCCAGTGCCACCAGGCGCTCGCGCTCGTTGGCTTCCAGGGCCTGGGCCTGGGCCACGCGCTCGGTTTCGATGGCGTCGGTGCGCTGCTTGTTGCGCTCGGCCACCAGCACCTGGCGGTCGCGGTTTTGCTCCGCAATTTTCACTTCTTCCTCCGTGGTAATGCGGGCGCGCTCACCTTTCAGGCGCTCTTCCTGGCGCACTTTCTCAATTTCAGAGGCTTCGCGGGCCCGGATGCTGGCGATTTCGCGGAGCTGCTTTTCCTGGTTTTCAGTTAATTGTTTTTCAAGTTGCAGAATAGTTTCCTGCGCTTCAACATCTTGCTTTTTAATGGTTTTCTGCTGGTCGCGTTGAATTTGATTGGCTTGAATTTTCTGCTCCGACGTGAGGGCGATGATTTTCTTAATGCCCTCCGCATCCAGAATATTATCCTGGTTGAGCGCGTGCAGCGGGGTTTGCTCCAGGTAATCGATGGCGCAGTCGTCGAGCACATAGCCGTTGAGGTCGGTGCCAATAATGCGCAGAATCTCCTGCTTGAATTGCTCGCGGGAATTATACAGTTCGATAAAATCGAAGTGCTTGCCCACCGTTTTCAGCGCTTCCGAAAACTTGGCGTCGAACAGCGCTTCGAGGGCTAGCGGGTCGGAAGCGCGGTGCGCGCCGATGCTCTGCGCCACGTTCACCACGTCGTCGTGGGTTTTATTGACCCGCACGAAAAAATTCACTTTCACGTCAGCGCGCATATTGTCTTTGCACACCAAGCCTTCAGCACCAGCGCGGGCTATAATAATGGTTTTTAGCTTAATATCCATCACCTCCAGCTTGTGCAGAATGGGGACGATGAGGATGCCGGAAAACGACACTTTGGTGTCGCCCATGCCGGTGCGCACCAGGGCTTCGCCCTGCACGGCTTTTTGGTACATCCGCGCCACAATGGCCAGAAAACCCAGCAGTAAGAAGCCGAGAATTACCAGAACAGCCCAGGAAATTTGTGCAGCCATGAGAAGAAGTAAAAATGCAGAATAGATGAAAGTTGAAATTGAATTTTATTAATTAATCGCCGGTCATGCTGATAACGGAAGCAGCTTGTCGGTTCGGCGCTCTTCGGAGTTTAGTGATTCAGCCAAGGGGCTTTTTTCGTCAGCATGACCAACAGTTTTTAGGCCATTTTGACCAGCAGCTATCCTGCGGCATAAGCTTCGATTAAATAGCAGCGCCGCTGCGCGTCGTAGTCAATTACCAGCGCGGTTTCGCCCTTCGCTAACGCGCCCGATAAGGCGCGCACGTTGAGCATGAGCGGCGCGCCGTCGATGTGCACGCTAGCTTGCCCTAGGTGCTCGGTGGTGGCAGGTAGCAGCACGGTGCAGACTTTCCCCAGGGCCACGGCCCCGCCGTCGTGGTTTTTTTCGAGGGCGGCGAACAGTCGCACGAAGGGTAGCGTCAGGAACTTAGCCACGAAAACGCTGCCTACCAGCAGGGGCAGCAGCAATGCTAGCCCCCGCAGCAGCGAGGTATTGCCGGTGTAATAATTGACCAGGATGCTGCCCACCCACAGCGGCAGCACCACGAAGCTGATGAACACCATGAGCGGTACGCGGCCGAGGTTAAAAAATGCCAGCGCGCCATTGAACCAGTCAGAGTCGCCGCTGTGCAGGTGCACGCCATCGGCATGGCCGCCGAGGTGCAGGTCGGCCGTTTT
Organism: Hymenobacter bucti; assembly: GCF_042681145.1. Lineage (NCBI taxonomy): Bacteria > Pseudomonadati > Bacteroidota > Cytophagia > Cytophagales > Hymenobacteraceae > Hymenobacter > Hymenobacter bucti. Next base: position 189,002 of record NZ_JBHUFD010000006.1, read on the forward strand.
GAAGTCCAGCAAACCGATAATCACCGTGAGCCAATACAGCAGCACAAACACCAGCAACCCGGTAGCTACTAGATTGGGCGGCAGCACGGCAGCTTGTAAAAGTTCGGTCATAAGAGGTAAGCGTATTCCGGCAGGACTATCTATCGTGGGCTGGCTCCAAGCATTACAGGACGGGACTTTATTCAGTCAGGCCCAGCTTAGCCTTGAGGGCTTGCAAGTCTTCGGCGGCCTTGCCTACCCCCACTTGACCGATGGCCTTATCAATTTCGGCGTCAATGCTTTTGCTTTCCTGGGCAATCTCGCCGTATGCCTCGCCCAGGGCTTCCTGCACGGCTACTTTTTCCTTCATCCGTTCGAGCAGTGCCACCGTGCCCGACGAGTCGAGCTGGGCCAGTTGCTTGTTGATGGTGGCCGTGGCGGCGCTCACCGTCACGCGGGCTTTGAGGGTTTTAAGCTCGTTTTCCCACTGGCTGATGGTGCTTTTGAGGGTTTGCACGCTCTGGTCGAGCTGGGCGGCCGCTTGCTCAAACCGGGCCTGCTCCTGGGCCGAGCGGGCGGCGTGGGCTTCGTTTTCGGCCTTTTTGAGCAGGGCCTCGGTGGCGAGGCGGTCGGCTTCGGCGGGGGCTAAGTCGCCTTTGTGAGCGCGCTGGAGCAGCAGCACCGCCTTGTTTTCGTAGTCGGTGGCCTTGGTGCGGAAGCCTTCGCCTTCGTGGCGGGCGCGGATAACCATGGCCTTTACCTCGGCTAGGCCGTGGAGAGCTTTATCGAGGTCCTGACGCAAGTCGCGCAAGCCCTGCTCGGTGAGCTTGATGGGGTCTTCGAGTTGGTTGACCGCGGCGTGGGCTTCCGATTGCCCAATTTTGAAGAGTCGTTGCAGAATGTTCATGGCACTTGAAAACAGGGGGAAAAGCGTCAACCAGCATCGCCCGGCGGTAGCTCGTTCGCTACGCAGCCGCTTCGGCGAAGCCAACCCAGCCTCGGAATACTGCTAAACAGCAGCACTTTGGCTAGCCTGGCGATAAATGTAGTGCCGTTTTCTCGCTCGCCTGCTCTGCTTACCCCACCCGCTCGCTACGGCCGCACCATGTGCACGTGCGGAATACCATCCTCCAGGTACCCCTCGCCTTCCACCACGAAGCCGAAGCTTTGGTAAAAATCCAGCAGATACTGCTGCGCCCCAATCTTGATGGGCTGCGGCCCAAACTGCGCCGCGCACTGCGCGATGGCCTCGTGCAGCAACTGCCGACCTAGGCCGCGACCCCGGTGGCGCGGCGAGGTAATGACCCGGCCGATGCTGGCCTGGGCGTAGCTGCGCCCGGCTTCGAACAGGCGGGCATACGCTGCTAGCTCGCCCTCGGCGGTGTGGCCCAGCAGGTGCAGGGCGACTTGGTCTTGCCCGTCGATGTCTTGGAAGGCGCAGGTTTGCTCTACCACGAAGACTTCGCTGCGCAATTGCAGCAGGGCGTAGAGCTCGGCCAGGGTGAGGGCGTCGAAGGGCTTGGTGGTCCAGTGGATGGTCGGGGTCATAGGTCCGCGAAAGTAGCACCGGGCTCGGGCTACCTCACGCCGGGGCAGCAAGCCGAGTTGAGCCGTTGCTATATATAAGGTAAGCGGTAGCCCGCACCCTAAGCTCGGCCCGCGGCCAGGAGACGCTGTGCTGTATGAAGTATCGTACCTGGCCACAGCCATCCGCTGACCCGCCAGCCAGAAAATCTAACCAAAATTCTGAAGTGAATTTTTCGAATTGTTATTTCGAATATTCTACTATCTTTGGGCTGTGCTGCTGAGGTTTTCACGGCACGGATGGAAGGCTACCACAACGAGACCACTTGTCAGCTACCCGCGCGAGTAGAGAGGCCACTGCCCACTGACAACTTTAGTCGTCCTCGTTTCTCCTATATAATTCAGGTCTCGACGCTGCTTCCCAGCAAGCAGCTACTCGCCGAGTAGAGGCCTCGCAACTCCCAACGTATCCACCTAGCCCCTCCTTATATAGTGGAAGGCCATCCAATGAACTGCTCGCACCAGAAAACCCGGAAGAAACTGCCCCTGCTTCTCGTCAGCTGCCTTTGCCTGGCAAAGCCGTTGGCCAGCCAAGCCCAAATCTACACGGCGGGCAACTACGCTGCCATTCCGGCTGGCAGCTCGCCTGGTGCTATCATCCAGAAGGCGGCCAGCGTGGTGCCCTCGCCGCGGCAACTGCGCTGGCAGCAGCTAGAGCTGACCGGCTTCCTGCACTTCGGCATGAACACCTTTAGCAATAAGGAATGGGGGGATGGCACCGAGAGCCCGTCTTTGTTTAATCCTACTTCGCTCGATGCCGGGCAGTGGGTGAAGACGTGCAAAGACGGCGGCATCAAGCAAGTCATCATCACGGCCAAGCACCACGATGGCTTTTGCCTGTGGCCATCCAAATACACCGAGCACTCGGTGAAGAACAGCCCTTGGAAAGGCGGCAAGGGCGACGTCGTGAAAGAGGTGGCCGACGCCTGCCGGGCCCAGAACATGGGCTTCGGCGTGTACCTGTCGCCCTGGGATAGAAACTCGGCCAATTTCGGCGATTCGGCCAAGTACAACAACTACTTCGTCAACCAACTCACGGAGCTGCTCACCAACTACGGCCGGGTCGATGAGGTGTGGTTCGACGGCGCCAACGGTGAGGGGCCCAAGGGCAAAAAGCAGGTCTACGACTTCAACCGCTGGTACGCGCTCATTCGCAAGCTCCAGCCCACGGCAGTTATCGCCGTGATGGGGCCCGACGTGCGCTGGGTCGGCACCGAGTCGGGCTACGGCCGCACCACCGAGTGGAGCGTGGTGCCCACCGAGGCCCAGCGCCAAACCAACGTGGCGGCCAACTCGCAGAAAGAGGCCACCTTCGCGCCCAAAGACCGGATGGAGGACGACCTAGGCAGCCGCGCCAAAATCAAGGACGCGCCGGCCCTGGTCTGGTACCCGGCCGAAATCGACGTGTCCATCCGCCCCAGCTGGTTCAACCACCCCACGGAGGACGACAAGGTGAAAACCCCGGCGGAGCTCTTCGACATCTACACGAGCTCGGTGGGCCGCAATGGCGTGCTGCTGCTGAATATTCCGCCCGCCAAAAACGGGCTGATTGCCCCGCCGGACATTGCCAACCTGAAAGCGTGGAAAGCGGCCGTGAACGAAACATTCGCTACCAACCTACTGAGCGGCAGCAAGGTGAGCGGCACCGGCGCCGACAAAGCCACGGCGCTGCTCGACACCAAGTACAACACGTACTGGACCACTCCCGGCCGCGATACCACGGCCACCCTCAGCTTTTCGCTACCCAAGCCGCAGCGCTTCGACCTACTGCAATTGCAGGAAAATATTGCCCTAGGGCAGCGCATCGAAAGCTTTGTGCTCGAATACAAGAGCGGCGCGGAGTGGAAAACGGCCGTGGCCGGCACCACCGTCGGCTACAAGCGCATGCTCAAGTTTGAACCCATCCAGGCGCAGGAGGTGCGGCTGCGCATCACCTCGTCGCGCCTCAACCCTACCCTCTCCGCCATCGGACTTTACAAGCAGGCGGCGGCCGTAGCGAGCAGCAAATAACGCGCCTCTGGTTTTAGCATAACAGTCTATTATACATGAAGAAAGCAACCCTGGCCCTAGCTCTCCTCGCGGCGGCTAGCGCCCTACCCGCCTATGCCCAGCAGGGCGTGCACCAGCAATCGACCGAGTACGAAGCCCCCACCGACCCGCTGGTGGTGCAGAAACTGGACAAATGGCGCGACCAGAAATTCGGCCTCATCCTGCACTGGGGTTTGTACGCCATCCCGGGCATCATCGAGTCGTGGACCATCTGCTCGGAGGACTGGATTGAGCGCGACAGCACCATCGCCTACGAAGACTACAAGCGGCGGTACTGGGACTATAGCAAGCAGTTTAACCCGGTGAATTTCAACCCTGAGCAGTGGGCCAGCGTGGCCAAAAAGGCGGGTATGCGCTACCTGGTGTTCACGACCAAGCACCACGATGGCTACAACATGTTCGACACCAAGCAGTCGGATTTTAAGATTAGCAATGGCCCGTTCAAGAGCAACCCCAAGGCCGACGTGGCCAAGTACGTGTTCGATGCGTTCCGCAAGGAAGGCTTCATGATTGGGGCCTATTTCTCGAAGCCCGACTGGCACTCGCAGGACTTTTGGTGGTCGAAATATGCCACGCCCAACCGCAACGTCAACTACGACATCAAGAAGTATCCGTGGCGCTGGAAAAAGTATCAGGACTTCACTTACAACCAGATAAGTGAGCTGATGCACAATTACGGGAGTATGGATATTCTGTGGCTCGACGGCGGCTGGGTGCGGCCCAAGGAAACCGTGAACGCCGAAGTGCGCTCCTGGGGCGCCCCCATCCCGGAGTTTAGCCAGGATGTGAACATGCCGCGCATCGCCACGATGGCCCGCCAGGCCCAGCCCGGCCTGCTGATGGTAGACCGTACCGTGCACGGCCCCTACGAAAACTACCAGACCCCCGAGCAAAAAGTGCCTGACCACCAGCTCGCTAACCCCTGGGAAAGCTGCCTGACCCTGGCCAACAACTGGGGCTACGTACCCAACGACACGTACAAATCGCCCACCAAGATTATCCACTCGCTGGTCGAGGTAGTGGCCAAGGGCGGCAGCCTGCTCCTAGGGGTCGGCCCCAAGCCCGACGGCACCCTGGACCAAGAAGCCGTGACGCGCCTCACCGCCATCGGTAAGTGGCTGGACGTGAACGGCGCCGCTATCTACAGCACCCGCGCCACGCCTCTCTTCCAGGATGGCAGCACCTACTTCACGCAGGGCAAAAAAGGCACTCGCTACGCCATCGCCTGCCTACCCGAAAACCAGGCGGCCCCGGCCACGCTTTCCTGGACCGGCAACGTGCCCAAGAAAGGCAGCAGCCTCACACTGCTGCAAACCGGCAAACCGGTAAAATGGACCGCCACGGGCAATAAAGTAACGCTGACGCTGCCCGCCGGCCTAGCCAAGCAGGTAGGTGCTTACCCGGCTCTGGCCTTCGTTTTTACGGCTGAGTAAGCCCCTAGGGCGGCCATAGTAAATAATTGAGACCCAAGTAGACTGTCATGCTGAGCGCAGCCGAAGCATCTCTACCGCTTCATCCAGACCGTCCAACGGTGCGGTAGAGATGCTTCGACAAGCTCAGCATGACAGTTAGATACATCCGCTTGCTACGCTTTTCAAGTTGACTTTCATGTTCCAATCCTCCTTTAGTAAAGGCTACCTGGGCTTGCTGCTGGCAACCGGCCTCACCGCCCAGGCGCAGCAAAAGCACACGTTTGAAATCAAGGACGGGCAGTTTCGCTACGACGGCCAGCCCACCCAGATTCATTCGGGTGAAATGCACTACGCCCGGGTGCCCAAGGAGTACTGGCGGCACCGCCTGAAGATGATGAAGGCCATGGGCCTCAACACAGTAGCTACCTACGTATTCTGGAACTACCACCACCCCACGCCGGGCACGTGGGACTTCAAAACCGGCAGCCACAACCTGCCCGAGTTCCTGAAAACGGCCCAGGAGGAAGGCTTGTTCGTTATCCTGCGGCCGGGGCCCTACGCCTGCGCCGAGTGGGAGTTTGGGGGCTACCCCTGGTGGCTCCAGCAGAATAAGAACCTGGTTATTCGGGCTAATAACCAGCCGTTTCTCGACTCGTGCAACGTGTATTTGCGCAAGCTGGCCGGGCAGGTAAAAAGCTACCAGGTGAGCCACGGCGGGCCGGTGATTATGACCCAGGTCGAGAACGAGTTCGGGTCCTACGTGTCGCAGCGCCCCGACGTGCCGCTGGCCGAGCACCGCAAGTACAACGCCGCCATCAAGCAGCAGTTGGCGGCGGCCGGCTTCGAGGGGCCGTTCTTCACGTCCGATGCCTCCACGCTGTTTGAGGGCGGCGCCACGCCCAGCACCCTCCCCACCGCCAACGGCGAGGACAATGTGGAGCGCCTGAAAAAGTCCGTAAACCAGTACCACGATGGCCAAGGCCCCTACATGGTGGCCGAATACTACCCCGGCTGGCTCGACCACTGGGGTGAGCCCTTCACGCGCGTCAGCACCGAGCAGGTGACCAAGCAGGTCGAAACCTACCTTAAAAACGACGTAAGCTTCAACTTCTACATGGTGCACGGGGGCACCAACTTCGGCTTTACGGCGGGCGCGAATTACAACGAAGAGCACAATATTCAGCCCGATATCACGAGCTACGACTACGACGCGCCCATCAGCGAAGCGGGGCACGTGACGCCCAAGTACACCGCCATCCGCGAGCTGATGAAGCGCTACGTGAAGTACCCGGTGCCCGCGGTACCGGCGCCGATACCGGTCATTACCCTGCCGCCCATCGCGCTCAGCAAGGCGGTCGAATTATTTGACTTGAAACGTGACTTGAAGCCCGTTTCTAACGATACACCGCTGTCGTTTGAGGACCTAGGCCAGAGCCACGGCTACGTGCTGTACAGCAAGCGCTTCACGCAGCCGGCGCAGGGCAAGCTTGAGGTGAAAGGCCTGCGCGACTACGCCACGGTGTATGTCAATGGCAAGCTGGTGGGCGAGCTGAACCGCCAGCAAAACAAGTACGAGCTGGACGTGCAGATTCCCTTCAACGCGACCCTGGAGCTACTGGTCGAGAACATGGGCCGCATCAACTATGGCGCTGATATCGTGCACAATACCAAGGGTATCATCTCGCCCATCGTGCTCAACGGCGCCGAGGTCACGGGCAATTGGAACATGTACAAGCTACCCTTCGACCGGGTACCCGACCTAGCCAAGTACCCGGCCAAAAACAAGGAAGGCAAGCCCACGCTCTACACTGGCTTCTTCGAAGTAAAGCAAACCGGCGATACCTTCCTGGACATGCGCAGCTGGGGCAAGGGCATTGTCTTCGTCAATGGCCATAACCTAGGGCGTTACTGGAAAATCGGCCCGCAGCAAACGCTGTACGTGCCCGGCTGCTGGCTGGCCAAAGGCAAAAACGCCGTGGTGGTGCTGGAACAGCAAAACGACGTGCTGCACAAAGAGCTAAAAACCACCGACAAGCCGATTCTGGAAGACGCGCAGTAGCCAGTAGCTTGGACTTTGTAGTCCGAGCGCGAGCGTAGTTCGCATCCGCGTTTGCCTGGCCATCACCAAATTACTTAGGTGCCAGATGCTCGCTGCGCGAGCGCTCGGACTACAAAGTCCAAGCTACACTCTCTCTATTCATTATCCCTCATCCATGCCTAATTACCTAGCGCTTAGCCTATGCCTGCTCGGCGCCACTGCCACCTACGCCCAGTCGAGCAAGCCGCTTTACCAAAACCGCCAGGCAACTACCGAGGCCCGCGTGCAGGACTTGTTGGGCCGGATGACGGTGGAAGAAAAGGTGGGGCAGCTCTCGACGCTCCTAGGGTGGGAAATGTACCAGAAAGACGGTCAGAAGGTTAACTACAGCACAGCGTACAAAAAGGCGGTAGATGAGCGCTACGTCGGCGCGCTGTGGGCTACCCTGCGCGCCGACCCCTGGACCAAGAAAACGCTACTCACGGGTCTGAATCCCAAGCTAGCCGCCGAAGCCACTAACGCCTTGCAGAAATACGCCGTGGAGCACACGAGGCTGCACATCCCACTGCTGCTGGCCGAGGAGTGCCCGCACGGCCACATGGCCATCGGCACCACGGTTTTTCCGACCTCCATCGGGCAAAGCAGCACCTGGGACCCGGCCCTGATTAAGCGCATGGCGGCTACCATCGCCACCGAGGCGCGGGTGCAGGGCGCGCACATTGGCTACGGCCCGGTGCTGGACCTGGCCCGCGAGCCCCGCTGGTCGCGGGTCGAGGAAACCTACGGCGAAGACCCCGTGCTCAACAGCCAGATGGGCGTGGCCATGGTGCAGGGCTTCCAGGGTAGCAGCCTCAAGAGCGGCGTCAATATCGTCTCCACCCTCAAGCACTTCACAGCCTACGGCGTGCCCGAGGGCGGCCACAACGGCGGCAGCATCAGCACGGGTCAGCGCGAGCTATTTCAGAGTTTCCTCCCCCCCTTCCGGGCAGCGGTCAAGGCCGGGGCGCAGTCCATCATGACGGCCTACAATTCCATCGACGGGGTGCCGTGCTCGGCTAATACGTACCTGCTCACCGACGTGCTGCGCAAGCAGTGGGGCTTCCAGGGCTTCACGGTATCGGACCTAGGCAGCATTACGGGCCTGGCCACCAACCATCGCGTAGCCGCCACGCCGCCCGAGGCGGCGGCGCTGGCCATTAACGCAGGCCTCGACGACGACCTGAGTGGCTACGGCTACGATAAGGAGCTGCTAGAAGCTGTTAAGCAGAAGCTAGTTGCACCCGAGGTGCTGGACCGCGCCGTGGGCCGCGTGCTGCGGGTAAAGTTTGAGATGGGGCTATTTGAAAACCCTTACGTGGACCCTAGCAAGGCCGCCAAACTGGTGAAAACGCCAGCCAACGTGCAGCTAGCGCGGCAGGTAGCGCGCGAGTCGGTGGTACTGCTGAAGAACGAAAAGGACCTGCTGCCGCTGACTAAAACGTTGCAGCGCATCGCCGTTATCGGCCCCAACGCCGATAACATATACAACCAGCTCGGCGACTACACCGCGCCCCAGCCCGAAAGCAACGTGGTGACGGTGCTGGAAGGCATCAAGGCAAAAGTTTCGGCCGCCACGCAGGTGACGTACGTGAAGGGCTGCGCCATTCGGGATACCACCAGTGCTAACATTGCCGAAGCCGTGGCGGCGGCCCGTAACGCGCAGGTAGCCATTGTGGTACTGGGTGGCTCCAGCGCCCGCGACTTCAAAACAGAGTATCAGAGCACGGGCGCGGCCACCGTCACGGCCGCCGCGGGCGGGCAGGTTATCAGCGACATGGAAAGCGGCGAAGGCTACGACCGCGCCACCCTCGACCTACTGGGCAAGCAGCAGGAGTTGCTGCAAGCGGTAGTGGCCACCGGCACGCCAGTAGTGGTGGTGCTCATCAAGGGCCGCCCCTTGAATCTCAACTGGATGGCAGTCCACGTGCCGGCCCTGCTCGATGCCTGGTACCCCGGCCAGGAGGGTGGCAACGCGGTGGCCGACGTGCTGTTTGGCGACTACAACCCGGCCGGCCGCCTACCCATCTCGGTGCCCAAGAGCGTGGGCCAGCTGCCGGTGTACTACAACGCCAAGCGCCCTACTCCACACGACTATGTCGAGGTCAATAACAAGCCACTCTACAGCTTCGGTCACGGTCTGAGCTACAGTAAGTTCGAGTACTCCGACTTGCATGTAAGCGCGGCCGAAACGCCGGGCGCGGTGCAAATAAAGGTGCGGTTTAAAGTCAAAAACACTAGCTCGCGGGCGGGCGACGAAGTCGCGCAGCTTTACCTAGGCGATGATGTCAGCTCGGTCGTAACCCCGGCCAAGCAGCTCAAAAAGTTTCAGCGCCTGTCGCTGAAAGCCGGCGAGCAGCAGGAAGTAACCCTGGAGCTAACGGCCGACGACCTAATGCTGCTGAACAGCGGCCTGAAATGGGTAGTGGAGCCCGGCACTTTCACAGTGCACCTAGGGGCTTCGTCGGAAGACATCCGGTTAAAAGCGCAGTTCAAAGTGAACCAGGCGGTGGAAAAAGCCCAGTAATTCAAGCCATTTTGTTCGCGGGTTTGGTCGGTGCTGCCCGCTGCTTTTACTCCAATTATTATCCTTCCTAGGTAGCCAGCTTTATGAAGAAAAGCCTCCTATTCGCGGTGCTTGCGCTAGGGTGCTGCCTGCCCGCAATGGCTCAGCAACAGTGGGCCATCGCTAAGCAAGAGCTGCTTTTTACGGCGGCGCCTTTCCAGCAGTGCCACGCCTCTACGCTGGTAGAAGTGGCCAAGGACAAATTCTTGGTAGCCTGCTTTGGGGGCACGCAGGAGAGCAAGCCGGATGTTGCCATTTGGCTCGCCACGGTTGATAAACAAGGCGTTTCGCAACCAAAAAACGTGGCCGATGGCGTGGTGAATGACACGTTGCGCTACCCCGCCTGGAACCCAGTGCTATTCAAAGTTCGCGGGGGTGACCTGCTCCTGTTCTACAAAGTGGGGCCTAACCCCCGCGAGTGGTGGGGTATGGTAAAATCCTCGGCGGATGGCGGCCGCAAGTGGTCGGCCGCGCAGCGGCTGCCGCCGGGCATCCTGGGGCCCATCAAAAACAAGCCAGTGCAGCTGGCCAATGGGACCATCCTAGCCCCGTCGAGCGTGGAGGAAGAGGCTGGCCGCTGGCGGGCTCACCTCGAAAAATCTACCGACCTAGGGAAAACCTGGCAGCTCATCCCGATTGATGCTACCTCGGAACTTGATGTTATTCAGCCCAGTATCCTAGCGTACCCGGCTGGGCGCTTACAGCTGCTGTGCCGCAGCAAGCAGGGGCGCATTGCGCAGGCGTGGTCCACGGATGGCGGCGCGAGCTGGGGCAAGCTGTCGCAAACGAACCTGCTGAATCCTAATTCTGGCACCGATGCCGTGACGCTGAAAAGTGGCGCGCAACTACTCGTGTACAACCCCGCCCTGCCGGGTAAAGACTGGGCCGATGGCCGCGGCAAGCTGCGGGTGGCCCAATCGGCCGATGGCCAGAATTGGCACGACATAGCCGTGCTGGAAGACGGCTCAACCGAAGAGTATAGCTACCCCGCTATTATTGAGGGTCAAAATGGGCAGGTGCACATCACTTATACCTACAATCGCAAGAACATCAAGCACGTAGTGCTACAGAAAAAATAGCATTCTGCCTGAGAATAGTTAAGTATGAGGGAATGAACGCGTGTTCATTCCCTCATTTTTTTATGCTTTAGGGTACACTTTTACTAAATTTTTATAAAAGTCCTTGGACTTCAAGAAAAAGATAACTTTATTTACAAAAAAATATAAGCTCCCTCCCTATGAGTTCATTATTAGCCCTGGAGGAAACTCACCTTGCGCGGCTCAATAACGTTGAGCGGCGCAAGCACATCCAAAAGCTTAAGATTGTTAAGCATTTGTATGTGAAAGGGGCTAAAACGAACGCTGATATTTGCACGCGCTTCAACATCAGCTCGCCCACGTCCATCGCTATTCTTAACGAGCTGGTGGCCGAAGGGCTGGTGGAGAAGCAAGGCCGGGGCAAGTCGCTGGGGGGCCGCAAGCCCGAGCTCTACGGGCTGTGCGACGGGTCGCTGTTTGTGCTGAGCATCCACATGGAGCAGTTCAAGACGCGGATGGCCATCTTTGATAATAACAACCATATTATCAGCGGCGTACATACCTTCGCTATCGAGCTCACGCCCGACCTAGGGGCGCTCACGCAGCTGCACGAGCACGCCCAGGCGCTGCTAGAGGAGTCGGGAATCGAACGGAAGAAATTGGTGGGCGTGGGCATTAGCATGCCGGGCCTGGTCGATTCGAAAGAAGGCAACAACCACACCTACCTGCTCACGGCCGGCCAGCCCGAGTCGTTGCAACAGCTTCTGGAGCAGCAGTTTGGCAAGCCGGTTTTTCTGCAAAACGACGCCAAGAGCGCGGCCCTGGCCGAGTACCGCTTTGGCCTGGCCCACGGCCTGCGCGACGTGCTGGTGCTGTCCATGGACTGGGGCATTGGCATGGGCGTGATACTGGACGGCAAGTTGCGGAGCGGCGCCTCGGGCTTCGCCGGCGAGTTTGGCCACGTTCCGCTCGTGGATGGGGGCGCGCTGTGCCACTGCGGCAAGCGCGGCTGCCTCGAAACGGTGGCCTCGGGCAGCGCCATTGTGCGGATAGCCACGGCCGGCATCCGGGCGGGGCAGCACACCATGCTGAGCCAGCTACCGGCCGCGCAAATGGCCCAATTAACGCCCGAGCACGTGTACGAAGCCGCCCACCACGGCGACCAGTTTGCCATTAATATCCTGGCCGAAGTTGGCACCAACCTAGGGAAGGGCATCGCGATTCTGACCCAGCTTTTCAACCCCGAGCTCATCATCTTGGGGGGCGCGGTGGCGCCGGCCAAGCAGTTCATTTTGCCTAACATTCAGCAGGCCATCAACACCTACTGCATGGCCCAGCTGCGCGAAAAAACCAGCCTGGTGGTGTCAGAATTAGGTAGTAATGCCGTGATACTGGGCTCGGTAGCCACCGTGATGGAAAATATCTTCGAAAGCTACCTCGAGCTAGCCTGAGCCGCCTAGGCTCCGTGGGCCCGCGGGGGCCGCGTGTAGTTGCCCCGTTCGCTTTGTTTTGCCTCATCCACTTTAGCACTTCCGCAACCTACTAAGCCTCAGCGCTATGCAGAACGTCACGCTACCCATCATGACCCGACTGAATCTCCTGGAGGAGACACGCTTTGAAAAGCTGCCGGTGACCGTTTACCGCAACAAGCAGGTGGCCTCCGTGAAGGTGGCCGAGCGCATCGCCGACCTGATTAGGGACAAGCAGGCGCGGGGCGAAAAAGCGGTACTGGGCCTGGCCACGGGCGCTACGCCGGTGGGCGTATACGAGGAGCTCGTGCGCCTGCACCGCGAGGAAGGCCTGAGCTTTCAGAACGTGGTGACGTTCAACCTAGACGAGTACTACCCCATGCACCCCACGTCGCCGCAGAGCTACGTGACGTTCATGAACGAAAACCTGTTTGACCACATCGACATCGAGCAGGAGAATGTTCACATTCCGGATGGTACGCTGGCCCCCGATGAGGTGGCCGCTTTCTGCCTCAATTACGAGCGCCAGATAGAAGCGCACGGCGGGCTCGATTTGCAGCTGCTGGGCATCGGGCGCACGGGCCACGTGGGCTTCAACGAGCCAGGCTCGGCCCCCAACTCGGGCACGCGCCTGGTGACGCTTGATGACCTGACCCGCCGCGACGCCTCGCGCGACTTTGGCGGCAAGGAAAACGTGCCGACCAAGGCAATTACGATGGGCATCGGCACCATTTTCAAGGCCCACGAGATAGTGCTGCTGGCCTGGAGCGGCAAAAAGGCGCCCATTGTGAAAAAGGCCGTGGAGGGCGAGGTGTCGAGCGAAGTGCCCGCCACCTACCTCCAGCTGGCTGATAACGTGGAGTTTGTGCTGGATGAGGACGCCGCCGCCGAGCTCACGCGCTTCGACAAGCCCTGGCTGGTGAAGGACTGCGAGTGGGATGATATGCTCATCAAAAAGGCCGTTATCTGGCTTTCGAATACGCTGAATAAGCCCATTCTGAAGCTGACCGACGAGGACTACAACGCTAACGGCATGGCCCAGCTGGCCACCGAGCGCGGCCCGGCCTACAACATTAACATCCACATTTTCAACAAGCTCCAGCACACCATTACGGGGTGGCCGGGCGGCAAGCCGGGGGCCGACGACTCGCAGCGCCCCGAGCGGGCGCTGCCCGAGAAGAAGCGCGCCATCGTGTTTTCGCCCCACCCCGACGACGATGTGATTTCGATGGGCGGCACGTTTATTCGCCTCATCGACCAAGGGCACGACGTGCATGTGGCCTACCAAACCTCGGGCAACACGGCGGTGTGGGACGATGACGTGCTGCGCTACATGGAGTTCGCCGTCGACTTTGAGGGCAGCCTAGGCAAGGATACCAACCAGCTGAAGGCGGTGTACGAGGATATGCGCCAGTTCATTCAGCACAAGCAGCCCAACCAGCCTGATACCCAAGAGATTCGCAACGTAAAAAGCTTTATCCGCAAGAGCGAAGCCATTGCGGGGGCGCGCTACGCGGGCCTCTCCGACGACCACATTCACTTCCAGGCACTACCGTTTTACGAGTCGGGCCGCACGGCGAAGCTCTCGGTCACGGATAAGGACATCGAGCTGACGATGGCGCTGTTGCAGCAGGTGAAGCCGCAGCAGGTGTTCGTGGCCGGTGACTTTGCCGACCCCAACGGCACGCACTTGGTGTGCTTCAATATCGTGACCGAGTCGCTGCGGCGCCTGCGCGAAACCGAGGCTTGGGTCGAGGACTGCTGGGTGTGGATGTACCGCGGCGCGTGGCACGAGTTCAAGCCCTACGAGATTGAGATGGCCGTGCCGCTCTCGCCGCAGGAGGTGCTGCGCAAGCGCAACGCCATTTTCAAGCACCAGAGCCAGAAAGACACGCCGGTATTCCCCGGCGACGATTCGCGCGAGTTCTGGGTGCGGGCCGAGCACCGCAACCGCGAAACGGCCCAGCAATACGACCGCCTGGGCATGGCCAACTACGAGGCCATGGAGGCCTTCGTGCGCTGGAAGTTCTAGGTTGATTCGCAGGACTTTTTCAAATTTCTGCTAAGGACGAGGCAGAGTGCACGCACGTTGAAACCACATGAGCAGCAGCAAGTACCTAGGCGTTGATATTGGCGGGACGAAGGTTCAGGTTGGCGTCGTGCAAGATGGCGAACTGATTCAGGAAGTCCGTTTCGAGACTGCCGCCAACGCCTCTAAGGAGCAGATTTTAGTCGAGTTGGTGCACCACCTAGCCCCGCTGGTGACGGCCGACGTGGCGGGCATCGGCATCGGCGTGCCGGGTTTGGTCGATGAGGAAGAAGGCATCGTGCACAACGTGCAGAATATCCCCTCGTGGCGCGAAGTGCACCTGAAACGGTACCTAGGCGGCCACTTCGAGCAGCCAGTGTACCTCACTAACGATGCCAACGCGTTTGCCATCGGCGAGAAGATGTACGGCCAGGGCAAGCCCTACGCCAACCTAGTGGGCCTGGCGCTCGGCACGGGGCTGGGGGCGGGTATCATCATCAACCACCAGCTTTATTCAGGTACGCTTTCGAGCGCCGGCGAATTTGGGATGATTCCGTACCTCGACAAGACGATTGAGGACTATTGCAGCGGCAAGTTTTTTGGGCAGCGCACGAGCCGGCCGGGCGCTGCGTGGCACGCCCTCGCCCAGCAAGGCGATACCGAGGCGCTGGCCGTGTATACCGAGTTTGGCCGGCACCTAGGGCAGGCGCTGCACATCATCCTGTACGCGCTCTCGCCGGAGGCTATCTTCCTGGGTGGCTCGGTGAGCCAGGGATACAGTTTTTTCCGCGATGGTTTGTACGAAAGCTTAGAAGCTTTTCCGTTTCGCCAGGTAACTGACCGTCTGGTAGTAGCGCCTTCGCTCATTGGCAACGCGGCCGTGCTGGGCGCGGCGGCTCTCTGCCACATGAAGCAGACCCCTACCTCCCACCCGCATACGGAACTAGCGCTATGAAAAGGAAATTGTTAGCCTCCGTGACGGCCCTAATGAGCCTAGGTTGTTGGGCAACCGCTTACGGCCAGCAGGCCCCGCCTAGCCAAAGTACTATTGCGGTTATTCCGCAGCCCGTGCGGCTCACGCCGGGCACTGGCAGCTTCGCCATTACCCCCAACACCAAGATTTACGTTGGCCCCAAGAACGACGAACTGCGCCGCATTGGGCAGTCGTTGAGCCATGAAGTCATGCGCGCTACCGGCGTGCAACCGCCCGTGGTGGCGGCCGCGCCGGGCAAGCAGCCGGCCGGGTCCATCTATTTGAAAATCACAGCCCCTGCCGATACCCTAGGGGCCGAGGGCTACACGCTCAGCGTGCAGACGGCGCAGGTGGTGCTGGCCGCCAACCAGCCGCAGGGGCTGTACCTAGGTACCCAAACTATCCGGCAATTGCTGCCCGCGCAGCGCACAGCGGGCGCCAGCCTACCCGCGCTGGAAATAGTGGATAAGCCGCGCTACAACTGGCGCGGCATGCACCTCGACGTGAGCCGCCACTTCTTCTCGACCGATTTCGTGAAGAAGTACATCAACTACCTGGCGCTGCACAAGATGAACACCTTCCACTGGCACCTCACGGACGACCAGGGCTGGCGCATCGAAATCAAGAAATACCCCAAGCTGACCACCGTGGGCGGCTACCGCGAGGGCACGCTCATTGGGCACTACGGCGAGAAAGTGCCGCGCTACGACAACGTGCGCTACGGCGGCTTCTACACCCAAGAACAAATAAAAGAAGTAGTTAAGTACGCCCAGGACCGCTACATCACGGTGGTGCCCGAAATCGAGATGCCCGGCCACGCGCTGGCGGCGCTCACGGCCTACCCCGAGCTGTCGTGCACCGGTGGCCCGTTTAAAGTGGGGCAGACCTGGGGCGTGTACGACGACATTTTTTGCGCCGGCAACGAGCAGACGTTCGCCTTCTTGCAAGACGTGCTGACGGAGGTGATGCCCTTGTTTCCGAGCAAAATCGTGCACATCGGCGGCGATGAGGCGCCCAAAACCCGCTGGAAAACCTGCCCCAAGTGCCAGGCCCGCATCAAGGCCGAACACCTCCAGGACGAGCACGAACTGCAGAGCTACTTCGTGCAGCGCATGGAGAAATTCATGAACGGCAAGGGCAAAACCATCATCGGCTGGGATGAAATCCTGGAGGGCGGCCTGGCCCCGAACGCCGCCGTGATGTCGTGGCGCGGCATGGAAGGCGGCATTGCCGCCGCCAAGCAGAAGCACCAGGTCGTAATGACGCCCGGCGAGTTTGTGTACTTCGACCACGCCCAGGGCGACCCTAGCCTGGAGCCGCTCAGCATCGGCGGCTACCTACCGCTGGAAAAAGTCTATTCCTTCGAGCCCACGCCCCCCGAACTGACCGCCGCCGAGCGCAAGTATGTCATCGGCGCGCAGGCGAACCTCTGGACCGAGTACATCCCGACCGAGCAGCAGGTCGAGTACATGGTGCTACCCCGCCTATCGGCCCTAGCCGAAGTGCTCTGGACGCCCGCCAACCTCAAAAATTGGGAGAGCTTTAAGGTGCGCATGCAGCCGCAATACCAGCGTTTTGCCGCCCTAGGGGCCAACTACGCCAAGAGCGCCTTCAACGTGCGCCAGCAGTTCGTGCCCGACACCACCAAGGGCGCCGACGTAGTGAGCCTGCTACTCGATGCCACCGGCCCGCAGATACACTACACCCTCGACGGCGCCGCGCCGACCCTCTCCTCCCCCACCTACACCGCGCCATTTGCCCTTACCAGCTCGGCCGTGGTTAAGGCGGCTTCCTTCGAAAACGGGCAGCCGGCGGGCAAGATGACCACTACGCAGGTACTGGCGCACAAAGCGTTTGCGACCCCTACCAAGCTGGCCAGCGAGCCTCATAAGAATTACCGGGGCACCGGCCCGCTCACGCTGGTCGATGGCCTGAAAGGCTCGCTCAGCCACACCGACGGGCACTGGCTCGGCTTTTTGGGCAGCGACCTAGTGGCTACGCTCGACCTAAAAAAAGCTGCGGAAATCAGCGCCGTGCGCAGCACCTTTTTACAGAAGCCGGAAGATAAAATACTATTACCAACTACGCTGGAAGTAGCCGTCTCGATAGATGGCCGCACCTACAAAACGGTGTATTCGACACCCGTGGCCGCCGCCCAGCCCGGCACCGGCATCAGCGAAGTAAAGGCCGACTGGAAAAAGACGAAAGCCCGCTTCATCCGCGTCACGGCTAAAAACGCCCAGCCCCCGGCCGCGGGCACCAGCCCGCAGGCGCCCGACACCTGGCTGTTTGCCGACGAGTTGGTGGTGCAGTAACGCGGACTTTTAGTCCGCGAGTACCAAGCGCTATCGACTTGCGGACTGAAAGTCCGTGCTACTGCCCGCCCCTACCCTCTCTCCTCGCTTTACCTCATCCCGAACAGCATGCCGAACGTAGCTTCCCCCACCAGCGCCGCGCTGGCGCCCCCAGCCACCAGCCAGCAAAACCGGTCGATTGTCATCATCGGGTCGCTGTTTTTCATCTTCGGCTTCGTCACCTGGCTCAACTCGGTGCTGATTCCGTACCTGAAAATCTCCTGCGAGCTCACCAATTTTGAGGCCTATCTAATTCCGTTTGCCTTTTATGTTTCCTACCTGATGGCCATTCCATCGGCCTGGGTGCTGAAACAGGTAGGGTATAAGAAAGGTATGTCAGTCGGGCTACTAGTGATGGGCGTCGGAGCGCTGCTGTTTGTGCCGGCCGCGCTCACGCGTACTTACAGCTTGTTTTTATTAGGCTTGTTTGTGCAAGCCACTGGCCTGACACTGCTCCAAACAGCAGCCAATCCTTACATCACCATTCTAGGACCACGCGAAAGCGCTGCGAAGCGCATCAGTGTCATGGGAATCTGCAATAAGGTAGCTGGCATGATAGCGCCAATCGCCTTAGGAGCCGTAGCCCTAAAAGACGCTGACGCCTTAGTGAAGCGCCTAGGAACCTTAGGGGCCGCCGCGAAAGCTGCTGAGCTTGATACACTGGCTGCTCGCGTAATTATTCCTTACCTGCTCATAATAGCAGTATTGGCGCTGTTGGCTGGGCTTATTTATTTCTCATCGCTACCCGAAATTGACACTGACCACGAAGATGAAGCCGTAGCAGCCGCTAATACTGGCAAATCTAGCATTTTTCACTTTTCCCACTTGCTGCTAGGAGCGCTGGCCATGTTCTTCTACGTAGGCGTGGAAGTCATTGCTGTCGACACAATCATCAGCTACGGCACAGCACAAGGCATTGCATTCAGTAGCGCTAAGTATCTAGCAAGCTGCGTCTTATTTGCCATGATTTTAGGATATGCCATCGGAATCGTGGCCATACCTAAGTATCTCTCACAAGAGAGAGCACTGCAAGTTTCGGCAGTAGCTGGGGGCCTTTTTGCTATAGGAGCCATCTTTACTAGCGGCTTCACATCCGTATTATTCATCATTTTACTGGGCCTAGCCAACTCTCTCATCTTCCCAGCCATCTGGCCACTCGCCATTGCGGGGCTAGGGCGCTTCACCAAACTAGGCTCATCGCTACTCATCATGGCCATTGCCGGTGGCGCGGTACTGTCGCTGATTTATGGGTTGTTAGTTGACCGCTTTACGGCGCAACATGCTTACTGGCTGGTCATTCCGTGCTACTTGTTTTTGCTGTTCTACGGCGTGGCGGGGCACAAGGCCCGGCGCGCCTAGGTACTGGCTTGCCCATTATGCAACGCGCAGCGACGCATGACGGCTTAAAATTTAAGACACTGAGATTTAGGTTTTCCTTTCGAATGACAAAGTTTCGCTACCTGCTTTTATTGCTCACCCTGGTCGGCGCGTACCCGGTGGCCGCCCAGCAACGCTACGAGCTAAACTCGGGCTGGCAGGGCCTGCCTATCGGCAAAGTAAAGGCCACCGGGCCGCAGCTTTCGCAGCCGGGCTACGCGCTTACGGGCTGGCAGCCAGCCGTGGTGCCGGGCACGGTGCTCACCACCCAGCTGGTGAATAAGCAGGTACCCGACCCTTTCTTCGGGATGAACAACGAGCGCATTCCGGACATCTACCGCACCGGGCGCGACTACTACACTTACTGGTTTGTCAAGGACTTCCAGGAAGCTGCTGCCGCGGGCGACGACCAGGTGTGGCTGCACTTCCGGGGCGTGAACTACAGCTGCGAGGTGTACTTAAATGGGCAGAAGCTCAACAAGCAGACGCACCACGGCATGTTCCTGCGCCAGGCCTACAATATCACATCCTATCTGGCCAAAGGCGGCCGCAACCGCCTGGCCGTGGTGGTGTACCCGCCCGACCCGGTGGGCAACCCCAACGGCGGCCAGGGCGGCGATGGTACTATTGCCCGCAACGTATCTATTCAGTACACCGCGGGTTGGGACTGGATTCGGCCCATCCGGGACCGTAACACCGGCATCTGGGACAAGGTGACGATTGAGAAAACTAAGCAGGTCAACCTCAAAAACCCGCATGTAGTAACCCGCGTGCCCGGCGTGCGCCAGCCCAAAGGTGCCCAGCAACCCGCCACCATTCAGGTAACGGCCGAGTTGGAAAACCCCACCGCCAAACCAGTGGCCGGCGTGGTGCAGTACACCCTAGGGGGCCAAGTAGTGAAGCAAGCCGTGACGGTGCCCGCCCGCACCACCCGGCAAGTGAGCCTGCCTGCGCTCACCCTACAAAATCCTAAGCTGTGGTGGCCCAATGGCTACGGCCCGCAAAACCTCTACCCGCTGCAAATGCAATTTCTGGTGGGCGGCAAAACGGTGTCGGACGAGGAAAATCTGCAAGTGGGCGTGCGCGAAATCGGCCACCAGTGGAATGCCAAAACCGAGAGCATGCAGGTGCTGCTCAATGGCCAAAAGGTATTCATCAAGGGTGGCAACTGGATTATCTCAGATGCCATGCTGCGCTTCACGAAGGCGCGCTACGATGCCGAAATCCGGTTTCACCGCGATATGAATTTGAACCTCATCCGGGTTTGGGGCGGCGCGCTGGTCGAGCGGCCCGAGTTTTACGAGGCCTGCGATAAGTACGGCATGCTCTTGATGCAGGACTTCTGGATGAGCGGTGACGCCAACGGCCGCTGGGTAGACCCCCAGAAGCTAGAGGACCAGTACACCCGCCGCAAGTACCCCAACGACCACCGGCTATTCGTGAACTCGGTGGCCGACCAGGTGAAGATGGTGCGCAACTACCCCTCGCTGGCCATCTGGTGCGGCGGTAACGAAATCACGCCGCCCAAGGATATTCTGGCCGCGATGCAGGACACCCTCCTGCCCCGGCTCGATGGCACGCGGTGGTTTATTCCATTCTCCAACGCCGACAGCATGTCCTACAACAACCTGGGCGGCAACGGCGACGGGCCCTACGGCATTCAGCCCATTAGCCAGTTTTGGGGGCACCGCACGTTCCCCTTCAACTCGGAAGTAGGCTCGGTGGGCGTGGGCGATATGGAGTCGCTGGAACGCTTTCTACCGACCGCCAACCAAACGCCGCCGCGCTACCTAGGCCCCACCAGCAAGCCCACCGAGCAGGTCGACTCGATGTGGACCTACCACACCTACATCAGCTACGAGCAGTACCTACTGCCCTACGGCGCCCCCAAAACAGCGCAAGACTTCGGCCTGAAGGCTCAGCTCGTCAACTATGACCAGTACCGCGCGCTCATGGAAGGCTTCAGCTCGCACATGTGGGACTGGTACACCGGCAGCATCATCTGGAAAACCCAGAACCCCTGGACCTCCCTGCGCGGCCAGATGTACGACTATTACCTCGACCCTAACGCCTGCCTCTACGGCCTGCGCAGCGGCAGCGAGCCCCTGCACGTGATGTACAACCCGGTGGACAGCATGGTGACGCTCGTCAATAACTCATTCGAGGTGAAGCGCGACATGATGCTGGTGGTGGACGCCTACGACATGGCTGGCAAGAAGACGCCCGTCACGCAAGTAATCGTCGAAATCAACCCCTCGTCGTCGAAGCGCTACCTGCCCATCAACGCGCTCGTGAAGCGGCTGGGGATGCAGCAGGGCATGTTCCTGTCGTTACAATTGCAAGACTTTGATAAGAAGGTCATCAGCAATAATTTCTACTGGCTGCCTGATGCTAAAGGTGAGTATTCAGGTCTGAAGAGCATGGCCAAAACGGCCCCTAGGCTAACCGCCCGCCAAGCGGCACCCGGCAAAATAGAAGTCACGCTCGCTAACCCGGCTAACGCGCCGGTGGCTTTCTTCAACCGCTTGTCTTTAGTAAATCCCAGCACGCAGAAGCGCATTCTGCCCGTGTTTTACAGCGACAATTACGTGTCGGTGCTGCCCGGCGAAAGCAAAACTGTGGTGCTCGACTACACGCCCTCCGCGGACGTGCCCGCGCCGCAGGTTTCGGTGGAAGGCTGGAACGTGGCCAAGCAATTGATTCATATTACCGGCAAATAATTAGCCTAGTAACAAGCACCTCATGTCCACTAAAACGCTCGTCTGCTTACTTGGATACCTGCTCCTGGGGCGGGCGGCGGGCGCGCAGTCGGTGGGCAATGAGTACGCGCTGATTCCGTACCCGACTTCGCTGGTGCCGGCGCGGGGCAGCTTCGTCGTCACGGCAGCTACCCGCCTGGCGCAGCCCAGCGGGGCCAAGTTCGCGTCGGAAGCGCAGCAGCTGCAAAGCTTGCTCGCCCACGGCCTAGGTAAGCCGCTGACTACAACCAAGCTGGCCGCGGCCAACAGCATTGCGCTGGTGTACGACCCAGCCATTACGGCGCCCGAAGGCTACCGCCTGACCATCACGCCCCAGCGCGTGACGCTGGCGGCCAAGGAGCCGGCGGGCATGTTCCGGGCCGTGCAAACCATCCGGCAGCTGCTGCCGCCCACCATCGAAAAGTCGGGCAAGGCGCCGCCGCTGCGGCTCCCCGCCGTGCAGATTCAGGACCAGCCCGCCTACGCCTGGCGCGGCATGCACCTCGACGTAGCCCGCCATTTTTTCTCGGTCGAGTACCTCAAAAAGTACATCGACCTGCTGGCGCTCTACAAATTCAACAAGCTGCACCTGCACCTGACCGACGACCAGGGCTGGCGCATCGAAATCAAGAAATACCCTGAGCTGACGACCCTAGGGGCCTGGCGGCAGCTCAATAACCAGGATTCGTCTTGCATCCGAAAGTCGAAGGATAACCCCGATTTTGCGCTGGACCCCAAGCACCTGCGGCAGCGCAACGGCCACACCGAATACGGCGGCTTCTACACCCAGCAGCAACTGCGCGACATCGTGGCCTTTGCGGCGGCGCGGCACATCGAGGTCATTCCGGAAGTGGACATGCCCGGCCACATGATGGCGGCCCTGCGCGCCTACCCTACCCTGAGCTGCACGGGCAGCGCCACGTGGGGCAAGGAGTTTTCGGTGCCGCTGTGCCCCTGCAACGAGAGCACCTACGAGTTTGCCGAAAACGTGCTGAGCGAGGTGGCCGCCCTCTTCCCGAGCCGCTACGTGCACATCGGGGCCGATGAGGTGGAGAAAACCACCTGGGCCCAGGCCAGCGCCTGCACCGAGCTGATGCAGCGCGAAGGCATCAAGGATGTGAATGGGCTGCAAAGCTATTTTGTGCGCCGCATCGAGCGGTTTTTGCAGAGCAAGGGCAAGAAAATGATTGGCTGGGACGAGGTGCTCGACGGCGGCGTAGACGCGGCCACCACCGTCATGTACTGGCGCAGCTGGGTGCCCGATGCGCCCGCCCGCGCCGCCCGCAACGGCAACCAGGTCATCATGACCACCAATAACCCGCTGTATTTCGACTACCTGCCCGATAAAAATTCGATTGACAAAGTCTATCACTTTGCAGTTACGCCCGCGGGGCTGAGCGCCAAGGAAGCCAAGGCCATCCTAGGGGCTCAGGCCAACCTCTGGACTGAAACAGTGCCTACGGAGAACCGCGCCGACTACATGGTAGCGCCCCGCCTGACGGCCCTAGCCGAAGTAGTTTGGACCAACAAGCCTAACTACGCGGGGTATCTGCAACGGCTGAAGCAGCACTACGCCCGGCTGGCCCAGCTGGGGGTGCACTACCGCGTGCCTGACCTGAGTGGCTTTGCGGAGGAGAGCGTTTTCACTACCAGCACTACCCTGGCGGTGCAAAAACCGCTGGCTAACCTCAGCCTGCGCTACACCACCGATGGCAGCGCGCCTACCCCGGCCTCCCCGGTACTAGATAAGCCCCTGCCTATCAGCCAGCCGACTACGGTGAAGCTGGCCGCTTACACCCCCGAGGGCCTAAAGGGCGATACCTACACCATCAATTACAAACAGCAGAATTACGCCGAGCCGGTGCATGCGCAAGCGGCCGCTGGCCTGACGGCTAGCTACTTCGACGGCTACTTCCCGAAGTCGGCCGCCATGCAGCAGGCCACGGCCAAAGGCAGCGCCGTGGTAAATGCCATAGCTGTGCCCAAGCAGGCCGAAACTGATAAGTTCGGCGTACAGTTCCGCGGGTACCTCGACGTGCCCGAAACGGGCATCTATACTTTTTATCTGACTTGCGACGACGGCGGTATCCTGCGCATCGCCGACCGCCTGGTAGTTGACAACGGCGGCCTGCATTCGGCCATCGAAAAGAGCGGCCAAGTAGCCCTAGGCAAAGGGTTACAGCCGTTCGCGCTCGACTTTGTGGAGGGTGGCGGCGGCTACACGCTGCTGCTGCAATACAGTCTCAATGGCAGTCCGCCGCAACCCATACCGGCCGGCTGGCTGCGACATTAGCACCTTATAATCTGCCTACTAGCCCTTGCTTGTTTCCCACCCCGCTTCAGTTGATTACGTGCGTTTTATGAAGTTCTGCTCTCTCCAATTTCGTTATTCGGCAACCGCGCTGGCTTGCGGCCTCGCGGGCTTTGCCGCGGCGGCCGGCACCCCGCCAGGCAAGGCCCTGCGCCCGGCCCCGGCGGCCAGCCTTACGCAGTACGTGGACCCCTACATTGGGACCGGGTTTCACGGCCACGTGTTTCTGGGAGCCAACGTGCCGTTTGGGGGCGTGCAGCTCGGGCCGGTTAACCGGTCGGAAGGCTGGGACTGGTGCTCAGGCTACCACTACTCCGACTCTACCATTGTGGGTTTTTCGCACACGCACCTCAGTGGCACCGGCATCGGGGACCTAGGCGACGTGGCCGTGATGCCCACCACCGGCGCGGTGCGCGTGGTGAAAGGCACGCCGAAAAACCCTGACAAGGGCTTCATTTCACTGTTTTCGCATAAAGAAGAGCGCGTGCGGCCGGGCTACTACAGCGTGCGCCTCAAGCGCTACAACATCAAGGCCGAGCTGACGGCCACTGAGCGGGTGGGCTTCCACCAGTACACTTTCCCGAAGTCCGACGCGGCGCACCTCGTGTTCGACTTGCAGCAGGGCATCGGCTGGGACTTGGCTACCGATACTCACATCGAAAAGCTCAACGACAGCACGCTGGTGGGCTACCGCTTCTCCAAAGGATGGGCCGTGGACCAGCGCCTGTACTTCGCGGCCGTTTTTTCGAAGCCCATCCGGCAGTTCACCAGCTTGCAGGTAACAGACTCGCTGGGCAACACCACGCCCGCCGCCTCCGGCAACCGGCTGAAAGGCGTGGTTACGTTCACAACCAAAGAAGGTGAAGTAGTGAAGCTGAAAGTGGGCATTTCGCCCGTCAGCACCACGAATGCGCTGGCTAATATCCGGGCCGAAATTCCGGGCTGGAACTTCCCTAGGGTAGTGGCCGCCGCCGATGCGGCCTGGAACCAAGAGCTGCAAAAAGTGCGCGTGCAGGCCGACCCGGCCCGCATGAAAACCTTCTACACGGCGCTCTACCACACCATGGTAGCGCCGTCGATTTTCAACGACCACAACGGCGACTACTGGGGCACCGACAAAAAGGTGCACACCAACCCCGGCTTCACCAACCTCACCACCTTCTCGCTCTGGGATACGTACCGAGCGGCGCACCCATTGTTTACGCTGTTGCAACCCAAGCGCGTCAATGACATGGTGAGCTCCATGCTGGCTATTTATCAGCAGCAGGGCAAGCTGCCGGTGTGGCACCTCATGGCCAACGAAACCAACTGCATGGTCGGCTACAGCGCCGTGCCGGTGGTGGTCGATGCCTACCTCAAGGGCTTCAAAGGCTTCGACGCCAACCTCGCCTACGAGGCCGTGAAGGCCACCGCCATGCGCGACGACTGGGGCCTGAAGGACGTGAAAGCCCTAGGCTTCATCCCGGCCAACAATGAAATCGAAAGCGTGTCGAAAGGCATGGAATACGCCATCGACGACTGGTGCATCGCGCAGATGGCCAAGAAGATGGGCAAAACCGACGACTACGCCTACTTCAGCAAGCGCGCCCAGAACTACCAGAATTACTTCGATAAAAAGGTAGGCTTCATGCGCGGCCGCGTCTCGCAAACCGAGTGGCGCACACCGTTCAGCCCGTTCTCGTCGGTGCACATGAAAAGCGACTTCACCGAGGGCAACGCCTGGCAGTACACCTGGCTGGTGCCGCAGGACGTGGAAGGCCTCATCGGCCTCCTAGGGGGCGAAAAGCGCTTTAGCCAGAAGCTCGATTCGCTGTTCACGGTGAAGGGCGACATGGGCGCCGAGGCCTCGCCCGATATCTCGGGCCTCATCGGGATGTACGCGCACGGCAACGAGCCGGGCCACCACATCACCTACCTCTACAGCTACGTGGGCCAGCCTTGGAAAACAGCCGAGAAAGTCCGCTTCATCACCGAGAACTTCTACACCACCAAGCCCGATGGCATCATCGGCAACGAAGACGTGGGGCAGATGTCGGCCTGGCACGTGCTTTCGACCCTAGGCTTCTACCCGCTCAACCCCGCCAACGGTACTTATATCTTTGGTAGTCCGTCAGTTAACCAAGCTACCCTGACGCTGGGCGGCGGCAAAACCCTGACCATCGAGGCCCGCAACAATAGCGCGGCCAACAAGTACATTCAGCGCGCAGTGCGGAATGGCCAGCCTTATTCGAAATCTTACATTACGCACCAAGACCTACTGCAAGGCGGCACGCTGGTATTTGAGATGGGTAGCCAGCCCAGCCCTACCTGGGGCGTGGCCCCGCAAGACCGCCCCAAATCGGTGCTGAACTGAGTGAAGAATGCTCCGCACGGCCTATTTCGACCAGTTTGCCCGCCCACTTTCCCGATGGGCTTCGCACCGCCAACTCAGGAGGCCTTTGCCCTAGGCCAGATAGCAGCAAACGCTTTGGTTATGAGCGCATCAACCCCGCACGACAAGCCTAGAAAGAATAGCGCTTCGCTACCCGATTTAAGCAGGAATATGAAATAATTAATTTGCTTTATCACAGGCAAGTGATTACTTTTGAGTTACCTCCTCGTTAATTCTTTTCTCAATAAAGTTAGAGGTTGATAACAAGGTCATTAGTCCTGCGCATTCCAACCAGCAAGACGAGCTGAGTATGCGATGGTTCGCAGGTAGCCAGGCAGGTCCGAGAGCAACTACTCCCACCCGAATAATTCTCCAAAAATTCATATTTACTAAGAAGTTTTCGAAGTAAAGAATCAAGCTGATTTTCGCGTGCCACCCGGCTATTAGGTCCCCGAGTCTATTGTGTTTCTCTAAGTATCATTCCGGTCTCATTGCCTTGCTTTCGTTCGGCTGCGGCTCGTGCCGCTTTCCCTGCGTTGCAGGCTTGCTTAAAGCTTTTACCTAAAGGCTTTCCAAGCTTTTAAGCCACTGCATCTCACACGTTTTTCACTCCCCTTTACAATTAATCCACTTTACCCCACTTGCCATGAGAAGAACCATACAGTTACTTGTGCTACTCTTGCTGCTGTGTCAAGGCTATGCCTATGCCCAAGCCAGCAAGGTGTCTGGTAAGATTACCAGCACCAACAACGAGCCCCTTATCGGGGTGAGCATCCTGGTGAGCGGTACCACCCAGGGCACCACGTCGGATGTGGACGGCAACTACGCCGTGAACGTGCCCGGCGATGCTACGCTGGTGTTTTCCTACGTGGGCTACGTGAGCCAGACCGTGGCCGTGAAGGGCCGCTCCTCCATCAACCTCATTATGGCGGTTGACAGCAAGGAGATTGGCGAGGTGGTCGTGACCGCCCTAGGTATTAAAAAGGACGAGCGCAAAATCGGCTACGCCGTAACTAAAGTGGACGGCGGCCTGCTCAACGTGGCCCGCGAAACCAACGTGGCCAACTCGCTGCAAGGCCGCGTGGCCGGCCTCAACGTAGCGGGCTCCAGCGGCGGCCCCGGCTCGGCGGTGCGCCTCAACATCCGGGGCGTTACGTCCTTCTCGGGCACTTCCTCGCCCCTGATTGTTATCAACGGGGTACCAATGGACAACACGGTGCGCGGTAGCGCCGGCGAGTGGGGCGGCGCCGACCTAGGCGACGGTATCAGCAACATCAACCCCGATGACATTGAGAATGTGACGGTGCTGAAGGGTTCGACCGCCTCGGCCCTGTACGGCGCCCGGGCGGCCAACGGCGTAATTCAGATTACGACCAAGAGCGGCTCGCGCACCAAAACCACGATTGAGTACAACACCAACTTCCAGATTGACCGGGCGGTTGACAATACCAACTTCCAGGACCAGTACGGCCAGGGTAGCCAGAACCTGCGCCCCACCGACAAGGCTTCGGCCATCGTATCGGGCAACACGGCCTGGGGCCAGCGCCTCGACGGCGCGCAGACCATCGGCATCGATGGCCAGCAGCACGCCTACTCGAAGGTGAACGGCAACATCAACAACTTCTACCGCACGGCGCCTTCCTGGACCAACACGGTGGCCATCTCGGGCGGCGGCGAAAAAGGCACCTACCGCCTGTCGCTGTCGAACCTCGACAACAAGTCTATCCTGCGCAACAGCGGCCTGACGCGCCGCACGGTCAACTTCAACACGTCGTACGACCTGACCAAGAAGCTGAGCTTTAACCTAACGGCCAGCTACACCGACCAGAACGACCAGAACCGGCCGAGCCTGAGCGATTCGCCCTTGAACGCCAACAACATCCTGTTTTTGGCGCCCAACATCGACCAGGCCACCCTGAACCCCGGCTACGACGTGAACAACAACGGCCTAGAAACGGCCTGGAACGCGGATAGCTATGCCACCAACCCGTGGTTTGTGGTGAACCAATACCGCAACGACTTGTCGCGCAAGCGCCTTATCACGTCGCTCTCGGGCCGCTACGCCTTCACCGACTACCTTTCTTTTCAGGCTCGCCTGGGCTACGACTACTCCAGCGACCGCCGCTTTAGCGTGACGCCCTACGGCACGCTGTACTCAAACGCCGGTGAGGGTGCCCTCGACAACCTGACCCTGGGCAGCCGCCTCGAAATGAACTCCGACGCACTGCTGTCGTTCAGCAAGAACCTGAACCAGGATTTCTCCATCAGCGCCAGCATCGGGGCCAACTATCGCCGCAACAAGTTCGAGAGCAGCCGCTTGTACGGTGGCAACTTCATCGTGCCCTACCTGTACACGCCCACCAACCTGCGTACCCGCAACCTCGAGTACCAGTTCTCGGAGCTGATTACGCCTTCGGTGTACTACACCGCCGACTTCACATATAAGTTCCTGACCCTGAGCACCACGGGCCGCTACGACCGCTTCTCGACGCTGCCCACCAACAACCGCAGCATTTTCACGCCTTCGGTGGCCGGTAGCTTCATCTTCTCGGACCTAATTGACTCGCCGGCTCTGAGCTACGGCAAGCTGCGCGCTTCGTATGCCAAAACTAGCGGCGAGGCTGCTAACCCCTACCTGACCGCCCCGTACTTCAACATCGGCAACCCCATCAATGGTGTGCCGCGGGCTTCTACCAGCTCTACGCTGCCCAACGCCAACCTGCGGCCCTATAACCTGCGGGAGTTTGAAATCGGCACGGAGCTGAAATTCCTCAACGGCCGCATTGGCCTGGACGTAGCGTACTTCGACCGCAAAACCACCGGTGAGATTGTCGGCGCGGCGCTCTCGATTGCCTCGGGCTACGATGGAGCTACCGTGAACCTAGGCTCGACCTTGAACCGCGGCGTTGAACTGGCCCTGACCGTGGTGCCCATCAAGCGCGGCGC
This sequence comes from Hymenobacter bucti, assembly GCF_042681145.1. NCBI lineage: Bacteria > Pseudomonadati > Bacteroidota > Cytophagia > Cytophagales > Hymenobacteraceae > Hymenobacter > Hymenobacter bucti. Next base: position 218,271 of record NZ_JBHUFD010000006.1, read on the forward strand.
CTTTACCTGGAGCTCGACCTTCAACTTCACTAAGCTGCACAACGAAGTACTGGACATCGACGGTGGTAGCAACAACCCACTGCAAACCGGCACCTACCGCCCCATGAACGCCAACATCGGCATCGTGAAGGGCTTGGCCATCTCGCAGATTCGGGCCTACGACTTCAAGCGCGATGCTAGCGGCAACGTGATTGTGGGCGCTGATGGCGTGCCGCTGCGCGGCGACCTCAAGCCTATGGGCTCGGGCATTGCCAACCTGTACGGCGGCTGGAACAACGATTTCACCTTCAAGAACTTTAGCCTGTCGGCCCTGATTGACTACCGCTTCAACAACAAGATTCTGTCGGCTACCGAATATTACTCCTACAACCGTGGCCTCAACCAGGCTACGCTGGCGGGCCGCGAAACCGGCGTAACGGCCGTGGGCGTGAAAGAAAACGGCCAGGTCAACGACATCGTGGTACCCGCCTACGAGTACTACCCCAAGCTGGCTACCAACGTGTCGGCCCTGTCGGTACTCGACGGCAGCTTCATCAAGTTCCGTCAGCTCACCTTCGGCTACACCTTCAACCAAGCTTTCCTGGCGCGCACGCCGTTCCAGGCCATCACCTTGTCGCTGGTGGGGCGCAACCTGTTCACCATCATGAAGCGCACCGACAACATCGACCCGGAGAACACCATCTCGCCCTTGGTTTCTTATGCCGGGGTAGAAGGCGGCTCGCTGCCCTTCGCCCGCACGTATGGCGCCACCCTCAATGTTAAATTCAAGTAAGCTATAAGTGCGATGAGAAAGACTATTATCTGCGCGGCCTTAACGACCGTCTTGTTTGGCACTTCCTGTTCGGAGCAATACCTCGACCAGATAAATACCAACCCCAACGCGGCCTCGGCGGCCAACCTCAACCCCAACTACCTGCTGACCGATGCGCAGCTGAACTTCGCCAACGCCGGGTATGCGCAGCTGCTCTACCCCGCCACGTCGATTCAGGGGCTGGCCAGCACCTTCAACTACTACGGCAACGGCGATAAGTATATCAATTCTGGTGGCTTCGTCGGCTACCAAGGCCTCATTTTTGGCCAGGGCTACTCGTCGCTGACCCGCTTGCAGCAGGCTATTGATGTGGCCAACACCCAGAGCGCAACCCGCTACGCCAACGTGATTGCCATCAGCAATATCATGAAAGTCATGATATTCCAGCGCATCACCGATGCCTACGGCGACATTCCGTACTCGCAGGCTTTGCAGGCAGGGTCGGGCATCACCACGCCCCAGTACGACAAGCAGCAGGACATTTACCCGGCCCTGCTGACGCAGCTGGATGCGGCCATCGCTAGCCTCAGCACCACGGCGCCCACCGCCTCGGGCGACCTAGTGTACGCAGGCAACGTGGCCCAGTGGAGAAAGCTTGCTTACTCGCTGATGGTGCGCGTGGCAATGCGCATGACCAAGGTGAACCCCACCCTGGCTCGCACCTACGCCGAGAAAGCCGCTGCGGCCGGCACTATGGCCAACTACACTGACAATGCGCTGGTGCGGGGTGATATCGCCTTCGGCGACACCCAGAATGCCACGACCAACGCGCTACTCACAACCGACGACTTCCGGGAAGTGAAGTGGAGCAAGACCCTGATTGACTACCTGCGCACCACCAGCGACCCGCGCCTAGGTGCCATTGCAGAGGTTCCGGCGGCAGGCGCCACCAACAACGCCAACCAGGCGCTGGTGGGCGACAACACGCCGGCCTTGCAGCGCGGCCTGCCCAACGGCTTCGACCTGACGGGCGGCGCCTTTGACATTCGCAAGCGCACCGACTACCCCGGCGCCACGGGAACCGGCGCCGACGCGGCTCCGCTCGGCAACTACTCGCGGCCCCGCCTGGCCGTGTACATTCAGCGGGCCGCGCCCAACTTCCTACTGACCTACGCCGAAACCGAGCTGCTGCTGGCCGAAGCCGCCAACCGCGGCTGGAGCGTGGGCGCTACCGCCGCCGTGCACTACGCCAACGGCGTGCGTGGGGCCATGCTGTCGCTGTCGCAGATAAACTCGGCGGCCACTATCACCCAAGGCACCATTGATGCTTATGTGCTGGCCAACCCCCTAGGGGCTACCAACCCGCTCAAGCAAATCAACGAGCAGTACTGGCTGGAGGCGTGCACGACCTTCAACTTCATTGAGGGCTGGAACAACTGGCGCCGCTCGGGCTACCCCGAGCTGGTGCCTGTGAACTACCCCGGCAACGTGACCAACGCCACCATTCCGCGCCGCTTCCCCTACCCAGCCACGGAAATCTCCAACAACCCGGCCGGCTATGCCGCGGGCGTGGCCAGCCTCACCGGCGGCGATTTGCTGACCTCGCGCGTGTGGTGGGATAAATAATTCCTGACGCACTCGAGTAATACGAGAGGCTTTACGCTGGGCAAACCTGGGGTAAAGCCTCTCTTTTTTTAGCCGCTGGCCAACCAGTAAATACCGGGTACATGCAGACTTCGCGCACATCTTTTCGCTTACCGCTTACCGTTCTCTCACCGCTGATACTCGCCCTAGGACTCGCCGCGCCCGCGCGTGCCCAAGCACCGTTCAAGGGGCTGGAGGAGCTCTTTACGCCGCCCAAGGGCTACGTGGTGCAGCACACCAACCAGCCCCTGACGCTGGACGGCAACCTGCAAGAAAGCGACTGGCAAAAAGCCGCCTGGACCACTGACTTCGTCGATATTGAGGGCGCCAAGAAGCCGCTGCCTACGTTCCAGACGCGGGTAAAAATGCTCTGGAACGACTCGACGCTGTTCATCGCGGCCACCTTGCAGGAGCCCCAAATCTGGGCCACCCAGACGCACCACGACGATATTATCTATAAGGACAACGACTTCGAAGTCTTCATCGACCCCGACAACAACGCCCACCAGTATTTCGAGGTTGAGGTCAACACGATTAATAAGATTTTTGACCTCTACCTGCCCAAGCCCTACCGCGACAAGGGTGACGCCCTCATCAGCTGGGATGCGGCCGGGCTGCGCTCGGGCGTGGCTATCGATGGCACGCTCAACCAGCCCCAGGACCAGGATAAGAGTTGGACCGTGGAAATGGCCATTCCGCTAAAAACGCTGCGCATGGGCTTCCCGTGGCAGCCGCCCGCTGAGGGCGCGCTCTGGCGCATCAACTTTTCGCGGGTGGAATGGGACACGCGGGTAGCGGGCACTAAAAACCCGAAGGTGCAGGATGCCAGCGGCAAGGACCTGCCCGAACACAACTGGGTGTGGTCGCCGCAGGGCGTCATCAACATGCACTACCCCGAGCGCTGGGGCTACTTGCAGTTTACGCGCCAGGCCAACACCACCTGGCAAATGCCGCCGGCCGAGCTGCGCAAGCAGTACCTGTGGCTGGTGTACTACCGCCAGCAGGAATTCCGGAAAAGGACGGGCAAGTATGCCAGCACCCTGACCGAGCTGAAAATCACCCCCCAGGCAACGGTTGGCAAGCAAGCCAATCAGCTGCAACTGGCGGCCACGCCCTACCAGTTTACCGCCACCATTACGGCGGCCGGCAGCGCTGCCATCCGCATCAACGACGAAGGCCTAATCGAAACCCTATAGCCATGACGAGCCGCCGCAAATTCATTCAAACCAGCGCTATGCTGGGCCTAGGTGCCCCGCTGCTACCGGGCGCCGCCCAAGCCGCCCTGCCCACCGCCGCGCCCAAGGCCGGCTGGAAGCACTGGGTCTGGACCAACCCCGACCAGAAAGACACCGCCGCGCAGCTCGCCGAGCGCTACCGCAAATACTACGAAGCCGGCGTGCGCGGCATCTTCTTCGAGGCCGATAGCGAGCGGCATTTCCGCGCCGCCAAGGCCCAGAAACTAGAAGCCCACCGCTGGATTTGGACCATGAACCGCGGCGAAAAAACCTTGCTGGCGGACCACCCCGAGTGGTACGCCGTGAGCCGCAAAGGCGAATCGTGCGCTACGCACCCGCCCTACGTCGATTATTACCGCTGGCTGTGCCCCTCGCGCGAGGAGGTGAAGCAGTACCTGGAGCAGGACTACGCCGCCGCCCTCAAGAAGGATTACATCGACGGCATTCATCTTGATTACGTGCGGTTTTGCGACGTAATTTTGCCCGTGAACCTGTGGGCCAACTACAAGATTGTGCAAACTAGTGAGCTGCCGGAGTACGACTTCTGCTACTGCTCGGTGTGCAAAGCGGCCTACAAAGCCGAGTACGGCACCGACATCGACACGGTGCAGTACCCAGAGGCCAGCCCGTCGTGGCGGGCCTTCCGCTACCAGCGCGTGAACGAGGTGGTGCGGCGCCTCACTGCCGTGGCCAAGCAGTACCGCAAGCCCATCACGGCCGCCGTTTTTCCGACCCCCGACATTGCCCACCGCAACGTGAAGCAGGACTGGGTAAACTGGAACATCAGCGCCGTGTGCCCCATGATTTACCACGGCTTCTATAAGGAAAACATCACCTGGATTGGCCAGGCCGTGAAGGAAGGCGTGACGGCGCTGAACGGCAAATTCCCACTCTACGCGGGCCTGTACTTACCAGATTTTAAGAACGACGCTGAAGTGCAGCAGGGCATCGAAAACGCCCTCAGCCACGGCGCGGCGGGCGTGTCGCTATTCGGCAATGTATCGGACGGCGCGCTGCTGGCGCTCAAAACGGCGTCGGCCAAAACCAGCCAGTTAAAATAGGCTGCGGTTCAGCTTCGCGGGTTGTATCTTTTAACCAGCAAACCCATGCCCGGGCTCGGTTTTTTTACCTTTTGAGTGCTTTTAGTCCTATTATATTCATGCGAACTCGCTGTTTCGTAGTCAGTTGCCGTTTTTTGCTTACGCTCGCTTTCCTAGGGCTGGCCTTAGGCAGCCGGGCGCAGCAGCCGCTGTTTAGCTTGCTGAGCGCGCAGGAAACGGGCATCAGTTTCAACAATGCCGTTAGCGAAACTGAAGCGCTGAATATCCTGTCCTACGAGTACTTCTACAACGGCGGCGGCGTAGCCGTCGGTGATATCAACAACGACGGCCTGGCCGACCTGTTCTTCACGGGCAACATGCGCTCCAACCGGCTGTATGTCAACCTAGGCGGCTTTAAATTCAAGGACATTACCGACCAAGCGGCGCCAGGCCTGGGCGGGCGCAAAGATGGCTGGAAAACCGGCGTAACGATGGCCGATGTCAACGGCGACGGCCTACTGGACATCTACGTCTGCTACTCGGGCAAGAAGGCGGAAGATGTGCGCCGCAACCAGCTGTTCATCAACCTAGGCAACAGTAAGTTTGAGGAAAAAGCTAGCAGCTACGGCCTCGATGACCCCGGCTACAGCACCCAAACCGCCTTTTTCGACTATGACAATGACGGCGACCTTGACATGTTTTTGCTCAATCACAACATCAAAAAGATTGACAACATGGAGTTTGCCAGCCACAAAAACGAGGTGGACGCGCTGGCCGGCAACAAGCTGTTTAAGAACGACAACGGGCACTTCACCGACGTTTCCAAAGCCGCCGGTATCATCCAAAGCCCGCTAACATTTGGCCTGGGCATCGCCGTGGCCGACATCAACAAGGATGGCTGGCAGGACATCTACGTGACCAATGACTACAACGAGCCCGATTACCTGTATTTGAATAATAAAAACGGCACGTTCACCGACCATTCCAAGCAGGTGCTGCGGCACCACTCGCACTTTTCGATGGGCGTGGATATCGCTGATTTTAACAACGATGCGCAGCCCGATATCTTCACCTTGGATATGCTGCCGGCGGACAACCACCGCCAAAAATCGCTGCAGTTGCAGGAGAATTACGAGACGTTTGAATTGCTGCGCCAGCAGGATTTGTACCCGCAGTACATGCGCAACATGCTGCACCTCAACAACGGCGACGGCACGTTTAGCGAGGTGGGGCAGCTGGCCGGCGTGTCGAAAACCGACTGGAGCTGGTGCCCGCTGATTGCTGACTTCGACAACGACGGCTACAAGGATATTTACATCAGCAACGGCTACCTGCGCGACTACACCAACAAGGATTTTCTGCGCTACTGGGGCGATTACAAAATCAAAAAGGCAATGGCTAAGGAGCCATTCCAGCTGATGGATTTGGTGACCGCCATGCCCTCGACCTCGGTGCCCGACTACATCTTTAAGAACGAGCACAACCTGACGTTCAGCAACAAGCAGGCAGAGTGGGGCCTGAACCAAACCAACATGTCGAACGGCGCCGTGTACGCCGACCTCGACAACGACGGCGACCTGGATTTGGTCGTCAATACCATCAACCAGCCGGCCGGTATCTACCAAAATCACAGCACCGACGTGCACCACACGGCCTACCTGGCGCTGAAGCTAAAGGGCACCGACAAGAACAGCCAGGCGGTGGGCGCCAAGGTGTACGTGTACGCGCCCGGCCTGGTGCAATACCAGGAATTGAATCCCAACCGGGGATACTTGTCGTGCGTGTCAACGGTGCTGAATTTTGGCCTGGGTACCAACCAGCGCGCCGATTCGGTGCGGGTCATTTGGCCCAACCAGACAACGCAGCTGCTTACCAATGTCAAGGCCAACCAACTGCTCCAGCTCAGCGGCCAGCCTAAGGACAAGCCGATGGCCCCGGCCGCGGTGGCCGCGAAAATGGTGTTCAAGCCCGCTGCTCCCCTATTCGACTTCAAGCCGGAGGAAGTGACGCTGAACGACTTTAAGCGCCAGCTACTCATGGTATTCATGTACTCCAAAACCGCGCCCGTGATGGCAAAGGCGGACGTAAATAAGGACGGGCTGGACGACCTGTTCGTGAGCGGCGGCAAAGACGAAATGGGCAAGCTGTACCTGCAGCAGCCGGGCGCCAAGTTCGTGGAAGCGCCCCTAGGGCGCCCCGCCGACCGCGCGGCCGGCACGGTGGCCGCTGCCACTTTCCTGGATGCGAACGGCGACGGCTTCCCCGACTTGTACGTGGCCAAGGGCGGCTACGCGCTCTACGAAGCCGGGCAGGAGGACTTGCAGGATGAGCTGTACCTCAACGACGGCAAAGGTCACCTGGCCCTGTCGGCCACCGGGCTGCCGCCGCTCACGGCCAGCAGCAAAAGCTGCGTGCGCGCCGCCGACGCCGACAACGACGGCGACATGGACCTGTTTGTGGGCGGCCGCGTGATACCGGGCCGCTACCCCCTCCCTCCCACCAGCTACCTGCTGCTCAATGACGGCAAGGGTCACTTCACCGCCGCTACCGTGCCCTTTGCCCAGGCCGGCATGGTGACTGATGCCCAGTGGGTGGACCTGAACAAGGACGGCCGCAAGGACCTCGTGCTGTGCGGCGAAATGATGCCGATAACCGTCTGGGTAAACACCGCCCAAGGCTTCAAAAACCAAACCAACGAGTACTTCGCCGCGCCCCAGGCCGGGTTCTGGTTTAGCCTGCACGTGGCCGATGTCAACGCCGACGGCCAGCCCGACCTAGTGGCCGGCAACCTAGGGCTGAATAGCCCGCTGCGGGCCACTGCGCAGGAACCCGCCACCCTGTACTACGCTGATTTTGACAACAATGGCTCCATCGACCCCTTCCTCAACTTCTACGTGGATGGTAAGAGCTACCCCTATGTGAGCCGCGACGAGTTGAACGACGTGATATACCCCATGCGCCGCCGCTTCACTTCGTACAAGGCCTACGCCGACGCGGGCATGAGCGATATTTTCAGCAGCGAAGACCTCGCCAAGGCCGGCAAACTCGAAGCTACGGAGTTGCGCACCATGTTGTTTCTCAACAACAAGGGCAAGTTCACGCCGACCGAGCTGCCCGTGGAGGCCCAGTTTTCAGCCGTCAGCCAGATTACGAGCGGCGACTACAACCACGACGGCAAACCCGACCTGCTGCTGCTCGGCAACCACACCGACAACCGCCTCAAAATCGGCAGCCTCGATGCCAACTACGGCTGCCTGCTGCAAGGCGATGGCAAAGGTCATTTTAGCTACGTGAAGCAGCCAGCCGCGGGCCTCTGCGTGCTCGGCGACGTGAAATCGGTGAGCGAAATCAAGGTCAATAAGCAGCCCTATCTGATGGTGGGCGTGAGCAACGGCCCCGTACAATTTTACAAAGAATAGTGATGCGTAAGATTAGTCTGGTATTTGCGGCCGTAGCCGCGCTAACGGGCAGCCAGTTACAGGCCCACGGCCCACGCCTGGCCGGGCAGCTCGACCCTGGCAAGGCGTTGAACATCATTAATATGGTGATGGTGCACGACGTTATCGCTCCTCCCGTGGCAGCGCGCTACTACGCCTATACCACGCTGGCGTCGTACAGCATTGTGGCGGCGCGCACCACGAGCTTGCCGGCCCCGCAGCGCTTGATAAAATCCTTTACCGCCGACTTGCGCCTCGACACCGTGAAAGCGGCCTACGACTACCAGATAGCCGCCTACTATAGCATGCTGGAAACGGCTCGCCTGCTGCTGCCCTCCGGCGAAACCCTGGGTGAGGAAGAGCAGAGTTTTTTGCAGGTAATGACCAAGCAAGGCGTGAAGCCCGCCGTGCTGAGCCAGTCGGTGAAGGTGGGCAAGCTGGCCGCCGCTGCCGTGGTAAAGTTCTCGAAAGGTGACCACTACGGGCAGCTAAGCGCCCTCAAGCGCTACACTCCGGTAAAAACCGAGGGCAGCTGGTACCCCACGCCGCCCGCCTACCTGGATGCCGTGGAGCCCAACTGGAAAACCATTCGCCCGCTGGTTATCGATTCGGCCAGCGCGTTTCGGCCGGTGGCGCCCTACCCCTTCAGCAAGGACACGACCTCGGCCTTTTACCACGAGGTGCTGGCGGTGTACAAGGTGTCGAAGCACCTAACGCCCGAGCAGCTGGAGGTAACCCAGTTTTGGGATTGCAACCCGTTTGCCGTCAACACGTCGGGTCACATGTCCATTGGCTTCAAAAAAATCAGCCCCGGCGGACACTGGATGAACATTGCCGCCCTGGTAGCCAGGCAGCAGAAAGTTGGGTTTGATAAAACCATCTACGTGCTTTTCGCCGAAGGCACGACCCTCATGGATGCCTTCATCAGCACCTGGGAGGCCAAGTATACAAGCAACCGCATCCGGCCCGAAACCTACATCAACCGGTACCTGGACGTGAAGTGGCAGCCCGCGCTGCAGACGCCGCCCTTCCCCGAATACACCAGCGGCCACGCCGTGGTGTCCAGCGCCTCGGCCGAGGTGCTAAGCTACCTGCTGGGCGATAAAATTGCCTACGTCGACGATACCGAAATCCCTTTCGGCAGCGGCAAGCGGTCGTTTACGTCCTTCCGGCAGGCGGCCGCTGAGGCCTCCATCTCGCGCTACTACGGCGGCATTCACTACCGGGAAAGCTGCACCAACGGCAACGCCCAGGGGCAGCGCATAGGCCGCTACATCGTGTCCGCCTTGCAGAAGGCAGCAAGCAAGTCGCTTAGCGTCAATAAGTAATATCCGCCCGTCAGGACAGCGCATTCGCAGAGCTTGGTGATTTAGCACGAAGGCCTAAGGGCTCCCGTAAGCAGTAGTTGCCTGCCGTTCTTTGCAGCCGCACTAGCTACTTTACTTATGCCCACCGGAACCTTACTCCTCATCGACGACGAAGCGCGCCTGCGCCAGCTCTTGGCCCAGGTGCTGGAGCTGGAAGGCTACACCGTGCTGCAAGCCCCCGATGCCTACCGGGGCCTAGCGCTGCTGGGCCAGCACGCGGCCGAAGTGCTAGTGGTGCTGAGCGACGTGAAGCTGCCCGATGCCCACGGCGTGGACCTATTGCCCCGCTTCAAGGCGCTGGCGCCCGAGGCCGAGGTGGTGCTGCTCACGGCCTTCGGCACCATCCCCGACGGAGTGCGGGCCATGAAGCAGGGTGCGTTTGACTACCTCACCAAGGGCGATTTTGAGCAGCAGCTGGTAGTGGTGGTGGAGCGCGCCGCCGAAAAAGCCCGCCTGCGCCGCCGCGTGGCCGAGCTCGAAAAGCGCATGAATCAGGGCCAGCACACCTTTGAGAGCATGATAGGTGAGGCGCCGGCCCTGCGCCGCGCCCAGGCCCTGGCCCGCCAGGTGGCCCCCACCGACAGTACCGTGCTGCTCGAAGGCCCCACCGGCGCGGGCAAGGAGCTATTTGCCCAAGCGCTGCACCAGGCCAGCGGGCGCAAAAGCAAGCCCTTCGTGGCCGTCAACTGCTCGGCCTTCCCCAAAGACCTGCTGGAAAGCGAGCTTTTTGGCTACAAAAAAGGCGCTTTCACGGGCGCGCTTTCTGATAAAAAAGGTCTATTGGAAGAAGCCAATGGCGGCACGCTATTTCTGGATGAAATCGGCGAGCTGGAGCTAAACGTGCAGGCCAAGTTTCTGCGGGTGCTGGAGCTGCAGCAGTTCACCAAGCTCGGCGACACCAAGCCTACCAAGGTCGATGTGCGGCTGGTGGCCGCCACTAACCGCAACCTCAAGCAGGAAGCCGCGCAGGGCAACTTCCGGCCCGACTTGTACTACCGGCTCTCGGTGTTCACCATTGTGGTGCCGCCGCTCAGCGACCGCCGTACCGACGTGCCGCTGCTGGCCGCGTTTTTCTTGCAGCACTTTGCCGCCCGGCTGGCTAAGCGCCTGCCCGGCTTCGAGCCCGAAACGCTGGACTTATTGCAGCGCTACCCCTGGCCCGGCAATGTGCGCGAGCTCAAAAACGTGCTGGAGCGCGCCGCCATCCTGGCGCCGGCCGGCGAGCCGCTGGCCCCGGCCTACCTGCCCGACGAGTTTCACGGCGCGGCCGCCCGCCCGGCCGCCGATGACGAGAGCCTGCGCGGACTGGAGGCGCGGCACATTCAGCGGCTAATGGGTGAGCTGCTGGGAAACAAGCCGGAGGTAGCCAAGCGCTTAGGTATCGGGCTCACGACGCTGTACCGCAAGCTGCAGGAGTACGGGGTAGAGTAGATTCAGCCTGTAGCTTGGACTCTGCGAGTCCGAGCGTGAGCGGAGCGAACATCCCGCGTAAGCAAACGCCTATCAGCGTAGATGCGAGCTACGCTTGCGCTCGGACTACAAAGTCCACACTACTGCACCCAAAAGCGTAGCTTAACGGCAACACTCAGGAAACACTGCCCCCGGAATTTTGCGAGATATTCCAAAATTCCCTCCGCAGGATGCAAAATAAATACCTCTCGCTAGCTCTCCTTTTTGGCAGCGTCTCTCTAGCCAGCTGCAACAAAGACAACGACGTAACGGCCGCCATCACCTACCCCGCCTACGCCGAGGCTAGCAACCCCAAGGTGCTCTCGACCGCTCCCAACGGCACGGTGCTCTACAACGGGGGCTTCGGCTCGTCCATCGCGCCCGACCCCAACGACCCAACCGTTTTCTACCTGCTAACCGACCGCGGGCCAAACGCGGCAGGCGTAGCGGCCAACTCCATCGTGTTTGGCAAGGCTGACTTCACGCCCCAGATTGGCAAGTTTCGGCTTAAGGACGGGCAGCTGACGCTGGAGCAAACCATTCTGCTCAAAAACGCCGCCGGCCAGCCGCTCACCGGCCTGCCCAACCCCGCTGGCCAGGGCAGCACGGGCGAAACGGCCCTCGACCTCAACGGCCAGGCCCTAGGTACCAGCGCCGACGGCATCGACTCGGAAGGCTTGGTGCTGGCCCCCGATGGCACCTTCTGGATTAGCGACGAGTACGGCCCGCACATCGCCCACTTCGACGCCACGGGCAAGCAGCTCGAACGCATCAACCCCTTTGGCACGGGCCAGGGCGGGCGCACGCTGCCGCTGGTGCTGGCCCGCCGCCGCCCCAACCGCGGCATGGAAGGCCTGACCCTCACGCCCGACGGCAAGACGCTGGTCGGGCTGATGCAGTCGCCGATGTACAACCCGTCGTCCTCGGCCGTGAGCGGCTCCGTGGTGCTGCGGGTCGTGGCGTTTGACCTCGCCAGCGGCACCTCTAAGCAGTACGCTTACCTCATGGAAAACGCCAGCCTGACCGGGTGCAGCGAGGTAGCGGCCATCACCAACACCACCTTCCTGGCCCTGGAGCGCGACGGCCTCTACGGCGGCAATGCTGCGGCGCCGGCTACCTTCAAGCGCGTGTATAAGTTTGACCTGGCGGGCGCTACCGACATTTCGGACGCCGGCAACACCGCCGCGGGCAAGCTCTACAACGGCCTCACCGTGGAGCAGCTGAAAACCTCGGCTGGCCTAACCACGGCCGGCGTGGTGCCCGTAACTAAAACGCTGGTGCTCGACCTGCTGGGCTCGGCCATCTCGCCGGTGTACCCGCACGACAAGGCGGAGGGCATCGCCCTCATCGGCAACGACCGGCTGGCCATTTCCAATGACGATGATTTTGGCGTGGTCGACAACGGCAGCAATGGCTTCGCGCCCAAGATTTTGCCCGCTACTGGCAAAGTCGATGTCAACCGTATCTATTTCGTGCAGCTACCGACCCCGCTGCGCTAACCGTAGCGCGGACTTTCAGGCCGCGAGTACTGTGGTTTGCGCGCATCTAAGGACGCATTCACTCGCGGACTAAAAGTCCGCGCTACATGCCGCAAAAACCCCTAAGAGCTATCTGGCTCTTAGGGGCTTTTGTATAAGCTTCCTGATGCGGAGCGAGGCAGCCGCTTTCTTTGCGGCCATGAAAACCCGCTTGCTCGCCGCCCTGCTGGGCCTGGCCCTACCGGCTTTAGCCCAGACTCAGCAGCTCGTTATTTTGGGTGTAGCACAGGATGCGGGATACCCGCAAATCGGGGCCACGCAAGAGTTTGTCGCCGCGGAACTGGGGCAGCGGGCGCGGCAAAAAGTAGTGGCGCTGGGCGTAGTAGATGAAACTGCGGGGCAAAAATTCCTTTTCGAAGCTACGCCCGACCTGCCGGCCCAGCTATTTGCCCTCAACGAGGCACTCTCCACGCCGGGCACGCTGCCCACCGGTATCTTCCTCACCCACGGGCACATCGGCCACTACACCGGCCTGATGTACCTAGGGCGCGAAGCCAGCGGCGCGAGCGCGGTGCCCGTGTACGCCATGCCGCGCATGGCCAGCTTCCTGACCGCCAACGCGCCCTGGAGCCAGCTCGTGGCGCTGCAAAACATTGCGCTGCGCCCGCTGGCCGCCGGGCAGGAAATCGCGCTCAATCCGGTGCTGAAAGTCCGGCCGTTTCTAGTGCCGCACCGCGACGAGTTTACCGAAACCGTCGGCTTCGAGATTACGGGCCGGCACAAGAAAGCCCTCTTTATTCCCGACATCGATAAATGGAGCAAGTGGCCTACTAACCTGCCGGAGATAATCAAAAAGGCTGATTACGTGCTTATCGACGCCACTTTTTACCGCAACGGCGAAATCCCCCGCGATATGGCCGAGGTGCCGCACCCCTTCGTGGAAGAGACCCTGAAACTGCTGCAAGCGCTGCCCGCTGCCGAGCGCGCCAAGGTGTACTTTATCCACTTCAACCACACCAACCCACTGCTGAACCCCGACAGCCCCGAACGCCGCGAACTACAGCGCCTAGGTTTCCACGTAGCCACCGAGGGCCTGGAGCTGCCGCTGTAATGAAGTAGCACCTAGGGCGAATAGTAGCTCGGGCTTTGTAGTCCGAGCACGAGCGCAGCTCGCATGCTGCGTAAGCGGACATCTGCTAGCGTGAATGCGAGCCGCGCTCGCGCTCAGACTACAAAGCCCAAGCTACAGTTACTTCGCAGCCATGTCCTTAAAAACCCAAATTCGCCTCGGCGTTTTCATCATGCTGGGCCTGCTGCTGAGCTTGGGCAGCTACGTCATTTTTACGGTGCACCAGCTTGAGTACGAAGCACCCACTGTGCAGCAAGCCAATGCCCGCATGGCCCAACACGCGGTGTATTTGTTCTTGGGCATCAGCACTTTGCTGGGGATTTTACTTATGGTGCGGCTGCCGCGCCTCGTGACGCGGCCGCTGCACCGCCTCACCGCCGACGTGGAGCGGGTGGCCGGCCCCGGCCCCGCCACGCGCGTGGCGGTGGCCAAAAACAACGAGGTGGGCACCGTGGCCGCCGCCGTCAACCGGGTGCTGCGGCAGGCCGAAGACGAGCGCCGCGCCACCCTGGCCGAGCTCATTACACAGCGCAACCGCACTGAGAGCCTCGTGCGCAGCCTCGACGAGGGCCTGCTACTCATTGACCAGCAAGGTATTATTGTGCTCACTAACCCCGTGGCGTGCCTGCTGCTGGGGCTGCCCGCCAAGGAGCTCCTTGGTCGCCCGGCCGCCCAGGTAGCTCAGCACAGCGATATGCTGCGCGAGTGGCTAGCCGCGCTGCACGCCCCGCACCCAGCCGAAAATGGCAGCCTAGGGCCGACGTATCTGGTGCGGCCGCACGGCGAGAATCTGCACTATCAGCTCACCGTTACGGCCATCGAGGCGTTTAATGAGGAGTTAAAAAAGAGCGAGGCGGCCGGCCACGTATTTTGCCTGCGCAACGTGTCCGATTTCAAGAATCTGGACCAACTCAAATCCACTTTCCTGGCCACGATTTCGCACGAGCTCAAAACGCCGCTCGCCAGCATCAACCTCAGCCTGATGCTGCTGCGCGACGAGCGACTGAACGCGGCCAAACGCCAGGAAATTGCCGACGGCATCCGGGCCGAAACCCAGCGGCTGCTGGGGCTGGTGGGCCAGCTCATCGAGGTGGCCCGGCTCGACGCGGGCGGCGAGCTCAAGCTGAATTTGCAAACCATTCCGCTGCCCGAGGTGGTGCGCTACGCCACCGACACCATCAAGGCCCAGCTCGACGACAAGGCCCTCAACCTACGCGTGCAGCTGGCCGAGCCGCTGCCCGCTGCCCAGGCCGACCTAGAGAAAACCACCTGGGTGCTTATCAACCTCTTATCCAACGCTATCCGCTACTCGCCGCACGGCGCCAACCTCACCATCAAGGCTAAGCCCTGGGGCGAAATGGTGCAGCTGAGCGTGGAAGACGAGGGCCCTGGCATTCCAAAAGAATATCACATTCGCATCTTTCAGCGCTTTGCGGGGGGCCCTAGGCCGGCCGGGATGCCGGGCGGCGGCTCGGGGCTGGGGCTGAGTATCAGCCGCGAGTTTATCACGGCGCAGGGCGGGCAGCTGTGGGTCGAAAGCCAGGCCGGCCAGGGCAGCTGCTTCACCTTTACGCTGCCGGCGGTGGCCTAAAGCCGGCTTGCGCCAGCGCCTCGCGGCTGCGGTGCTGGCACTGCGTGAGCCAGGTCGTGAGCGGGCCTTCTTCGGAGAAAAACGCCACCTGGGCCGGGCTGCCGACGGGGGGCACCATGTCCTGCATCATGCTGGGCGACAGCAAATACGCTAGGCAAGCGGGCTCGGGCAGGCGGCTGGCCAGCTCCGGAATAAACCGCTGGAGTAACCACCGCCGGCCATCGTCGTCGGGCAGCGTGTCGCGGCCACGCAGGTCGAGCTGCCAGTAGGGGCAGTTGGTTTGGCGGGCGAGGCGCAGCATGGCCCGGTAGCCCGCCCGAAACTCGGCCCCCGACACCGGGCGCTGCCAGCGGCCCACCAGCCGGTGCAGGTCGGGGCGGTAGCGAAGGGTGAGGTAGTCAGTCTGGACGAGGGCAATGGAAAGCGCGCACATGGCAAACCAGGAATTAGGGCAATGAATAATTTTTAGTAAGTATTTGACATATAAGCACTAAGGCAAAGATGAAGTACCGCGCACCCTAGGCGGCTGCCGCTACCATAGCACCGTCGCGGCCGGCCTACGCTTTGGAGCCCGCAAGGTGCGGCGTAGCGTATGACTTAACCGTGAAATTCTATTCAATAGCTACCCTAGGAGCCACAAAGGTGGCCGGGCGTTGCCCCAGCCGGAGCTGGTATCGGCCAGCCTAGGCGGTTTCTAGACCAACAGCCCGAATACATCGGGCAATCCGGAGGCGCTGGACGGTGTTCCGGCCCGAACTTTGGCTTATGACCCGCCTTTTGCTGCTGCTCTTCGTGCTCCTTGCCCCTACCCTCGCCCACGCGCAGAAGCGCCCGGCCGAAGCTTTCCCGCTCGCAAAATATCCCGTTTACAACGGCCCCGACCTAGGGCTGACCTTCGACCGCGCCGGGCAGGGCACGCTGCGGGTGTGGGCGCCCACAGCCGAGGCGCTGCGCCTGCGCCTCTACGCGGCCGGCACGGGTGGCACGGCCACCGCTACCCACGAGCTGACGCGCAGCACCAGCGGCACCTGGACCCTGGCGCTGCCCGCCGGCACCACGGGCTTCTACACCGTGCAGGCCACCATCAAGGGCCAAGCTCTGGCCGAAGTGTGCGAGCCCTACGCCCGCGCTGTGGGCATGAACGGACGCCGCGCCGCTTGGCTCGACCCCACTACCGCCGCGCCCGCCGCCTGGGCCGACGACCTGCGCCCCAAGCCCGGCGCGCCCACCGACATTGTAGTGGGTGAAGCCAGCGTGCGCGACCTCTCTAGCGCGCCCACTTCCGGTATTCAGCACAAAGGCCAGTACCTGGGCCTGACCGAAACCGGCACCATCGGGCCGGGCGGCGTGCGCACCGGCTTAGGTCACCTGTTGGAGCTGGGCATCACGCACGTGCACCTGCTGCCAACCTACGATTTCGCGGCCATTGACGAGAGCCTGCCGCCCTCCCCCACCCGCTACAGCTGGGGCTACGACCCGGTGAATTATTTCGTGCCCGAGGGCTCGTACGCCACCGATGCCCTCGACCCCGCCGTGCGCATTCGGGAGTATAAGCAGCTGGTACAGACGCTACACAACCACCAGCTGCGCGTGATTTCCGATGTGGTATTCAACCACGTGGCCGATGCGGGCACCAGCGCCTTCGAGCAGTTAGTGCCGGGCTATTACTTTCGCCACCAGGCCGATGGCTCGTATTCCAACGCCACCGCCTGCGGCAACGAAGTGGCCTCCGAGCGGCCCATGGTGCGCAAGCTCATCGTGGACTGCGTGAGCTACTGGGCGCGGCAATACCACGTCGATGGCTTCCGCTTCGACCTGATGGGCGTGCTCGACCTTGAAACCATGCGCGCCGTGCGCGTGGCCTTGGACCAGCAAGACCACAGCATTTTTGTGTACGGCGAAGGCTGGGCGGCCGGCCCTAGCCCCCTGCCCGAAGCCCAACGCGCCGTGAAGGCCAACGTGGCCAAGCTGCCGCGCATCGCCGCCTTCGGCGACGAGCTGCGCGACGCTATGAAAGGCCACTACGCTCACCAGGCCGAGGGTGGCTTCGCGGGCGGCCAGCCGGGCCTGGAGGAAAGCGTGAAATTTGGCATCGTAGCCGCCACCCAGCACCCGCAGCTCGACTACGCCAAAGTCAACTACAGCAAAGCGCCCTGGGCCAGCCAGCCAAGCCAAGCCATCAGCTACGTGTCGTGCCACGACGACCGGCTGCTGTGGGATAAGCTGGTGGTAGCCCACCCTAGGGCTTCGGAAGAAGACCTCATCAAGCTCGACGTGCTGAGCAATACCATCGTGTTCACCTCGCAGGGCATCCCGTTTCTACCCATTGGCGACGAGTTTTTGCGCACTAAAAAAGGCGCTAGCAACTCCTATAATCTCCCCGACAGCATCAACCAGCTCGATTGGGCCCGCAAGGCCAAGTACCAGCAGGTGTTCACCTTTTATCGCCAGCTGCTGGCCTTGCGCAAGGCGCACCCCGCCTTCCGGCTTCCCACGCAGGAGCTGATTGCGCAGCACTTAAAGTTCTTGCTGGGCCTACCCGCAGGCACCATCGGCTACCAGCTAGTAGACCACGCCGGCGGCGATACCTGGCAGACAATTACGGTGCTTTTTAATGGCACCGGGCAAACGGCAACGTTGCCCGTACCCGCCGGCAAGTACTCAACGGTGTTGCGCGGGTTGGAAATCAACCAGCACGGCCTAGGTCCGGTGGTGAGCCCGGGCGCGGTGGAAGTGCCGGGGTATTCGGCACTGGTACTGGTGCAGTAGAAGCCTATTTGGTATTCACCGCTACCGCTCCTGCATCCGTCCCGCTTGAGTCGGCGCTGCCTTCTTGTGCCTCTACCCAGGCGACAATATTCTTAATATCCTTATCCGATAGCTGCGGAAAGGAGGGCATCTGCTGCTTGCCGTAATCATCGAAAAGCTTTACGGCGTAGGCGTCGCCGCTGGCAATAACCTTGGCTGGGTTATGCACCCACGAAACTAGCCAGGAAGCGGGGCGCCGCTTAGTAATGCCCGCTAATGCTGGCCCTACTACCTTTTCATTGACGGCGTGGCACTGGGTGCAATTGGCTTTGAAGAGCGCATCGCCGGCCTCGATAGCGGCTTTCTCGCCTGGGGCGAGCGGCTTCTTACTTTTTGCGGATACGAGCAGGTCGGTAGAATCAGTTGGGGCCGGCGAGGTGCCTGCACCAGTTGGCTGCGCTTGCTCAGTCTGGGCGTCAGTGGCTGAGAAACCGACCAAGCCCGCGGCGCTCAAACCCAGAAATCCTATTAACACGACGATGAGGCCCATGCCCACAGTCAGGGCGAAGCCGGTCAAATTTGTACGCATGCCACAAGTAGTTAAGTGAGCGATACCCTTCAGCTAGATACTAACCAGCGACGAGGCAATATGCTTACTCCAATGTTAAGTTTTTGATGAGGTGCGGGCTGCAATAAAGGGGCGCTTTTGCCTGCTTTCGCCTTGTCACACTAATCTCATCAACTTTCTTACCACCAATAATATATCTATTAAAAAACGCTGTCCTACTAGCTAGTATAGCTATACTCAACAGTTTTGCCATACTGCGAACCGAGCAGCGTTTCTCGTAATAGCTATGAAGTTTCAGTTAATTATCCAAGCGCAGCGCGCCGTAATTTTGGGAAAATTCTAGGGGTGGGCTCTGGAAATTCACAAAGAGGGTAACTATGAAACAAAACGTACTGATTCCACTGCTGGGCATTGTGTGCCTGGTGGGTAGCCAGTCGGCGCAGGCGCAGGGCGTCACCACGTCGGCCATTAAAGGGCTGGTGCTGGATGCCAAGGGCGAGCCGCTGCCGGGCGCTACGGTGCTAGCCGTGCACCTGCCTACGGGCACCAAATACGGGGTGAGCACCCGCGACAACGGGCAGTTTGACCTGCTGAACCTGCGCATCGGCGGGCCCTACGAGATTACCATCTCGTTTGTGGGCTACGAAACCTTCGTGGAGCGCAACGTGCAGCTGGCGCTGGGCAAAACCTACGAAACCCGCGCCGTGCTGCGCGAGGGCGCCGGCCAGCAGTTGGAGGAAGTGGTGGTGCGCGGCAACCGCGACGGCCAAATCAATCCCGACCGCACGGGGGCGGCAACCAATATCGGCTCGGCGGCCATCCGGTCACTGCCGACCATCAGCCGCTCGCAGGAGGACTTTACGCGCCTCACGCCGCAGGCCAGCGGCAACGGCCTGAGCTTTGGCGGGCGCAACCCGCTGTACAACAACTTCTCGCTCGACGGCTCCATCTTCAACAACTCGTTTGGGCTGGACTCGCCTACCCCCGGCGGGCAAACCAACTCGCAGCCGGTGAGCCTCGATGCCATCGACCAGATTCAGGTGAGCCTGGCGCCGTATGACGTGCGGCAGGGTGGTTTTTCGGGCGCCGGCGTGAACGCTGTGACCAAGAGCGGCACCAACTCCTTCAAGGGCACGGTGTACACGTACTACCGCAACGAGAGCCTGATTGGGCGCAAGGTGGAGGGCGCTGACATCGACAACCCAAGCCTGAAGTTCAACCAGACGGGCTTTGCTCTAGGTGGCCCAATTGTGAAGAACAAGCTGTTCTTCTTCGTCAACGGCGAGTTTACGCGCCAAACCGACCCCGGCCAGACCTTCCGGCCCGCCGCCAGTGCGGCTGAGGCGCAGGCGGCCCTAGGTGGTCAGGTGAGCGGCGTGAGCCGGGTATTAGGGTCCGACCTGGAGGCTATTCGGCAGCGCCTGATTTCGAGCTACGGCTACGACCCGGGCACGTACCAGGGCTTCAACTACCAAACGTATTCAAACAAGCTGCTGGCGAAAATCGACTGGAACATCAACGCGAACAACACCTTTTCGGTGCGGTATAACTACCTGCGCAGCTACCGCCAGCAGGGGCCGCACCCCATTGCCATCGCGCCATCGTCGCGGGTGCCGGGCGTGAACACGTTGCAGTTTTCGAACTCGGGCTACACCATTAACAACAACCTGAACTCGGTGGTAGCCGAGCTGAACAGCACCTTCGGGCGCGGCAAATTCAGCAACAAGGCGCAGGTAAGCTACTCGGCGTTTGACGATTTCCGGGACTTGCCGAGCAGCACGTTCTTCCCGATGATTGACATCACGCAGGGCGGCACGACCTACACCAGCGTGGGCACCGAGCAGTTTTCGGCCAATAACACGCTGAACCAGCACATTTTGCAGCTCACCGACAACCTAAGCTACTTCGCGGGCAAGCACATTTTCACGGTGGGCGCCAACTACGAGCGGTTCAAGTTCGCCAACGGCTTCAACTTGCAGCGCTACGGCTACCAGCGCCTCGAGCTGAGCGATTTCTTCGCCAACACCGTGCCCGGCCGGCCCGGCTTTCTGGACCTGAACGCCCAGGCCGCGGCCGGTGGCCAGGCGCCCATCAAGCAGGCTAACATCGACGTGGCGCAGCTGGGGGTGTACGTGCAGGATGAGTTTCAGCTCAACCCGGCCGTGAAACTGACCCTAGGCGTGCGCGCCGACCTACCGATTTACAACACCACGGTGGCGCCCAACCCGCAGGTGGCGGCGGCTACCTTCCTCACCTCGGAGGGCCAGTCCACGCGCCTCGACGTGACGCAGTTTCCAAAGTCAACGCCGCTGTTTTCGCCGCGCCTAGGCTTCAACTACAACTCGCAGGGCAGCGGGCCGAAGACGCAATTGCGCGGCGGCACGGGCATTTTCACGGGCCGCATTCCGTTCGTCTGGATTTCCAACCAGGCCTCCAACTCGCGGTTTGACAACGGCTACACGTTCCAGATTAACACGACGGGCCGCGACTTCAAGTTTCCGCAGGTGTGGCGCTCGAACTTGGCCGTGGACCAGGAGCTGCCCGGCGGCATCGTGGGCACGATTGAGGCCATTTATGGCAAGGACATCAACGCGGTTATTCACCGCAACTACAACTTCGTGACGCCCACCCAGACGCTGAGCGGCGCCAACGGCGGCGACAACCGCCAGATTTACCCCACCGCTGGCCCGCGCCTCAACTCGTTTACGGGCCCCAACGGGCAGTTCACCTTCCTCGATGCGGGCGTTATTGGGCTCGAAAACACCAACCAGGGCTACCAGTACTCGCTCACCGGGCAGTTGCGCAAGGAGTTTGTGAGCGGCTTCTACATCACGGCGGCCTACACCTACGCCCAGGCTAAGGACGTGACCTCGAACCCCGGCGAGATTGCGGGCGACGCCTACCAGCGCCTGCCCGTGGTGGGCAACCCCAACCAGCCCAAGCTGGCCTACAGCGACTTTGGCTTGCAGCACCGCTTCATCGCGGCGGGCGGCCGGCGCTTCTCGTACGCTAATGACCACATGGCCACGACCCTAGGCTTCTTCTTCGAGGCGGGCCAGGGCAACCGCTTTAGCTACACCTACGCCGGCGACCTCAACCGCGACGGTATCGACGGCAACGACCTGTTCTTCGTGCCCACTGCTCAAAACCAGATTAACCTGGTAGCTTACACCAACGCCGCCGGCCAGGTGGTATCGGCCGCGCAGCAGTGGCAGCAGCTCGACAGCTACATTTCGCAAGACAAGTACCTGAGCCAGCACCGCGGCGAGTACACCGAGCGCAACGGCGCCATCAGCCGCTGGTATACGCAGTTTGATTTTAAAGTACTGCAAGACTTCGCCATCACGACCAGCGGCGGCAAAAAGAACACCTTGCAGTTCAGCTTTGATATTCTGAACGCGGGCAACCTGCTGAACCGCAATTGGGGCAACCGCTACCTGGTGGGCAACAACCGCCTCGTGCAGGCCGCCTACCCCAGCACCACCAGCCCCGACGCGCCGGCCTACACCTTCAACGGCGGCAGCCAAACCTTCTTCACCGATACCAGCCTTGCCAGCCGCTGGCGGGCCCAGGTGGGCGTGCGCTACATCTTCGACTAGTCGCACGGCTTACGCGCTATACCAAAGCCCGGGGGATTCCTCCGGGCTTTTTGGTGCGCCGGCAATTCGCCTAGGGTATTCCTGGCCGAGATTAGCCCGTCAAACTAATCCGTAGATTTTTCCTAAAAACCACCGAACTTCGCGGCCTTCAACGTTTCTTTTCTCATGGCAACATCCACCCTCACCGGCCTGCGCGCCGGCGTACTGCACGGCGACGAAGTGCAGGCTCTCTTCCAGCACGCCAAGGCTAACGGCTACGCCCTACCGGCCGTGAACGTGACCGGCACCGACACCGTGAATGCCGTGCTCGAAGCGGCCCGCGACCTCAACTCGCCGGTTATCATTCAGTTTTCGAACGGCGGCGCCCAGTTCTTCGCCGGCAAAGGTCTGCCCAACGACAAGCAGCAAGCCAGCATCGCGGGCGGCATTTCGGGCGCGCACCACGTGCACCTGATGGCTGAGGCCTACGGCGTGCCCGTGATTTTGCACACCGACCACGCCGCCAAAAAACTCCTGCCCTGGATTGATGGCTTGCTCGACGCGGGCGAGAAATACTTCGCCGAGCACGGCCAGCCGCTCTACAGCTCGCACATGCTCGACTTGTCGGAGGAGCCGATTGAGGAGAACATCGAAACCTGCGTAAAATACCTCGAGCGCATGGCCAAAATCGGCATGACGCTCGAAATCGAGCTCGGTGTGACCGGCGGCGAGGAAGACGGCGTGGACAACTCCGACGTCGATTCTTCGAAGCTCTACACCCAGCCTGAGGAAGTGGCCTACGCCTACGAGCATCTGAATGCCGTGAGCCCGCGCTTCACCATCGCCGCCGCTTTCGGCAACGTGCACGGCGTGTACAAGCCTGGCAACGTGAAGCTGGAGCCCAAGATTTTGCACAACTCGCAGGAATTTCTGCGCCAGAAGCACAACATCGAAGAGGCGCTGCCCATCAACTTCGTATTCCACGGTGGTTCGGGCTCGAGCCAGGCCGAAATCCGTGAGGCCATCGGCTACGGCGCCATCAAAATGAACATCGACACCGACTTGCAGTGGGCCTTCTGGGAAGGCATTCAGCAGTACTACGTGAAAAACGAAGGCTTCCTGCAAGGCCAAATCGGCAACCCCAACGGCCCCGACTCGCCTAACAAGAAGTACTACGACCCGCGCGTGTGGCTGCGCAAAGGCGAAGAAACCTTCGTGAAGCGCCTGAAATCAGCGTTTGAGGATTTGAACGCCGTGAACCGCCGGCCCTAGGTTCGGTTGACTAGGTGTCGAAGCACCCTGACCCGAAAAAGCCCTGCTTGCCTCCCGCAAGCAGGGCTTTTTACTTTTGCCCTCCTACCTGCGCCGCCCATGAAAATCCTGCTAGTCGAAGACGAGCCCAAGCTGGCCTCGTTCATCAAAAAAGGGCTGACCAGCGAGGGCTATGACCTGCTCATCGCCTACGACGGGCAAATGGGCCTCTCGCTGGCCCAGCAGCAGCCCTTCGACCTCATTATCCTCGATGTTAATCTGCCGCTGCTCAACGGCTTTGAACTGTGCCGCCGCATTCGGGCCGATTACCCGCACGTACCGATTATCTTCCTGACCGCTTTTGACAGCCTGGAAGACAAGGTCTTGGGCTTCGAGGCCGGCGCCGACGACTACCTGGTCAAGCCCTTCGCCTTCCAAGAATTATTGCTGCGGGTGCGCGCCCTAGGTCGTCGCCAAACGTCTGCCGAAGCCGTGCGCCACGTTATTAGCTTGGCTGATTTGGAGCTAAACCTCGACGCAAAAGTGGTAACCCGCGCCGGCCAGCGCATCGACCTCACGACTCGCGAGTACGCGCTGCTCGAATATCTGCTGCTCAACCAAGGCCGCATCATTTCGCGGGTGGCCATTGCCGAGCACGTTTGGGATGTGAATTTTGACACTAACACTAACCTCGTGGACGTGTACGTGAGCTACTTGCGCAAGAAGCTGGACCGCGGGTTTTCGCCCAAGCTCATTCATACCGTGGTGGGCATGGGCTACGTGATGCGGGCCGAGTAAGCGCGGTGTACCGTGGACCCTGTGGGTCCGCGAGTGGGCACGACAAGTCAGTTTAAAACCAACCCCTTCACACGCGCGGACCCGCAGGGTCCACGGTACGCCGACACACTATGCTCATTCGCACCAAGCTTATCCTGCGCTTTACCTTACTCGTGGCGGGACTGCTGGTGGGGTTTTCGGCGTTTGTGTACTACTTCCAAGCGGCGGCGCGGCGGCAGCGGTTTGTGCACCGCATGGAAGCCAGCGCCTTGCTGGCGGCGCGGGTGCTCATCCGGAGCGGGCACCCGGCGGGGCCGGTGCACCCGCGCGATTTATTGATGATGACTGGCGAGCGCATCCGCATCCTCAGCCCCGCTGGGCAAGTGCTCTTTGCCGAAGCGGCGGCGGTGCCGGCCGGGCTGGCGGGCCAGCTCGAAAGCACCCGCGTACCCTACACTGCGCAAGGCACCAGGTACCAGGTAGAAATAGCGGCTATCGACCGCCTAGGGCGCTCGCAGCTCGATACGCTACGCCTGATACTGGTGGTGGGCAACGTGGGGGCGCTGCTGCTCATCATCGGAGCGGGGTGGTTTTTTGCCGATGAATTTCTGCGGCCCATTGCCCGCGTGGTCGAGCAGGTCGAGCAGATTACGGCCTCCAACCTCAGCCAGCGGGTGGACGAGGGCAACCGACGCGACGAAATCGCGCGCCTCGCCATCACGTTTAATCAGATGCTGGCCGGCGTGGAGCAGGCGTTTGAGGCGCAGAAAAGCTTTTTATCGCACGCTTCGCACGAGCTGCGCACGCCGCTGGCCACGCTGCTGGGCACGTTGGAAACCTCACTGGCCTACGACGACAACCTAGGCGACAGCAAGGAGAGCATCGAGTCGGGCCTGGAAGACGTGCGCCACCTCATCGCCCTCACCAACGGCCTGCTCACGCTGGCCCGCGCCGATGCGCCCTCGCCGCGCCTGCTGCCCGTGCGCCTCGACGAGTGCCTGACCCAGGCCCTAGGCTACGCCCAGGCCAAATATCCCGGCCGCGACGTGCAGCTGCACGTTGGCCCGGTGCCCGCTGCGGCCGAGCCCTTCAGCCTGCCCGGCAACGCAGAGCTGCTGACCACGGCCCTCTTCAACCTGCTCGACAACGCCTGCAAATACTCGCAAGCGGCCGTGAGTGTAGACCTTAGCTACGCCGACGCCCACACCCTGCGAGTGCGCGTAGCCGACACCGGCCCCGGCATCGCGCCTGCCGACCAGGCGCGGCTGTTCGAGCCACTCTTTCGGGCGCGCAGCGCGGCCGGGCGGCCGGGCTTCGGCCTAGGGCTTCCGTTGACGCAGAAAGTAGTGCGCCTGCACGGCGGGCAATTAGAGATAGAATCGGCGGCGGGCGCGGGCACTACGGCCACCGTGCGGCTGCCGGTGTAGCGCGGACTTTCAGTCCGCGAGTGGGTAGTTACACTGAGCACGCCTCGATACTCGCGGACTGAAAGTGCGCGCTACACTTTTAATCTATTCTAACACCGTTCTCAGACGGTTTTAATGTCGGCGCGGGTGCTTTGCACTATGAACCGCCCCTTACCCCTTGCCGATACCCGCTACCGCGTGCTGGCTGCGCTGCTCGCCGTGGCGCTGCTGCTGTCGGGGGCGCTCAATTGCTACCTGCTGACCCGCGCTGATGGCCTGGCCGCCTACTCTTCGCTGCTCGGTGACGATGACGAGGCCGACGACCTCAGCGCCACCCGCGCCGAGCTCACGCTCACCCAAACCATGCTGGCCCGCTGCCAGGCCGCCAACCTGCGCCGCGACTCGACCAACCTAGCGGTACACCCGCCGGGGCGCTAACGCATGCCTGGCGTTTGCGTACTATTCTAAATTCACGAATTCTACACCTCTCCAAGTGTCTCTTTTTCAATATAAAGTAGCGGGCCACAGCACTATTTTGGCGAGCCTAGCCGCGAGCCTGCTGCTGCTGAGCGGCTGCGGCAAGGGCCAGGCCGAAACCACCAAAGAGGCGGAAGATGCCCCGCCCCAGGTGCCCGTGTTGGCCCTGCGCACCACCGACCAGCGCCTCTACCACGAGCACGTGGCCGACATTCAGGCCAAGCGCAACGTGGAGGTGCGGGCCAAGGTGCGTGGCTTTCTCGACCACATTTTTGTGGATGAGGGCAAGTTTGTGAAGAAGGGCCAGCCGCTGTTTCAGATTAATCCCAGCGAATACCAAAACCAGCTGGCCAGCGCCCGCGCCGCCGAAACCAGCGCCGAGGCCGAAGTAGCCTCCGCCAAGGTGCAGCTCGGGCGCGTGCAGTTGCTGGTGGGCAAAAACATCATCGCCAAGACCGAAACCGACTTGGCGCTGGCCAACCTGCGCACCGCGCAGTCGCACGTGGCCGAAGCCCGCGCCCGCCAAAGCACGGCCCGCCTCAACCTCAATTACACGCTGGTGCGCGCGCCCTTCGACGGCATCATCAACCGCATCCCGCTCAAGGTGGGCAGTCTCATTGAAGACACCACGCTACTCACCACCGTATCGGACCTAGGCGAGGTGTTCGCCTACTTCGAAGTACCGGAGAGTGAGTACCTAGAGATAACGCGCCTGCGCCAAACCCACCCCGAGCGCAGCCGCTCCGACACCATCGCGCTGGTGCTGGCCGACAACAGCCGCTACCCCTACCCCGGCTACATCGAAACCTCGGAGGGCGAGATTGACGAAAACACCGGCTCCATCGCCTTCCGCGCCCGCTTCGACAACCCGCAGCACCTGCTCAAGCACGGTGCCACCGGCCGCGTGCGCCTCGCCAACGTGGTGACTGATGCGCTGCTGGTGCCGCAAAAAGCGGTATTCGAAATTCAGGACAAGAGCTACGTGTATGTGGTTGATAGTAATAACGTTGCTCACTCCCGCGCCTTTGTGCCCGGCAACCGCACCGGCAATGACTACGTGGTAAAAAGCGGCCTTAAGCCCGGCGAGCGCGTGGTTTACGAGGGCACGCAGCAGGTGAAGGACGGCCAGAAAGTGGTGCCGCGCAAGGCTGAGGTACCGCAGGCGCCGGACGTGGCAAAAGTGCGATAATCGGTGTACTGTGGACCCTGCGGGTCCGCGAGTTATTATAAAGTATTCAACGCTAGCCTACTACTCACGCGCGGACCCACAGGGTCCACGGTACATTCTATGTTCGATATCTTCATTCGCCGCCCGGTCCTCTCGCTGGTTATCTCCTTGCTGATAACTCTCCTAGGTGGCCTGGCGCTGTTTCAACTGCCCATCACGCAGTTTCCCGACATCGTGCCACCCTCCGTAACCGTGACGGCGCACTACACCGGGGCCAACGCCGAGGTGTGCGCCAAGGCCGTGGCCACGCCGCTGGAGCGCGCTATTAACGGCGTGCCGGGCATGACGTCGATGACGTCGGTGAACAGCAACGACGGTACCACGCTCATCGAGGTTTTTTTCCAGGTCGGCACCGACCCCGACCTAGCGGCCGTGGCCGTGCAGGGCCGCGTGCAAACTGTGATTGACGAGCTGCCCGAGGAGGTAATCAAGGCCGGCGTGACGGCCGAAAAGGAGGTAAACTCCATGCTACTCTACCTCAACATCACGAGCACCGACAAGGCGGCGGGCGAGAAATTTATTTACAACTTCGCCGATATCAACATCTTGCAGGAGCTCAAGCGCATCAACGGCGTGGGCCTAGCCGAGATTATGGGCGCCCGCGAATACTCGATGCGCGTGTGGCTGAAACCCGACCGCATGGCCGCCTACAACGTGGGCACTGAGGACGTGGTGGCCGCCATCCGGGCCGAAAACGTGGAGGCCGCCCCCGGCAAATCGGGCGAAAGCTCGGGCCGCAAAGCCCACGACCTGCAATACGTGCTGCGCTACACCGGCAAAATGTTCGAGCCCGAGCAGTACCGCAACATCGTGCTGCGCGCCAACCCCGACGGCTCGGTACTGAAGCTCAAGGAGGTAGCTGACATTGAGTTTGGCTCGCTCACCTACGGCATGGTGTCGAAGGAGGACGGCAAGCCCTCGGCGGCCATCATGCTCAAGCAGCGCCCCGGCTCCAACGCCAGCGAGGTTATCGCGGGCGTAAAGGCGCGCATGGCCGAGCTGAAAGAAACCAGCTTCCCGCCCGGCATGACGTACAGCGTGGCCTACGACGTGTCGCGCTTCCTTGACGCTAGTATTCACGAAGTGCTGAAGACGCTGGTCGAGGCGTTTATCCTGGTATTCATTGTGGTGTTCCTGTTTTTGCAGGATTTCCGCTCCACGCTCATCCCAGCGCTGGCGGTACCGGTGGCGCTTATCGGTACGCTGTTCATTATGAGCCTCCTAGGGTTCAGTATCAACCTACTGACGCTCTTTGCCTTGGTGCTGGCCATCGGTATTGTGGTCGATGACGCCATTGTGGTGGTCGAGGCGGTGCACGCCAAGATGCACAATGAGCACCTAGCACCGCGGGAGGCCACTTTCGCGGCCATGCACGAAATCAGCGGGGCCATCGTGGCTATTACGCTGGTAATGACGGCGGTATTCGTGCCCACGTCGTTTTTGAGCGGGCCGGTGGGCGTGTTCTACCGCCAGTTTTCGCTCACGCTGGCCTCGGCCATTTTGATTTCCGCTATCAATGCTTTGACGCTAACGCCGGCCTTGTGCGCGCTGCTGCTCAAGGAAGTGGACCACGACAAAAAACCGGGCTTGATGGGCCGGTTTTTCAACTGGTTTAACGCCCGCTACGACAACCTGGCCGACGGCTACAAGAAGGTGCTGAGCGTGGTGGCGCACCGCCGCGTGGTGACCCTAGGTGCCCTGTTGGTCTTCATCGGGCTGGCTTACGGCACGAGCCAGATTTTGCCCGCCGGCTTCATTCCGACCGAAGACCAGGGCATGATTTACGTGAACGTGACCACGCCCGCCGGCGCCACCGTGGAGCGCACCGAGGAAGTGCTCGACCAAATTCAGCGCGTGGCGGCCAAGCTCAAGCCCGTGGAGTCGGTTTCGACCCTGGCCGGCTACAGCCTGCTCAACGACGTGGCGGGCTCGACCTACGGCATGGGCATGATAAACCTGGCCGCCTGGGAAGGCCGCGAGCAATCAGTAGATGAGCTCATTACCATCCTGCGCGAGAAAACCAAGGGCATTTCCGACGCCAGCATCGAATTCTTCCCGCCGCCTTCGGTGCCGGGTTTCGGCAACGCCAGCGGGGTGGAGCTGCGGGTGCTCGATAAGTCGGGCACCGGCAACTTGCAGCGCACCGCCGAAGTCACCAAAGACTTCATCACGGCCCTCGACAAGACGCCCGCCGTGGGCTCGGCTTTCACCAACTACGACGCCAATTTTCCGCAGTACCTCATCCACGTGGACCAGGAGCAGGCCGCCAAAAAAGGCGTGACCGTGGACCAGGCCATGAGCACCCTGCAAACGATGATTGGCAGCTACTACGCCTCCAACTTCATCCGCTTCGGGCAGCTCTACAAGGTGATGGTGCAGGCCGGCCCCGAGTACCGCGCCAACCCCGAAGACCTGCTGAAGCTGTACGTGAAAAACAACCGCGGCGAGCTCGTGCCCTACTCCACCTTCGTGCGCTTGGAGCGCGTGTACGGCCCCGACCAGCTCACGCGCTACAACATGTACACCTCGGCCATGGTGAGCAGCGAGGCCGCGCCTGGCCGCAGCACCGGCGACGTGATTAAGGCCGTTGAGGAAACCGCTAAGAAGGTACTACCCAAGGGCTACAGCTTCGAGTGGAGCGGCATGACCCGCGAGCAGGTGCTCTCGGGCAACCAGGCCATCTACATTTTCGCGCTGGTTATCGTGTTCGTCTACCTCATTCTGGCCGCGCAGTACGAGAGCTTCCTGCTGCCGCTGCCGGTGCTGCTGAGCTTGCCCACGGGCATTTTTGGGGCCTTCCTGTTCCTGAAAATCCTAGGTCTCGAAAACAACATCTACGCCCAGGTAGCGCTGGTCATGCTCATCGGTTTGCTGGGCAAAAACGCCATCCTCGTCATCGAGGTGGCCGAGCAGCGCCGCCGCGCCGGGGCCTCCGTTTTCGACGCCGTTATTGAGGGCACGCTTTCCCGACTGCGGCCGATTTTGATGACTTCGTTCGCCTTCATCTTGGGGCTGATGCCGCTGGTTATCGCCCACGGTGCGGGTGCCCTAGGTAACCGCAGCATCGGCACGGCGGCGGCGGGCGGCATGCTGCTGGGCACCACGTTTGGGCTGCTGCTAGTGCCGGGGCTCTACGTGATTTTCGCCGGCATGATGCCGAAAGAGGACAAGGAAGAACCGGCCCCAGAAGAGGTAAAGGAGAAAGAGCCGGAACCGGCTCACGCCTAGGCTCGCCGCCTGGGTAACCTCACCCCCCAGCCCCCTCTCCTTGGGGAGAGGGGGAACTAGCTTCTAGTTCTAGATTCTAAAAACTAGGGCTAGTTCCCCCTCTCCCCAAGGAGAGGGGGCTAGGGGGTGAGGTCAACGGGCGGCTAGGGCGGCTCTCAGAGCCAAACGGATTACTGAATTTGAACTACAATGTCTGATGTCTTTAGCTAGATTTTTCACTTCTGCTCTCACCAAAACAAGTCGCGTCCGACTCCCGTCCCCCGCAGGATTCCGCGCATTAAGCGGAGAAGGGCCGGGGGTGGGGCCACATGTCCGCCGAGCCCTAGCGGTAGCAACGGGCGTTTTCCTGTTCAGCGCCTGCCAGCTTTCCGCGCCCCGCTCCTACCCCGCCGCTACCCCGCTGCCGACTTCCTACGGCCCTCCCGCACCCAATGATAGCACCAGCATCGGCGATTTGTCGTGGAATAAGTTTTTTGCTGACCAAACCCTCGTAGGGCTCATCGACACGGCCTTACAGTATAACCTAGATATTCGCCAGGCCAGCCAGCGCGTGGAGCAGCAGCGCGCCAACGTGCTCGAGCGCCGCGCCGCCCTGCTGCCTAGCGTCAATGCCACCGGCTCGGCGGGCTTCGACCGTTACGGCCGCTACACGTTGAATGGCGTGGGTAACTACGACACCAACTTGTCGCAGAATATCGACGGTAATCAAGCTATCCCGACCGGCTTCACGCCTGACTACTTCCTAGGTTTGCGTAGCTCGTGGGAGGTGGACTTGTGGGGCCGTTTGCGCAGCTTGCGCAACGCCGCCCAGGGCCGTTTACTAGCTTCGGAACAGGGCCGGCAGTTGGTCGTAACCGGCATCATTGCTGAGGTGGCTAATAATTATTATGAGCTGCTGACTTTTGATAACCAGTTAGCTACGCTGCAGCGCAACCTTATTTTGCAGGAACGGGCGTTTGAGATTACCAAAGTGCAGAAGCAGGCTGGCCGCGCCACCGAGCTAGCCGTGCAGCAGTTTCAGGCGCAGGTGCTGCGCACCCGCAGCCTGGCCTTCGAAACCCGGCAGCGCATCACCGAAACCGAAACCCAGCTCAACCAGCTCATGGGCCGCTACCCGCGCCGCATTGCCCGGCCTACCGAGCTAGCCGAGGTGCAGGTGCCCCGGCGCCTGCTGGCCGGCGTGCCCGCCCGCCTGGTGCTGCGCCGCCCCGACGTGCGCCAGGCCGAGCTGGCGCTGGCCGCCTATGGGGCTGACCTCTATGCGGCCCGCGCCGCCTTTTTGCCGGCCCTCACGCTCACGCCCTACGTTGGGGTCAATGCCTTTCGGTCGTCGCTGCTTTTCCAGCCCAGCTCCATAGTAGCGGGCTTCTTGGGCGGGTTGAGCGCGCCTATTCTCAACCGCCGGGCTCTGCGGGCTGACCGCAACCGCGCCACCGCCGCCAGCCTCGAAGC
This sequence comes from Hymenobacter bucti, assembly GCF_042681145.1. Lineage (NCBI taxonomy): Bacteria > Pseudomonadati > Bacteroidota > Cytophagia > Cytophagales > Hymenobacteraceae > Hymenobacter > Hymenobacter bucti. Next base: position 250,105 of record NZ_JBHUFD010000006.1, read on the forward strand.
CTACTACGCCTACCAGCAAGCGCTGCAAACCAGCGTGCGCGAGGTCACCAATACCCTGCGCGGCGTAGCCAACTACGACAGCGCCCTCACCCTGCGCCGCCGCGAAGTGGACGTCCTGCGTGGCGCCGTCGAAACCGCCTCGCTGCTGCAATACACCGGCTACGCCACGTACCTCGAAATCATCACCGCGCAGCGCAGCGTCCTCGATGCCGAGCTGAGCCTGGCCGAGCTACGGCGCACGCAGCTGCTGCAAGCCGTGGCCTTGTACCGCGCCTTGGGCGGCGGCTGGAACACGCCGGTGCGCCAGCCCTAAAACCACGGCCGAGCCTACTGCGTACCTAGCAGCTAGCGCCACGGCGGCGGGTGCCGGAACTTTCCGCCCGCCGCCTGGGTACTTTTATACTATGGAAGTTGGTTGCTACACTTTAGCGGAGGCCACGGCCGCCGCGCCTTTTCTCGACTACGCCGTGTGCCTCGATGACTCGGCCCGCCCCGCCAACCACAGCGGCGACTGGCCAGTGCAGGGCCGCGCATACCCCGTGCGCGTGGTAGAAAGCCGCCTCGAAGGCATCCCGCTGGTGCACGTGCTCACGTTCGTGGGCGAGGCACCGTATTATAATGCTTTCGCCCCCCATCGGTTTCAGATTACGCATCGCCTGTATCTTAACTAGTTAAGGTTTTTTACAAAAACGCGCGTTCGTAATGCTGAACGCAGTGAAGCATCTTGCGTGGCGCAGTAAAACCTAACGCCTAGGTTTACTGCGCCACGCAAGATGCTTCACTGCGTTCAGCATAACATTGCTTTATGGCAGATGACAAACTCCTAGCCTTTGGGCATGCCGCCGGTCACTTCCAGTAGGCTGCCGGTCGAGTAACTGCCATCTTGCGAGGCGAAGTAGACGTAGGCGGGCGCTAGCTCCTCGGGCTGGCCGGGGCGGCCCAGCATGGTTTCGTCGCCAAACTTGGCGAGGTCTTCCTTGAGCATGGTACCGGGAATAAGCGGCGTCCAGATGGGGCCGGGCAGCACGGCGTTTACCCGGATTTTCTTGTCGCCTAGGTAGGCGGCCAGGCTCTTGGTGAAGGTGTGGATGGCGCCCTTGGTAGCAGCGTAGTCCACCTGATGCTTATTACCGACAAGACCCGCAATGCTACCAGTGTTGATGATGGCATCGCCCTCCTTCAAAAACGGAATAGCGGCCTGCGCCATAAAAATGTAGCCCTTAATGTTGGTGTCGAAGGTGCGGTGAATGTTCTCCTCCGGAATGGTTTCGAAGTGCTCGTAGCCCTTCTGGTACGCGGCATTGTTCACCAAAATATTGAAGCCGCCCAGCTCGGCGTGGGTGCGGCGCACGGCCTCGCGGCACTCGGTGGCCGAGCGCACATCGGCCTGAATGGCCAAAAACTTGCGGCCCTGGGCCTCTACGGCTTTGCCCACCACGGCGGCATCTTCGGCATTGGTCTGGTAGATGACGGCTATGTCGGCGCCTTCCATGGCGTAGGCCAGGGCTACGGCGCGGCCGATGCCCGAGTCGCCACCCGTGATGAGGGCCACTTTGCCGGTGAGCTTGTAGTTCGACATGTCCCAGTCGGGCTGCTCCTGCATGTCCGCTTCGCTCGTGGGGTAGGCCATGGGCTTAGGGCTGATTTCGCTGTTGGTCGGCCGGGGTTCGTTCTGTTCAGTACTCATAGCTGCGAATAGTTAGTTACAGCCCTGCGTACGGCCTCTAGCCACCCAAGGCTGGCCAATACCAAAATCTTATTAGTGCCTGCCTAGGTAGCGGCAGCGCTTATTTTAGAGGCCACACGGCGTATAAACCCGCCGCTACCAGCGCCCCAACGAGGGTATTCAAAAAGTTAACCCCGTCATTGGGCAAGTAGTGGCGGCGCTCCAGGGTGGCGCCCAATACTGAGTCGCCCAGGTTGCCCGCCGTGCCAGCCAGCAGCAAGATGCCAAAGGCCGGGTACCAGCCCTCGGCTGCGCAGTATACGCTGGCCAGCAGCGCACTACCCGCCAGCCCCAGCAGCGTGCCCTCGGCGCTGATGACACCATCGAGCCCGCGCTGGTCGGGCTTGAACGTCAAGATATTGACGTAGCGCCGGCCGTAGAGATTGCCCAGCTCCGAGGCCAGCGTGTCGGCCGTGGCGGCGGCAAAGCCGCCCGCCAGCATGAGGCGGCCCAGCGGCGCAAACGCGGGCACCAGCCAGGCGCCCAGGCCCAGCAAACCGGCCAGGCCGGCATTGGCCAGCACCTGCCCGGCCGTGCGGCGGCCCTTGTTGGCCTCGGCCAGCCCCAGGCGGCGCTTGTCGGCCACGCGCCAGGCCGAGGCCGCCGTGCCCAGCCCAAAAAACGTGGCCAGCAGCCCTAGGCCCATAAAACCGGCCCCTAGGTAGATGCCCACGCCTAGCACGCCGCCCGTCCACACGGCCGCCGTGGTGAGCTTGCCGGCCCGCGCGCTGTAGGCCATGCCCAAGCCCAGCAGCCCCACTACCAGCAGGAGGCGGGGCAGCGCGGGCATCTGTAAATCAAGTAATTGCACGGGTTATTCGCAGCTGATTGGTGGCACCGGGCAAAACCTAGGTGGCAGCCGCGCCACAAAGAAAGCCTCCGGCGCCATGCGAAAGAACTTCGCAGCAGCGCCGGGGGCTTGGCAGGCTGGTGGCGCGGGCCCTAGGCGAGCCCGCGCAGCAATTAATACTTGGTAGCCAGCTCGGGCAGCAGGCGGTTAATAACACTGTAGTTGAGGCCGGTCCAGTACTCGGAGCGAGCCACGTCGATGAACGTAGCTTCGTCGGCCGCGATGGTACGGTACTCGTCGCTCACTAGGTAGTCCTCTACATCATTCATCGAGGCGAAGGCGAATACCGAAATTGCATCAATCAGCTCGCCTTCGGGGTCGGGCTGCTGGGTCGAGCCGATGTTGTGCAGCTGGGCGTAGCGGCGCACGTAGGTGTGGGTGGCCGGCTGGGCCAGCACCAGCGGCGCGTGCTGCCGCAAGAGCCGCTCTTGAAACTCTTCCCGGCTCAGCTCAGGCCGCCGGTAGTGGATTTTGACCAGGCTAAGCGGGTCGCGGTGCTGCGCGCTGGGCAGCAGAATGTACTCGCGGGCAATTTCGCGGGTCACCAGGCGAAACACCGTTTGCTCGTCGGCAATAATACGCTTGTCGTACTGCTCCTGCTTCAGCACGCGCTTGATGTCGGCCTCCGCCGCGTAGGCGATGTAGGCAAAGCCATCGAAGCGCGGGCGCACGTAGGCGGGCACCTGGGCGTAGGGGTCGGCCACGAGCTTGCCATTATCCTGCGTCATGGCCCGGTAGGGCGGGTGGAAATTGGACGACGGGCCGCCCGCCACGCGGTGCACCTGGTCGTAGCGCAGCACTAGCTCATTCTCAGTGCCCGGCTCCTCGTAGGCGAATTTGGGGCCGTGCACCTTGCGCCAGTACTCATCCCAGTGCTCAAAATCGAGGTTGGGATTGCTCTCCAGCGCGATTTCGGCGGGCTCCGCATCGGGGTTTTCGATACCCTCGCCGCGGCGGTCACGGGTGGCACCCTCGTCGATGGTGCGCTCGGTGCGGGGCGTGGTATCGGCCCGCGTGAGGAACGTGGGCGTGACGATGAGCGGCGCCGTGGTGGTGTGGTAGCTGCTGAGCGCGGGCGGCCGGTGGCCATTGTCGGCGCGGTCGTCGGCGGCAGCTAGGCTATTAGGTTGGGTTGACATAAAGGCTGATTAGGAAGAGGAGGAATGAATTAATTAAAAATTACAAATGAAGAATTAAAAATTTGTAAGACAGACTTTTAATTCTTCGTTTATAATTTTTAATTCTCAATTTCAAGCCGTAGGATACGGAATCAGCCGGTCGGTGCGCAGCTGGGCGAAGAGGTCAAAAAACGACTCGTCGCTGCGCTGATACACGTGGAAGCCCGCCTGGCGGCTCTTCGACGTATCGGTCATCACCTCAATGGGGCGCCCTAGGTCGAGGTCGGTGTGCCAGGCCGAGGCCAGCCGGTTCAGGTCGGGCTCGACCAGGTTGTGGCGCGCGGCTAGGTCGCGCCACAGCGGCGCGTCGGCGGCCATGGCGTTTTCGAGCGGGTGCACGGTGCCGTCGAAGCCCGCGGCCTCGATGCCGAACCAGGCGGCCAGCCGCGGCCACAGCCAGCTCCAGCGGAAGTAGTCGCCGTTGGTGACGTTGAAGGCTTCGTTGCGGGCGGTTTCGGCCGTGGCGGCCCAGGCGAGCTGCTTGGCAATCACGCGGGCGTCGGTCACGTCTGATAGCCCCTCCCACTGCGCCTGCGAGCCGGGCCACTGGAAGGGCTGGCCAGTTTCCTTGCAGATACTGGCGTACACGGCCAGTGTGCTGCCCATGTTCATGAGGTTGCCCACGGCCTTGCCAATGATGGTGTGCGGGCGGTGGATGCTCCAGGTAAAGCCATCGCGCTCGGCGGCGGCGTACACTTCATCTTCCTGAGCGTAGTAAAAATTCTCCAGGTCGAGGCGCGGCATTTCTTCGCGCAGCGGCGTGGGCGGCAGCGAGTTGCCCTGGGCGTAGGAGTCGAACGGCCCTAGGTAGTGCTTGAGGCCCGTGACGAGCGCCACGTGCTGCACCGTCTTTTTGGGGCTGAGGGCGGCCAGCAGGTTGCGCACCATGCCGCCATTCACGCGGATGTTCTCGGCCTCGGTGTCGTTGCGGAGCCAGCTGGTGAGGAACACGTGGGTCGGGGCCACGTCGGCCAGGGCGGTGGCCAGGCTGGCGGGGTCGAGCAGGTCGGCGGCCACGGGGTGCAGGCCGGCCAGGTCGGTCTGGGGGCGGCGGGCCAGGCCGTAAGTGGTCCAGCCCGTGGCAATTAGCTCGTGGGCTAGGTTGCTGCCAATGATGCCGCTGGCCCCCACAATAAGCGCTATTTTTTCCATCGAAGTACGTACAAAAAAGAGTGGCTCCGGGGCACTTTAGGCCGCCGGCGCTGGGTGAACGGCGCCCTAGGGCGCCAGTCGACAAAATTACCGGCCCGGCCCAGCGTCTTCTTTGTACGAATCGCAGGATTACTTGTACGTCGTGAATTGCGCCCGATACGCCGACGGCGCCTGCCCCACCGCCTGCCGAAACCAGCGCGAGAAATGGGCCGCATCATAAAACGTGAGCCGGTAGGCAATGTCGCTGATGGGCAGCTGCGTACCAGTTAGCAAAACCCTGGCCTCGGTGGCGACCTTCTCCTTGAGCAAGTTGGCGGCGCTCTGGCCGGTGGCTTGGCGGCACAGCGCGCTCAGCTGCGAAGGCGTCAGGCAGAGGTCGGCCGCGTAGGAGTCCAGGGCCAGCACCGGCTCGGTGGCCGCCGCCAGGCGCGCCGCAATTAGCTGCAAAAACTGCTGCACCACCGGTGTCAGGGTTGTGGCTGGGGCAGCCGGCTGCTCCCAATCGCGCACGTCGGCCAGCAGCAGGCGCAGGTAGTGGCGGGCTTTTTCGAGGTGCGCTTGCTGGGCGTGCAGGTGCTCGCCGCTCTGGGCCAGCGCGGCGTACTCGGCCGGCGTGGCGGCGTGGTACACGTAAGGCGCGCCACCCGCCAGCACCGCCCCCAGCTGGTAGCCCGGCAGCAGGCCCGCATTGTAAAAATCGGGCGAGAAAAAGCAGTACAGCCCAGTTTGCGGGCCTTCGTGCAGGCGCCAGCTCAGGGCCGTGCCCGGCGGCACCAGCAAGATGGACCTAGGTGCCACAGCCACCACCTCGTCGTTCAGGGTGAAGCGGCCGCCACCCTCGCCAATCAGCGACAGCTTATAAAACGCGCGCCGGTGCAGCTCAATGTGCTGGCGGCAGGTGGCAAACCGCTCCTCGCGCCGGTACACTACCAGCTGCTCCAGCGCCTCGGTGGGCAGCTTGGGCAGCCGCGGCTCGGCCGTTTGGGGGTAGGTGTCGAAGCCGAAAGTGGGCAGCGCGGGCGTTTCCATCGGTTGTTAACCCCGGGGCCGGGCAATGGTTGCGGCCGGCCCCAAGCGCCCCCTAGGCTGCGCTTGCCGAGCCGGCGCCAGCAGCACGCGGGCAGCGCCCGCTCGGCGCAGTGAGTGAGGGGCGCTACGCACCCCTCGGGCCGCCGACTAGCCACCGCAAGGCAGCCTAGGCGGGCGGCGCTCCGCCGGCCGCTGGCTCGGTGCGGAAAACGCCACGCCTACGCAGCCCTGTCGAGTGGGGCGTTGGGGCTGGCCGACCTGGTTTGAGCCGCTTGCTCGGCCCGCGTGCGGTTGCGAGCCTGAGCAGCGATGAAATCCAGAAACTCCTCATCCGAGTAGAGCGGTGGCGGTGGCACTACCACGGGTTTTGGCTTGAACAAGTCACGCAATTTTGATAGCAATTCCATGATTAAATATGATTAAATTAATACCTTTCTTATAACGCTCAACCTACCAGTCTTAGTGCACGGCAGGCACGCAGCTGACCCACTATTCTGGGCATCCGGGCTGCACACCGGCGCTGGCGCCGCTACCCAGACGCAACGAGCCTAAAGCTCCAACTCGCTCAGCCGCTTAGCTTCTGCTGCCAAAAAAAAGCAACCTAGAGAGGCCCAGACACACTGCTCGGCGTAGCTACCTCGGCCGTGCCCGGGTGGCGCAGCCCCAGGCCATGGCTCACTTGCAGCAAGGCCCGGCCAGCCTGCACACCCAGGCCAAGGCGCCGCCAGTAAGAGGCCGCCGCGCCGGTTACTATCCGCTGGCTGCCAACGGCCAGAAAAATATAGCGTAGTTTGCTACCTAGGTGGTGGGTTGGCACGGGCTGGCTCGCGGGCGCTGCGGCAAGCCACTAGCAGAGTCTATCGCTTTGCCCGCCGCCGCCGCCCGTGCTTTCAGGGCCTCGCCCGACTCGCAGAGCTTGCTTGGCACCAGTTGCATCTTTTTGGCCGACTCCTGCACCACACCAGCTTTATTGCCCGCAAGGCCAGCTGTTAGCTCAAGCTCCTCGGTGATGCGGCCGCGGCGGCCCCAGCTGCGGGCACCGACGATGCACGTTGCAAAGCGAATGCCCACTACCATCACCACCAGCACGTTAGCCTGACCCAATTGTGGTCTAGGGCAAGCATCTTACCGCCTACCGGCCAGGCGCAACACCGCGCCCGGGGAGGTGAATCAGCGATGAAGAGCGTCCCCGCAAAAATTAAGTTTGTTCGCGCTGTGCGCAAAACAAGGTCAGCCAGCTTAAATTCATCCCGTGCTCGACTTAGTTTGCCTTACCCCCAACTAGTTTCACCTGTATGACCCGCACCTCTATTCTCAACCCCAGGAAGCGCAAGCATTCGCGCAAAAGTGAGTACGCCAAGCCTTTCAACTACAACAGTATAGCCTGGGCACTGCTAGCGGCACTGGCACTTTTTATAGCAGCAGTAAAGTGCTTTTGGTAGCCTAAGCTAGCCGCTGATAGCGTACTCCTTGTCGCTAGAGTCCAGTGCGTGCGCCCCATCACTATTGCGGTCCTCAAGGCAGGCCCGCAGCAAATAGCTATTGCCTTGGCCCATCCGCGGCCACCCGTTGCGAAGGGGCCACTGGCCCGCAGGCCAGCCGCCGCAGGCGCCCCATCAAGCAGAGGACACTGGCCAGCCCCTGGGTGGGGTGCAAGGGGCCCACGCCGATTCTAGCTTTGCCGCCGTTCGCATTGCTTTCTTCTTAAAGGTTCAGCTTGCTGCCAGGCACGCCTGCATGGCTAACTACTTGAATTTTAATGCTATTTAAAGCATAAATTCTCTGTAAAGCCGCACATGAAGAGTTCTTGAATTTTTTCAGGCTATTCCTTCATACTGCCTTAATGGCAAGGGCTTGAGCTTTGTATTACCCAGCACGCCAAAGGCCTTGCGCCGCGGCGACCTATTCCCTCGGTTTTGCTCTCCAGATTTAATTTAAGACCGGCTTTTTTTGCCGGTATTAACTGGTTTTCTGCTAGTTAGGCAGGGCCACTTGCGAAGCATGTAAAAATATTTATTTGGTACCTAGGGCCGCCGGCTTTCCCAGCGGCTCTGCCAACACAACCACGGGCCAATTGAGTAAGGCCGGCTTCCTGTGCTTCAGCGGAGCCGGCCGGCACTATTCGGCTCCTTACTTCAACCCATCATTTTCCGGGATTACCAAGCACCTATCTATGGTACTTAATGCTTTTATAAAGAGAACGTTTTTACTCCTGGCAATGAGCTCGGGCGGCTTGTTTTTTACCAGCTGCGCTGATAAGCAGGAGGAGAAAGAAGAACAAATTAAACTACTGGTCACCAGCCCCCTGCAGAAGGACACGACCATCACCAAGGAGTACGTGGCCCAGATTCACGCCTACCAGCACATCGAGCTGCGGGCCCTGGAAAAAGGCTACCTGCAAAAGATTTTTGTGGACGAGGGCCAGTCGGTGAAGAAGGGCCAGGCCATGTTCCAGATTACGCCCTTGATTTACAACGCCGACCTGCAGAAGTCGCAGGCCGAGGCCAACTACGTGGGTATCGAATACCAGAACACGAAGAACCTGGCCGACAGCAACATCGTGTCGAAGAACGAGTTGGCCCTGGCTCGCGCCAAGTTTAACAAGGCCAAAGCCGACGTATCGCTGGCCAAAACCCACTTGCAGTTCACGTCCATCAAAGCGCCCTTCGACGGTATGATGGACCACTTCCAGGGCCGGCTGGGTAGCCTCGTTGACGAGGGCGACCTGCTGACGACGCTCTCTGACAACAGCAAAATGTGGGTGTACTACAACGTGCCCGAGGCCGAGTACATCGCCTACAAGGAGCACGCAAAAGCCGGCGACAAGGAAGTAAGCGTGCGGCTGATGATGGCCAATAACGAGGTGTTTCCCTACCCCGGCAAGGTGCAAGCCATTGAAGCTGACTTTAATAACGAAACCGGCAACATCGCCTTCCGCGCCACCTTCCCCAACCCCAAAGGCTTGCTGCGCAACGGCGAAACCGGCAGCGTGCTCATGACCGTGCCGCTCAAACACGCGCTCATTATTCCGCAGAAAGCCACCTTCGAAGTGCTCGAAAAGAAGTTCGTGTACGTGGTGGACAAAAACAACGTGGTGCACCAGAAAGAGGTGAACATCGCCTCCGAAATGCCGGACCTCTACATCGTGAAGGATGGCATTTCGCCCAGCGACAAGATTTTGCTGGAAGGCATTCGCAAGGTGAAGGATGGCGAAAAAATCAGCTATACCTACGAGGCGCCCGAGCAGGTGCTGCCCAAGCTGAAGGTGTATTCGGAGTAGTGATTGTCAATTTATTAGCGTGATTTATGTTCAGTAAATTCATTCGTAGGCCAGTGTTTGCCATCGTGATATCGGTGGTAATCGTGTTCATGGGCATTCTGGCCATCAAGACCCTGCCCACCTCGCAGTTCCCCGAGATTTCGCCGCCGATGGTGATGGTGAGCTGTGCCTACCCCGGCGCCAGCGCCAAGGTGCTCACCGAGTCGGTCCTGATTCCGCTGGAGCAGGCCGTGAACGGCGTGCCGGGCATGAAATACATGACCTCCGACGCCGTGAGCGCCGGCGAGGCCAACATCCAGATTGTCTTTAACCTCGGTACCGACCCCGAGCAGGCGGTCGTGAACGTGAACACCCGCATCGCGCAAGTAGTGAACCGCCTGCCAGTGCTGGTGCAGCGCGAGGGCCTCATCGTGAACCGCGTGGTACCTAACATGCTGATGTACGTGAACTTGTACAGCAAGGACAAGAACACGGACATGAAGTACCTGTTCAACTACGCCGGCGTGAACATGATACCCGAGATCCAGCGCATCGACGGTATCGGGCGCGCCAGCATCCTAGGTAGCCGGCAGTATGCCATGCGTATTTGGCTGAAACCCGACCGGATGCGGGCCTACAACATCTCGGCCGACGACGTGATGAAGGCCCTCGGCGACCAGAGCGTGATTGGCTCGCCGGGCCGCATTGGCCGCTCGGACGGCGGCCGTGCCGAAGCGCTGGAATACGTGCTAACCTACCAGGGCCGCTTCAACGACGTGGACCAGTACAAGAACGTGATTCTGAAGGCCAACGCCAACGGTGAAATGCTGCGCCTGAAAGACGTGGCTGACGTATCCCTAGGGTCAGAATTCTACGATATTTACTCCAACCTCGATGGCTACCCTTCGGCGGCTATCATGCTGAAGCAGACCTACGGCTCGAACGCCAGCGACGTGATTGCCAGCGTGAAAGCCAAGCTAGAGGAGCTGAAGAAAACCATGCCGCCCGGCATGGATTACAAAATCAGCTACGACGTGTCGAACTTCCTCGACGCCTCGACCGAAAACGTAATTCACACCCTGCGCGACGCCTTTATTCTGGTGGCCATCGTGGTGTTTCTGTTCCTCGGCGACTGGCGCTCGACGCTCATCCCGATTATCGCCGTGCCGGTGTCGCTCATTGGGGCGTTCACGGCCATGCAGGCGTTTGGGTTGACTATCAACATGATTACGCTCTTTGCGCTGGTGCTCGCCATTGGTATCGTGGTCGATGATGCCATTGTGGTGGTCGAGGCCGTGCACGCCAAGATGGAGGAGAAACACCTCTCGCCCTTTGGGGCGGTGCGCGAGGTAATCGGTGAAATCAGCGGCGCCATTATCGCCATCACCATCCTAATGACGGCGGTGTTCGTGCCGGTGGCCTTCATGAGCGGTCCAGTGGGTATTTTCTACCGCCAGTTCTCGATTACGATGGCCACGGCCATTGTCATTTCAGGTGTCGTGGCCTTGACTCTGACTCCGGTGCTCTGCGCCATGATTCTAAAAAACAACCACGGCCAGCCGCGCAAAAAGACACCCATCAACCGCTTCATCGACTGGTTCAACCGCGGCTTTGAGAAGCTGACTGGCAGCTACACCAACGTGCTGGAGAAGGTCGTAGACCGCCGCGTGTTCACCTTCGGCGTGCTGATTGTGTTTGCCCTAGGCATCTTCGGCATCTCGTCCAAGCTGCCGTCCGGCTTCATTCCGGCCGAGGACCAGGGTATGCTCTATGCCATCATTCAGACGCCCCCCGGCTCGACCCTGGAGCGCACGAATGACATTTCGCAGCGCTTGCAACAGCTGGCCAAGGATGTGCCTGGCATCGAAAGTATTTCGACCCTAGCCGGCTACGAAGTACTGACGGAGGGCCGCGGCTCGAACGCCGGCACCTGTTTGATTAGCTTGAAGCCGTGGAGCGAGCGCAAGGAATCCATCCACGACGTAATTGAGTCGCTGGAGAAAAAGGCCAAGCAGATTCCCGGCGCGACCATCGAATTCTTCGAGCCGCCGGCGGTGCCGGGCTACGGCGCGGCGGGTGGCTTCCAGCTCCAATTGCTCGACAAAACCAACTCGGGCGACTACAAGGCGCTGGAAAAAGTAAACGAGGAGTTCATCGACAACCTGAAAAAACGCAAGGAGCTAGCCGGCCTGTTCACCTTCTTCTCGGCCAACTATCCGCAGTACGAGCTGAAGATTGATAACGACCTCGCCATGCAGAAGGGCGTGAGCATCGGCAACGCCATGAACACGCTGAGCATCATGATTGGCTCGACCTACGAGCTGGGCTTCATCAAGTACCAGCGCTTTTTCAAGGTCTACGTGCAGGCCTCGCCTGAGTACCGCCGCCTGCCCCAGGACATCCTGAACATGTGGGTGAAAAACGAAAAGGGTGAAATGGTGCCGTTCTCGGCCTTCATGAAAATCGTGAAGACGCAGGGTGCCAACGAAATCAACCGCTACAATATGTACACCACAGCCTCTATTCGCGGCGATGCGGCCCAGGGCTACAGCTCGGGCGAGGCCATCAAGGCCGTGCAGGAAGTGGCGGCCAAAACCCTACCTAGGGGTTACGATATCGACTGGGGCGGATTGTCGAAAGATGAATCGTCGCGCGGCAACGAAGCCATCTACATCTTCCTGATTGTGTTGGCGTTCGTGTACATGGTACTCGCCGCGCAGTACGAAAGCTTCCTGCTGCCGTTTGCGGTGGTGCTGTCGCTGCCGGCCGGTATTTTCGGCGCCTTCTTGTTCATCAAACTGTTTGGGCTAGCTAACAACATCTACGCCCAGGTGGGCCTAGTAATGCTGGTGGGTCTGTTGGGTAAGAACGCAGTGCTCATCGTGGAATTTGCAGTGCAGGAGCACGAGCACGGCATGAGCGTCCGCGACGCGGCAATTGCCGGGGCCAAGGCCCGCTTTCGCCCGATTCTGATGACCTCGTTCGCCTTTATCGCCGGCCTGATTCCGCTGGTAATCGCCACCGGCGCGGGCGCCATCGGCAACCGCACCATCGGCACGGCGGCCCTAGGGGGCATGCTGTTCGGGACAGTGTTCGGGGTAGTTATCGTGCCGGGCCTGTACTACATTTTTGGCACCATGGCCGCGAAGAGCAAGCTCATCGATGATGAGAACGAGTATCCGATTAGCGAAGGGTTTGAGCCACGGGTTTTAGTTGAAGAAGTTGAGTCGCATGCTTAAGAGACGCATTTATCAGGGCCTGACCGCCGCCGGCCTCGCGCTGGCGGTGGGGGCCTGCAAACTGCCCGAGCTGGCGCAGCGTAACCCCAACCGCACCACGCCCGCTACCTACGCAGGCAGCCCCCAGGACAGCACCAACTCGGCCCGCACGCGCTGGAAGCAGTTCTTCACCGACCCCAACCTGGTTTCGCTCATCGACAGCGCCCTCCAACGCAACCAGGAGCTCAACATCACGACCCAGGAGCTGGAATTGGCGCGCAACGAAATCCGCGCCCGCACCGGCGACTACATGCCATCAGTGAGCATTGGGGCGGGGGCCGACGTGGCCAAGCCCGGCCGCTACACGCTGCAAGGCGCCACCGAGGAGCGAGTTCCTATTCGGGATGACCGCGCCAACCCCACGCCGCTGGCCAACTACCAGGTGGGCATCTCGGCGAGCTGGGAAGTGGACATCTGGCACAAGTTGCGCAACGCCCGCAAGTCGGCCGCCACGCGCTACTTGGCTTCCATTGAGGGCCGGAACTTCATGGTGACCAACCTGATTGCCGAGATGGCCAACTCGTACTACGAGCTGCTGGCGCTGGATAATCAGCTGGCTATTATCCAGCAGAACATCGAGATTCAGGAAAACGCCCTGCGCATTGTGCGCCAGGAAAAGGAAAATGCCCGCGTGACCGAGCTGGCCGTGAAGCGCTTCGAGGCGCAGGTGCAGAACACCATCAGCCTGCAATACAAGACGCAGCAGCGCATCACCGAGACCGAGAACCACCTCAATTTTCTGGCCGGCCGCTACCCGCAGCCCATCACCCGCGACGACCAAACCTTTAACACCCAGGCGCCAACCGCCATCCAGACCGGCCTGCCGGCGCAGCTGCTCAATAACCGGCCCGACATCCGGCAGGCCGAGCAGCGGCTGGTGGCCGCCAAGCTCGACGTGCAGGTAGCCCGCGCCAACTTCTACCCGTCGCTGGGCATTTCGGGCGGGGCCGGCTTCGAAGCCTTCAAGCCCGGCTTGCTGTTCAACTCGCCCGAGTCGATGTTGTATAACCTGGCCGGCGACCTGGCCGCGCCGCTCATCAACCGCAACGGCATCAAGGCCATGTACTACAGCGCCAATGCCGTGCAGCTACAAGCCGTGTACAACTACGACCGTACCGTGCTGAATGCCTACGTGGAGGTGGCCAACCAGCTCGCCAACATCGGCAACCTGCAAAAGAGCTACGACGCCAAACTCAAGGAAGTGCAGGCCCTCAACCAGTCCATCCGCATCTCCAACAGCCTCTTCCGGGCCGTGCGGGCCGAGTACACCGAAGTGCTCTTCACCCAGCGCGACGCCCTGACATCAAAATTCGACCTCACCGAAACCCGCATGCAGCAGCTCAATGCCACCGTGAATATGTACCGGGCCCTAGGTGGCGGCTGGTATTAGTAGCGTCACTTGCTAAGTTAAGCTTTAGTAAAAAGCCCGTTTCCAGCCTGGAAACGGGCTTTTTTATTACCCTAGGGCCCTAGCTCGCGGGCGATTTCGCAGCCTGGCCGCTAGTTGGTGGGGCCTTTGTCGATGCTGGCTTCCAGCGTATTCTGCAAGCTCAGGGGCAGGGCCGAAAGCAAATCCAGGCCGGCGGCCTTCTCAATGGCGTCGACGCTGGTGCGGTAGCCGCCCCAGTCGGGGTTTACCTTGATGGTGTTGGGGGTAGTGACGGCAATGACGCGGGTGCTGCTTGTGAGGCGGCCTAGGTCATCGCGGCCGGCCGGCAGCACCACCACCACCTTCCAGCAACGGGATGGCACGGTAACCTGGCCGCCCGCAATGGTGGTGTAGTAGCCGGCGCTGCCCGTGCCGCCCCGGCCGTACGAGCCGCAAATGATGTAGAGCTCGTTGCCGCTGCGCACCAGCGAGCGGCAATATTCTTCCAGGTCGGCCCAGGTCTGCTGGTTGTTTTGCGGGGCCTGCGGCATCATGTTGCTCATCAGAAACGTGGCCGAGTTGTCGGCTTCCGAGGCCGTGCGGTCGGCGCTCGGGCAGTTGTGGCCCCGGTCGAAGCCGTAGCCCGAGTAGTCGCTGCTCGTTACTTGATACCAGCCACTGGGCAGGCTTTCATCGCTCCGAAAGTCGTCTTGCCGGGCCGCGCCACCTAGGTCGGCCTGGTCGAGGTGCCACGCTACCCAGTTGGGCTTGCCCTGGTTACGGTTGTAAGACAGGCTGTACTGCGGCTTGGTGAGCAAGTAGTTGGTGGGCGAGGCCAGGCTGGCCACCGCGCCGCTGGGGTTGCCCAGGGTCAGGTGGTTTACCACGTCGGCCGGGGCCACGTCGGTTTGGGAACAGGCGGCGGCCAGCAGCCCTAGGGCAGCCCAGGCGCCGAAACGGGATAGGGAATAATTCATCAAAAAGAAACGGACCCGCAAAGATGGGCCAGCGGCGCTGGGCGGGCGGGCTAGGTGCCCGCCCACGGGCCAATGCTTGGCCCGTGGCTATCGGCGCGGCCGCGGCCGTAGCGAGGCACCGCAGGCCCCACGAACCAGCCGGGTCTGCACAAAGCCCCGCTCAAAATCCACAAAAAAGCCCCGCCAGCAACGGCGGGGCCCATAAGCTTGCTGCGCTCCCAAGCGCTTACCGGTAGATGAGCAGCCTGCCATCGGCCCCTACCCACATCGATGCCTTCGCCGCCGCGTGCGCCCGGCGCCGGGCCCGCCTATCGAAAACCACCAGGTACAGAATACCCAGCAGCGGCCCCAGCGAAACCGAGCTGAGCAGGTGCAGGTGCCAGTACTGCGACTGACTCAGGCCCCAGTGGTGGGCGAGCATTCTGAGAAGGTATTCCATGAATGAATATACGCAATCCCAGCCGTTATGGCGAGGCTGGGCGGCTGCCCGCCCACCCCACCCTAGGGCCTCAGCGCGCGGGCTCCAGGCTATGCCAGGAAAGAAGGGTGAATACTTCGTGGGGCAGGAGCTGCGCGCCGTAGAGGAGCGCCAACGAATGCGAGGTTTGCTGCTGCCAGTGCGTAACTAATAAACTTGTTTCTTCCGCAGTCAGGCTGACCGTGGTTTGCCGGTTGTAGGTCAGCAGCGTGTCCCAGCCCCAACGAGCCAACAGCTGGCCCGCCTGCGTCAGAAACGCCCAAAGCTCATTGAATTGGCGCGGGCCCGCCGACAGCTCGATAGAAATATACAGGCCCATAGGATGCTCGAGCAAGCGCCCTACCGGATTTTCAAAATAGACGTGAGCAGGTGGCAGAGTAGTTGTATTAAACATAGAATAGATTAAAGTTTTTTGTATGCCCAAGTCCTTAGCACAAAGATATTTATCTGTTATCAATAGTCGTGCTATATTTTTACTAAGCTCCCCCGGTCCGCTAAGAATCACAGCTGTGAATCAAGTAGATATATAGCAAAAAAGCTTCGTCCAGGACGAAGCTTTTTTCGGATAGCCAGTTGGCCGGGCCGTTGGGCCGGGTAGCCTACCGCGGGGCTGCTACGTGAGGGGCAAGTGCCAGGCAGAGTGGGCGGCGCTTGGCCGGCACCTAGCCCGGGCCTGCACCACGGTCACGCCCACTTGGGGCGCGCAAAGGTTGCGGAGGGGCTCGTTGAGCGACGCGCACCAGGGGCAATGCCGGGTATTGGTGCCCATCCCTGCTTGCTGCTGGTCCGTTGCAATATGCTGCCCAACGTGGCACTGCGTGTTGTCGTGCCAAAAGCCAGGAGCGGCGGCGCGCGGCCGCGCATGAAAAGGATTGGTTTGCATAAGGAAGCCGAATAAGGTGCACACTACCACGTACGAATACGCTCGGCTAGCGGTTTATTAGATGAAAAAAGGACGACTATATTTTTATAAAATTCTATTTATCAAGTACTTATTTAGCAATCACGATAGCCGCTAGCTTGCCCAGGGGCAACGGGCCCCTGGCAGGGCCGCCCACCCGCGGCAAGAGCCGCCCACCGCCCTTGCCGGGCACTGCGCAGGCGCGGGCTGGGTTTGAGTTTGGCCGGCGGCCAAGCGGCCGGTGAACCATACCTGACCAAGCCGCCTACTACCGGCGGCGCATTAGCGAAGCGTAGCCCGTAACGTGCCGTATCCGTCCTGGTCTTACTAGCCGGCTAATTACCAGCCAGGAAGCCCCGTTAGCTAATGCCAACGGGGCTTCTTGGTTGGTAATCTCCCGGCGCTACGCAACCTCTTCACTGCTCCACAGCCGCGCTGGCTCCTGCCCGCGGCGGCACCTGCCACTGCACGCGTGCCCCGAGCGGTTTCATCCCGTAGCTAGCTGGGGGTGCACGGCCGCCAAGTACTTCGCAGTCGGCTGCCTGGCTCGCTTTCTGCCGCCCCTAGGGGCCCATCTGTAAAGCCTCGGGCCCGTTTGTTTGCGCCAGTAGTGCTGAAGGGCGCAGGGCCACCAGGCGCTCTTGGCAACGGCTAGGTAGCTATGGCCGGGAGACGGGCGCCCTACTCGGCTGGCTCGTCCAGGAATACGATGCGCCAACCTGCTCCCCGCCAGCCCGTCAGCTTAAATACGGGGCCCTGCCTCCCATCGGGGGCTTCTTCTACCAGTTCCTGCTCTCCGGGCAGCATGCCAGGGTGCCACAAATCAACCAAATAGCGCTCTATATCTTCTGAATAATTCATGCTTTTGCCTTACTGAAGAGGCAATTATACGACATGTTTCCCAAATAGTTCATCAATACTTCACTATTGCCACCTCCTTTTTACCTCGTCGCTACCACACTAAACAGGCCCTGGGCAGTGCTAGCGGCCACCTTAGGCAGCTGCCTAGGGTGCCGGCCCACCCACTCAATAGCAGCGGCACTAACGTAGCTGCGCGCAGTATCCGCCACGCAACGAGGCGGCGCAGCCAACTGCCGGGCGGTAGCAGCGGCGGCGCAGGTACAGGGTGGGTATAGCCCACGCGCTGCTGCGCTGCGCTGCAAGCTGAACGCAACAAGCCCCGGCTCCTGGCGGCTAGTCAGCCGCCAGGAGCCGGGGCTTGTTAACACCCGTTGAATAAGCGCGCGGAGCCCCGCAAGCTACCCCGCTACAGCACCGGGTCGGGCCGGAAATACTTGCCGCCGGGGAAGCTGATGACGTAGTCCGACTTGAAATGCGTGCTCGGGCGGTAGTAGTCGGTGCTGATGATTTGGGCGCCCGACTGCTCGGCGGCCTCGAAGCTGCTCTTGTCGTTGCGGCGGGCCTCCTGGGTGTCGCTGTCGGCGCGGGTGCGGATGATGTAGCCCTTCTGCACCAGCGCTTTAATGGCGGCCAGGTCCTTTTTGGCGTTGTTCATGATGTGGATGGCTGCCTCGGGTGTGCCCGGCTCAGCATCGGCAAACAGTACCCGGCCCTTCAGCGAAGGGTGGCCCTGAATGTAGGTGGCGCGCTTCGGGTCCTTCTCATCCAGCACGAACACGAACTTGCCCTGCGCGGCCCGCAGCGTGGGCCAGTTGCGGTGCAAAACGGCGCTTTCGAGGGTGGCGTATTTGCCGCGGACCTGGTCGGGGGTGATGAGTTGGTCGGCCCCTAGGTAGTCGCGGATTTCCTTGTCCAGCGCATCAAACACGGCCGGCGTAAAGGGCTCGGGCGTGGAGAAGCCCGGCCGCGACAGCGCCTCCGCCTTGGCATTCATGGTGATGAAAACCGGGTTGTGCGTGGGGTGGGCCAGCGACCATTTTTTCAGCTCCTGCAAGGCCAGCTTGAAGGTGGGCGCGTTGCTGCGGTAGTCGAGGTCCTGAATGTGAAACACCTTGAAGCCCGGCTCCTTCATGAGGCCGGCCGCGTCGTAGGCGGGCTGGCCGGGCGCCATATCCAGGCCCTTGGGGTGGGCGTATTTACCACCCTTCGTGTCGGCATACACGTCGATTTCCAGGGCCAGCAGCCCGAGGTCGAGCTGCTCGGTAAGGGTAGCGTGCTCGTAGTCAATCTTGCTGAAGCTGGCCGAGTCGGCCTTTTGCAGCATGGCAAACAGCTTGGGGTCAATGGCTTGCTTGTAGCTGTTATGCGAGCCGATGACCTGAATCTGGTTCATCAACGGCTCGGTGGGCTTGGTGAAGGCGAGCGAAGTCAGGCCGAGGAAAGCAGCGGAGAGAGGTAAGAATTTCATGATAATTGTAAAGTGATAGCGGGTGACTCGCCGCTCGTGAACCTCACCCCCCGGCCCCCTCTCCAAAAAAGAGGGGGAGCCTGACGCCTAACAACGTCTATTTGCGGTCGGCTCCCCCTCTTTTTTGGAGAGGGGGCTGGGGGGTGAGGTTCACGAGTTGGTATTAATACCCCGTATTCTGCACTAGATTGGTATTCAGCCGCAGCTCGATGGTGGGCACCGGGTACAGCCGGCGGAAGGTGCTTTTATCCATCTTCAGCACGTCGTTGGGCAGCGGGTATTCGGTCTCGAACTGGCCGAAGCGGATGAGGTCGTTGCGGCGCCAGGCCTCCCAGCTTAGCTCGCGGGCGCGCTCGTCGAGCATGCCGCTCAGGGCGATGCTGGTGGCCTGCTGGGCCCCGGCGCGGGCGCGGATTTTATTGACCAGTACCAACGGGGTTTGCAGCTCGCCGCCCACGTTGGTGGCGGGGGCGCCGCGCAAAATGGCTTCGGCCTTCATCAGGAGCACGTCGGCGAGGCGCAGCAGGGGCACGTCGTTGCCGTTGAGGCGGGTGGCCTGAATGGTGGTAGGGTCGGGGTAATACTTGATGGAGCGCACGCCCGACGCCTGGCTGGCCTGAGTGTTGCCCACGTCCATGGGCTTGGGCGGCACCAGGGTCAGCACCGGGTTGATGTTGATTTGGGTGGTCGAGTTGGGGTAGTAGACCGGCGTGGTGGTGAAGCCGCCGTTGCCATCGGGCGCGTACTGCGGGCCGGAGAGCCAGGTGGTGGTGCGGAAGTCGCCGGGCAGGTTGAAGCGCGCATAGAACTCGGGCGTGGTGCTCATGGCGATGCTCAGGCCCACGTTGAAGCCGTAGGCCTGCGTGAGGTAATAGAAGAAGCCGAAGCGCGTGAACTGGTTGCCCGGAATCTGCTGGTCGTAGGGCACGGCGAAGATGGTTTCCCGAATCTGCGGGCCGTTGTTGGGCAGGAAAATGTCGCGGTAGCGGGCGTCGAGGGCGTAGTTGGTGTTAGCCTGCACGCTGTCGGCCATGCGCACCACGTCGGGGTAGCGGGCGGCGCCCGTGTACACCTCCGCGTTGAGGTAGAGTTTGGCCAGTAGCGCGTACACCATGCCCTTGGTGGGGCGGCCGTACTGCTGGGTGGCGTTGGCCGAGGTTTTGGCGGGCAGCTTGGAGGTGAGGCTAGTCAGCTCGCTCTCAATGAATTTGTAGACTTCGGCCCGCGAAACGGTGGCGGGCGACGCCGCCACCGGGTAGTCGGTCACGAGCGGCACGTTGCCGTACAAATCCATTAGAAAGAAGTAGTAGAGCGCCCGCATGGCCCGAATCTCGGCTAGCCGCGCTTGCTGCTCGCTGGCCGAAAAACCGAACGACGTGGTGACGTTCAGCAGCCGATTGCAAGTGGTGATACCGCCGTAGGCCCACTGCCAGATGGTGAGCACGTTGGGGTGGTCGGGCGTCCAGGTGTGGTAGTGCAGCTGGCGGTACTGGCCGCCGTCGTCGAAGTTGCCGTCGCGGGCCGGAATGATGGCCTCGTCGGTGCTCATGGTTTGCATGCGCCAGTAGGGCACCGCAAACTGCGACGACAGGTTGGAGTACATGGCGCCCACCGAGGCGTTGTAATCGCTGATTGTCTTGGGAAAGTTGGACGCTACAAACTGCGACTCGACCGGTACGTCCAGCTTTTTGCAAGAGTACGTGGCGGTAGCTAGGGCGCTCAGGGCAAGGAGAATAGCTTTGCTTTTCATATAGAGTGCAGCTTAGAACGAAGCCGTTAGCCCCAGCGTGAATGTCCGGGTTTTGGGGTAGTAGTTGTTGTTGTCGATGCCTGGCGTGAGGCCGCCGATATTGATTTCGGGGTCGATGCCGCGGTACTTGGTGATGATGAACAGGTTGTTGGTGTTCACGTAGAAGCGCAAGGCCTTCACGTACTGCGTGTTGGGGCGCAGCGTGTACCCTAGGGAGGCGTTATCGAGGCGCAGGTAGGAGCCGCTTTCGAGGAAGCGGTCCGAAATCAGGTAGGCGTTGATGTCGTTAAAGGACTCGCCGAGGGTGAAGCGCGGGATGTTTTGCAGTCGCGCATCGGCCGGGTTGTTGAGGCCGGCCAGGGTAGCGTTCAGGATTTTATTGCCATACACGCCGCGCACCAAGAAGTTGAGGTCGAAGGCTTTGTAGTTAAAATTGTTCGACCAGCCGTAGATGAGTTTGGGCTGGGCGCTGCCCACCACTTGCTGGTCGGTGGTGAGCGGCTGGGTGGCGGTGGTGCTGCCGTCGGCCTTCTGGAAGGTGCTCACGCCCTGCTCGTTTTTGCCCAGGTAGTGCCACAGCGTGAAGGTGCCCACCGCCGAGCCGGGCTGGATAATCTGGCTATAATTGCCGCTCTGGCCCTTGCCGCCGAGCTGCGCGGTCTGGATATAGGGAATCGTGAACCGGTCGGTGCTCAGGTTGTCGATGCGGTTGGTGTTGTGCGAGAAGTTGAGCGACGAGCGCCAGGTGAAGGATGGCGTTTGCACCGGTACCGCGCTCAGGGCCACCTCGATACCGCGGTTGGTCATGCTGCCCACGTTGGCGGTGTAGGTCGTGTACTGAAACTCGGTGCTCGACACGGGCAGCACGTCGTCGATGAGGTCGCTGGTCTTTTTGACGTAGAAATCGACCGAGGCCGTGAGGCGGTTTTTGAAGAAGCCTACATCCACGCCCAGGTTGGTGGTGGCGGTGCTTTCCCACTTCAAATCGGGGTTCTCGTTGCGCACCGCGTTCACCACGTTCGAGATGGTGCCGTTGTTGAGGTACTTGCTGCTGCCGGGCGGCGTGCCGTAGATGAGGATGGACGAGAAGGCGTCGAAGCCCTGGCTGTTGCCCGATACGCCGTAGCCGGCGCGCACTTTTAGGTCGCTAAACGCGGGTAGCCCGCGCATAAACTCCTCATTGATAATGCGCCAGCCCAACGCCGCCGTGGGGAAGTAACCGTAGCGGTTATTCACGCCGAAGGCCGACGAGCCATCGCGCCGCACCGACACCTGGGCCAAGTAACGGTCGCCGTACTGGTACTGCGCCCGGCCGTACTGCGAGATGAGGCGCAGCGTCGAGATGGGGTTATTGTCGAAGGCAATCTGAGCCAAGGACGACGGGTTGGACAGGTATAAGTTGTTGTAGCCCAGCGCATCGTTGGCAAAGCCCTGGGTCGTGATGCCGAAGCCATCATTCGTGCGGTCCTGCTGGTACGAGTAGCCGCCGAGCAGCTGCAGGTTGTGCTGGCCAAAGCTGCGGTCGTAGTTGGCGTACAGCTCCAGCACGTCGTTGGTGGTTTCGTATTCGTTGCGGCGGGCCACGCCGCCCAGGTTCACCGCCAGGCCCGACTGGCTGTTGAGGTAGCTGTTAAAATTGGTTTGGGTGCGCTGGTTTGAGCCGCTGAGCGTGAGCTTCAGGCCCGTAATGATGTCCACTTGCACCAGGCCGTTGACCAGCGTTTTGCTGTCCTTGGTGACGTAGGTGTTGTTGTTGACCAGCGAGAGCGGGTTCAGCGGGCCGCTGCCGGTGCGCGTGTAGTTCTCCTTGTAGCTGCCGTCGGCGTTGTAGGGGCTCACCGTGGGCAGGTAAAACAGCATGTTTTGCAGCACGCTGGTTTGCGGCAGGTCGTTCTGCGTGGTCGAGCTGTTGATGATGTTCACCCCCAGCTTCAGGCGGTTATTAAAGAAGCGCTGGTTGACAAAGCCCCGGTAAATGATGCGCTCTAGCGAGGTGCGATTTAGAATGCCGTTGTTTTTCAGGTAGTTGACGCTGGCGCCGTAATCGGTCGCGTTGGCCGAGCCGTTGAACGAGAGGTTGTGGTTGGTGGAGTAGCTGGTGCGCTCCACCAGCTTTTGCCAGTCGGTGTTCGAGCCGTCGTCGTCGGTGGGCTGGGCCAGCGGGCGGGTTTTGTTGTCCACCAGGTACTTGCGCAGCTCGTCGCCGCTCAGCATGTCCACCTTCTTCGATACGTTGGCCACCGCGCCGTAGGCGCTATAAGTCAGGCGCGTCTGGCCCGGCTTGGCGCGCTTGGTGGTGATGATGATAACGCCATTAGACGCCCGTGTGCCGTAGATGGCGGTAGACGAGGCGTCTTTCAGCACGTCGATGGTAGCAATATCGTCGGGGGCCAGCAGGTCAACGCTCGCGCCGGGTACGCCGTCAATCACGTAAAAAGGCTCCGTCACGCCCCCGTTGAGGGTGCGGATGGTGCTGGGGCCGCGCAGCACCACCGAGGGGCGCTGGTTGGGGTCGCCGCTCTTGGTGATATTGAGGCCGGCCACTTTGCCTTGCAGCAGCTCGGCGGGCGTCGTGAGCACGCCCTGGTTGAACTCGCCGGCCTTAAGCGACGACACCGACCCGATAATATCCTCGCGGGTTGACGTGCCGTAGCCGATAACCACCACGTCCTTCAGCTTCTGCGCATCGGGCAGCAGCGTCACGTTGAGGTTGGTTTGGGTGCCGGCAATCACTTCCTTAGGCTCCGTCCCCAGAAAGGAGAACACCAGAATATCGGCCGGGCCGTTGGTTTTGATGCTGTACGAGCCATCGGGGGCGGTGCCCACGGCGGTGCTGCCATCTTTGAGGCGCACCGTCACGCCGGGCAGGGCCGCGTTTTTCTCATCCGTCACGGTGCCCTTGATGGTTTGCTGGGCGGCGGCTACGCCGGGGGCCAGCAGCAGCAGCAGCCAGGCGCTGCCCGCGCTGAGCCGCTTGGCAGGCTGCCCAGCATGGGGAGCAGAGTACTTCTTTTTCATACGGACTTATGCTATTCTGAGTAGGCTGTTTTTGAGCACTGCAAAGCACCGAGCGGCCTGTTACCAGAATGTCATTTCAGCATTACGCTTTGTATTAAGCCCATAATTCTTAGCATTTACCTTATGGATTGATGAGCCAGCGGGCTGCCGCAAGGCCCAGCAGCAAGGTCCGCGCCACCAGCGCAACGGCCCCTAGGTAGCTCCCTAGCTTTCCCGCTGCCTATACCCCGAAGCTTAAAATTGGCGCTAAGGCAAATGCCGGGCTGACCGTACTTTTATCCTCCACCGCTACCGCAAGCCCCATGAACGCCCCCGCTACGCCCCAGCTTTTCGTGCACCACGTTTTCTTCTACCTGCCGGCCACCGCCACCGACGCCGACCGGGCCAACCTGCTGGCCGGGCTGCAAAAAATGCGGGCGATTCCCGCCATCAAGCTGGCGCACATCGGCACGCCGGCCGCCACCGACCGCGCGGTTATCGACCGCAGCTACGCCTACTCCTGGCTGTGCTTCTTCGAGAGCGCCGCCGACGAGCTTAGCTATCAGCAGCACCCCCTTCACGATGCCTTCCGGGAGGAGTGCGCGCAGTATTGGGAGAAAGTCGTCATCTACGATGCGGTGGGGCCGGCGGCCTAAACCCCACCCCTGTCGTACCTAGGGCGAGCGCACCGCAGCGCCAGGTAATAAACTATGGATGAGACATTTCGGGACGCGCGCAGCGGCGGCCTTGGCACTTTATGCGCCGGTGGCGGCGCCCGGGCTACCAACGGGCCATCCAACGCCATTTCTAGGGGCCAGCGCCGGCGCAAGGTTATCCCGTAACAGCGCGCTGGCGCGGCCCCGAATTATTCCCGTAGTCACACGCCCCGCTTCGCCGGGCTGCTCATCACTTTTTTGCTGGCAGCGGTTTTTGGCCAGTCACTTTCGGGGGCGCTTGCTCCGCAAAGGCAAGCCGGCGGGCACCTAGGTAGCGGCTTTGCCGCTGGCGGCCGGCCCACCCTATCGCCGAGGCCGGCCGCGCAGGAGTACCCGGCTTTTCAGGCGGCTACAGCAAGGGAATCGGGCCTAGAGCGCCGCTGACTCGGCGCAAATCTTTGATTTTTATACTAATCCGTTTGAATTGCTTCGTTTTGGCGAGAGTCGCCCGGCGGACCTTTGCCTTGCCCGGCCGGCAATAGCGCTAAGGTTGCCGGGCGGGGCGACGCACGCCCGGCGCACTGCCGGGCTTACCCGCCCCCAGCCATTCCTCCTTTATGAGCAACTCCCCTAATACCTCGCCGGCTCCGGCTGGCACCAAGCGCGGCGCGGCCGAGAATTTCTCCGGCACCGCCTGGGTCACGCTGCTGGCCGATACCAACCCGACCGACTGCCTCGTGGGCACCGTCACGTTCGAGCCGGGCGTGCGCAACAGCTGGCACTCGCACCCCACCGGGCAGATTTTGGTCGTTTCAGCCGGCACGGGCTACTACCAGGAAAAAGGCCAGCCGGCCCGGCTGCTCCACCCGGGCGACGCTGTAATTATCGCCCCCAGCGTGGTGCATTGGCATGGGGCTACGGCGACCAGCCTTTTTGCCCACTACTTTATCAATCCCGGCGCCAGCCAGGGCCTCACCGATTGGCTAGCCCCCGTCACGGACGAGGAGTACCGGGCCGCGCACGCGTAGCTGGCGTTCGCTCTTCCGCTTAATCTATGGTCACTTTTAGCGCTGATAATGAGTTTACTAGCCTTAACTTTATGAAGCGCACGCTGCTGCTAGCCGGCGCGCTTAGCGCCGTTTTATTTCTCTCTACTCGCATGACAACGCACGCCCAATCCGCTGCCCCGCTCACCGCGCGCCAGCAAGCGCTGGTTAGCATTTCGGCCTTCACCACCAAGGGCGACTTGCCCCACCTGCACACCGCGCTAGCCCAGGGCCTGGCCGCGGGCCTGACCGTAAACGAGGCGAAGGAAGTGCTGGTGCAGCTGTACGCCTACTGCGGCTTTCCGCGCAGCCTGAGCGGCATCAACACCCTGATGCAGCTGCTGGAAGAGCGCAAGGCCCAAGGCATTCAGGACGTGGTGGGCAAGGCTGCCTCGCCCATCACCAGCACCGCGCCGAAGTACGAGCGGGGTAAGCAAAACCTGGAGAAACTCACCGGCAAGCCCGAAACCGGCCCCAAAACCGGGGCCAACGCCTTCAGCCCGGAAACCGACGTGTTTCTGAAAGAGCACCTGTTTGCCGACATTTTTGAGCGCGACGTACTCACGTTTCAGGAGCGCGAGTTGGCTACCGTAGCGGCCCTCGTGAGCCTGGGCGGCGTGGAGCCGATGCTGCAGTTTCACCTCGGGGCGGGCCTGCACGTGGGCCTGACGGAAGCGCAGCTGCGGCAGCTCATCGGGCTCTGCGAGGCGGCGGCGGGCCAGCCGCAGGCCGATGCCGCCCGCGCCGTGCTGGCCAAGGTGCTGGCGGCCGACCAGAAGTGACCTGAGCACCTACACTCGCTTTCCTTTCATTTACAGCTTATTCCTATGAAAATCATTGCGTTGACTATTGCCCTGGCCCTGGGTAGCGGCCTGGCCACCTTCGCCCAAACCACGCCGCAAGCGCCCGCCGGGCCGCTGAGCGGCCCTTTCCCAAAAGGGGAGCGGGCCCCGGCGGCCAACTTCACCGGCGTGGTGTATGTGTCGACGCTGGTGAAAAACGATGACACGTTTAACTGCGCGAGCAGCAACGTCACGTTTACGCCGGGCGCCCGCTCGCACTGGCACACGCACGCGGCCGGCCAGATTCTGCTGGTCACCGATGGCCTAGGGTACTACCAGGAAAAGGGCCAGCCCATCCGGCGGCTGCGCAAGGGCGAGGTGGTGCAGGCGCTGCCCGGCGTGGAGCACTGGCACGGCGCCTCGCCCAAACAGGGCATGACGCACATCTCGCTCAACGTCAACACCGAGAAGGGCATCGTGGACTGGGGCCGGGCCGTGACCGACCAGGAATACGCCAGCTTCAAGTAAGTGCCCGGCCGCTGCCTTTTCTGCTATAACTCGCTCATCTAATGGCTAAAACAAAACCACAACCCAGTCCGTTAGCAGAGGGCTCGCACCAGCGCCGCCTGCTGGCCAAAGCGCTGAGCAACCCCATGACCGAAGCCCGCCCCTCCGCCCCGCCTTCCCCCTACCACATCGGCGAAGATGTGGAGGTGCTGACCATGCACGAGGCGCGCTGCGGCCTGGGCAACTTCAACCGCCGCGACAAGTTCAAGGTGGTGCTGGTGCTGGAAGGCATCAATGAGCTGCACTACGCCAACCGCGGCTACGTAGTGGACCGGCCCGCGCTGGTGTTCACCAACCGCCTCATTCCCTACGCCTGGGAGGTACCCGAGGGCTTTAACGAGCAGCAGGGCTACCTCTGCTGCTTTTCCGAGTCGTTTTTGCACTCGGCCATGCGCGGCGTCAGCCTCAAAGACCTGGTGCTGTACAAGGTCGATGGCAACCCCGTCTACTTCCTCAACGACGAGCAGGTGCGCTACTTCACCGACGCGTTTACCCGCATGCGGCGCGACCTGGAGTCGGACTACGCGCACAAGGAAGATTTGCTGCGTAACCAGCTCTCCATTGTCATCCACGAAGCGGCCCGCCTGGAGCCGGCCACGCCCCAGCACGCGGCGGCCAACGCCGCCGAGCGCATCACGGCGCTGTTTCAGAACCTGCTGGAGGTGCAGTTCCCCATCACGGCCCAGCTGCGCGAACCGGTGCTGAAATCGGCCGGCGACTACGCCGAGCGCATGGCCGTGCACGTCAACCACCTCAACGCCATGGTGAAGGAGGTCACGGGCAAGTCCACCACCACGCACATCAACGAGCGCCTGGTGACCGAAGCCCAGCTCCTGCTAGCCCACACCGACTGGGGCGTGAGCGAAATTGCTTACAGCCTGGGCTTCGAGTACCCCACGTACTTCAACAACTTCTTCAAGAAGCACACCAGCCTCACGCCGCTGACCTTCCGCCGCGCGCACGTGCCGGCCACAGCCTAGGGGTGCTATTGGCTGGGGCTCCAGTGTGGGCTAACTCGCTGTAGGGCGGCTTGTTCTGGTTGATTTAGCCTCCCGCTCCCCGCTCAGTTACCTAGGGTGAAGTCTTCGTGCCATCAACAACGGGGCTGACTACTACCTAGGAAGCAGCTCGTCCGCCAGGACGACTTTACCCAACTTTCGTTTCCACCACTGCCTGCCGTCAAACGACCGCTGCGGGAAGCGCGTGGCCCTAGGTGACGGCTACTGCTGCTTGAGCCAGCTGAGAGCGAAGAGCGGAAGAAATAGCAGATTAAAATGAATGGACAAGAACACACTCTTTGAAAAGTGTACTAATCCATTTGAAAATTGTACAAATGAGCTTATAAAGGGCCAATACCTTTACTGCTAGCTCTCGTATAATTCTCATACACTTACGCTTGCCAATTAGAACAGATTAGCTATCGCCAGCCAAGTAGTCACTTGGCCGATGGTAGCGTAATTCTGCTTTGGCGCGGGCTCTCTCTGTCCTTATAGTTACTACCCCATGTCTGATTTATTTCCTGACGCCCAGCCGGAGGCCTCGCGCCCGGCCGACGGCTCGCGCCGCTCGTTTATGCAGCAAGCCGGGGGCATCCTGGGCTTTGCCCTGGCCTCGCCCATAGCAAGCCAAGCCGAAAATCTGGCCGAAAAGCTGGCGCCAGTCGACCCCGTGGTGTCGGGGGCCAGCCCGTTGCAGCTCAGCATCAACGGCCAGGTAAAGAACCTGACCCTGGAGCCCCGCGTGACCCTGCTCGACGCCCTGCGCGAGTATATGGACCTGACCGGCACCAAAAAAGGCTGCGACCACGGCCAGTGCGGCGCCTGCACCGTCCACGTCGATGGCCAGCGCATCAATTCCTGCCTGACCCTGGCCGTGATGGCGAAGGGCAAGGAAATCACCACCATCGAAGGCCTGGCCAAGGGCGACGCGCTGCACCCCATGCAGGAAGCGTTTCTCAAGCACGATGGCTTTCAGTGCGGCTACTGCACGCCGGGCCAAATCATGTCGGGCGTGGCCTGCGTGAAGGAGGGCCACGCCACCACCGACGACCAGGCCCGCGAGTGGATGAGCGGCAACCTCTGCCGCTGCGGCGCCTACCCCAACATTCTGGCCGCCGTGCGCGAGGTGGCCGGCCACCAGGGCTAGTCAAACCGATGCCTACAGTCGGCAAGCCCAAGGCTTTGCTACGTGCTGAAAACAAGGCTTTTTACCGGCGGCGCCATGCTCAATCCAGAAGAATTTGAAGCTGCCCTTGACCACTATTTAGCCAGCGATGCGCAGCTAGGTCCGCCGCAGATAGAGCTGATAAAACGCTGGAGTGAGCAGGTAGGTCACCAGGACCTTCCTCCACTAAGCGAGGTAGAACTGGCCGAAACCCGCCGCAAGATGTGGGCGCGCATTCAGGCGCTGACTGCCGCATCGGACGAGCCACCCGCCGCTAGCTAGTGAGAAATTCATCAGCAGCCGGGTACGCTTGTCTGCCTGCTATAACTACTTATCGTACTCCGCCTGCCGTTGGCTACGTCCTTGGCCGCCCACCCCCTTTAATTAAAGATGAACAACTTCAGCTACACCCAGGCCGCCACGGCGAAAGAGGCTACCGGCCGCACCAAAGACCAGCCCCAGGCCGCCTACATTGCCGGCGGCACCACCCTGCTGGATTTAATGAAGGCCAACCTTGCGGAGCCCCCGCAGCTGGTCGACATCAACCAGCTGGCCTTCAAAGGCATCGAGCAAACCAAGGACGGGCTGCGCATCGGGGCGATGGAGCGCATGAACGCCGTGGGCGAGCACCCGCTGGTGAAAGCGCAGTACCCGGCCGTGTCAGAATCGCTGCTGCTGGCGGCCTCGCCGCAGCTGCGCAACATGGCCAGCATCGGGGGCAACATCTTGCAGCGCACACGCTGCGGCTACTTCCGCGACGCGGCCTTTCCGTGCAACAAGCGGGTGCCCGGCTCGGGCTGCCCCGCCCTGACGGGCGATAACCACAACCTGGCCATCCTGGGCGTGAGCGATACCTGCATTGCCAACGCCTACCCCGGCGACCTGAGCGTGGCCCTGGCCGCCTTCGACGCCGTGCTGACGTTGGAAAACGCCAAAGGCAAGCAGCGCCAGGTGCCCGTCACCGAGTTTTACCTGCTACCGGGCAAAACCCCGGAAAAGGAGAATGTGCTGGAGCCTGGCGAACTCATTGTGGCCGTGACAATTCCGACCGCGGCCCACGCCCAGCGCTCGACCTACCTGAAGGTGCGCGAGCGCGCCTCTTACGCCTACGCGCTGGCCTCGGCCGCCGTGGGGCTCGATGTGCAGGGCGGCACCATCCGCTCGGCGCGGGTGGCCCTAGGGGGGGTAGGCGCCCAGCCCTGGCGCTCGCGCGAAGCCGAAAAAGCCCTGGTGGGCCAGCCGGCTACGGAAGCCACTTTTAAAGCGGCCGCGGCTGCGGCGCTGCAAGGGGCCAAGCCCCGTGAGCACAACGCCTACAAGGTGGAGCTGGCGCAGAACACGCTGGTGCGCGCCTTGCAGCAAGTGGCGGGGGTTTAGCGGCCGCATAACGTGACGCCTCACAGAGGGCCCTAGGGGCTCGTGAGGCATACGTTGGGCCAGCACAATACTATTAAGCGACAATCTATCCTAATGAATAGCGAATCAGCATTCTTCGAAACTCCCCCCACACTAGTGGCCGTCGGCCAGCCGCTGAGCCGCGTCGATGGCCGGGCCAAAGTGACGGGCGCGGCCAAATACTCGGCCGAATACAACCACCTGCCCGGCCTGGTGCACGCCGTTATTAAAACCAGCGACGTGGCCAAGGGCCGCGTCACCAGCATCGATACCAGTGCGGCCCAGCGCGAGCCGGGCGTGCTGGCCATCCTCACCCACCAAAACCTACCTAAGCCGGCGCGGACGGCGGAAACCAAGGAGGGCAAGGAAGCCATCGGCATGGCAGTGCAGATGACGTTTATGCCGATGCAGTCCGACCAGGTGTTCTACGCCGGCCAGCCGGTAGCCATCGTGGTGGCCGACACGCTGGAGCACGCCCAGCACGCCGCCGCCAAGCTGCGCGTGACCGTGGCCCCGGAAGCCCCCATCGCCTCGTACCAGGACGCCAAAGCGCAGCGCTACAACCCCGGCGGCAAGCCCGATGCTGATGCCGAGGGCACCAAGCGCCGTGGCAAAGCCGCGGCGGCCTTCGCCGCGGCGCCGGCCCAGGTAACGGCCACCTATACCCACGCCACCAACCACCACAACCCGATGGAGCCGAGCGCCACCATCGCCCACTGGGAGGCCGCCGACCGCCTCACCGTCTACGACGCGACGCAGGGCGTGTCGTGGCAGCAGCGTGCCCTCAGCGGCTTCTTGGGCTTGCCCATGGAGCAGGTGCGGGTGATAACCAAGTACCTAGGGGGCGGCTTCGGCTGCAAAGGCCCCATCTGGCCCCACAGCGTGCTGACGGCCCTCACGGCCAAGGCCGTGGGCCGGCCGGTGAAGCTGGTGCTCACGCGCCCGCAGATGTTTACCAGCGTCGGCCACCGCGAAGACCAGGAGCAAACCCTGCGCCTCGGGGCCACCAAGGAAGGCAAGCTGCTGGCCTTGCTGCACGAAAAGACGTCTACCACCTCGCAGTGGGACGACTACGCCGAAACCAACAGCAAATTCATGGGCATGCTCTACCAGTGCCCCGCCTTCGAAGCCACCACCAAACTGGCCAAGGCCAACGTGATGACGCCCACCTGGATGCGCGCCCCCGGCGAAGCCCCCGGCTCGTTTGCCCTGGAAAGCTCGCTGGACGACCTAGCCTACCAGCTTGGCATCGACCCCATCCAGATTCGGCTGCTCAACCACGCCGACCGCGACCCGAGCACCGGCAAACCCTGGAGCAGCAAAAGCCTAAAACAGTGCTACCAGCGCGGCGCCGAGCTGTTTGGCTGGAACAAGCGCAACCCCAAAAACGGCCTCACCCGCGACGGTAAGTACCTCGTGGGCTGGGGCATGGCCACGGCCACCTACCCGGTCAACGACTCGCAGGGCAACGCCCGCGTGCGCCTCTACGCCGACGGCCACGCCGTGGTGCAGCTGGCGGCCACCGACCTGGGCACGGGCACCTACACCGTCATCACGCAGGTGGCGGCCGACTGCCTGGGCATCGCGCCCGACAAGGTGCGCTTCGAGCTGGGCGACTCGGTGCTGCCGACCACCAATATTTCGGGCGGCTCGATGGGCGCCGGCACCTTCGCCTCGTCGGTGTACACCGCCGCGCAGGATATGTGGCAGAAGCTCACCAAAGTAGCCGTGATGGATGCCAAGTCGCCGCTTTTCCGTGCCAAACCCGCTGAGGTGGAAGTAGTAAAAGGCCGCTTACAGTTGAAAGCTAACCCTAGCAAAGGCGAGGAGTTTGCGGCTCTGATGAAGCGCGGCAACCTGACCGACCTCGAAGGCTTTGGCCAGGGCAAGCACGGCGCGGGCTACGAAGCGGCCCAGGCCGGCGCGGCCGCCCCGGCCAAATCGGACGACGCGGGCAAGGAAGACGGTAGCGCCCACGCCATGCACGCCTTCGGAGCGCACTTCTGCGAGGTGCGCGTCGACCCCGAGCTGGGCACCATCCGCGTCACCAAGTGGGTGAGCGTGGTGGCCGGCGGGCGCATTCTGAACCCCAAAACGGCCCGCTCGCAGGTCATCGGCGGGGCCACGATGGGTATCGGCGCGGCCTTGATGGAGCAAACCGTGCGCGACCCCAACCTGGCCCGCTACACCAACGCCTCGCTGGCCGACTACCACGTGCCCGTCAATGCCGACATCCCGGACCTGACGGTGGAGTTCATCGACGAGCACGACCCCTATATTAACGCGCTGGGCGTGAAGGGTATCGGCGAAATCGCCATCGTGGGCACCGCCGCGGCCGTGGGCAACGCCATTTTCCACGCCACCGGCCGCCGCCTGCGCGACCTGCCCATGACGCCCAATAAAGTGCTGGAGGCCCTGCGCCAACCGGCCTAGCCGGGAGCCCGCGCCTTGGATATACCCAAACCAGTGGGGCTCTCCCAAAGCCAGTTTGGGCTCGAAGAGTGGTGTTAGGCTGATGGGAAAGAAACTAAAAATGCTCACCCTCCCTTCATTATGCTCGCAAGGAAAGTAATTTCTCAGCCAACTCCTTCTGAGTGATTACGTCTTGGAAGTACCGGACCTACCCAACCACGTTCCATTTATCGCCCTATGCAACACCGCCTGCTTTACCTCCTCGCTGGTTCGCTGTCCTTGCTGTCGTGCTCGCGCGATGGCGACACGGCGGCGACGCCTAGTACGCCTCCCGCCACCGGCGCCCCGGTAGAAACCAACGCCCCCAATGCTACTTATCAGCCGGCCTTTGCCGGGCAAACCCGCACGGGGGGCGCTACCACGGCCGCCAGTAGCTACCGGGCCACCGTGCTCACGTCGTCCCTGGCTAGCCCGTGGGGCGTCACCAGCTTGCCCGATGGGCGGTTGCTCGTTACCGAGAAAGCGGGCCAGCTGCGCCTGGTTACGGCGGCCGGCGTGGTTAGTGCGCCCATCACGGGGCTGCCGGCGGTCAATGCTGCCGGGCAGGGCGGGCTCTTAGGCGTGTGCCTCGACCCCGATTTTGCCACCAACCGGATGGTATACTGGTCGTTTTCCGAAGCTCGCCCGGGGGGCAACCTAACGGCAATTGGCAAGGGCCGCCTGGCCACCGATGAGCGCACGATAGAAGCCGCCACCGTCATCTACCGGGCCGAGCCGGCCTACGCTGGCACCCTCCACTACGGGGGCCGCGTGGTGTTTGACCGCACGGGCAACCTGGTGATAAGCACCGGCGAGCGGTCGGACCTGGCCACCCGGCCCCAGGCGCAGGTGGCAACGTCGGCCCTAGGTAAGGTTATCCGCATCACCAAGGCCGGGCAGCCGGCCCCCGGCAACCCCACGTTTACGCAGGCGGGCGCCCGCCCCGAGCTGTACTCGATTGGCCACCGCAACCCGCAGGGCCTAGCCATCCATCCCGCAACCGGGGAGGTGTGGCAAAGCGAGCACGGCCCCCGCGGGGGCGATGAGCTCAACCGCCTCCAGGCGGGCGCCAACTACGGGTGGCCCACCATCACCTACGGCCTCGAATACAGCGGCCAGCCCATCGGGGGCGCCATTCAGCAGAGAACGGGCCTGGAGCAGCCGGTGTATTACTGGGACCCAGTAGTGTCGCCCAGCGGCATGGCCTTCTATACCGGCAACCGGATAGCCGAGTGGCAAAACAACCTGTTTATTGGCGCGCTCAGCGGCCAGCACCTGGTGCGCCTGGTCATCAGCAACAACCGGGTGGTGGGCGAAGAGCGGCTGCTGGCCAGCGAGGGGCAGCGCTTCCGCGACGTAACCCAGGGCACGGACGGCGCCCTGTATACCGTCACCGACCAAGGCCGCCTGTATCGGATAGACCGGCCGTAAGGCATTCTTCTTGGCAACAAGAAAAATTGGGCGGCGCCATTTAGATGAAAGCCATCTTGCCAGCTAGAAAACCGCCATTTGGTTTAGGCGTGTTTAATCTAGCTAGCAAGGTGGCTTTCATCTAAATGGCGCCGCTGCATTGTGGGGTATTCCTGCGCCGAATGCAGTCGCCGCCGGCCCCTGCGCATGAGAGCAGGCTATACTTATCAAAGGGATTGATAAGGTATTCAACGATTTAGGGTGAGACAGGCAATTTTAACGTGATTCTTTCGATGAAGTATTGATGAATTTTTTGTTCATCTAGGCGAGCCTTCGCCGTTGCCGCCCGTAAGCCGGGCCTAGGCGCTACCTGGGCTGGTTGGTTTCACCCCGTTTTGTCGTAATGAGAAGCACCGCAACGTACGCAACCGCTATTATAGCCACGTCTTTGGGGGTATTGGTGCCGAGCCTCGGGTGGGGGCAGGTGCGGCACCAACTCAGCGGCACGGTGCGCGATGCCGCTGGCGCGGCCCTGCCGGGCGCTACCGTGGCCGTGCCGGCCCTGGGGCTGGGCACCGCCACCGACGCGGCGGGCCACTACCAGCTGGAGCTACCCAGCGGCCCGCAGCAAGTCACGGTCTCGTTTATCGGCTACGTGCCGCAGACCTTCCGCGTGAACCTAAGCCAGCGCCAGCAGCGCAACCTGACCCTGGCCGCCAGCCCCAGCGACCTAGGCGAGGTAGTGGTAACGGGCCAACAAACGCTGCGCGAGAAGCTCGAAACCACCCAAATGGGCGTCGAGCACCTCACCATCCGCGAGGCCAAGCTGCTGCCGGCGCTGTTCGGCGAAGTCGATATTCTGAAGACCTTACAGCTCAAGCCCGGCGTGCAGAGCGGCGGCGAGGGCAGCAGCGGCATCTTCGTGCGCGGCGGCTCGGCCGACCAGAACCTGGTGCTGCTCGACAACGCGCTGGTGTACAACCCCAACCATTTGTTCGGCCTGTTTTCGGTGTTCAACTCCGACGCCGTGCAGTCGGTGGACCTTTACAAGTCGGGCTTCCCGGCGCAGTTTGGCGGGCGCCTCTCGTCGGTGATTGACGTGAAGATGCGCGAGGGCAGCCGCGAGAAGTTCACCGTGACCGGCGGCCTCGGGCTCATTGCCTCGCGCCTGAGCCTGGAAGGGCCCCTAGGCAAGCACGCCGCCGGCCAGCCGGCCAAAGGCTCGTTCATCGTGAGCGGGCGGCGCACTTACTTCGATATTTTCACCCGCGCCCTCAACCGGGCCAACGCCGGCGACGAGACGGCTCAGCCCATCCCGGACTACTTTTTTCACGATTTCAGCGCCAAGGCCAACTACTCGCTGGGCGAGAAAGACCAGGTGTTTGCCACCGGCTACCTAGGGCGCGACGTGTTCGGCTTCAATGGATTTGGTGACTTGCAAGCCAATTTTTCGTGGGGCAATACCCTCGGCACGCTGCGCTGGCAGCACACGTTTTCGCCTAAGCTCACGGCCAACACGCAGGTGGGCCTCACCAGCTACCAGTACAACCTAGGTAGTGCGTTCGACATCGTGTCGTTCGGCCTCACGTCCACCATTCGGGACTACAACGCCCGCGTTGATTTTGACTATCAGCCGCACCCGGCGCATCAGGTGCGCTTCGGGGCCAGCGCCACGCGCCACACCTTCGGCGTGGGCCGCCTGCAAGTGGAAACGAACGACAACTCGCTCGACATCGACAACAACATTACCTACCCCGGCCTGGAGGCGGGCCTCTACGCCACCGACAACTGGAAGGTGAGCGACAAATTCCAGGCCGAGCTGGGGCTGCGCCTCACCGGCTTCGGCAGCGGCGGGCAGACCTACGGCGGGCTGGAGCCGCGGCTGGCCGGACGCTATTTGCTCACCGATAAAGTGTCGCTGAAGGCCAACTACGCCCTCATGTACCAGTACGCGCACCTGGTGAGCAACTCGGGCGCCTCGCTGCCCACCGACATCTGGTACCCCTCGCGGCTCAACATCCGGCCCCAGCGCTCGCAGCAGGTGAGCACCGGCGTGAGCTGGCTTCTGGGTGGCGGCAAGTACTTGCTTACCAATGAGGTGTACTACAAGTGGTCCGCCAATCAGATTGACTTCCGCGACGGCGCCCAGATTTTCGCTAACCCCAACCTCGACCAGGAGTTCATCTTCGGCCGGGGCTGGAGCTACGGCAACGAGCTGTACCTAGAGAAAAAAGAGGGCAAAACCACCGGCTGGATTGGCTACACCCTGGCCTGGAGCTGGCGCCAGTTTCTACCCCAAAACGGCACCGACGGCGTGAACGGCGGCCGCCCCTTCTACCCCAGCTACGACCGCCGCCACAACCTCAACGTGGTGGTACTGCACCAGCTCAGTACCCGCGTGAGCCTCACCGCCAGCTTCGTGTACACCAGCGGGGCGCCTACCACGCTGCCGGCCGGGCTTTTTGGCCTGCAAAACGTGCCGGGCGCCGACCTGCTGCCCGTGCCCGTGTACCCCGACCGCAACTCGTACCGCCTCATCCCCTACCACCGCCTCGATCTAGGGCTGGTGTGGAAGCTCAAGCCCGTGCGCTTCGGCACCGAGCGCGACTTAACATTTAGTGTCTACAACGCCTACGACCGGCGCAACGCCTACTTCGTGTATTTCGAAACGACGCGCGACCCTGGTACTGATGTCATCAATGGCTTTCGGGCGCAGCAGGTATCGCTGTTTCCGGTCATTCCGTCGGTCACATACAACTTCAAATTCTGACCGCAGATTTAACGAATTTAACGGATTGCGCAGATACGCCCGGCTGCGCCGGGCTGGCTATGCGGGGGGCGGTTACGGTGGGGATGCTTTTTAAATTATTGTTTATGAATCGATTGATGCGTGTGCTACTGGGTGGCTTGGGGCTGCTGGCCGCTGGCTGCAACCTGGAAAACCAGATTGCGGTGATACCGCCCGCTTATACTAATGAGCTGGTCGTGGAGTGCTACCTGGAGGCCGGCGTAGTGCCGCGCCTCACCGTCACGGAGTCGGGGTCTTACCTACCCACCACGCCGGGCACCGGCCAGCCGGTTATCACGCCGCCTACTGGTTCTACGCCCAGCGTGGGCTTTATTTTGCCTAATGGCACTACTTTGCAGCTGCCCATTGATGTGAGGGTGAACCTTACGCTACCCGGCGGCCAGGTCATGCCCATGCGCTTCGCGCCGGGGTTCGACGCGGCTACGCGCCGGGTGTACACCCACATCGGCACCGCGCCGCTGGCCATGCAGCCGGGCCAGCGCTTCGCGCTTGATGTGCAGGACACCCGCAACCACCACGTCACGGGCACGACCGGCGTGCCCACCGTGGTACCCATCGACTCGGTGCGCTACAGCTTCAATGGGCCCAGCGGCCCCGACCAGCAAGCCCGTTTTGTGACCCGCTGGACCGACCCCGGCGCCACCGCCGACTACTACCGCCTGCTGCTCACCAACCGCGAAGGCCCCAACTCGGCCGTGGGCGAATACCTGGTGAACGACCAGCTCTTCAACGGCCAGCCCTACACCGTGCCGACCACCTACCGCCTCACGCCCGGCGACACGATAACCGCCACGCTCTACCACATCGAGCCGGACTACTTCAATTTTCAGCAGAGCGTGCGCGGCGCCATCTCGGCCAATGGCAACCCATTCGGCCAGCCCGCCCGCATCCGCAGCACGGTGCAGGGCGGCCTGGGCGTGTTCACGGTGCTCGCGGCCGACCGCCGCACCCTGATAAT
This sequence comes from Hymenobacter bucti, assembly GCF_042681145.1. NCBI lineage: Bacteria > Pseudomonadati > Bacteroidota > Cytophagia > Cytophagales > Hymenobacteraceae > Hymenobacter > Hymenobacter bucti. The sequence goes on from NZ_JBHUFD010000006.1 coordinate 287,615, forward strand.
ACGCTGATGCACCTAGGCAGGCACTGCCAAACTCGAATGACGCTCCTCTCCTCCCGCCCCCAACCCATGACCGATACCATCTGGCAGCAGGCGCTGCCGCTGCTGCCACCCGAGGCGGCCGGCAACCGCCCCACGGAAACGGCCCGGCCCGATTTTGGGCTGGACTCCCTCGATTTCGTTGAGCTGGTACTGCAGATAGAGCAGCAATTTGACATCCGGTTTTCCGCCGCCGAGGTAACCGAGCTGCGCCGGGTGCAGCTTTCGCTCAGCGGCACCGAGCGCGCCCGGCGGCAGTCGCTGCATGCGCAGTTTTTCGCGCGGCTGCTTCAAAATGGCTCCTGGCTATAAGGCCAGGATTATTCTGAAAAAGACACCTAGGACTTACCTAGAGCGGTTTCGGCGCCAGTATATAGTCGGGCGGTGGTTCCCGGCCGGGCACTGACTTCGAAACCGCTCTAAATGGCTAGGGCATAAAAGCAAGCGGGCGGCTAGCTTTTCGCCAGTCGCCCGCCTGAGCAGTTACTTAACTAGCTTACAGGCCCTTCAGCCGTGCTGAGCCGCCAGTTTTTCTTCTGCTGGTTGCGCCGTTGCTGGCTCTCTATCAGCCGACTGCCGGAAGGCTAGCCAGGCCACCAGAGCGGCTAGTAGCGTAACCACGCTGCTGCCGATATACACCCCAACCGCGCCCGTCAGGTCGAAGAGCAGCCCACCTAGGGCGGCGCCGATGGTAATGGCCAATTGCGTAGTGGCGACTTGCAGGCCGCCGCCGCTTTCGGCTTCGTCGGGCAGCGTGCGGGTCAGCCAGGTGGGCCAGCCCACTTGCACCACCCCGAACGTGGTGCCCCAGAAAGCCACCAGCACCGAGGCCACCACCGGCTGGCGGCCGAATAGCACCAGCCCCGCTACCACGCCGCCCATCAGCAGCGGCATGAGCGTGAGCGTTCGGGCCAGGTTGCGGGTCAGCAAGTGCCGGGCCAGCACCGTGCCCGCCAGGTTAGCCAGCCCAAAACCCAGCAGAATCGTGGTTAAGACATTGACATTTACCCCGGTCACAGTTTCCAAAAAAGGCCGCAGGTAGGTAAAAAACGTGGCGTAGCCCATAAAGACAAACAGCGTGGCCAGCATGCCGGGCGTGACGTGGGGCCGCTTCAGCAACCGCCCCAGCGTGCCCAGGCCGGCCGGCTGGTCGGGCGCCATCGCGGGCAAGGTCAGCGCCTGCCAGGTGAAGGACAGCGCCCCTAGCCCGGCCGCCAGCCCAAACACGACGCGCCAGCCCAGCAGCCCACCCAGGAAACTGCCCAGCGGCGCGGCCACCACCGTGGCCACCGACACGGCCCCAAAAATGGTAGACAGTGCCTTGGGCACGTCTTTACTCGGCACCAAGCGCATGGCCACGGCCGCCGACATGGCCCAGAACCCTCCGATGGCCAGCCCCAGCAGCACGCGCCCGATGGTGAGCACCAGGAAATTAGGCGCGAAAGCCACCAGCGCATTCGATAAAACCTGCAACACCGAAAACGACAGCAGTACCCAGCGCCGGTCCAGGCGCTGGGTCACCACGGCGATGAGCAGGCTGGCGAACATCGCCACCACGGCCGTTATCGAAATGGCCTGCCCGGCCACGCCTTCCGTGATGGCTAGGTCGCGGGCCATCGGCGTGAGCAGGCTAACGGGCAGAAACTCCGAGGTAATCAAACCGGCCACGCCCAACGCTAAGGCGAATACCGCGTTCCACGCGGGCTTTTGAGCCGGCCCTAGGTTATCAGTGCGTTGCGGCATAGCAAGTTGCGTAATTTTCAGAATAGTATTCAGCCCGCGCGTGCTAGGCCGTTTGGCCGCCATCAACCACCAGCGCGTGGCCGACGGTGAAGCCCCCTAGGTCGGAGCACAGCCACAGCACGGCGCTGGCAATTTCCGCGGGCTTACCGGCGCGGCCGATGGGCTCTTGCTCCTCGATTTTTTCGCGGCCTTCGGGGGTGCCGCCGCTGAAGCGGTCCATCATGGGCGTATCGATGAAGCCGGGGCACACGGCGTTGATGCGGATGTTGTGCTTGGCATAGTCCAGGGCCGCCGATTTGGTGAGGCCGATGATGCCGAACTTGGCCGCCGAGTAGGCCGCCTGCCCGGGAATACCCTTCACGCCCGCCCCCGACGAGGTGTTGACGATGGCGCCCCCGCCCTGCTTGAGCAGTAGCGGCAGCTCGTACTTCATGCACAGAAACACGCCGCGCAAATCCGTATTCAGGATGCGGTCCCATTCTTCCTCCTCAATATCGGCCGCCGGCATCTTCTCCTGCTCCACGCCCGCATTGTTGAAGGCGTAGTTCAGCCGGCCGAACGTGTCGATGGTCTGCTTCAGCGCCGCCTCAATATCGGCCGCGCGCAGCACGTCGCAGGTTACTGCCAACGCCCGCCCCCCGGCTTCGGCGACGAGGCGGGCGGTTTCCTGGCCGTGCTCGGCCGAAATATCGGCCACCACCACGCTAGCGCCCTGCTGCGCAAAAGCCAGTGCCGTGGCCCGGCCAATACCCGTGCCAGCGCCCGTGACAAAAGCCACTTTGCCAGTAAAATTTCCTGGTTGATTAATTGACATAGAGAACCTTATTTAGTGTTGGCTGCAAAACCGCAGCAAGCCCCAAGCGGCGGTTCCAAATAGCAGTCCGCCGCCCGTTCGCCGCTGGCTGCACCAGCCAACGAACTACACCACAAAGGTCCCCTACCCCCATGCGGGGCCGATAACGACAATCAAAGGGGTTAGTAATGATTTCAACTAATCGAACCAACAAGCCGCAGCGTGAAGCACCTCATCCAGCGCAATAGGCAGCAGCCCCGACTTCTAACCTCCTACAAATACGCCGTGCACACAGAGACTATTGGATTGAGCCCCCAGTAGAGCTAGGCCGCAACTTGAGTTACTTAGAACTTTGAGGGGCCATCCCAAAAGTTTACCCGACGCCGCCTTGTAAAGAGCAATAAAAAACAACGTTATGCCCTACGAAACCGGCACCAGCGGCAACCCCACCGGCCGACCCAAAGGCAGCGCCAACAAGGCCACCGCCGCCCGCGAAACCATTGCCGCTGCTCTGAGTGGGGCTAACGCCGAAAAGCTGGCCGCCCAGCTCGACGGTCTGACTGGCAAAGACTATAATAGATGCCTACGTGAAGCTAGCTGAGTTCGTGACCCCGAAGCTGCAACGCACCGCCCTGGCTACCGACGAAGAAAAGGGGCCCACACAGGTTACAATACATATCGGTGGCACTTCAGAGCAGCGCAAGGCCAACAGCCGTAACACTGCCAAACTGCTAGAATAAGGCCAGCCGGTTAGCAGATGAGTGTTCCCTAAAAATTTTGGCTACTCAGTTACCGGCTTTAGGGTCAGTGATTCAAAGAACGGTTTGCGCTGAGCTTCGTCACTTTTACCACTGTCAGTAGGTATGAGCTGTAGTACATAGGCTCTTTTATCTACAATTAAGCAGCGAGCAAAGAGCAGTATAGACTGCTGATTATCGGGCCCCATAACCTTAGCCGTGAAATCAACCCCGTCGTAGCCACCTAGTTGGAAGGTGGAGCGACCTACTAGTTTTCCGTTTCCGCTACTCAGGAAACTCTCAACAATAGAATCATAGTATTCCTTACGCCGGGCACCTTGAAAGTCCGCACCCAAAGGCGAGGTGAAGATGGTGTAGGTGCCTACGGCATCTTTTGCTGTTAGCATCCTGGCCGGGGCAGGCAAGGCAGTTTCTTGAGGTTGTACCGGGAGCTGCACCGAAACACGATTATCTAAGCTGACTGGAACCCAGGCGAAGGGCCGGAAAGCTAGGAGGGCAAAGCAAAAGACTAGTAGCCCGAATAGAGTAAAGCTGTTTTTCATATGATAAAAGTAAGAACTGGGAGCTGAATACCCTATCGCTCGGCTGTTGGCGAGTAGCAAGCTAAAAGATGAATGTTCCCTAACAATTTCGGCTACCTTAGTGGGCACTACAGCTGCTAACCTATTCGACTTCCTTACCCACCTGTGACTTACCCCGAATTTGCGGCCCGCTGGCAACCCTCCGGCGGTGCCGAGCGAGCCAACTACGGCCTGTTTCTCACCGACCTCTGCGACCTGCTAGGCGTACCCCGCCCCGATGCCACCACCGACAACCCCGCCCAGGATGCCTACGTGCTGGAGCGGGCCGTGACCTTTGATGACGGGGCCAGCAAAAAGAGTACGGGCCGGATTGACCTCTACAAACGCGGCTGCTTTGTGCTGGAAACCAAACAAGGTACCGACACGCCCGACACAGCCAGCAAAACCGAACTAGCCCAGCTAGGCTTGCCCGCCGAAAAACGCCGCAAGGGCCACGCCCAGCGCGGCACCGCCAAGTGGCGGCAAATGATGGAGGCCGCCCGCCAGCAGGCCCTAGGCTACGTGCGGGCGCTGCCGGCCAGCGAGCCCCGGCCCCTGTTTGTAGTGGTGGCCGATGTAGGCTACTGCCTCGACCTGTACAGCAATTTTGCCGGGGTGGGTGATTCGTTCGTACCGTTCCCCGATTCGCAACGGTTCCGGTTGCCGCTGGCTACCCTGGCTAGTGAGGAAACCCGCGCCCAGCTACGGCTACTCTTTCTCGACCCCCGCGAGCTAGACCCCAGCCGCCGCGCCGCTCAAGTTACGCGCAAGCTGGCCGCCCAACTGGCTGCCCTATCGGCTCAGCTAGAGGCCGCCGGCCACAGTTCCGAAGTGGTGGCCGCGTTCCTGATGCGCTGCCTCTTTACCATGTTTGCCGAAGATGTGCGCCTGATTCCGCGAGAGTCGTTTTTAGGCCTGCTAAAGCAGTACGACACCGACGCGCTACGCCAGCACCTACCCGACGCGCTAACTAGCTTGTGGGCCACGATGGACACGGGCGGCTTTGCCCCCACGCTGGCCGCCCGCCTGCCTAGGTTCAACGGGCAGCTATTCCACGGGGCCACGGCCCTACCCCTATCGGCTGCCCAACTCACCTTGCTGCACGAGGCCGCCGCCGCCGACTGGACTACCGTAGAGCCGGCCATTTTTGGCACCCTGCTCGAGCGGGCCCTCAACCCCAAAGAGCGCCACCGCCTAGGGGCCCACTACACCCCGCGCCGCTACGTCGAGCGCCTGGTGCTGCCCACCGTGCTGGAGCCCTTGCGCCGCGAGTGGGCCGCCGCCCAGGCCGCCAGCGCCCAGCGCCAAAACGAGGGCAAAGACAAAGAGGCCCGCGCCGAGCTGGTGAAGTTCCTCAACCGCCTCACGTCGGTTAAAATCCTAGACCCTGCCTGTGGGTCGGGTAATTTCCTGTACGTGACGCTGGAGCACCTGAAACGGCTGGAGGGCGAAGTGCTATCCGCTATCAACGGTTTTGGGCAAACCGGCCTACTCGACCTAGCCGGGGGCACCACCGTAGGCCCGCGCCAACTGCTAGGGCTGGAGCTGAACCCCCGCGCCGCCGCCATTGCCGATGTGGTGCTGCGAATCGGCTACCTGCAATGGCATATCCGCACCCACGGCCTGACCCAAATGCCGGAACCGCTGCTGACCGACGACCACAATATCCGCCAGCAGGATGCCGCCCTGCACCACGGCCCGCCCGTGCCGCGCCTCGATGCCCAGGGCCAGCCCGTTACCCGCTGGGATGGCACCACCCGCCCGCACCCCGTCACGGGCCTAGCCGTGCCCGACGAAACCGCCCGCGCCGTGGTGCTGGACTACCCCAACCCCCGCCCCGCCGAGTGGCCGCAAGCTGATTTCATTGTGGGCAACCCGCCATTTATCGGGGCCAGCCGCCTACGTGACGTGCTAGGCGACGGATACACTGAGGCGCTACGTAAAGCCTACAAAGGACAGGTGCCTGAATCAGCTGATTTTGTGATGTACTACCACGCGGCTCAAACCGTACAAGCTGGCGCTACGGAACGGTTTGGCTTTATTACTACAAACAGCATAAAGCAGGCGTTTAACCGGCGAGTAATGCAGCCCTTTTTGGAAGGTGATACCCCCCCGCTCACCCTCACCTTCGCCATACCTGACCACCCGTGGGTAGATAGTGGCGATGGGGCCGCCGTGCGGATTGCTATAACCGTGGCCGAGCCTACTGGCCCCGCTCCTGAGCTGGGCCGCCTACTAATTCTGCAATCGGAAACCGTGCCTGAAGGCGACGATGAAGCTGATGTGACTTTTACGGAACAACAGGGAGAGATTCTACCGGACTTGTCAATTGGAGCTAAGCTTGATAGTGCAAAGCAGCTCAAAGCAAACTCTGGTTTAGCCAGCACTGGAGTTAAGCTGCACGGAGCAGGATTTATTATTGAACCACAAAAGGCAATTGAATTAGGATTGTATGAAATTCCAGGAATAACTAAGTACCTGCGCCCCTACCGTAATGGCAAAGACCTTGCTGCTAAGCCAAGGAATGTTTACGTTATTGACCTTAACGGACTTATTGAGCATGATGTAGTTAAGATGTTTCCAAAGGTTTACCAGCATGTTTATGAACATGTGAAGCCTGAACGAGACCAAAATCGCGAGGAATCTCGCCGTAAAAACTGGTGGCTTTTTGGACGTTCTAACGAACAAATGCGCCAATCTCTAACCGGCTTAAAACGATACATAGCAACACCTGAAACTTCAAAACATCGCCTGTTTCAATTTTTAGACGCTGAGATTCTTCCCGATAATAAACTAATTGCTATTGCTTTAGAAGATGCCTATTCACTTGGAATTATTTCAAGTAGGATACATACGGTTTGGGCTTTTGCTACTGGCAGTTTCTTAGGTGTTGGCAATGATTCTGTATATGCTAAAAGCCGCACGTTTGACCCGTTCCCGTTTCCCGATGCTACGCCCGCCCAGCAGGCCCGTATCCGCGAGCTAGCCGAAACCATCGACGCGCACCGCAAACGCCAGCAAGCCCAGCACCCCGGCCTCACCCTCACTAACCTCTACAACGTGGTAGAGCAGCTACGCGCCGGCCAGCCCCTCACCCCCAAAGAGCAAGCCACCAATCAGCAGGGCCTAGCCTCGGTGCTGCTGTCCCTGCACCACGACCTCGACGCAGCCGTGGCCGCTGCCTACGGCTGGCCCACCACCCTCCCCGATGCCGAACTGCTAGCCCGCCTCGTAACCCTCAACCACGCCCGCTCCGCTGAGGAGAAGGCCGGCACCGTGCGCTACCTACGCCCCGGCTACCAAGCCCCCGGCCAGCAGCAAACCGCCCTAGCCCTCCCCACCACCGGCCCCGCCGCCGTAGCCGCTGCCGACACCGCCGCCGCCCAGCCGTGGCCCGCCGAGCTAGCCCAGCAAATGCAAGCCGTGCGGGCCGTGGTAGCCCAGGCCGCCGCCCCGGTTACGGCTGCCCAGGTGGCCGCCCGGTTCCGCCGCACCCGTGCCGCCCAGGTGCAGCCGCTACTCACTACCCTCACGGCCCTGTCCCTACTACGCCACCTAGAGCCCGAAAACGCCTACGCGGCCTAGCCTACCGGCCCTGTTAAAATAGCCACCACCGAACCTCACAAAACCTGACATTTTCAGGCTTTACAACCCGACAACTCCGTACATTCTACGTGCTTGAATAAAGCCTTTAAAAGTTGCCCCTAGGCACCTTTTAGAGGCTTTTTGCTGGTGTTATTGCGCCTGTTATTTCGTATCTTCTCTAACGATTTCGGCAACTTTTGCAAACGCTGTACAATCAGGGCCCGCACCCCCAACTTTCCCGATACTACCGACGAAGTAAAAAGCATCTCACTAGCCTACTTGCGCGAGTCTGGCCTGCTACGCCCCGGCTACCACAACACTACGCTAAGCTGGAGCCGCAACGGCAATAATACCGGCCGCATTACGCTGGAGGTGCATATACTGCCCGATAGCGAGCCCTGCATACGGCTCAAATACACTTATGATAAAACCATCGACCTAGACTACTACGTGACGCTGGAGGCGCTGCCCAGCCACGAACACCGCCCCGGCCGCTACCGGATGCACTGTCCTATATCGGGCAAGCCGGCTACGGTGCTCTACCTACACGGGGGCACCGGCTACTTTGCCCACCGCCTAGCCTACCCCGGCCACCGGCTGTACTATGATTCGCAGCTGACCCCGCACCGGCTACGGGCGCTGGTGCGGCCCTTCCTACTTGACCGCAAAGTAGAAGATGCGTACATGAGCAAGGGCAAGAACCGCAAAACCCACTACCGGGGCAAGCCTACCCGCTGGTATGCTCAACTGCAAGCCCTAGAGGCGAAGGCAGACCGCGCTACCTTTGCCGGGGTTGCTAGCCTTGGCTTAGGTGGGCAGTTTGACCCGTTTTTATAACAAGGCAAAAAAACTTTCTAACATTCTTGTAAGAAAGCCTAACCTGGTTGTCCCACAGAAAAAAGCCGTTCAGAAATTTTGTCCCGCAAGCCGTCCCGCAACAAAACAAAACGCCTTATAAATATCTGATTTCAAGGCATTTATAAGGCGTCAGGGTGGGTCCACTTGGGGGCGATGTTCTGCCGGACGCTGCCGGAATATGCTGCTAATTATCTCACAGTGAAACCATAGGCTGGGCAAGAAGCGAAGCAGTCAGCATATTCCAGCACCGACTTTCTTAAAAACCGGGGGCAAGTTTCGGCTTTGCCCCCGGTTTTGCTTTTGCCCCCGCTCAAGTGCTACTTGGTGCTGCCCAGATGCCCAGCGCCACCTCCCAGGCCTCGAGCAGCCGCGGGCCGTAGCGCGCCAGCGTATCGTAGCCGTAGACGCTGGCCGACACGTGGCCCAGGGCAATCTCTTTTAGGCCGCGCCGCGCCCACCCACGGCGGCCGAAAGCACTGTAGCTCGCCTGCGCTACTACGCCGGGGAGTTGGCCACGCTGCTGGAGCCTTTTCGCCAAACCCGCCTTAACGGCCACGAGGAGCTGCGCGTGCTGCTACAAGACGCAGACACGCGCCCAGCCATCGTAACGCAGGTCTCGCGGTTGCGCAGTTGCATCGCCCAAATCCGCCCCACTTACCTCACCTACAAGCGAGAGGTCGATACCTGGCGCGTAGAATGGGACACCGCCACTGCCGAGCGCCAGCACGAGTTACTTCAGGTGCACCTGGCCCAGGTCACCCAAGGCGTACTGACCGGGCTAGTGCTTCTCAGCGAGGAAACCCAGGCCGACGCTGCCCGCATCGTGAGCTTTCTGCCCGATGCCTTCCCGGATACGTCCAACCAGTGGTGGTACACGGCGCCCCTCAACTACTGGCAGCCGCCTGCTAAGCCGGCTGTCGCTACTCCCTATTCCTGATGCTGCGCACCGCCTCCCGAGTTGATGCCAACCAGCCCGCAGGCTATTTCTCTTTCACAAAGACCAGTGTTGAGACGAAGCCCCCTTGGCCACTAAACGTGCTTTTCAAGATATAGCCCTCCTGGTAAAGCTTGGCAGTAGCTTGTTGAATTGCCTCACCAGTGCTGGTTAAGCTCTTGTTATTAATACTGCTGCTCAGGTCTATCCGCTCGTTTCTGCCTGGTCCACGCACGATAACTAGTTGACTTGCATTCGAGCCATCGGCAATTCGCACTACTACCACGTCCGCCCCACCCGTCTGCGCCATTACTGGTTGAGAAGCCAACGCCACTAGGCACGCCCCCAAGAATAAGAGTTTTTTCATGGCCGCGAATATACCCGACAGTACTTCCCAACCCCAGCCCGCACCGCCTCACCGCGATGCGGGCTACGGCGTGGTAGAGCCCACCGATGGCCGTGGGGCTCGGTTCGTGGCCTGGGCCTGCTCGGAGGCCTGCGCCAAGGCGCTCGCCGCCGTGGCCCGCAAGCATGGCCACCGCCCCACCGATGCCAGCCGCTTCATTAAGCAAAGCGAATCGCATTAGCCATTCGCACCATCACCACGCCCTGATTTATAATGCTCCTAATCCCAACGCTTCTAAAGCTATTGCGCCGGGACAGTTATCCCCTCCGACGTTTCCGCTAAGCCCAATCCTGACCGGGCCAGCTGGTAGGCTAAGTTGTCATCCAATGCCTCTAACTCCTGCCTTATCTCTGCTTCTCGCAGCCACAGGATATAAGGCGACTGGGTGTCTTCAGGTGACTTGCTACGCAGCCACTGCAGGAACTTGACAAAAACCTCCATATCGCTGAGCGCTACTCTAGTTAGGCTGTAATCTACGACGTTCAGCAGCATGTATTTATAAACTAAGTACTATTATTTAGTAAAATAAGTATAAATACAAAATCGGGTATAACTACGCATTTAGTGCTACGATACCCTCACTGCCGCGCCCTGCTCATCCGATTCCCCCTTTTATGCCACCCCTGCCGTCCTCTCCCCATGTACATAATACCTACTACCTGCTCTGCTACCCCCATCCTGCCCCGCACCTTCCTGGCCAGCGAGGTGATCAGTGCCGCCGTGCAGGTAGCGCAACTCACGCTCAAGCACCCCAGTTGGCCCAGCTGCCGCGTGCGGGCCGTGGTGGCCCGGAATCTGAATATAAGCACCGTGCAGTTGCGTTATCTACTGCGACAGGCGGCCAAATGACATTGCGTTACGCTTTTGGCACCCCGCGTTTGTGGCCGCCTAAACTGGTCAGGAACTTCGGGCAATGTCCACTGCTGCCAGAAAACCTGCCACCCCCAAGCTCGACGCGAAGCATAAGCGCTTCGTGGGGGCGTTCTGTGGCGACCCGTCTCTGAACGCCACGCGGGCCGCTATTGCTGCCGGCTACAGCGCCAAAACTGCCGCCCAGCAGGCCAGTCGCCTGTTAAGAAATGTTAAGGTGCGCGACGCCATCGAGCAGGCTTTGGCTAAGGCTGCGATGGGCACCGAGGAGATTGCTTCGCACTGGTCGGCCGTGGGTCGCGTGAACCTCTCCGACTTCTTCACTAAAGTGGAATATGAGGAGACCACGAAAGTGCATCGTCCTCTTATTGAATGGATTGCTGAGCTAGAATACCAATACAGCTTTGAGAACCGAGTAGCTTCTCGCCAAGTGCTTGATGAAAAGCAGTTGCTCGCCCACAGTCTGCGCCAGAACGACCGCCGAAACACCATCATCTGGCTACAGGTGGAACTGGAGATGAATCCAGCAGCTACCTATCAGGCAGACGGCCCAGCAGTCAAGCGCCACCGCATGGAGCTTGACCTAGTGAAGGCCGATGAGCTGGGCGTGCTCGACTTAGCCAAGTCCATCAAGCCGACAGCCTTCGGCACCGCCATCGAGTTGCCCGACCGCCTGGCCGCGCTGGAGCGCCTGGCCAAGTGGCAGGGCATGTTTGTCGATAAGGTGGAGCATAGCGGCTCCATGGGCATTGTGTGGGAGGAAGTCAAAACGTATGAGGGGAAGGGGGCTGAAGTCGCATGAGGCTGACCATCAAGCAGACGCTAGCGCTCGACATCCTCGAAGACGCCGCCACCACCGAACTGCTCTATGGGGGCGGGGCTGGCGGTGGCAAGTCTGCTTTGGGTACCTACTGGGTGCTGAAGAACTGCCTCAAGTATGCTGGCTCCCGTGGACTCATCGGCCGGGCGAAACTCAAGAACCTGAAAGAAACCACGCTGCTGACCTTGTTCGAGGTGATGGGTAAGCAAGGCCTCACCACGGCCCACTACAAGTACAATGAGCAGGCGGGGACGGTCAGCTTCTACAATGGTAGTGTCATCTTTCTCAAAGACTTATTTCAGTATCCCAGCGACCAGAACTTCGATAGTCTCGGCTCGATGGAAATCACCTTCGCCTTTGTCGATGAGTGCAACCAGATAGTGGCCAAGGCCTGGGGCATCGTAAAGTCTCGTATTCGCTACCGCCTAGGCTTCTACTGCCACAAGTGCGGCCGCCCAAACCAGCCGGCCGGCGAGCACCCGGGTAACCAAGTACTGAGCTACGATGCCAATGGCGAGGCCAATCAGTGGCACTGCCACAGCTGCGGCTCAGTAACTAAGAGGCTCGTACCGAAGATGCTCGGCAGCTGCAACCCGGCCAAGAACTGGGTCTATGCCACGTTCTATAAGCCGAGCAAAGACGGCACTCTCAAGCCCTATCGGCGCTTTGTGCAATCGCTGCTCTCGGATAACAAGTACACCGCCGCCAGCTACCGCGAGTCGCTGCTCACGCTCGACCGGGCCAGCATCGAGCGCCTGCTACGCGGCAACTGGGAGTACGACGGTGACCCGGCCACGCTCATCAGCTACGACCGCATCTGCGACCTGTTTCCCAACAGCTTCGTGACTACCGGCCAGCCAGCCATCACGGCCGACGTGGCGCGCTTCGGGGCTGATAAAGCCGTGATTGGCCTATGGTCAGGCCTGCGGCTGGTCAACGTCGTGACCATGGATAAAAGCAAACCACTGAGCTGGTGGCCGTCATTCGCGGGCTGGCGCACACCCATAACGTGCCGATGTCGCGCATCGTCATCGACGAAGATGGCGTGGGCGGTGGCGTAGTGGACGCGCTGCCCGGCTCCATCGGTTTTGTCAACCAGTCGCGGGCCATGCCCTCGCTCGAGGAAATCGAGAAGACTCGGCGCGAAGGCCGCAATCCGCAGCCTGAGAACTACGAGAACCTCAAGGCGCAGTGCTACTTCCTGCTAGCTGGCTGCATCAACAGCGCGGGCATGTACGTGTCGGAGCAGGCCACCACGACCGAGCAACGTGAGGCCATCATGCAGGAGTTAGGCGCGGTCAAACAGCATGACATGGACAAGGACGGGAAGCTGCGCATCATCAGCAAGGATGATGTGAAAGAGCTTATCGGCCACTCGCCCGACTACTCCGACATGATGGCCATGCGCATGCGCCTAGAGCTACAGCCGCCACCACCCAAGCCAATTACAACCTACCAATCCTTTCGCCCCGCCTAATGGAATTGTACCTCCAATACACGCCGCAGCCCTTCCCCTGGGGCTGCCAGTACTACGCCCTCTACGCGCTGCTCGGTGACGCGCGCATCCTCGACGACGTGACCGAGTGCAACAGCACCCGCTTTGAAGAGCGGGCGCGCGAGCTAGGCTACCTGTTGCACCGCATCTATGCCGACACCACCTGCACGGTACCCATGCCGTCGGTGCTGTGGGACAATCTATTCGGTGGCCCCGAAGGCGTGGCCCGCCTCGGTGGCTTCGAAGTGCCGTTCATCATTGACACCAACAGCCTCAGGCACAGAGGTGTCTTTCACACTGTCGGCCTGACGATGACGGGCCGTCAGGTGGAGGGCGGCTGCTCCGATGATTGGTACATCAGCTTCCGGGTGTTCGACCCAGGTGCCGCCGGCGAGAAGGTGTTCGACTCGCTGGGCGCCTTCCTCGACTCGCCCTATGGCCGCGTGTACGAGCTCAAGCAGGTCATGCCGCTCCAGCACTTCGACGAGCTATTTCCCAAGCACTTCGGGCCCGATGCGCCCCATGTGCACCCCGAGACGCGCAAGGCGTGGGAGGCCACTCAACTTGAGAAGGAGTCCGCCTAATGCAGACGCTACCCAATATCCTCGACCTACCCACCAGCTGGGGTAAGGTGACCCTAGGGCAGTTTATGCGCCTCACTGAGCTACCCGAGCAGAGTGACGTGTACAACTTCCTCAGCGTGTTTGTGGACCTAAGCCCGCTGGAGGTGATGAATCTACCGTGGCTCTTCGTTAACGAGCAGGTGCTGCCTGTGCTCGACTTCGCCGCCAGCACGGTGCCCGACTTCGAAAGCTTCAAGCTACCAGCTACCCTTACGCTGCCTGGTGTGCTGCATGGCCACGAGTTGCCCGTGCTCACCTCGCTCGACATCATCAGCTTCGGTCAGGCCACGGACCTAGGTGCGGTGCTGCAAGACGCCGCGATGCCCATGATGCAGAAGCGTCTGCGCACGCTGGCCATCGTGTTCTACCCGGCCTATGTCGGTGGCGACTACGACAGCGATGCCATCGAGGACTTTGCCGAGAAGGTGTGCAGCCAGGCTACGCTCGAGGAGGCGCTGCCTATCACTGATTTTTTTTTGAGCAGTACGACCTCATCTGCCGTGGCCACGCCGCCCAGCTCAAGCGCATTCCCCTTAGTGGAGATGAAAAAGCCGCCGGCCTCGAAGCCCTCGTGGCTGAATGGGATGCGCTGGCTGTGGTCAACGCGCTGGCCGCTGGCGACAAAACCCGCTGGCCCTACTTCTTCCGCCTCAGCTGGGGCGAAGTGAACACGATGATTGAGTTCGAGAATCACCAGGCCTATTACCGCTATCAGCTCCACAAGCGTCAGGAGCGCAAGTAGTCCCACCCATGCAAGCGCTCGCCTCCTGCGGTAAAATCTGCCACAAGCCCACCAAGGCCCGCGCCCTGGTGCTGGCCAGCGAGCACTACCGCCGCGCCTACTACTGCCCCACGTGCCAGGCCTGGCACACCACCAGCCAGCCGCTACCCGCCGGCACCGAACCCATTCACTACCGCACCCAAGCCGCCCGCTACGAACGATGAAACTACCCCACGCCATTCTCCAGGCCTGCGCCGAGCAGGTGCTGCCCGGCTGCTTCTACTACCATGGGGAGCAGGAGCTGGCCAACATCGAGCTGGATAAGACCACGGCCGCCATGCGCATCGTGTACCTCGATGACAAGATGCCCTTCCGCTTCAACGTCAATAAGTTTCAGGTGATGACGGGCACTACCTACTCGCGCCTACTGCTACTGCTGATTCCCTCGAAGCTGGCCGACTCGGCCGAGGTGCGCACCCCTAGGGTGGCCGAGATGGTCGATGCCGCCGCGCGCCTGGTGGCGGCCTTGTCGAAGCACCCCGACGTGGCGGCCGTCAAGCTCGTGCGCCCGGCCGATGTGCTCTTCAACCAGTTCGACCGCAACGCCGATGGTGTGGGCCTCTACCTCGACCTCACCCCGAAAGGTGGGCTCAACATCTGCTTACCCGCTGACCAGCCGCAACTATGAGTGATTTCGCCCCCATCCTGGCCCGCGAGATTCGGCAGCTGCACGAAGACGTGCTCGATGCCATGCAGGCTAATGGCCAGCAGGCCACCGGGCGCACGGCCGCGGCTATCCGTGACGAGTCAGGCCCCGAGTACGCTAGCCTCTTTGGCCCGGCCATTGAAGTATGGCGGTTTCGTGGGTGAAGACGGTGACTGCATTATGCTGCTCTACGCTGATGGCAAGGAGCTTGAGCCGACCATTAGAACCATCTCGGCACCCGATGCCAGCAAGTGCTACGCCACCGATGGGAAAATGCTGAAGGCTGATATCCGGGCCGTATTTCAGATTCCCTCGCTGCTCTACGGTGAGGCCACGGCCGGCAAGCTGGGCACCCAGCAGGAGTTCAACGACGCCACGCTCTACGTGCAAAACATGGTGGTCAACACCAACCAGCGCAGCATCGAGCGCACCCTGGTAGCCGTATTCAGCACTTTCCAATGGCCCGACCAACCCGACGCACCGCTCTGCCCGTCGGGTGATTATTCGATTGACAACCTGCGCCTGGCTTCCGTGGTGGAGGGCGCAGACGAAGAAAGCGAAGCCCAGAAAACGCTCAAGGCCTTGAACACCCTCTCGCCCCTAATGGCCAATGGGGTACTCGGCGCCATGAGCCAGCAACAGATACTAGCGCTGGTTGGCCTCCAAGTCGATGGCCCGCCCGCTCCCAAGCCCGCCGCCAATGGAACTGCTGCTACTCAGCAAGGCTGATTTTAAGGACCACGCCGACTTGGCTGAGTCGCTGAAAATGGACCGTTTGCGGCCCCATATCCTGGCTGCCCAGCGCACTCGGCTGCGGCCGCTGCTGCTCGATGCGCTCACCAATGAGCTGCTGCGCCTAGTCGAAGCCGAGCGCAATGCGCCGCTGGCTAGTCCCGCCCCGCTTGTGTTCCCCTGGAGCACGCTGCGTACCAAAGCCGTGGCGGTCGTGGCCTGCGCGACCATGGCGCACTACCTGCCCTTCTCGCAAACCACGGCCACCAGCAACAGCATGGTGCGCAAAACCAGCCAGTACAGCGAGGCCGTCGATACACGCGACCTGGCCCGGCAAGCCAATATCTACGACGGTGACGCGCTCACCTACGAGGTGGCCCTATCCAAATGGCTCAGGGCCAATGGCGCCGAGTTCGGCAGCTTCTATCCGCAGGCCAATTGCTACGATGCGCCGGCCGCCGGCCGCGCCCCGTCCGTCGTGGTGCAGGGCATTCGCCGGCCCGACGACCGCCCAAGTTTCGACCCCTACCGCCGCTAATGTTTTTGCTTACTACTCCTAGGTCTATGTCTACGCTGCTGACCCTCGAACAACGCGCCGAGCGTAGCGCCCGCGCCGGCGCCCGCTACCACACCAATAAGGCGCTCGGCATCAAGCCCGCGCTGCCTAAGCCAAAACATGCCGAGGTGCAGCAGCAACTAGAGACCGCCCGTTGCTTCAATCCGGCGCCAGATAAGCCCGTGAGCGCCGCCGAGCGCTGGCAGCCCACTGCGAACCTAGAGCGACCGCGCTATGAGCAAGCCGCCCCGCAGCCCCCGGTGCCCTGGTTTGCCTACCCCACCGCCAAGCAACGCCGCGAAGCCATTCTGTCCAAGCTAGACCGCGAGCAGCCGCTCCCTACTTACCACCAACGCTAATGCCTTTCCGCGTCATCTTCCGCGAAACCACTAAGCTGCTCGGCTTCCGGGATGGCAGCGATCTGCTGAGCGGTGCTTTCGGCGTGCAACTCTATACCAGCGGCGCGCTCAAAGGCCTGGCTATCGGCGTGGCCGTGACCAGCCTCACGGCTTTTTGCAGCCATTGGATATGGAATCCGCCCAGCGCCATCCTGCTGCTGCTCTTCCTAGACTTGGCCAACGGCCGCTACGGCTACCAGGTGAGCAAGAAACTGAAGGGCATCGGCTTCCAGTGGAGTGAATTCCAGCGCCTGGGCGGCATCATCATGAACACCATCATCGTGATGGCCATCGTGCGCAATGCCATCAATTCCTACTCCTACTACGACTGGATGGCCGACCTGGTGTTCGGTTGGCTCTTCACCACCAAGGCCCGCAAGGTGGTCGAGAAGATGATTGCCCTGCGCGTGCAGGAGGAGGGCGCGGCCAACATTTTCAAGATGGCCTTGACCTGGCTGCTCAGCTCGAAGCTCGGGCCGCTGCTCGTCGACTCGATTCAGGCCAAGCCCAAGCCAGCTACCGACACGCCGCCCGCCGCCGGGGCCGACCCGGCTACCGACCCTACTGCCACTTCCTAACCTCTTTTCTGCAAATGAGACATTACCTATTACTAGGCATCGGCCTGGTCCTAGCCAGTTGCGCCGCCCAAAAAGCACTGCCGCAGTACTCGCCCCAGCAGCAAGCCGCTCAGCGCGAGAGCATCAGCTATTGGCAGCCCGACTCGGCCAAGGCCATCCCGAAGCTTTCGCCAGCCGCCCAGCGCAAGCTCGACGCCCGCCGCCGCCGCGGCCAGGCGCCCGCCCCACTGCTAGCTGACGGTGGCCAGCGTGCGCTCGATAGCGTGGTAGCGGTGCCGCCAACCGGCGCGCAGCCTGGGCGCAGCACGGCGTTCTGGCACAAGCTCAATCCATTTCGGAGCAAGCAGCCAGCCGCGCAACCCCTGACACAGCAGGCCGCAGCTCCTAACATACCGCGCAAGTGTAAGGGGTGCACTTTCAACGTGGTGGCCGGCAACCAGACCAATCAGCAGACTGGCAAGAAGTCCACTGCCGCCCTAGGTGGCGGGGCCACGGCCACTGTCATTGAGAAGAAAGCCGGCCCCACCATCGTGGCCAGCGATAGCTCCACGCAGAACGCGCTCCTACGTGGCGGCAACCTGGCCGCCGTGCGCGGCAACGGCAACACGCTGCCCCAAACGGCGACCACCCAGCATGCCAGCGATTGGAAGGCAGAGCTGGCCAAGCCCGCCGGCCAAGTAGCCGCCACGGCCGTGGGGCTCGCGCTGCTGGCGGGCGCAGGCTACCTCTTCTTTCTGTGGCGCAAAAAGAAGGCCGTCCAAAACCTGGTTTAACTGATGGCGACCAAACTCACCCCCGAACAAATTGCCACAGCGGCCACCGCCGCCGACTTTGAGCCCCGCGCCGTGCGCGCTGTCATTCAGGTAGAAACCGGCGGCTCGGGCTACGATGCCAAGACTGGCTACCTGCTGATTCAATTCGAGCCAGCCTAGTTTAAACGGCTGCTGCCAAAAGCACTGCTGGCCAGCATCACGGAGGCTGGCAAAGCGAAGGAGCCCACACCCGCCCAGCAGGTGTTGCTCCGCGACTGGCGCATCACCCAGGCTAACCTCGTCGAGGGCCAGCCCCGTGAGCGCCTGGCCTTCGACGCTGCTACCCGCCTCGATGCGCACGCGGCGCTACTGGCCACCAGCTGGGGCCTGCCGCAGATGATGGGCTTCAATGCGCAGGCCTGTGGCTACCCCACCGTTGAGGCGATGGTCGAAGCCTTCCGCGTGTCGGAGGCCAACCATGTGACGGCCATGCTGCGCTTCATCAAGAGCAAGCCGGCGATGGCCGGGGCGCTGAAGAAAAAGGAGTGGGGCGTACTCGCCTACTACTACAACGGCCCAGCTTACAAGCAATTCAATTACGATAAGCGGCTCGCTACTGCTTACGCTCAGCTTACCTAACCTCTTTTCTGCCATGACCAAGTACCTAATCACCGCCGCCGCCTGGGCAGCCCTGAGCTACCCCATCTACCGCTTCATCGGCCCAATGGCCGTCATCATTTACGGCGTCGTGTCGCTCACATGCCTGCTGGTGTGGGCGGGCACGCGCAAAGAATAAGCGGCAGCATCCTGCCCATTTTCTTACTAAAAGCTAATTCATGTTGTACGATATGGAGAATCCGGCATTATCCTGCCTCTACTGGCCGGCCGCCGTGCTGCTGCTGGCCCTGGCTCACGTCGCCAAAGCGGCGGTCGATACGCTCACCCACCAAGCCGGTAACGACATCTTCGAGCGCCTAGGGCCGTGGTTCGACGCCCGCACCTCCTGGCTCAATAAGTATAAAGCTGGGAGTTGGGAGTTAGGAACTCCAGTACCGCGCTTCCTAGGCAGCACCACGGTGTTTGCCTTCGTCACCGACTTCTGGCACGCGGCCGATATGGTGTACCTCACCAGCTACGCGGCGGGCGCGGGCCTGCTCGGCATCCTAGTGGTCACCAGCAGCGGCTGGGTTGTGGCTGCTGGCGCTGGCTGGCGTGAAGGCCGGCGGCGGGGCGGTGTTCCAGGTGTGCTACCGGCTGTTTCGGGTGAAGTAGTACCTTGGCATGCCGGCCGCTGGCGAAGCCGATTGAGAAACCAGAGACATGAAAAAGCCCCGGCCTTGCGGTCGGGGCTTTTTAGTTAACCACTCAAAATCAACTCATCAAAACCGACGGCGCGGCTTACTAGAGCACAGCTTAATAAAAGAATGTTAGTGTAAAAGGTAAATATATAATTAATATATTATATATTTACTTCATAAAAAATTCATTCTGCCTCTTGGCGGCTTTGGCTATCTCTCAGTCAGCACATGCGCAGTCTATTTATAGGAGCCCCAACTACCCCTATAAAATAGAGACGCCTAAGTATTTCACTTCTACGTTCAAAAGAGATGTTGGCATTGATTACATGGCCAGCCAGGAGGGCAATCAATAGGTGTGTGGGTCAAAAGTTCGCCATCAATACCTAGTGATGCAGACGCCTCCGCATTTGAAGAGCGCACTGATAGTCAATTGCTGGAAATGTTTCCTTCTAAATTCGGTAGGGCTCGCATATTTAAGAGAAACCTTGCTTACATCAACGGCAAAAGTTTTTATTACATAGTTGCAGAATATGCTAGCTCAGCTATGCGAATAGAGTATTACGCCCATTTTAAGCTAGGTCGTATTTATGCTGTCATGATGGTTTGCGGCACTGATGAGATAGTTTACTACCGACCAATTTTCAGAAAAGTCATAGAATCTTTTCAATTTGTAAATTGAAGACTCCAAGTAATAGCTAACGGCTTGAGGCATGTAGCCCTATCTCTACATAAAAAAGCCCCGACCTTACCAGTTGGGGCTTTTTCATATACACTATTTGTCGTTTTGTGTACGCTTTGCGCCGATATGCACACGGGGCGCACCCATTTCTGAAACCACGGCCCTCACTGCTCACCATCACACCAGTCCCCGTGGGCGCGCCCACGAGTGCCACCAGTACCTGGCCGTCGTCATACAGCACGCTCGGGTAGCGCTCATCGATGCTAAGCCAGCGTATTTATTGATTGTTGACTACGGTTTTTAATTCTCAGATATAAAAAACAGGGGACAATACCGGAGGCGAAAAATAAAAAACGGCCTTTACGCTATCGTAAAGGCCGTTTCAGTGGGCCCACTTGGAATCGAACTTTCTATTC
This sequence comes from Hymenobacter bucti, assembly GCF_042681145.1. Lineage (NCBI taxonomy): Bacteria > Pseudomonadati > Bacteroidota > Cytophagia > Cytophagales > Hymenobacteraceae > Hymenobacter > Hymenobacter bucti. Next base: position 307,932 of record NZ_JBHUFD010000006.1, read on the forward strand.
CTCCCCGACAAAGACTTAGCAAAAGTAGCCTAATTCAACAGAAAAGGCACTTTTCAAAAAGTAACTAGTCGGTATTTATCTGCATAAGTAGGTCTAAATCGCCTAAACTGTCCGATATACTGTCCGACATCGGACAGCTCTGGTGTAGCTTAGCAGTGGCAACACCTACTCGACACGATGGCTAAAGTTTCCTTTCTACTCTACGCTCCAGGCGCAGATAAACCGACTCCCATTTTTGCTTCCATTTCCTTCGACGGACAGCGGCACCGGCTGTATACGGGACTAAGCATTCTTCCTAGTAAGTGGCTGAAAGCCGACCAGCGGGCCCAAGTACGCGGCCGGGGCAATGAGTTGAATGGGAATATAAATGACGCGCTCGAGGTCGCCGAAGCGGCGCTACTGGCCTGCTACAGCCAGCACCGCGCGACTGGCATGCTACCTACTGCCGCCCACCTCAAGGAAGCCATAACCCCTGCCCCACTCGAGCCGGAGGTTATCCCCACTACCACCAAGCTTGACTTTCTCGGCATCTTCACCGAGTGGATAGCTGGCCGCGCCCTGACGCATACGCCGAACACGCTACGCACCTACCGCACCACGCTACGGCACCTGCGCGACTTCCAAACCCTGAGTAAACAGCCCGTCGCCTTCGACACGGTAGGCAGTGCCTTCTCCCAGCGCTTGGCGGAATACCTCCTCACCAAGCGCCAGCTGCGTGACACTGCAGTACGCAAAAACCTGGTTATCCTGAAGTGCTTTCTTGCCTGGGCGTTGGAGCAGGGCCATCCCGTACGGCCCGACTTCAAGAAGATAAGCTGGCAGCGCCGGGAGCCCGATATCTTAACCCTCACCCGCGGCGAGGTCCATGCGCTTGCTTCACTCGACCTAAGCCAACGAAACACGCTTGATAATGCGCGCGCCTTATTCATGCTAGGAGTGTATACCGGCCTACGCTTTTCAGATGTGGCTGCTTTACGACCGGAGCACATCCAAGCCGACCGTCTGCGCCTTACCACGCAAAAAACGCGTGATACGCTTACCCTACCCATCCGGCCTGAAGCTCGTCCGCTGCTGGCTCGGGTGACGGCTGGCACATTACGACCTCTACCTAATCAGACCTTGAATCGCTACTTAAAGGAGCTAGCCGCCCTAGCAGGCATTGATACGCTCACCGAACGTACGCACTATGCCGGCGGCAAACGCCATACCCAGACGGCCCCGAAGTACGAGTTTGTAACGACGCACACAGCTCGGCGCACTTTTGTCACCTTAGCCCTAGAGGACGGGCTACGGCCAGAATTGCTCATGAAAATAACTGGCCACAAGGATTTGAAAACATTTAGCCGCTACGTCAACGTAACGGAGGATACCGTTCTTAATGAATTTGCGCGGGTCTACCAATAAACTCACGGTAATTTAGAAAAGTAATCCTTTCCTAAGTATGCAAGAAAAACAACGCAATCTTATTTATTTAGAACGCTGTGAGGAAGCGCTCCTACAAGTCGCTCGTAAGGTGGCGCGGGCAATGGGCATTCAAAGCGATGTTCATGCCATGAGCACGCAATCGATTCATTGTGCTTTGTTAGATAAGAGTACTGCGCTTTTTGAGCAGGGTGGGGATGACACTAAATTTCAGCAGCGTCTGGCAGAACGCAATCATCACTATGGAAGCTTAACTCCTTATCATCCTGATTTCTCAGAAGCATTACGAGCGCAGGTCTTGCAATGTCCACTACAAGAGGTGGGACTTTACATGAACGAATTGCTCAAAGTCAATCCGCCACTACGAGATGCATTTGGACTGAATTATCTACTAGATACTCTGCAAGACACTACGCAACTCTCTAAGAGGCTAGAAAGAGCTATTTTCTGGCTCAGTAAGCAGAAAGCGGAAGAGATAACTCACGTGGCCGATTTACCCATAATTGAGCTTCAGCCCTATGAGTTTTCCATTTCAGAGGAAACACTAAGCAAAATAGATATTCTCGCAGAGAATATGGGATTGATTAGCGAGGGAGCATTCATATTAGGAGAACGCAAGAAATCCGCGCTAGTGGGCTTTCACCAAGCGCTCAAAGAGGCTGGATGGATAGGAGGTACTTATGATGAAAGGAATGCTTTTTTTGGCAACCGATATAGTATCTCGCTTATACAAAATACTTATAGAGGCACTAAGACTGGTGAAGCCTATCATCGAAAAACGAACAAAATACTCAAACAGACGAGTAGCGTCACATTATAGCCAGTTTTATCGCCAGTATAGCCAATTTTTGATACAAGCAATCAAAACTGGTTATAATTTTTCTCAGGTTTGCATCGCTCCACCAAATCAGGGAGCATGCAAGCCATGCAACAACTTATTCTCTCGGGTGTACCATACGCCCAACTGCTCGACGATCTACGCGCTCTTATTCGCAGCGAAGTCCAGCAGACGCCTGCTGGCGTCGCTCCTTTAGCCACAGAGCAGGACCAACTCCTGAGCGTCCGAGAGGCCGCGCAGCTGCTTGATGTGTGTCCACAAACCATCCACGAATGGAAACGACGTGGGCTACTCAAATTTCACAAGCTTTCTGGGCGTACCTACTTAAAGCGCACCGACGTGCTGGAGGCCTTACAAGGGCAGCAACGCACTATTAAAACGGGAAAAAGAGCTAAGATGAGTTCGTAGCCATGGCCTACAGTTCATTTTCACTCCCACCTTCTCATTACCGTTTTATGGATTACTTCAAATTGATGAGCCGCTTCTGGCAGCTTAATACCCAGGTGCACTTTACCCCTTCTGAGACAACTCTCTACCACTTTTTACTGGCTGAATGCAATAGACTAGGCTGGAAGAATCCTTTTGGCTATACCAATGGAGCTCTCTGCGCCGGCATTGGCATTTCCGAGAAAACGCTCATCTCGGCCCGAACGAAGTTGCAGCAGCATGGCCTCTTATTTTTCAAGTCTGGCCACAAAAATTGCCCAACTGTATACCAGCTTACGCCACATGATGAGCTTACTACTACCCTGAACAATACAGCCTCTACTTTCCAGCCTATTGTAAAGCCAATGGAGCAATCTAAGTCAAATAGCCTGGAAAATGTTCGCTCATCGTTACACAGTACTAGAGTAGCTATACCACAAGAAACAAGAAGACCGTACGAACGAACGATGGCTGAAGCATGGACTGGCCAAACTAGTCAGCAGCTACCTGGAGCAAGTCCACCTACTAGTCTGACGGAGTATAATGCCGACCAGAGCCCACTAGTTGATAAAGAAGCGTTCGCTCAAATTTTACGGACGAATAATTATGGCCACGTGGATATTGAGACATATCGCCAGCAGATGCTAGACACCGCTCGCACTAGGCAAGTAAGACGTTCATTACCTGCTTGGTCCAAATGGATTACCACCTACCTCAACAACGATAACAAACGGGGGGCTTTACTACTACCACAAGCCTTATCAACCCCCACATCACAGGGAAATCTGCGTGCAAAGGCCAACACGCATTCTTATATTCTATGAGCGCAAACTCAACCCTTGCCCCAGATCTAAAATCGCGGAAGTTAGAAGCCGCTATCCTCGGGGCAGCACTACAAGAGTCATCTGCCTTGCGCGTGTTAATGGATACCTTGGGTACGAACCCAGATATTTTTCATAACCCCACGCATCAAATTGTCTACCACGCCATGTGCGCCCTAAGTCAGGAGGGCCATGCCGTAGACATGCTAACAGTTATTGAGAAACTTGATGCAATCGGCAAGCTCCAGACGGCTGGCGGCCAAGGTGCCGTATGTGCTTTAACACAAGATATTAGCGGGGCGGCACATATAATAACTCACTGCAGGTTCTTACAAGAGCAGTACGTGCGCCGAAGAGCTCTGGCAACTTTTCAGCAAGGTCTAGTACGAGCTGCTGATAAGCAGAGCGATGTATTTGACCTCGTCGCAGCGTTGCAGCAAGCAGCGGATAGTCTACAACGCGTTCTACAGGAAAAGCGTCCGCGTTACGTAGGTCATTACTTAGATGCTGAAGTGCAGGCAATCATTAAAGCCGCTGCAACTCCTCAAGGCCTCACCGGCGTAGCTACTGGCTTAACAGCACTAGATAAAGTCACGGGTGGCTGGCAAAAATCAGATTTGATTATTGTCGCCGGACGCCCAGGCATGGGTAAAACCAGCTTTTTATTAGCCGTGGGTAAACACGCTGCATGCACCGGAAAAAAGGGCGCCATTTTCACATTGGAAGTCAGTTCCCGACAATTAATTACCAAATTGATCGCTACCGAAGCTGGTTACAGTACCTCCCAGCTGAAACGTGGCTTATTTGATGGCAAACTCGATGAGGCATATGCCATTGCTGAGAAAGTCGAATCTTTACGGACGCTGGGGCTCTTATTGGATGACCCCACTGAATTAACTATCAGTGCCCTACGCGCAAAGGCTATTCAACTTAAGGCCGAAGAAAATATTGAGTGGCTGGCAGTAGACTATCTCCAGCTTATGAAAGGAGATAAGATAAGCAGCAAAGCCGCTATTCGTGAGCAAGAAATTAGCTCCATTAGCCGAGGCTTAAAGCAATTAGCTAAGGAGTTAGAAATCCCTATTATTGCCTTATCACAGCTATCTCGGGAAGTAGAAAAGCGTGATAAGACGAAACGCCCTCAACTCTCCGACCTACGTGAGTCAGGCGCACTGGAGCAGGATGCCGACATTGTCATTTTCCTCTATCGTCCCGAATACTATCATATTATGAACGACGAAGAGGGCAACTCGACCATCGATGTCACAGAAGTTCTCATTGCGAAGCACCGAAACGGCAGTACCGCAGATGTTGCCGTGCGTTCCGTAATGAAATACGGTCGCTATGAGGACCTAACAACTCCGCAGTGGGAATGAGCTGAGCCGTTCTCTACTACCCCTTGCTAACTACTACTTAGTGCTTCTCTCACTTCAGCCAGTGCCTTATTAGCATTTGTCTTTCTCTGCTGCTCCACTGCTGACTCCCATGCCTGCAATTCATGCCATAAACTAGCTACCAATCCCTTCTCTTCTACTTCTAACTTGCTAGCCAGTTGCTTTATCTCTGCGAGAGTTAACTCCCACGGATGGCGCTCAAGCTGTAAAAGCTTTTCTAACGTCCAACCTAGTCCTTGCGTCAGCTGCCAACGAGAAGGTTTTGCTGCATCAATAATTTCCTTAAGCGTTGGAATACGCTCGGTTAAAGGGGCTTCCATTTCGGCCACTTCAAAAGAAAGTAGTTGTCGGGTGAAGGGGAGACTCGGATAAGGAACTGCCTTATTTTGCCACAGGGTGGTTCCATACTCGAAGGATATGTACTTTTCACCCAGTTGGTCCCATACTGGCTCCCGACCGGGCCAGCTTACTCCATAGCCCCACATAGCAGTCATTGTCCTACTTTTTTGCACCTGCCAATTGCTTTCGGGTAGACACTGAAAAACTCCTAGAGCCTCCTCAGCCATCGGATGCAGACTCAACCAGTGCATGAAACCTGGTTCAGCAGGATATATCCAGACGCCGTAATATAATTGATTGCAGGTGACAGCTACTTGCTGACCTAATTCGGCTAGAACTTCGCTCGCCAAGCTAATATCCGTCACATACCAGCCAGGCCAAGTTCCTTCCAGTCCTATTTCTTGCCCATGAAGTAGCAGCCCTGCCCGGGCTCGCAGAACGGCGAATATTTGTTCTTCAGCGGCAGCATCTAACTGGTAATACGTAGTTCCTGTAAGCCAGCAGGTGTACGGAATAAATGGGACCTCATCTGCTTGTAAAGGGACTAGAGGTGGAGCTGTCACCGTATACCCATGCGTATTATTTTCCCAACGCAGGCAGAGAGACGCGTACGTAGGATGAGAAAAAATTTGCCCAGGATGAGCTGCACTCCAGTTCATAATGGCTGTTATATCCAACCCAGCGGCTTGCACCGCATTAGGATTGAGATAGGGCACAAGTAAGGGAATGGCCAACTCGCGATAGATATGTAAGGAGCCCTCATAGCCTGCTCCTCCGCTATAAGTGCGGTTGCCACTTCCTACGTAGCGGCGCTGTACCAAAAAACCGCCGTGCCGCCTAGCTTGCGGTACATACCATATCGCTCCGGTAGGAGCTTGCACCTGAGCCAAGAGCGGGATGGCTGATACTGGTGGTTGTGGCATCATCTTCTTATTTCCGCAAAATGCACGTTCCCTCCATCCCCATATTCCCTTGATTACTAATCACCCCCAGCCCATCAATTGTGAAGTAGAACTGACTCGGCTGGCTGCCCACGTAAATTCGGCCGTCTTCCACGGCATACTCGGAAGCTAGCGCGCCGGCGCCGGGCAGGTGCAGGATGAACCGGTCTCGGGTAATCTCAATTTGCTGCAAGCCGGGAGTTGGCTCCCCTGTTCGGTAGTAGGTGCCTTGCAGGCGAATACGCGGTACTTGCTGATAGGCTACCACTACGCCACCTACCAACACCACGCAGATAAGAATCAGCAACCAGCGTTTTTGGTTTGTCATGTTGTAAAAGGGGCCGGGTTTTGCCCCTCAACAAAGATAATCGGACACCCCAATTTATATCGTATCCGATAGGATAAGTTTTTGTCTTTGCCACCTCCTTGCCAGGGTGAAAAACCCGGCCCTTTTGCTTTCTTTCGGCGCGCACCTGCGCACCTTGCGTAAGCAACGAGGACTTAGCCAACAGGCGCTGGCCGACGAGGCTGACCTGAGCTGGCCTACCATCCAACGCGTGGAAGCCGGTAATCAAAGTGCTACACTAGAAGTTCTGGCCGCTCTGGCCGAAGCCCTGGGCCTATCATTATCTGACTTACTGCGCTTTACTGCGGCGGAAGACCAGAAGTAAAGAGCTCCCCGCTGCCCTGTTGCGGCTCTCTCATCGCCCCTACCAGCCTGCTGTTCAGCGGGCTAACTGCGTCCTCATTTCGTGAACACTTCTCACCTACTCGCCAGTCAGACAGCGGCATTGTCCGCGCGCACTTGCCTCCCCATCACCTGGCTTGGTAATGGCCATCTCCGTATCGACTCACACACGTTCGCCACTTGTGAGTGCTTGCCTACTTCGCCAACTACTATTCTCCTCACGCCCTACCTACCTCCTGCGCAAGCTCTAGCACTCCGGCAGCGGGGTATCAACTACTTAGATACGGCCGGCAATGCCTTTATCCGGGCAACAGGCCTTTACCTATGCATCGAGGGCCAAACCCCGGTGCCCGCCTCCCCGACCTATCCGCCCCCCGTTGGGCTACGCCTGCTGTATCACCTACTCAGCGAGCCTCAGCTGCTGCAGGCTCCCTATCGCACCCTAGGCGAGCGAGCCGGCGTGGCGCTGGGCTCCGTTAGCACTTTTTTCGCTGAGCTACGCCAGCAAGGGCTTGTAAGGGAAGAGCAAAACGGCCGCGTACTAGATACCGAAGGCTTGCTGGCCCGCTGGGTTCAAGAGTATGGCCAGGCGCTACGCCCCCAGCGCTACCGCTGGGCTACCCCGCCCGGTATCCGGTGGCGGCAGTTGCCGATGGTAACGGGCGCCTACTGGAGCGGTGAGCCAGCGGCCCGGCTGCTGCTACAGGAAAAGCGCTCCTCCCCCACCTCCTTTACCCTCTACAGTCCTTGCCTACCTGACTGGGGATTGATACCCGACCCGGTAACCGGTTTGGTGATAATTTTAGCTCCACCCTTTCTACTTCATAAAATAGCGAGCACGAGTGGGTTAGCGTCACCTTTACTAGTGTACACCGATTTGCTGCTCTCCGGCCGGGACGTAGACCAGGGACTGGCCCAGCAGATACGGAATAGGTATTTAGCTCATCTGCTGTAGCAGTCCTAAATAGATTGCTAAGTAGTACTCGCTAAGTAGCAACTTGAACTTGTTAACACGAGGGTTTACGCGCGGCGTTTTGGGCTACGACTTTGCTATTTCCGCGCACCCTGTTCTAGTTTTTAGCGTGTTTTCGCAGGCACTTGCTTCACATGGACCTAGAAGCGGGAAAGCAAGAGAAACTACTGCTACAAGAGCTTGGCAACTCAAGGGGTGTGGTGAGTTCTGCGAGCAAGTCGGAAGCAATCAGCGGTACTCACACAACTGCGCTTGAGTTGGCCGCCTGAGGCAGCACCCATTTGGTATACTCACTTATACTCTAACATAGCTTCGCCTACCTAATTATACCCACTATTAGGTATTTTATTAGTTCGGTAGAAGTCCCAATTTTGACTTCTCATTCCGCAAAGACTTCCCTGAAGAAATCCCCCACTCCCAAGCAAGCTTCCCCACTTAGTAAGGCATCTAGTCATTGTAAGCTTACAACCGATAATTACCAGCATATCCTGTCCACCGCTCCCATGATTAGCCATCGTATGAGTTTTGAGCAGGTTTGTCACCTGCAGCCGGGCGACGCATTGCTGGAGATAGAGGGTCAGCTGTCCGCAACGGGCGCGGTAACATCTGCTCCCGTCGTTACGATCGACGAGACGACTAGCGAGCGCTGCGTCACGTTTGAAGCGCTGATGCAGCGCAGCACCGAGGAATTGCCCGAGCAAGTTGACTACCGGCTCTGCGAGTGGGCCATCGCATACGGCCCGCGGCTGTTTTGTCCCCCGGCCGAGCCCACTGCCCCCTCACCTCCGTCGGTGCCCGCAGAGCCGCCTCGACCAACCTTAGGGGAACTTGATATTCCGTCTAATCTGGACGCGCTCTTTTTGCTAGGCGAGTTACTCGCCACCCTTAATCATAGCGAGTGCTTGGCTTGGCCAGGCTTTTACGGCGACGTCGTCCTGCACCCACGCACGGGAAAATGGGTAGTGGTCAACGCGGGGGGACTCGCGTTTGGGTCGTTCACTTCTACTCAGGCGGCTGCGCAATTTGATGACTTTACCGGCGACTCGCTGCGGGCCGTACTCGCCGGCTACGCGCGCAAGGCCCGGCAAGTACTCGAACCTGTCTATCCCAGTTTTGTCGACACGCTGCTGGCAGAGTTATTACCCACTCCCGTACCACAGGCACCACAGCTGCGCCCTTTCTTCTTCGATCTACCCCGTGTGCTGCAGGCCTACGGGACGAGCTTAGAACTAGTGGGCTCTACGCGACAGCTGGGTTGGGTAGCCCCAGCGCCCCCGCCCAACCCGCCCACTGATAAAGAATTGCTATTGGCTTGCGTAACCGTATTTGTTGCCCGCCTCAACCTAACGGAGTGGCTTACGCACGTGGCCGCTTGTGAGCCCACCCGCGAGCTCACGCAAATACTAGGAGCGTTAGCCCGCGGTGACTTGTTCGAGCCCACGTGGGGTGGATTCATTCCCAAGTTGCTAGGTCACTATCGACCGCAGCGTGCGTTGCGACTGCGGGTGCTGACCAATCTGAAGATGGGCGATGGGCTCCTGCTCTTGATTGCCAATTTGTACGATGTCCCCCACCGGCTGGCAGAGTTAGTTGATAAACACGCCGTCTTCGCTTTCCTGCGCCGCACCTTGGCCGAAACAGTAGTCATCAGCGCAGACACACCAGCGGAGCGGTTAGCCCAGCACCAGCTGGTACTCGGGAGTCTTATAGACGCACTCGATGACCTTGCGCTGCTGGCTGACGCACAAGGCCAAACGCACTCCTCCTTAATCTTCGCCCAAGCCTCTCTCCTGGCGCTGCAGCAGCTACCTCCTCTGCAAGAGCCAACGCAGGCAGAGGAGTGGTTAGCGCGCCTGCAGGCCCAGCAGTGGCGCTATTCCTGGTACCACCAGCCCGAAGAGGGAGTCCCTCTGCCCACAAACGTGGTCTGGCAATACGCAGCCTACGCCGGCTCATTACGTTTGGCCGTACTGCCCTTCTGCCAGCAGGCAGGAGAATGGTACGCGCAGGGAAGCGTAACCAACCAACTCTGGACGATGGCGTGGTGGGTCCTGGACCAGCTGCGCCAAGGTGAGCGGCTCGCCTACGCCTGGAGTCAAGCCCAGCTGGAGGCCGACGACCAGCTCGCCTCAGTAGAACTGACGCTGTACAACCTACTCACTCATCATCAGAAAGCGCTGCGGGACCTGGTCGCTATGCTGCAGCGTTCCGGGCAGCCAGGTAGGCGGCTTTCTGCCTGGGCTACCCTGGGGGTGTCAACAGGAGCGGCGTGGGACAGTACGCTGATGCGGCACTTGGTAGAAGAACAGGAACGGCTGGTAGTTGCGTACGACGCGCTCGCAACTCACGGCTATGGATCGCAAGTCCACGCGAGCCTTGGTCAGTTGGTGACCGAGTTGGCTACCTAGCTGGGCGCAGCCCGCATTCAGGGGCAAGCAATTCAAGCTGAGTGGTCCTGCACTAGTTTCGACTGCCGCGCAACGGCTATTCATCCCTCCTCATATCATGTAAGCCCCCAATAAGCAGCAAAAGTTTTTGCTTAATAATATATAATATTATATATTTACATTAAACAGTTTAAAGACACCCTCCCCACCCTTACTTCTCTCCTTAAGCTAATGTCTCTCTCCTTGCATGAGCGCCTAAATCTCGCGCGCGACATTATCCAAGAAGGTGCTCGCAATCGGTCTGGGCGGCCCCTCACCCCCTCCTTTATTACGATTCATAACACGGCCAATGCTGACCGGGGGGCTAACGCAAAGATGCACGCGCGTTACTTGCACGGAACAGATGCGCAGCAACGGCTCGTCTCCTGGCACTTCAGCGTCGATGACCAGCAGTGCGTGCAGCACCTACCCCTTTACGAGCAGGGTATGCATGCTGGCACGAGCCTAGGTAATGCCCGCAGTATAGGTATCGAGATTTGTGAGAATAAGGGTATTGACCAGCCCGCCGCGAATCAGCGCGCGGCGCTGCTGACCGCTGCCCTGCTACGTTTACTTGGGCTGGACCTCTCCCGCGTCGTCCCCCACAAGCACTGGTCGGGTAAGCAGTGCCCGCATCTGCTGCTTGACGCTACCGGTGGAATTGATAAATTCCTACAGCTAGTGAAGAAAGAGTTAGCTACGCTACCAGCAACAGTATCCCCAACTGCCTTTACCACAACGGGCAAGCCCCCTAAACCAGCTGCTACGCGGCCAGTAACAGCTTCTCAGCCTGAAGCCTCCCCCATTGACCAGTTGTTTGCGCTCGATGCCGAAGGCACCAGTCGGGATACCGTTCGCACGACCTACTGCATTAGCGTACATACCTCGTCAACGGCCAAAGGCACATCGGACTATGTACTGGATGCGCGTCCCGATTCGCTGGATTTTCGGGATACGTTGTTCATTCCTACCCTGCGAGAAGTTCCCGCTACCCGGTCGCTGGTCGACTATCAGAAGTTGGCCAAGCACTACGGCGTACCCGTGCTTGACCAAGGACGGGAAGGAGCCTGCACTGGCTTTGCGCTGGCCACCGTAGCTAATTATCTACTAGGGCAACGCGCCCAGCCCTGCCAACCCGTCTCGGCGCATATGCTCTACGCCATGGCCCGTCGCTACGATGAGTGGGAGGGCGAGGGGTACGAAGGCTCCAGTGCCCGCGGGGCCATCAAAGGCTGGCACAAGCATGGCGTCTGTACGGAGCAGGAGTGGGGAGGCAATGATGTACCTCGCTTGACCGGGACACTAGCGCAAGCAGCTGGCCGCTGCCCCCTCGGCGCCTACTTTCGTGTGAACCACAAGGACTTAGTGAGCATGCATAACGCCTTGGCCGAGGTTGGTGTGCTCTACGCCACCTGTATCGTACACAATGGGTGGCAGCAAATAGGGACGGATGGCCTTATCAAAGCGGGTACTACCCGGCTGGGAGGCCATGCCGTTGCCATTGTCGGCTATGACGAGCGGGGGTTTTGGTTGCAGAACTCCTGGGGACCTGCCTGGGGGCATCGGGGATTCGCCCACCTCACCTATGACGATTGGCTGGCCAACGGCACCGACGTGTGGGTAGTGCGGCTGGGCGTACCAGTGCAACTGCAAACTGCCCAAGGCGTCGCCGCTGTTCGCTGGAATGGAGCTGTTAAAGCTAACGCCTACAGCTTTAGCGACCTACGTCCTCACATCATCAGCATCGGCAACGATGGGAGGCTGCGCGAAACGGGCACTTTTGGCAACGATGAGGACGAGCTGCGTCAACTACTGCTGGAAGACTTTCCAGCCCTAACTAAAACATGGAAGCGTAAACGGCTGCTTATCTATGCCCACGGCGGCTTGGTAAGCGAAGACGATGCTCTGCAGCGCGTAGCCGAGTACCGGGTCGAATTGCTCAAGCACGAGGTTTATCCACTGGCGATAATCTGGAAAAGTGATGTTTGGACTACTCTCACGAATCTGCTACAGGATGCGCAGCGCCGCCGCCGACCCGAAGGCGTACTGGACGGGGCGCTGGACTTTGTGCTCGACCGACTCGATGACTTCCTCGAGCCGGTGGCCCGCACCGTGGGCGGCCGCTCCCTCTGGCAGGAAATGAAGGAAAACGGCCGGATGGCGACCGAAAGTCCACTGGGTGGCTTGCGCTTAATGCTGGGCTATCTTATGGATTTGCTGCACCAGCAGGATGTCGAGTTGCACTTGGTTAGCCACAGCGCAGGCTCCATTGTACTCGCCCCCTTTGCCCAGCTCCTGACGACGAAGGGACGCCTACCGGCGGACAGTCCCATGGCCGGGCAGCAGGGATACGGCCGCCAGGTCGCCAGCTGCACATTTTGGGCGCCAGCCATAACGGCTGAGCTGTTTCTGCAAACGTATGCCCCAGCGATAAAGGCGGGACAGATTACGCGCGCAGCTGTTTTTGCCCTACACGATACCGTGGAGCAGGACGATGACTGCGCCAACATCTACCATAAGTCTTTACTCTACCTCGTGTCCAATGCCTTCGAGACGGCAACCATCCGGCAGCCTTTCCTGCGCGACCGGGGCATGCCCTTGCTCGGTATGGCTAAGTTTCTGCAGGCCGAGAGCAAGTTCGCCGATGCGCAGGTGTTAAAGCTGATTGCAGACAAGCACTTAGAGCTCGTGCTGGCCCCGAATATCGACCACCGCATCCCATTTACAGAGCAGTCAGCTAGTCGCCACCATGGGGACTTTGATGACGATGAATTAACGGTAAAAGCCACCCTGGCTCGTATTCTGGGGTCAGCGCACGCGCCGGCAGTAGCGACCATAGCGGAGCAGAACATCTTCCGAAGCAATGAGGGGCACTTGCGGCAGATTCGGCAGGATTTGCCCGCCGCCGTGCGGAATGAGCGGTAAAGCCGGGCATAGCACGAGCCTTATGTACGCTCCTTCCCTAGGTAACTCCCGATGCTGACTTTTCCTATCAGTGGCAGAAACGCGGACGCAGCCGAAAGTATACGAAGTATAGTTCACAAGGCTAGTTAGAAATAGCTTCTGGAATTCCTCCCTTAATACAACAATCCATTTTACTAAAAGCAATGCTTAATGCATTGAAAACAACATGAATAAGAACTTCATAATCACTACAATTGTAACGATATCCCTCGCTATTCTTAGCTACCTCGCCACATATAGAAATGATATTAAAATTATGAACCGGAAGGAAAAATTAGAAAGAATAAATAGGCAATTAAAGGAATTATACGGTCCTTTATACGGCATAACATCAGCTAATACTGAAGTTTGGAATAAATTTAGAGGCGGCTTTAGGCCAGGAAAACCTGCCACGGGCCCTGATATGAGTCAGAAGGAAAAGGAAATATGGATTGCTTGGATGAAAACAGTCTTTGTCCCGATGAATAATAAAATATATGACACGATTATAAATAATACGGATTTAATAATCGAAAATAAGTTTCCTAAACCTTTAGGAGAGTTTTGTGCTCACGAAGAGTCATATCGACTAGTAATTAGTAAATGGGAGAAAGGAGACTACTCGGACCTCTCTGCTATCATAGATTATCCTACATCCATTACTACGTATGTTGACAGTTCATATAATTCACTGAAGAAATCACAGGTAGAATTACTAAATAGTTATTAACAGAAACCGATTTGACTTATTTGCGCATCACTAGCTTCATCAGTCCCCATTGCGTCACGGTGGGAGGCTAGCGTGCGGGCCCCAACACGCGCTACCGCCATTAGGTTAGGCGTTTCGCGCGCAAGGCAGTGCTGCGCAGACCTTACCAGCGCGTGAGCCGACCACGCACTAGCTGCATGGGCACCTTGACCAGCGAACGGTCATGGTAGGGGGTAAAGCAGCCTGTGGCGCGGGCAGTGGCCTGGGCCGTTTGGTCGAAGCGCTGGGAAAGCAGGTTGTAAACTACCTGCTAGCCGCAGCAGCTTAGCCTTGACTTAGGGCCATTAGGTAGGCGATATGAAGGGTGGAAAGTAGGCGTAAAAGCAGCTATTCTTGACCTTGGGGCAACGGGTGGGCCAGCATTGGTGCTTTTCACTTCGTTGTGTAACGAAAGATGCCAATAGATTCCTCGTAATTTGGCCCCATATACCACCCTCTTCTCCACGCGCCCGTGTGTACGACCTACTCAATTCCTACGATGGGGGGCAGACCACGCTGGAGCGGGTGATTGATTGGACCTTGATCGGGCTGGTGCTACTGAATACGGCCACCGTGGTACTGGATTCCGTGAAGGGAATTGATGCCCAGTACCACCCCTTGTTTGCGGGTATTGAGCTGGCGTCGATCTATGTCTTTACTATCGAATACGGGTTGCGCGTGTGGTCCTGCGTGGAAGCCCCTCGCTACCGCCACCCCTGGTGGGGCCGCGTACACTTTGTATTGAGTCCGTTAGCTATTATCGACCTACTAGCCGTGCTCCCCTTCTACTTGTCGATGGGATTGTTGGACTTGCGGTTTTTACGCCTGGTGCGGCTGCTGCGCCTGCTCAAAGTGACGCGCTACGTGCGGGCGCTGCACGTGATTGGGCAGGTCGTGCGGCGCAAGCGAGCGGAGTTACTCGTGACGCTGGGTATGATTGGGTTGATTTTGCTCTTGGTGTCCAGCGTGATGTACTCGATTGAGAGCGTGGCCCAGCCTGACAAGTTTGGCAGCATTCCCGATACGATGTGGTGGGGGATGGCGACGCTTACCACCGTGGGGTACGGGGATGTGTACCCGATTACGCCGGCGGGAAAAGCGTTTAGCAGCATCATTGCGGTGCTTGGGTTGGGGCTGTTTGCCATTCCCACGGGTATTCTGGCCTCGGGATTTAATGAGCAGCTGCAGGAGCGGCGGGGGGAGGCGGATGTGTGCTCGAGGTGTGGGGAACTGCGGCGGGAGGTAGAGAAGCTGCAGACGCAGGTCAAGCTGCAGGAGACAGTGTTGGCCGCGAAAGAAGAGACAATAACGCTACTGCGAGCTAGCTTTAACTCATGACCGCTACTCAATAGCACCGTTACGAGGTAGGGGCCTGCAGCATGCTCTACTTTGCTTTTGCTGGGGGCTGGCCTCCTTATTGAGTCCTCTAAAGCCATCATCCTTAACTAGCTTCTCTGCTATGCGACCCTACTTCCGCCTGCTACCTAGCCTGCTAGCGCCCGTGCTGCTGGTAAGCCTGAGCGCTTGCTCCAAAAAAGACGTGGTCGAGGTGCAAAACCTTGCGAGCTATTCCCTTGATGGGCACTTTAGAACTTGCTCGCTAACGCAAACGACCACTACCCAGGCGGAATTCGACTACTTAACCCTTCGCCTCACGACTACTCCGCAGCCGAGCAGTGGGCCCGAAGTGCTCGATATCAAGCTGTGGAAGCTAACTGGCCAGCCTACCAGCACTTATAGCTTCCTCTACAATGGCAGTGCTGATGGGGTAACGTACACGGCTACCCCATTGCCGCCCGTCGGCTACTATTTGACCAGCGCCACCAGAACCTTTACTAGCACCACCGGCTTCTCCGGGTCCTTTACTAGCGAGGCACGCACCGCCACGGGGCCTGACACCCGCGTTTTGACGGGCACACTTACGAACGTGCAGCTTTAGAATTGGCCATGAAAGTGCTCCTTGTCCTTACGCTCGTGCTTCCGACGGTAAGTTGGGCGCAAGCTACCCTGGCCCCTCGTACCGTAAAACCAGCAGTGCCTCCTGTTCAAGAAACGCTAACGGGGTCTGTCAACCCCCGTTACCTCAACTTAGCTACTGGCCGGTTTCTATATCGCCACTTGCGTGATACCGTAGGCAACCACTATGCGCACCCCCTTCCGGCGGGAAATTGGGAGCTAGACATCGTTCGCTTCGTTTCCCCGCATTGGCTAGCTGTTCGCTGGCGCGGGGCGGATACGACCACCTACTACCTCCCCAGGGCCGGCGCCCGCACTATCATCCTGCTTTGACCCATCTTTATGTACGGATTCATTGAAGTCTATGAAGAATCAGATAAGGCCCTCGTGCTCGTCAACATTGCGACGCTTATCAAAGTCGTTCCGCGGAAAGAAGGCGCTTATCTACACTTAGCCGTGCAAAATGCCCGCGGCCTACCCTACGTCGTCTCCACCTCCGACTCTTACGAGGAAGTGAAAGCAAAAATTCAGGCGGCGCAGTAATAAGAGGCAGCGCGCTTCCCATTTTCCTACTTGCCTATGTGGCTGTGCCAATTCCTCCATCTACCTAGGAAATACTAAGCAGCGCCTTGCAGCGTGCATTATATCCGCTAAAGCCTGACCTCTTTAGTGTCTCGAAAAGCAACGTTGGCCCTGTACGACACTACTTTTGCTTCTTATTCTCTCACCTTTCTTTCTGCCCTTGAAACCACTCCTACTCGGCTGCGCGCTGCTACTTGCTACGTCCGTTACGCACGCTCAAAAGGCCCCTAAAGTAAAAGACAACGATACCCAACCCACCCTACCCACTGACCCGGAAATTCACTTAGTGGCTTACACGGGCGTAGTAGAAGTTGCGGGCGCCACCCAGGACCAGCTCTACACGCGCGCTTATGACTGGATAGCTAGAACCCACGCGGCCACTGCTTCCTCCGCCCTGCAAGACAAAGAAAAGGGTTGGCTAACGGTGCAGGGTACTACTCACCCGCACTACCGGGGCAATGAGTTCGGCAGCGTGACGCACACGGTTAGCCTCTACGTCAAAGACGGCAAGTACAAGTACGACTTCACTAATTTCCGCCACGGCTACGTGGGTGCTGGCCAGCACGGCGGCGATGCCTCCCTGGGCCCTTTTGAAAACGAAGAGCCTAAGAAAATGTTGATGATGGCCGGCCTCATGCACCGCGTTTGGAACAGCCTCCGCAACGAAACGGATGTGCAGGTCAAAGCGCTCATTGCCGACTTGGAAACCTCTATGCAAGGGAAGGCTAAGGATAAGAGTGACTTTTAGCGCCTATTCCGTGGCGCACCTCTTCTTCTACACTTGGTCCTAGCAGATTGCTCGTGGTGGCTTTAGCAGCTAGCTGGGTCTAAACTCAACTGCTGCCTTGTTCCGAAAGCACCCGGCGCTCGGTGCCCTCATAAGCCCACCTCATCTGCCCCCCCTATAGCTACCCCTACCTACGGGGAATTAGGAGCCGTCTATCATCTGGTTTGTTTCTCAGCACTACAGAAGTAGGGGCTCGGCCGGGGCTGTACTTCAGCGAGTCGCGTGCGCTCATTCTACTTCTTGTTCACTATTCACTACCCCTTTCGCCCTACATGCCTTTACTCTACCAACTCATACTTAGGTGGGTTAGCCCTGGCCTCCCCCGCTGCCTACGTTTACTCGCACTCTTTTTAGTACTACTGCCCACCCGCTTGTGGGCTCAAAGCCCTTCGTGGCAAGCTGCCCTAGCCAATGCCACCACGGCACTGGGTACTATTACGCCTCGCAACGTGGCCAGCGATGGTGCCGGCAATGTGTACGTGGCGGGCAGCTACGTGGGGACCATACAGCTAGGCTCGACAACGCTCAGTTCCACTGCGGGCACCAATCGCTTGCCGAGCACCGATGCCTTTGTGGCGAAGTGGAGCACTGCCACCAATACCTGGGGATGGGCGCTGGGCGGCGGCACTGGCGACTACGATCAGGCCACCAACGTAGCCGTGGGCAGCACCGGCAGCGTGTACGTGAGCGGCTACTTAGGCAGCAGCGCTAACGCCACTTTCGGCAGCCTGACGTTTCCGGCGACCTTCGAACTCAACCTGTTTGTGTTGAAAGTGAGTGATGCCGGCTCCACTGTCACCCCCAACTGGGGGCTCACTGGCCAAACCACTTCCAACTACAGTGCGGAAATGGTACCGAGCACTACTGCGCTAGCCGTGAGCGGCTCGCACGTGTACGTGGCCGGGCAGTTTAGCGGGCCTACCCTTAAACTAGGCACCTTGCAGCTAGCCAATGCGGGGGGTACCGCGTCGACCAACGACGCCTTTGTAGCTAGCCTAACTGATGGCGGGCTAGCCGCTACCTGGCAATGGGTACGGCAAGGAGGCGGCCTAAGCCATGATGGTGCTCAAGCCCTTACTACTAGCGGCAATAAGGTATACTGGGCCGGTTATTTTCAGGGTACGGCAGCCTTTGGCCCCACTTCCCTGACCAGTCGGGGAGCAGCGGGCACTAGCGATATCTTTCTGGCCCGGCTCAGCGAAGCAGGCGGCATCGACTGGGCGCTACGGGCGGGCGGCGACGGCGACGACCGGGCGGCCGCGCTGGTCGCGAGCGGAAGTACCGTGTACGTGGCAGGCAATGCGGCTAGCCTTACCCCCGACTTCGCGCCCCTGCAGCTTACCTCGCCGCCCAATACGGGCGTGCTGGACCTATTCGTAGCCAAGCTCACCGATGCGGGTCCGGCGCCGGCCTTCACGTGGGTAGAGCGCGCGGGGGGCGCCTCTACCGAGCACCTCACGGGCCTCGCCCTAGGAGGCGCGGGGGCGCTCTACGTCACGGGCGACTTTCTCTTTGCTTCGGCGCTGCGCTTTGGCACAACTACCCTCGCCAATCCCGGGACGCTTACCGACGTATTCGTGGCCCGACTCAATGATGCTGGCGCGAGTGCCAGCTACGCCTGGGCTACCCAACTCGGAAGCGAAGCCACCGATGCGGCAGCGGGTATTGCGGCGGATGCCAACCAGGTATACGTTGGGGCCGCGGTTGTGGGCAGCGTTACCACCCTCGGCCGACCGGCCCAGCAGCAGCAGCTGACGGGCGGGCGGGCGAACGTTGTGGTAGGGCAAGTATCGGCTGCCGGTAGCTGGCAACAAGCGCAGCAGGGCTTTATTGGGGGCAGCTTTCAGCCAGTAGCTTCGGTAGTTGATAACTGCGGCTTCGTGTACGTCGCTGGTCGCCTAAGCGGGCAAACCCGATTGGGCGCTACCCTCTTGAGTAGCGTCGGAAGTTCCGACATCGTGGTGGCTAAGTGGAACCCGGCAGGTAACAGCTGGACCTGGGCCCAGACGGCGGGGGGAATAGGCGCGGACCAAGTCACCGGCATTGCCGTCAATAACCGCGGGCAAGTATACATCTGCGGCTCTTTCGCGAATGGAACAGGCATAAATCCTACCACAATTGCTTTTGGCAGCATCGTGCTCCCCCACATGGGCACGAGCAACCTCGATGCGTTCGTAGCCAAGCTCACGGACACTGGCTTTACCGCTCGTTTCGACTGGGCGTGCCCCGTGGCTAGTAACAGCGACGAGGTATTCACGTCCCTCGTGGCCAGCGGCAGCAGTGTCTACGTAGCGGGCTACTATAGCGGCACCGGCTTGTCGTTCGGCCCGGCTACGCTGCCCCTCACGCAAGGCATTTCGGACATGATGCTGGGCCGCTTAACGGATCTAGGCACGAGCTACCGCATCGACTGGGGCATGGCCGCGGGCGGCTACAGCGAGGACAAGCCCACGAGCTTAGCGCTGAGCGACAACCGGCTGTACCTAGCCGGCCGCTACTCCTCGCTCAGCAGCTCGCAGCCCGATGCGTTTGTGGCGCGTCTCACCGACACGGGCAGCGCCCCGAGCGCGTTCGACTGGCTGCTGCTAGCCCCCGGCAACACGCGCGAGGAAGCCACGGCCGTGGCGGTGCAGGGCCCCTACGTGTACATCGCGGGCTACTTCTACAGCACCTCCATTTCCTTCGGCAATACGCAGCTCTATAACAGCACGCTTACTAATAATCAGAGCAATGACGGGTTTGTGGCGGGCCTTCTAGATAGTGGTCCCTCGGCCCGCTTCGTCTGGGCGCAACGCATCGCCGGCACTGCGGGCACGACCGAGTACTGCAACAGCATAGCCGTAGCTGGTAAATTTGTGTACGTGAGCGGCAGCTACGGCGGGATGCCCTCCTACTTTGGCCCGATAAGCCTAGCCGCGCCGACCGGCACCGCCGAAGGGTTTGTGGCCCGGCTGCAAGAAGTAGGCGCCACGACCACGTTCGACCGCGCGCAGCGCGTGAGCAGCTCCGGTAGCGATGACGTGCTGAGCCTGGGCGCGCTCGACCAGCAGGTATACGCCCTGGGCGTACTCGGTGGCATCGGCCCGGCTGAGTTGGGCACCACTACCCTCTCCGGCCCCGGTACATTTCTGGCGCGTCTTACCGACAGCGACATTGGTGGAAATGCCCGGAGTCTGGATTACGGCAATACGCTCTTTTGCCGCGCCGCCACCACTATTCAGCCCACCCTGATCGGGGTGCCAGCCGGGGGGGGCTACGTGGCTACGCCAGCCGGGCTGGCCCTGGATGCGCAGACCGGCCGCATCAACTTAGCCGCCTCCGCGGCGGGCCAATACACCGTAACTTACGTTTCCCCCGGCCAGTGCGGCCTGCAAGCTAGCCAAACCCTGACGCTACGCGATAGCTTCACCGCCAACTTTACGTATCCCCCTGGGCCGGCTTGCAGCGGCACGCTAGCGCCGGTGCTCGCAACGGGCGCCACCGCCGGCAGATTTAGCTCTACTGCGGGACTCGCCCTGGATGCCGCGACGGGCCTCGTGACCCTCACTAGCTCGCAGCCGGGCACCTACGTGGTTACGAACACCGTGGCCGAGGGTGGCGGGTGCGCGGCGGTCAGCAGTACGGCTACGCTGGTCGTGGCCGTGCCGGCCGTGGCCAGCTTTACGTACGCAAGCGGCGGCCGCTACTGCGCCGGCGGCCCTAGCCAACTACCCACGGTGAGCGGCACGGCAGGGGGGCGCTTCAGCATTGCCCCCGCCAGCGGCTTAGCGCTTGATGCCACTACCGGGACCCTGACGTTAGCGGGGAGTACGCCGGGCACCTACCTCGTGACCTACACGGTGGGGACTACGTGCCCGGTTAGTGCCACCCAGTCTATCGTCGTCGTGGCCGCGCCCGCCGCGCCGACGCTTACCGTTAGCGGCATTCCGGCCACCGGCCTGACGCTGACGGCGAGCCCCGGCAGCAGCTACCAATTCTACCGGGATGGAGTCGCCATTCCAGGAGCCACCACCGCCACCTTTTTTGTCAACTCCGGCTCTTTTAATGGGAGCTACACCGTGGTAGTGACCAACGCCAGCGGCTGCGCTTCCCCGCCCTCGGCGCCGGTCGCCGTCGCCGTAACGGCCGTGCAGTTACCGACTCGAACGCCTGGTCTGGTTGTATACCCTACTCCTACGCTTACGCGCCAGGTGCAGGTGCTGCTGCCACCCGCCGCTACTAGCCTGCAGCTGCTCGATGGGGTTGGTCGGGAGGTGCGGCACCTGGGCCTAGCCCCCGGTGCTACTACCGTGACGCTACCCTTGGATGGGCTCGCCGCTGGCCCCTACGTGCTGCGGTGCGGTAGCGCCGCGGCGCGGGTGGTGATTGAGTAAAACCTTTATCATAAAAAAGGCTCCAGCAACGCAGGTTACTGGGGCCTTTTTTATACAGCTACACTCTATTTTTAGGACCTGCGCCTACCCATTCCTTAACTTGCAACGCACTCGCTACCACCTATGAAGACGTTACTTACCCTCGCCCTCTCCGCGCTGCTGTTCGCTGCCCACGGGCAAACGCCCGCCACCTCGCCCGATAAGCTCACCCCGGCTGCGCCAAGGGCGAAGCCGGCCAAAACCCTTGGGCAAAAGATGGTGCAGCAAAGCAAGCCGACGGATACGGTTCTGCCGCACAAGGTTATTAAGAAGTAGGGATGATGCCATGCATCTGCTCATCGCTTTTGCGGCCTTTCTGCTGCCTGTAGCGGCGTGGTCGCAGCCCTCTTTTACTACTCGCTTTATACACAGCACGACTATCAAGCTGAGCAACTCCGCCCTGCTTTATGAGCGCTTAGCCGATTCGGCGGCTGCGCGCCCGGCGCTGCAGCTGCGCCCTGGCGAGCACGTCGTGCTACTAGGTATGGGCGCCCCGCACTGGCTTCTTGTCAACCGCAGCTACCGCGACACGCCTAACACTAGCATTACCTACTACCTGCGGGAGCGAGAGGCTCGTGGGGTAGAAATTACTCGTTAAGCAACATCCTGCTGCGCGCCTGCCTTACCTAGTTGATATGCCTCTATATCTACTTTCCAAATCCCTGCTAGCTGCCGGACTGCTATTCAGTATGCTGGGGTGCTCCAGAAAAGACGGTCCCCTACCTACCGACGGTACAGGCAGCTTTACGCGCGATGGCGTGGTCATTAAGGTACGGCTCGCGCCGCTCTCGGCTCCGTTCACCAAAATGGCCAGACACTACAGGAACTGTACATCACCATCACGGAAGCAACACCCTCGCTAGGTGACCCTCGTTCCGTTATCCTTAATTTTCAGAAGACCTCTGTAGACGCCTACCACCTGTACACCATTGTTTATAGACAAGGACAAGCCACTTACGACGTTGCTTCCTCGTATCCCTCTACCAGTAGTATCGCGACGGTGAAGGCCGCGGGTCCCACTTCCTTTTCTGGCACCTTCTCTGGCATTGGCCGTGTCAACCTCACTAGCGGGCAGAGCATTCTCACCGATGGCGTATTCACTGCCGCTCCCCTGCCTTAGCTATTCTATACACCCGGCTAACCAGCCAGACTCCTCGCCCCAACTAATTTTCTCTCAGTAACTTGCTCTAAAAATCACCTCCCTAAAGCAGCTAAACCGCTTGTGAGCTATGACCATCGAGGACAAGGACATCCCGTCGTTACTGGTATCGGTAGTTGCATTTGTAGTTGCCTCACTAGGCACCGTCTACAGCATCTACTATTCGGCCAAATCGCACAAGTCGAAAGTGCTATTCGAGGTATTTACTGAATTTAGACAGGCCAAATTCATTGAAGCCAGAACCTTGCTTACCACCTTGGGTACTGGTAGCTCCACGATGAATTTTGAGCCATTCAGAGAGTATACCTTTTTGCTAAATCATATCGGCATGCTCTTGCACAAGGGCTATATCGATGTAGACGAAATCTACCAAATGGCTGGGAGAAGTATCATAGATGCTTGGCGCATACTCAGTCCTAAGATTCTAGCATTACGCCAGGAGTCAGACAAACGCAAATATTACCAATTTCACTTTCAATACTTGGTCGCCCAGCTACTGGAGCACCAAAAGTTCGGAGAGGAAAATGTAGCCTTATTCATAGCCGACTCAGCTGAAAAAATCAGAATATACTCCTTGCCTGAACGCAGAACATTATAGCAGCAATTTCTTGCTGCCTACTTATCCTCGCGCTAGCCGCAGCGCTTAGCACGTGCCACTAGGCGCTTACGGCGGCAAAAGGTAAAATTTCGTCTGTTGCACAGTGGACATAATTGCCCGACCCAATCCTTCTCCTTTATGCCCACCTTCCTGCGTTTACCCATCAGCCTATTAGTTATGGCTAGCTGCTTGGGTTTTGTCCCTCCTCCGGCCACCGACCAGCAGCTTATTCTCGGCACTTGGGTTTGTGAAACAGATAAGAACTGGAAGCTCGTGTTTACCAAGGCTATCTGCACGCAGTACTATAGCGGGCAGGCTTCCGAGGTAGACCGTTACACCTTATCCAATACATCACCTCAGTGTGGCGAGCAGGTACCTGTGGAGGAGAGCACCAGCTATTTGCAGCTCACGCAGCTTAGCAACAAGGAAGTCACCTGCTACGAGTTGAATGGCGTGACTGCTAAGACGCTATCGCTGCGGCCTATCCACAAGGGGGGTGCACTGGTCTTTATCAAGCAGAAGTGACCGCTTTGCGTACCCCATCAGGTCAAGGACATTGCGTCTGCTGCGCGGGGGAATATATAACTGGCCTAACACACCTATGAATAAACATCTTACCACCTACCTAGCCATCGGCAGTCTGTTGGGACTAGCCTTGCGCGCTCACGCGCAAGTCACCTTTCGGGTTGGGCCGAAAGCGGGCCTCAACGTCACGACCGCGCGCTTTGCTCCCGATGAGCAGTTACTTAACCAAGGTGTTACGATTACCACCAACACGAGCTACCGGCCAGGGCTTGAGGTTGGCGTAGGAGGAGCCATCGGCTTCGGTCATTTTCTCGTGCAGCCCGCGGTACTCTACTCGCAGCAGGCAATTAACGACCAAATTAGACTCTCAAACCAGCAGTAATGCTGCCTTGTGCAGATTTGCGTGCCAATTGGGCTCGCTGCTCGAACTAGCGTGCAGTTCTACAACAGCCACGGTCCTTTTTTGGAGAGTGCCTGTCCATAAGCAGTAACAGAAAAACAAAGTCGGGAAAATAAGCTCCCACAAATGCTGCTAAGCCTTCGCTTCAGTCTTTGTGTAAAAATTACCTCTTCGAGTTCGCACTAGGGTTGGCATCAAAAATGAATGCGCAACCCCACTCGAAAGGCAAGTAATACAATTGTGTCCACCTACGAATAAACTGCATCTGGGTGCGACTTTCTCCTGGCTCCTCTCCTTGACAGTTACTTTGAGCTCATAAAAACCACTACCGCTAGGATGAGGCCAGAGACCAAGCCAAGGGTAGAAAGAATAAATAGCACAACAGCTATTAAAGTGCTGTGGCCGGAAAAAGCTTCTATAAATCCCTTGACGCTACCCGCTAGTAATCCGAGGGAAATTAATAACGCCAGTAACCAGCTTTTACCGGATAATTCAAAGCCAAACCCTCCACCAGACATAGCACAGCAGTTGATTAGTTGAAAAATAAGTCGCACGTTAAGCGGTAGCGCAGGTATAAGCCGCCGAGTTGATGGCTGACCGTGACGAACCGAACCTGATAAGTACTTTCAGCAGGAAGCTGGGAACGATCCAGCGAACAGAGATATTTTACTTTTTCGTTACCCACTTGAAACTGCTCTTTATAAAAGAAAGGCAACGGCATAACAATGATTCCAGCTTGGGTGCTTAGGACAACAGCCTCTTCATCCGCTTCTAATGCTTTAAGCAGTTGAATAATCGTTTTATTAGCGCCTGCTACTTGCAGCACCGAGGCGAGCGCCGTGTGTAAGGGACATAATTCAGGCGAGATTAGTAAAAAAGCGTAGTCAATTTTTTTAGCGACAACGCCTTTATTTTCAACTGTTAGAGTAAATACCAATGGTTTAACTCGCTCCTCGTCACTGGTTAGCGTAACATCGAGTTGTAAATGGGACAGCATATTGGCCCAGACAAACGAAAAGAAGCCTAGCAGGCTACCAATTAAGGCCAGCCCTTTTGTCAAGTTTTCTAATGACCAGTCCACATTTAGAGGCGTATTTGGAAAGACAATATAGTATATTAAAACACTTATACTTTATTCAGAGAGCAAAAAGAAAGCAAAATAAGATGGCCCAGCTACGGTGACAATTGAGATTCGAACTTGAACCAGGAAGGCGCATCCTCTGGGGGCTCAGAAAGTCCGCCACAAGTGCGCTTCTGGCTTGCGGAGGGGGGGCAGGAAGTCAAAAAAGGGTGCCTCCGTAAGGTGCAGTGGCTGTTGCAGAACTATCAAACTAAGTCAATAAGCGGTCGCGACTAGTCTAGGAACCTATAAAAAGGAGCGTTATAGCTAGTAAGCAGGCTTCCTTTAGTTACCAGTGGCCTCCTATTAGCTCCTCGACTGAGTTCTGCAACAGACACTGCACCTTGTTGAGCTAGTCTACCCCTAAACAGCTAATTTCTCACTTTACTGATTTCTGCTAATAAGGTGGAGTGCACGCAGATGAGATGCCGACGGTTCTGGCGTTCTAACTGGATAGTCGTAGGCTGGCTAGGGAGCTTAGTCTTAGTGGGCCTGAGCATCTTCACACCTGTGGAATTGGTCCCCTTGCCTTTAGAGAACGTGCCACGGTGGGGACTCTATGCCTTGGTCTTTCCGGCCTGTGGGCTACTGCAAGCACGCTGGCCTCGCGCGCGCTTCCTTTGGCAGACAGTGCCGTGGCTCGCTTGGGGACCGCTGCTAGCCGTGCTCTTTTTCTGGCTGCCAACAACAGTGGCTCAAACACCGGCCAAGTCCTGGTCAGACATCTTAGCACCCCTGACGTGGCTATTTGCTCGTCCCGAGGAATGGCGTACCTCCCAGATATTATTTCGCCGAGGCAGCCAAGTCGTCGTACAGCAACGCTATGTTCCCTGGGACCAGCCGCTACCTCGTTTCCCGGTCCGAGGGTCGTGGCGGACGGCCCTGGTGATGCCGCTGGTGCCTGGCGTACAATGGGCCGCGCCGCTGCCGGGTTCTGGTTCGCTGGATGCCTCTTGGCACGCACAGCAACCGACCAACTTAACTAAGTTTCACCGCTTGTCTATGCTGGAGGCGCAGTTAAAGCTGAGTGGCGACTCTACCTTGCATCGACGCCTTCTGACACAGTTACCAACCTGGGCAGCTGAGTTGTGGCAAGAACGAAGGCAAGCTCAGCAGAAGCCATAATCAGCTATTTATTAAAATGCCAGCCCTAGTCAGTTGTCAAGGTTGGTTTAAGAAATGTGACAAGCTGGGCTGCTAGAAGCAATGACGAGTGCTTGATAGTAGGCCCTTATAATCTCACTGGTTATGCACTCGATTGTAAGCCGGGTTTTTCGGTGCGTAATCCACCAAAATGCTATCTCCAATGTGTAACGCTGGATCATGAGAATCACCCTCATAGTTTTTCCCCTCTAAAGTGAACTGATAGGAGTAAGCAAATTGGCGCGATACCGGGCTATTACCCAAGTAGTTCTTCTTATCAATTACCACTGCTTTCGTTGTGAAAACTCCTTGTGATAAGGCCACTGCCTCTTGATGCCAACGAGTGCAGGTTCGGAGGAAGTAGGCTGATAAAAGTATTAAGATGACTATGCCTAGCCAATCTTGGATATCAAAACTTGCTTTTTTTGCCTGTTTACTCTTTGCCAAAATTGCACTTATCTAAATTTTTATGATTTCAAATCTAAAAGATAATTCTTTAAATAGTTGATTAACATAATGTTGCTTACCGGATAACTCCCGGAATAAGTACGGGTTTTGGTCTTCTACTTGGATACGGCCAGTATAGTATTTTTCAAATAATACCAGGCTGCTTCCCCTGCGCCAGTGATACAAGCTGGCTGAATAAGGAACGGCTCGTCTGAAAATACTTCGCTTACCTTGCTGCACTACTATTTTTTCTGCATGTCATTTTCTTTTCGACCACTACTCCTAGCCGTTTCCGTGCTGCTCAGTGCCTGCGCGGTGCCCCGTTCTTCTACCCGGCTTCCCGCCTCCTATTCCTGGTTTCCTTTTACGTGGTATACGGCAAAGCTAAAAGGCAAAAAGTATCAATTTGCTATCTTAATACCGGTTAAAATCAAGGACTTACAGGCCAACTTTGTCACGCAATTTGACTTGGGTAGTGACGCCACGGTCCTGTATGAGAACGCGCTGAGAAACTACTTCCCCACCCGTTCGCAACTCTATGCGCAGGTAGATACTACCCACCGAGGCACGACCGACACCGGAATTAGACACTACCACACGACGGGCCTACCGGTGACATTTGGTGGAGCCCAAGTAGCGCATCCCTTGCTCTATGCCAAGTATGGCGATGCGGTTCCCCTGGATTCGTTGCACACTACTTCGCAGAAGTTGGTGGGGACCATCGGCGGCGATTTTCTGGCCGGTAAAGTGCTCATTATCGACTATCCGCAGCAACGGATGTGCGTACTTGATTCAGTGGACGCCTACTGGCGGGCCAAAACCAGCTTTGTCAGCAGTCGGGTCAAGAACAACCGCATGCAGATTCCGCTGACCATCAAGCAACACACCTACTGGGTCTTATTCGACACTGGCGCGAGCTTGTTTCCCTTCACGACGGATGAACAGACGTGGCAAGGGCTCGTCCAACCAGGCCCGCCGACCGATACACTCGTCGTGGGCTCTTGGGGCAAGCAAGTGCCTTTCTACGCGGCCCCGGTGCAGGCTCCGGTCTACTTAGGAGCGTATCAGCTACCAGTTGCGCAAGCCTGGTTCACCCGTGACCAACGCCATTTAGACTTTATGAAAGCCGAGCAGATTGAAGCCTCTACCGGCAATGCGTTCTTCCAAAAGAGCGTCGTTGTGCTTGATTTTAAGCAGAATAGATTCGGGGTAGCAAAATAGAAAATATCTTTTTTACATATTGGAAACGACCAATCACAGCATATAAAAAGACGGGCGAAAGCGCTCCTCCCTGTTGGGAGCGCTGACTTGTCAGTCGACAAGTCCCGCGTTTTATCTTTTACGCTGGACCGATTCGGTTGCCGATAGTGGTGGGTAAGCTACGTTTTAGGGGGTGCGTTGACGGGCTCCCTGTTAGCCCCGTAGTACAGCAGGATTTGCCGAGACCCAGCTAGCGAAAGCAACAAGAGCAAGAAAATATGGCTGATCATGTTTTGCCGAAAGGGCATGAAGAACTCAAAGAAGGCCCACAGCGTGCCCGCAGCCAGCCAGACAACGAGCAAGATGAGCAAGTTGTAGCCCACTAGCGCCCACGTGAGGAGGACCTTGGCGTCCTGTTGTCGAGCCGCGCCTAAGTTGACTAAGCGCATCAGCAACAAAAAGCTCCCTAAGCCATACCCCCAGCTTTGAAAAATGCGAGGCGTAATAGGCGTATACTGGTAAAAGAAGTAGAGGTAAGGGGAATACAGCAGCGCGAAGAAGCCCACCGGGAGCAACGCAGCGAGCCAGCGAAAGACGAGCGAATGTCTCATGGTAACAGGTGCAGGGTACGTCGGAACGAGACGCTACCCTTACGCAACCTAACATAACTTTCGTTCTCGGACTGGCCTTAACGGCAGATTTCTACTCCCGCTGGAGGAGCAAGCGCTAACGTGCCGAAGGGCCGCTTGAGGGGACCCCAGTACACTTTTTCCGTGGCGATCCATTGCGCAAAGTTGGCCGAATTAAGGGTGTACACCCGTACCCGCTTGGTATGGCCCGGCACGAGCGCAGTAGCGCCTATCTCGACAAACAGGATGGCGGCCGCATAGCCTTTACTACCCCACATGCTAGTGCGGAACCCGTTGTGCAGGTCCGCCTTCAGGCGCTAGGTCATACGTTACCCACACATCGAGTTCATCGGCTTCCAGCGGCTGGTCATGGAGTTGTGTCATAGACAAAGGTTATACACTGCCTGCTACTTCCGGGGGCGTCGCTTATCTTTTGCGCATGGTTTCCTTTTTCACGCAAGCGGTGCTGGCCGCAGACAACCGCCACGAACTGTATGTCTACTTCTGAGGGCGCTTACTCTACAAAGCGTGGTATAGCGCCGGGCAGAAGCAACACGGTCGCGTGTTTCATGTCGGAGAAGGGCTAAGCCAAGGGGCCAAAGCAAGTCGTACCGAAGAGGAAAGAAAGCCATGAACGCGCGTTGGCTACTAGTTGAACGTTTACTGCAATAGGACAGCAGCTAGCCCCTCCAGTTTCACAGTCGTTGAATGAACCTTCAAAGCCCGTGAATGTCCGCTCGTAGTGCTAGCGTAAGGGTACCGACTCTACCCGCTCCACCCTACTCGCTTACATTCACGAGACAGCACCGGCGAGGCGGTCGCTTCCCCTACTAAACAAGGAGTACATTATTACTCCCTCGCCCCAATCCTCAGCCGCCACGCCTCATCGGGTGCTGGCAGGGCCCTGGAGCAGAGCCAGCAGCTCGTGGCGGCCAAGGATACTATCATTGCTTCCAAAAACGCCTCTACTGCCTCGCAGGCCGAAACGCTAAGTCTGCTGCGTGGTGGGTATAATCCCCCATAACTAATGCGTTATTTCCTATTTACCGCTATTCTGCATGCTCCGGTCGTTGCGCTGGCCCAGCAGCCGCTGCTAAATATGCACGGCTTTATCCTGGCGCACCGTGCTGCCCTCTACCGGCACCCCGCCGATACCCTCGCACTACCTGGTCACCGCACACTTTCCTTGAAGCCCGGCGACGATGTAGTCGTGCTGCAGGAGCAGCTTCATTGGCTTACAGTAAGGCGGGGCAACAGAAGAGGCACTGGCTTCTCGACCGATACGACCACTTATTACTTGCCAGTGGAGGCACTGACGGATGCCAAGCGGTTCATTTTGATTTAGCAACAGCATGTAAGCTCTACTGCCTCGAAGGGAAAATCATCAACCTGCGACGCGGCGGGTATACTAGGCTGAACTAACTCCCTATGAAACGACACTTACTGATTTCCTCCCTAGCTACTGGCCTACTACTGTTCGGCACGTTGGGCTGCTCCAAAAAGCAGGGCGACCCCACGCCAGCACTAAATACGGGTAGCTATAGCATGGCTGGCCAGTCCAAAACTTGCCAGGTCGCCGCTTCCCTCACCTCTACTGCGGGCCAGGATTATCTAGCGCTACAGCTGACCACGACGCCTCAGCCCGCGAGTGGCCCAGAGGTGCTTCGCCTTGCGTTTGTAAAGCCTACTAGTCAGCCGACTTCCGCTTATCAGCTCCAGTAACTCTATTTCTTTGTCAATAACCGGCTCAGCATCCTGTTTCCCGATGCCGTTGCCACGGTGAGCAGCACGGGTAACGGGGTGGTATCGGGTACCTTTTCCGCGGCGGGCTATGATCCCATCTATGGCGGGTATTTCATTGACCTTCAACAAGGCGTATTTACGAACGTGCCGTTTTGAGGATTGGACTGGTGGTAGGAGGCAGGCATGACGCTACTTCCCCTCCTTGCCCTGGACGACGTGCAGCGCAAGGAGAGGAAGTAGACGGTGGCATGATGCTACTTTCCTTCTTTTATAGTGGTATTTCAATTCCAGCTAGTCCGATTGAGGGGCGGTTATGATACGCTGGCCTTATTCGGCAAAATGAATTTCAATTCCAGCTAGTCCGATTGAAGGGTGGGCGCGGGCACTGCGGCCGGCCCCGTGAAGCTCATTTCAATTCCAGCTAGTCCGATTGAGGGGCGATACAATAACCGCGTATTGTTTTTTGTTTATTCAATTTCAATTCCAGCTAGTCCGATTGAGGGTACTACCCCGAGGTGTACGCCGGCGAGCGCGAGTACCGATTTCAATTCCAGCTAGTCCGATTGAGGGCGCCCTGCCCTCGCCCCCGAGCGGCGCCGGCGAGTATATTTCAATTCCAGCTAGTCCGATTGAGGGGGGTATTACTAAGCTCGTTAATCGCCTTGAACACGTATTTCAATTCCAGCTAGTCCGATTGAGGGCGCCATCGAAAGCCTGGGTTCAGTCCTGGAGCACTTATTTCAATTCCAGCTAGTCCGATTGAGGGCGGACCTGTTTGCTTCAGACAAGCTGGACCTCGTTAATTTCAATTCCAGCTAGTCCGATTGAGGGCCGCACCCACGCCTGCACGGGCGCCAGCAGCATCCCATTTCAATTCCAGCTAGTCCGATTAAGGGTGGGGCCGCTGGCCGCTACCACGAATCGATTGGCTAATTTCAATTCCAGCTAGTCCGATTGAGGGATCCACGAGCAGGGCCGGCGCCTCGGTGGGCAGGCATTTCAATTCCAGCTAGTCCGATTGAGGGCCTCCTTGCGCGCTTTCTCGCGGGCTTTTTGAGCATATTTCAATTCCAGCTAGTCCGATTGAGGGGGCCATGATGTCTTCGCGCTACTCGACCGGCGGCCAATTTCAATTCCAGCTAGTCCGATTGAGGGACAGCCACACCGTGCAGCTAGCCGAGCGCTACCGCATTTCAATTCCAGCTAGTCCGATTGAGGGCACCTTCCGGCTTACCAGCCTCAAAGCCGGCTACACATTTCAATTCCAGCTAGTCCGATTGAGGGAGCGGCGGGGGCCGGGTGCTCGGCACGCGCAACAAATTTCAATTCCAGCTAGTCCGATTGAGGGCCCCACTTACGAGGGTAGCGTGTGGATTAACAAAAAATTTCAATTCCAGCTAGTCCGATTGAGGGGGCCACCTGCTGGCCCTGGCCGCGAAGTCCGGCTAATTTCAATTCCAGCTAGTCCGATTGAGGGCGCGCAGCTCCGTCACGTCCACGGCCTCGTAGCCATATTTCAATTCCAGCTAGTCCGATTGAGGGGCTGATTCACGCCTACGTGGACCAGCTGCGTATCGAATTTCAATTCCAGCTAGTCCGATTGAGGGGCACGCGGCTGGCCGTAACCGAGAAGTTTTTACCATATTTCAATTCCAGCTAGTCCGATTGAGGGGGGTGGGCCTGGCACCCCAGGGTCCCGTTCGCCTGAATTTCAATTCCAGCTAGTCCGATTGAGGGTGCGCCGCTTGCAGCTGGTGCAGGGCTACTACGTCATTTCAATTCCAGCTAGTCCGATTGAGGGTGGGTGCCGGCGACGTGCAGACGAGTAACGTGTTTAATTTCAATTCCAGCTAGTCCGATTGAGGGCCCGTTCCGCATTGGCTACGACGTGATGGTGCCCACATTTCAATTCCAGCTAGTCCGATTGAGGGCGTAACGCCGAGCTTCTGCTTGAAATACGCGACCTATTTCAATTCCAGCTAGTCCGATTGAGGGAGCGGGGAGCAGTACCTGGTGGCGCAGCCGCAAGCGGATTTCAATTCCAGCTAGTCCGATTGAGGGGCGGCAGGGCAACCGCCCCCGGGGCGCCTGGTGCATATTTCAATTCCAGCTAGTCCGATTGAGGGAGGAAACCCGCACCGGCGGCTGCCAGGCGCAGGCCAATTTCAATTCCAGCTAGTCCGATTGAGGGGGTTGTCGTCCGCCTGGTCGTCCGTGCGGTCCACGTATTTCAATTCCAGCTAGTCCGATTGAGGGAGTTTTTTCGATTCCATCACCTAGGCTATTTTACTTATTTCAATTCCAGCTAGTCCGATTGAGGGACGTGGCCTTTGAAGTGGTGAGCAGCGCGCCCATCAATTTCAATTCCAGCTAGTCCGATTGAGGGGAGCGGGTGCGGTATCCGCTCCAGCCATTCCTCCCAATTTCAATTCCAGCTAGTCCGATTGAGGGCCTGGTCGCCCGATGGCACCTTCTACGTGCTCGACAATTTCAATTCCAGCTAGTCCGATTGAGGGTCGGGGCCTGGCTGCTGCTGGCCGAGCTCATTCCCAATTTCAATTCCAGCTAGTCCGATTGAGGGTATGGTCAGCGTACTACCAGATTATCTCACAACCCTATTTCAATTCCAGCTAGTCCGATTGAGGGCCGGCGGGTTATGCCGGCAACAACGTGGATATGTAATTTCAATTCCAGCTAGTCCGATTGAGGGAAATTCGTGGCCGCCAAGCTCAACAAATACATAGTTATTTCAATTCCAGCTAGTCCGATTGAGGGTTTTCCATTCCCAACCCCGGATAAAGTCTGTCGCTTATTTCAATTCCAGCTAGTCCGATTGAGGGCCCGCGCCCAGGTGCTGGGCCTACCCGTCCTCTACTAATTTCAATTCCAGCTAGTCCGATTGAGGGTGCTCTTTCTATGGTGGCTGTCACGGTAATTGTCAATTTCAATTCCAGCTAGTCCGATTGAGGGTCGTGGCTATCGCCGAGCCCGCGGGCCTGGCGCTGCTATTTCAATTCCAGCTAGTCCGATTGAGGGCAGCCTTGCCGGTCCCCTGATTGAACTTTGCAAACTATTTCAATTCCAGCTAGTCCGATTGAGGGCCTTTTCCACGTCCGGGCGGCTGTACACCGTTTCGCATTTCAATTCCAGCTAGTCCGATTGAGGGCACCAACGGCGCGAAGCTCGGCGGCACGGCGCAGAAATTTCAATTCCAGCTAGTCCGATTGAGGGGCATAAAAACGGGTCTGTCCTGTTCGTGCAGACGACATTTCAATTCCAGCTAGTCCGATTGAGGGTTCACTGACCGAGGGCATCCGGCTCCTAAAGCAGAAATTTCAATTCCAGCTAGTCCGATTGAGGGGCACCATCGTGCGACGCCCCTTGGTTGGCATCGATAATTTCAATTCCAGCTAGTCCGATTGAGGGAGTACTCCCGGAACCTGGCCGAGGTGCGCAAAACCAATTTCAATTCCAGCGAGTCCGATTGAGGGATGTTGTTAATCGAGTAGTAGAGCTGCAAGTAGGTCATTTCAATTCCAGCTAGTCCGATTGAGGGCGCCAACACCGCCCTGGAGAGTGGCTTGGTGGACGAAATATTTCAATTCCAGCTAGTCCGATTGAGGGGAGCAGGAGGCTCGCTTTTTCGGCGCCGTGACCCTATTTCAATTCCAGCTAGTCCGATTGAGGGTTACGAATCTAGAAAAGTAGACGTAAACAAGTTAAATTTCAATTCCAGCTAGTCCGATTGAGGGTGCTTACTCGGATGGTAGTAGCCAGCCACTAACCAGATTTCAATTCCAGCTAGTCCGATTGAGGGGCGGAAAGGCTATTGAGGGGCGTTTTCCAGACTATGAATTTCAATTCCAGCTAGTCCGATTGAGGGCCCCCTCGACACCTGGCCCCCGCCGGGCATGACGCAATTTCAATTCCAGCTAGTCCGATTGAGGGTCGCCGGGCTGAGGTGCAGGCTGGCCAGGCACTTGCATTTCAATTCCAGCTAGTCCGATTGAGGGCATCGTGAGCACGCGGCGCAGCAACCAATACACGTATTTCAATTCCAGCTAGTCCGATTGAGGGGCCCCAGCGGGCTATTCAGCACCCAGGCTTTCATCGATTTCAATTCCAGCTAGTCCGATTGAGGGTGGTCCGTGGTGGGGCAGCGTAGCGGCCTCGACTAATTTCAATTCCAGCTAGTCCGATTGAGGGCCTGTTGAGTGGAGAGGAGGTCAACACTAATGCGGCATTTCAATTCCAGCTAGTCCGATTGAGGGTTACCAGCGATAACGGCGCGGCTGGCATCGCCATTAATTTCAATTCCAGCTAGTCCGATTGAGGGGTTCCGGCGGAGGCGTCGAACTCGACCGTCGTGTAGTGGTATTTCAATTCCAGCTAGTCCGATTGAGGGGGTGAAGGCCAACCGGCCCCAGCTGGACAGCAAAGAATTTCAATTCCAGCTAGTCCGATTGAGGGCCTTGAGCGGCGCGTAGAAGTAGGCGGGGTAGGCGATTTCAATTCCAGCTAGTCCGATTGAGGGCAGCCCCACGTAGTTCAGATAGCCGCTGTAGTCCTTATTTCAATTCCAGCTAGTCCGATTGAGGGCGTAGGCGGCGCTTTCCTGGTCGAGGTTGGACAGTAATTTCAATTCCAGCTAGTCCGATTGAGGGTCCGGCCCAGCTCCTCGAGCAGGCCGTCACGTGCATATT
This sequence comes from Hymenobacter bucti, assembly GCF_042681145.1. Classification (NCBI taxonomy): domain Bacteria; kingdom Pseudomonadati; phylum Bacteroidota; class Cytophagia; order Cytophagales; family Hymenobacteraceae; genus Hymenobacter; species Hymenobacter bucti. The sequence goes on from NZ_JBHUFD010000006.1 coordinate 343,295, forward strand.
TCAATTCCAGCTAGTCCGATTGAGGGGCGCACCGATGCTGGCCACGAGATTCGCTACTACGTATTTCAATTCCAGCTAGTCCGATTGAGGGTGTAAATGCCAGTGCAGCAGGTGGTGACGTGCAAAAATTTCAATTCCAGCTAGTCCGATTGAGGGCCGAGTGGGACGGGCAGCGCCGCGAAAAATACAAATTTCAATTCCAGCTAGTCCGATTGAGGGTGTAAATAGTTATACGGCCAAAATCCGCTTTCTAAAATTTCAATTCCAGCTAGTCCGATTGAGGGGCTGCCACGCCTCCTTCGACGGCACGGGCCTCAACAAATTTCAATTCCAGCTAGTCCGATTGAGGGGCCCCGGGCGGGCAGTCGGTGGCCCTCGCTACCCCTATTTCAATTCCAGCTAGTCCGATTGAGGGGCTGGCGTCCTTATCGACTACGAACGTGGCGTCCTGATTTCAATTCCAGCTAGTCCGATTGAGGGCACGCCGTGCGGCCTGGGCGAACTCTGCCTACGCTTATTTCAATTCCAGCTAGTCCGATTGAGGGGGTATTGCTGAGCGGCTCGAAAAAGGCGTAGTCATATTTCAATTCCAGCTAGTCCGATTGAGGGCTGCTCCTCCTCCTCGGCAGTCGGGGCCGCCGTGAGCAATTTCAATTCCAGCTAGTCCGATTGAGGGGCCGCAAATTCGTGCTTTACTTCGCTGCTTATTACTAATTTCAATTCCAGCTAGTCCGATTGAGGGGGACGTGCCGTAGCTGTTGTAGCGGATGCTATCCCATTTCAATTCCAGCTAGTCCGATTGAGGGGGGCGTAGCTGTCTACTTGGCTGTGGTTTTTAATCATTTCAATTCCAGCTAGTCCGATTGAGGGGTTGAAAAACGTACTGAAAATCTACCGCGTTTCAACATTTCAATTCCAGCTAGTCCGATTGAGGGATACGGAATATTGGCAGTCAGACCGGGAACACTTAAATTTCAATTCCAGCTAGTCCGATTGAGGGGACGGGCAACTTGCTCAAAGGCCTGGCTGAAAACGCATTTCAATTCCAGCTAGTCCGATTGAGGGGGTATTGCTGAGCGGCTCGAAAAAGGCGTAGTCATATTTCAATTCCAGCTAGTCCGATTGAGGGGGCGAACACCTTGAGCGCGATGGGCCGGTTTTGCATATTTCAATTCCAGCTAGTCCGATTGAGGGATGAGCAGAGTCGCACCAAAAGCGGGCTACTCAAGTATTTCAATTCCAGCTAGTCCGATTGAGGGGCTCCAGGGCCGCGATGCGGTTCTGGCGGGTCTCCTATTTCAATTCCAGCTAGTCCGATTGAGGGTTCCAGTAAGGCACCAGTAGCAAGCCCGCAGCGCATTTCAATTCCAGCTAGTCCGATTGAGGGGTCGCCACCGCCGGGCTCGAACACGCTGATGTAGCGCATTTCAATTCCAGCTAGTCCGATTGAGGGTAACCTTATCAGTAGGGTCAGTCGTGGTTGCAGCCAATTTCAATTCCAGCTAGTCCGATTGAGGGCTCAGCACGTGGTCACCATCGGTAGCGGCATTGCCATATTTCAATTCCAGCTAGTCCGATTGAGGGGGGCCGCAGCGGGCGCGAGTAGAGCAGCGTGCCATATTTCAATTCCAGCTAGTCCGATTGAGGGAGGTAGTGGAGGCCAAGGTCGTGGTGCACGACTACAATTTCAATTCCAGCTAGTCCGATTGAGGGGTATGAAGCCGACTGCATTGTGGCTGAGGTCAACAAATTTCAATTCCAGCTAGTCCGATTGAGGGGGTACTCCTTGCGGCCGATGGTGAGTAGCTCCCATTATTTCAATTCCAGCTAGTCCGATTGAGGGGCAAGACCCGGAAGCCCGTAGCACCAAGCCGCACGTATTTCAATTCCAGCTAGTCCGATTGAGGGTGCCACGGAGTCCCACGGCCCGTAGCGGGCATCTGAATTTCAATTCCAGCTAGTCCGATTGAGGGCACCGACCTTGCCAACGACGCCAAAGTCTACCATGAATTTCAATTCCAGCTAGTCCGATTGAGGGGGAGGTGCTGGAGCATGGCGCGGGCCTGCTCAATGAATTTCAATTCCAGCTAGTCCGATTGAGGGTCTGCTGCTCGTAGGCGTCGTTTTCGCGCTGAATGTATTTCAATTCCAGCTAGTCCGATTGAGGGGCGCAGGTGGGCATTGGCTATTACCTGCTGCATAGATTTCAATTCCAGCTAGTCCGATTGAGGGCCGCGAGCTGGGCCACTCCGCACACACTTTCACCCAATTTCAATTCCAGCTAGTCCGATTGAGGGGAGGCGCAGCAGCACCTGCTCGGCCAGCTCATTGGCATTTCAATTCCAGCTAGTCCGATTGAGGGTTCGGGAATGAGCTGCTTCGGGCGCTGGCCTTCCTCATTTCAATTCCAGCTAGTCCGATTGAGGGCCTGTACCGGGACCTCAACCAGCCCACGGTCACCTAATTTCAATTCCAGCTAGTCCGATTGAGGGGTTCTCGTAGGCCACCACGTCCCAGCCAATCTCGAATTTCAATTCCAGCTAGTCCGATTGAGGGCGCGGTCGATGCGGGCGTCGATGCGCTCCTGCACCTATTTCAATTCCAGCTAGTCCGATTGAGGGGTGAGGGGGTGAGAGAAGATTCTAATTCGGGCTCGTATTTCAATTCCAGCTAGTCCGATTGAGGGTCTTTTTCAACGCGGCAGTATTGGCGGCTAGGTTCTATTTCAATTCCAGCTAGTCCGATTGAGGGGCGCTCGTAGGCGCTGCTGGTCCGTCAGGTTCTTTTATTTCAATTCCAGCTAGTCCGATTGAGGGCAACCGCCCCACAAGCATGAACAACCGCCCTACTCCATTTCAATTCCAGCTAGTCCGATTGAGGGGCCGTCTGCCATATGGGCTGAGCCCTAGTAGGCTAATTTCAATTCCAGCTAGTCCGATTGAGGGGCGGTCATCGTAGAGCGTGAGTATCAGCTTACCCCAATTTCAATTCCAGCTAGTCCGATTGAGGGGATTTGGAAGTGTTTGCCGCGGCCTGCGAGTTCTTAATTTCAATTCCAGCTAGTCCGATTGAGGGAGGCGGGCGTGGGCAGGGTCAGCCGGTGGCTTATCTATTTCAATTCCAGCTAGTCCGATTGAGGGTAAGTCGGCCAGCATCCGGGCGCAGGCCCAGCGCAATTTCAATTCCAGCTAGTCCGATTGAGGGCCAGTCGGCCAGGGCTTGGGTGATGTTTCCGACATATTTCAATTCCAGCTAGTCCGATTGAGGGGTTATTGTTTGCAGGTAAGCCAGGGCCTCTTTCTTTTATTTCAATTCCAGCTAGTCCGATTGAGGGACACGGCGCTCAGCGTCACCTCGTCGGGCTTCTCGTATTTCAATTCCAGCTAGTCCGATTGAGGGCGGTACCAGCTGCTGAGCTAGGCTCTACTGAGACGTATTTCAATTCCAGCTAGTCCGATTGAGGGGGCGCGGGGCTTAGCAGTGGTGAGTGATTTTGACGAATTTCAATTCCAGCTAGTCCGATTGAGGGTACTGGCTGCTGCGGGAGCACGGTGACTTTGGGCGCATTTCAATTCCAGCTAGTCCGATTGAGGGGCCAGCCGTCGCGCTGGGCGTCGCGCTTGGTGACGCATTTCAATTCCAGCTAGTCCGATTGAGGGAGCCCGGTCCAGGCCGCGACTGAGGCAGCCCGGTAGTATTTCAATTCCAGCTAGTCCGATTGAGGGCTACATCGGTCAGAAAACCATCATCAACGATACCAAATTTCAATTCCAGCTAGTCCGATTGAGGGTGGTGAGCGCGGCCACGCCCAACCCCGAGGTGACCAATTTCAATTCCAGCTAGTCCGATTGAGGGCCGTCCATTTAGGTCTAAAAATACCCTGAAACAGACAGGAATTGGCCTTTCTTAATTCACCCAAGTCGTCGATGGCCAAAAACACGATTTAGCCGGGTTTTAGACGACGCTACTAATCAATAAGTTGAGAGAATACGTTAGCGTATGGCCAAAAGAATACTCCCTTCACAAAACGAACGACGACTACTGAACCCTACAAAATAGTATCCAGTGCACTACGCTCTCGACCCACTACTTGCTTCTCTAACCACTGTTGGGTGCGACTTTTAAAGAGAATAAGACTATCTTCTTCCTCTTCCATAATGGTGCGGGCTTTTGCCAACAACTCCGCAAGCTTCACCTCGCTGATTTCCCCTTCAAAAACGGAATTTTGAATCCAATGTAGGTAGCGGCGACACAGTTTCAACATCTTGCCCACCCGCTGCTGTTTCATATCATAGACCAGAATAATATACATTACCACCAAGCTTTAAAAGGTTGATAATCTTCCATACTAAGCAAGTGTTTGGTGAGCTTGTAGCACTCCAGTTTGATGAGGTGTTGGTAACTCACAGCCCGGTTGAGACGGCGGTGCTGAATCGTTTCTTTTAGGCGTTCCTCGAACACCCGCACGAATGTTTTGCGTCCAGCCTCCTTAAGCAGGCAGCCATCAAGTTCGCGCACGAAATCGCGAGGCTGAATCTCTTTTTTGTTGAGCAACCGGAAGATGGTGCGGTCTACGAGTAGGGGTTTAAAAATCTCAGCCATATCCAAGGCCAGCGAAAAGCGCCGGGTACCGGGTTCGTGCAAGAAGGAAATAGTTGGGTTAAGTTGGGTGTGGTAAATCTGTGAGAGACAAGCCGCGTAGCAGAGCATGTTGCCAAAGGAAATCAATGCGTTCAACTCATTTTGCGGCGGCTGGGTGCTTCTAGTACCGAAGGTGAAGCCTGGCACGCTCACCAGCTGCTCGAAGCAGCGGTAATACGTCTGGCGGATGTTGCCCTCGTAACCCATGATTTCGGCCACGCTGGTTGTATGGGGAAGGGCCGATACATACAGCTCAATCTGCGCGATTTCCTCGCCCACCACCCGGCCCCGGCTTTGGTAGTAACGCAGGTTCTTGAGTATGTTGAAGGCCGCGCCCTCTACTAGCTTGCGCGCCAGCACGAGGCGCTTTTTGAGGCTGGTGTAGTGGCCAGTTTGGGCTACTTGCAGGCGGCCAGCCAGTAGGTACTCCTTGGCCATGAACGAGCCCGTGTAGTGCTCGTAATAGTCAAAGAAGTGTACCGATACTCCGTGCTTGCCCAGAAAATTATACAACGCCGAATTGGCATCGAGCGAGCCAAACACGTAGAGATCGGCCACGTCTTCGATGGGGAGAAAGCGCGTTTGTCCCTCAGCCCCAGCCTCGTCGTAGGCGGTGTATTTGAGCGTGTTATCCTGGCGGCTGAGGCGGCCAGGATTGAACAGGTAGAACGTTTTTTTCACCGCAGATTCAAACGGATTAAACGGATTTTGCAGATACGCCCACCTGCGGCAGGCAAGGCACTTGGTATCGACGCTTGGTTACTCGGCCACGTAACAGAATTCGTAGTAGGCGCACTGCTTGCAGAAAGGTTTATTGATGACAGGCGGGCAGGGTATATCATCGGCTAGCAGCACTTTCATGACTCCTAATTCCAGCGGGATGCGGGCGCGGTCTTCATCCGTAAGGTCCACGGGCTGGGTCTGACGCAACTTGGGGTATTCGAGAATGCCAGTGGGGTTTTCTACGCCGTGCTGCTCTAGTAGCCAGAGGTAGTACTTCACCTGCGCGATGTTAGAATCGGCCATCTTAGCCGACTTCTTCATCTCGTGTACCACCTTGCGCTGCGGATCGTAGAAGTCGATTTTGCTACTGCCGATGCTGATTTCGCGGTAGCGCTCGGCCCGCTGGGGGTAGGCCGTCTGGTGCAGCAGCTCGCCCGCCGCCACCGCCTCCGAAGTATGCTCCATCCACACGTCGCGGTCAAATAGCCATAGCTTGCGGTGGCACAAGTGGTAGTACTTGACGTGGGTAGCGGTGAGGGTTTTCATGGTTGGTTACCTTACCACTGTGAGTTTGACGCATCGTATTTCCCGGTGCCGTAAAACGTTGTCTGTTCTTCCGCCTTGCGGGATATTTGCAAACCTAGCTCGAGAGAGTAAGGATGATGAATAACATAGTAAGGCATTGTTTTTAAGCTACTTGATTCGCCCGACTTATCAGCGCCGAATGCTGCCACGAAGCTTTGCGTTATCCAGCCTTCTTCTTTACCCCCAGCAAAGGTGCCAGCTCGAACACTAACCGTCAGCGCTTCAGCTTCAATAAAATCAAACTGCTCCAGATACCGCTGGTATTCAGCTTCCAAACCCTGCGGCACTACCGCCACGCCGTCAAATTTTTTGTAAAAATCCTCTTCCCGGGTTGGGTCTGCCGAGAAAGGTTGTAGAATGTGCGCCAGGTTGTAGCGCAAGTGCCCTAGGTGCTGCTCATAGCTTTCCTGCGCTTTAAGCTGCCAACCATCATACACAAAGTTGAGATATTCCTGTAACTGTCTCTCTTCCAAGACTCCGCCAGCGGCGGCCACTTCGGCCAGTTTTTCTAGCGTGCGCCCGACCACCTCCCGGTCTTTATAGATAAAACGGTCGTCGGCGTTGGCCTCCTCAAAAATGAAACAGTCGGACAACCCTTTTTGGCGCTGGCGGTTCACGCGCCCCAGCCGCTGAATAAGCGCATCTAGTGGGGCTGGCTCGGAGTAAATGACATCAAAATCAATGTCCAAGCTGACTTCAATGGCCTGCGTGCCCACGAGGAGTTGAATATTTTCCGCAGTTTCTAGCTCTGTTTCTTTGGCCGAACGGTCCCGCGCATTGAAGCGCCCGTGCAGCAGAAGCGCCGCCGACTTACCCGGCGCGTAGTCAGGGACGAGCGAGCGAAGCTCTCGGAAAACTTCTTGGGCCTGCGCCACTGTGTTGGTTACCACGAGTACCCTGCAAGGCTTGCTGTCGGCCTTAAGGGTAGTCAGGCGGTGCGCAATCAGGGGCAAGTTGTCGGCCAGGCGACCATTCAGTACGTGTACCCGGTGCCGATTAAAGGTCGGATATAATGATGGGGCAGCCGCGATAGCCGTGTGTAGGCCAAGCGCCTTCATCAGCCGCGCCCGCAAATGGTCGGGTAGGGTGGCTGTCATGACCAATACTCGTGCCCCTAACTGTTGCGTCAAGACTTCAATTAGCAGAATGATTTCGGCAAAAACCTTTGGTTCATAAGCGTGAATCTCATCGAACACGAAGCACGAGCCAACCCACTCAAACCAACCCTTTTCAAAGCCCTGCAAACCGTATAGGTGCTTAATGGCCTGAAAAGGCGTCATGGTTTTGACAGGTCGGGCCAGCGTGCGAAACTGCTCGCGCAGTTTCCGCGTTGCACTTAGCCGCCTGACCCGGCTGTCGGCCAGATTAGTAGCGGTGCGGTATAGAAAGTCGCTCAGCTTGCCGTGCAGTACGGCTGGCAATTCTTTGCCAAAATTAGCCTCCATGCGCCTGTGCATGGCATTGATAGAGGCACGATTGGGCAGCACGTAAAACAGCCGCGTGGCCCCTAAATCCTGCGTTTGTTGTTTGAGCCACAGCAGCGCCGTTTCGGTTTTGCCCGCGCCAGTGGGGGCCGTGAGTAGCACGTTGCCGCTGGTACGGGCGGCGTCGGCCTGGTGCTGGTGCAGTGTCCAACCTTTGAGCTTCTCATCAAAGGCTTTAAATCGAGTCTGGTTCAACGTCAGCAGCTTTGTGACGCGAGCTGAACCCAGATGGTCGCAGTGCTGAAAAGCGCCCGCCAGCAGCGTAAGGGCGCAGCCATCAGGGTCGGCGACGTGGTAGCCGGTTGCAGGCAATTGCACTACGTCAAGCGGGTCGATTTCCGTCAGGGTCTTGGGTATGGCGACATTCCAGATGCCCAGTACCCCCCGCACGTCGGCCAGCGCTACATTCTCCTTAAAATCGGTAGCAAATGCTAGCTGCTTTACCTTTCGCAATAGCGGATCTTTGGTAAGATACCGCTCATCCAGAAAGGCGCGCAGCCGCTTAAAATCCCGGTGGTGGCCAGCTACGGCCCACAAAATGCGTTGGCGACGAGTATCATCCTTTATCAGTGTCGCCACTAGCGGCAGCGAGAACAACTCATGCCGCTGGTGCTGCCACTGGTGGGGCTGGTCGGCCAGCAGCTTCTGAAATTCCCGATGCACCTTGCCGATGTCGTGCAGCAGTAGGCTCCACCACAAGTCGTCCCAAAAGCCGCTGCCCGCCACCGCAGTTGCCTTGGGAAACTGCAGACGCAGTAGCTGCCGCACCAGTAGCACATCCATAATGTGTTGCGGTAGCGACACGGCTTCGTCATCGCCCTGAGCCGATTTGGCGAGCAGGCTACCCGGCTGTGGCATGCGTAAGGGCGAAGCTGAGGGTATGCAGAAAAATATCGGACGCCTCGGCGCGGCTGCCTACCACCGTGCGGCGCTGGGCAGCGGCGGCCTCGCGGGCCTCCGCATCGTACCAGGCCGGCACGGCCGCGTCTACCATCGCCTCGCGCGGGCTAAGCACGGAGTAGGCCTGCGTACCCAGGTTTTGTCGAGGCAGGGTGTCGGTGAAGTACTGTGGCAGGGCCTGAATCTGGCCTGGCAAGAAGTGCGGCTGCAACGGGACCAGCTGCCCGCGTAGCCGCGCCGTCCCCGCTACAGGGTACAGCATCACCTCCCGGATTTCATCGACCGTGGCCAGGTCACCGGAGCGGCCGAGTAGCAGTTGATAAGCCGGCTGCCGAAAGCAATCAGCGAGCTCTTTGTCGAAGAGATAGAGCGTCAAGCTGCCTTCGTACAGAAATTCGCGCCGTACCGGATTCGATTTTACATTGTTGGAAGCTACGATAACGTCTTCTCGCTGCGCGTTTTTGCGCTTAGCTCCGGCCACCATCCAGATGGTTTCCACATCTACCGCCTGCCCGGCAAAGTCGAACACGTAGCCTAGCTCTGAGTGGGTGTGGGGCAAATAGCGGCCCGCCGCCGCATTCAGCAGGCCCAGCACTGTGCTCAGCGGCGGCACGTGCAGCGTGGGCTGAAAGCCGCTGATGAGGTTGGGGTAGCGGAAGCTGCACGTCCAGCTGCTCAGCCGCACCCGAAAGGCTGGGCGCGGCGCGGGGTGGGCTACGGCATCCATTGTTCCAACTCCTGGCAATAGCCCTCAATTGCTTCGACCACCGAGCCGAGCCGCACGTTCGGGAAGTCTTTGGCCCACTCCGTGAGGTCGACAAAGGCTTCTTCCATAAAGCCGCGCCGCCGCCCGATAAATACGGTGCCCGTCAACTGGTCAGCGTAGTCGCGCAGGGCTTCGGCCAGCGATTCCTTGTCAAACGTGACTTCGCCCCCAAACAGCCCGCCACTGCGCACGATGTGGCCAAAGGGGTGGTTGCCACTCTGCAGCGTGACCAGCACGATGAACTTGGGCGTTACGTCGGTGTAGTTATTGGTTTGCATAGCCCCACCGCTCATCGTTTTCAGGGCGCGCAGCGTGTCCTGCACCCGGTGCAAGCGCGTTGCGCGAGGCAGGCGTACCAATTGCTGCGGTTCGCCTTTGGGGTTACGCATGCCTTCGTCGGGCACTAGCTCGCCGCCTTCCTGCAATGCTTTGGCCTGCAGGCCGGCGGTCAGGTTTTTGTAGCCGGTGCGGTTGTAGGTGGCAAAGGTGCCCACCTGCTGCAAGTCGATAGAAAACATGCCTTTCAGCACCGTGCCGTATTCTTCCTTCACGTAGGGCACCGGGTTGCCATCCATGCGCGACATCACCGACCACGAGTGCGCCGTTTGCACCGAGACCACGGAAATCAGGGCAGAGTTCTTGAGCGGCGACACCCGCGTCACGGTAGCGTCCTGCATTTCGGGCTTGCCCTTTTTCATCAGGATGTTACCGTCCTCGTCCGTTTTCTCCTCTTTAGTAGCCCGCATGTAGCCAAACACGTCGTCGTCGGCGTATTTCAACGGGTTAGCCTCCGTGAAGGCCACGTCTTTCGTACGCTCCACCGGTGACATATTCCACTCGTGGTCCTTTTGCAGCGTTTGCCGCCACCAATAGCGCCACGCCTGCCCCGACACGTAGACGTGCGAGCTGCGGCCCTTCATGATTTTTTTGGTGGCAACGGCATTGTCGTAGTTACTCTGCGTGTCCTTGCCCGAGTTGTTGAGCGCGGCCACGTCAGTATCGAGCAGCACGAAGCCCTGGGTTTTTAAGTTTTTCATAAGGGGTTGAGAAAGTAAAAAGCAGTTTATTCTTGGTCAGTATCAGTGTCCTCGTCGCCGGCGGCTACTTCTTCCAGCCCCTCTTCCAACTCCACGTGGCGGTTGTTTTCGTGCAGCTGCTCATAGAGCGAAATCAGCAAAAGGTCGCGGATTTCGCGCCAGCTGCTGCCATCGGGAAAGAGGTAGCGCACGTAGTCGTCCAGCCGCAGCAAGGGCTCGGTCGCATCGGTTTCGTAGTTGCGGCGCTGCAAGCCCACCAGTAGCAGGCGCACCTCGCTGCCCGTGCGGGCCGTGCTCAAGCGCGTGAGGGTGCGCTTGATAGCTGAGTCATCAGTTTGCGTAGCCACGTAGCGGGCCACACGAGAAATGAGTTCAAAAGTTCTCTGGTCCATGTGGAGGATTTTTTCGCAGTAATAGGTAGTCAAATCAAAAGGAAAGCGCTGGTAGCGGCACCACTTTTTTATCATTTCCAACAAGCTCCGGCCCGCCAGCAAGTAGTTGTACACCGGGTTGTACCAGGCCCGGTAAGTAGTGGGCTCCACTATCGTCAGGGCTTCGTGGGCCTTGCCAGGCACAAACAAGGCCGTGGTATCGGGCTGGGCGCGGGCGCCCTTAAATTTGCTGCTGCGGTAATGCGCCCGCACAAACCACGTCCAGGGCTCCTTGTATTCGCTCATCACCTGCTGGTAGAAGTCGAATACCGTGGCTGACAGGTGGTGCAGCACCACATCCGGCTTCGCCCCAAAATTGGTGAAGTTGTATAGCGTCAGCGCCGGAGCCGAGCCGTCAGTCAGTTTACTCGACTCCCGCTTCACCTCCTTCAAAATATCATCCACATAGCCAAACAGGGCATTGGCCGCGTTACCCCGGCTGGACTTTGCCAGTCCCGGCTTCAACTCAGTCGCCGCTGGCCGCAGGTTTTCTTTCAGGTTACTGGCTGCCAAAAACACCGTAACCTCAGGCCGGCTGCTGTGAATCAGCGCCGGATTACCGCCTACTTCTAGGCAGCCCAGCGGGGCAAAATATATGTTAAGTAAGGCACTGCGTCCTAGCTGCAAGCCCTGCTCCAAGCCGTGATTAAAATTCAAGAACGTTCCCGACCCGGCCAGCACCTGATTCTCCCGCCCCGCCGGAAAAAGCGGCTCGTACTGCCCCGACACGCGGCACCAGCCCTTTGCCTGCTTGGGGTCATCTGCCAGTAAGGCCCCGTAGTACTCCAACGTCCGCTCCACCTCCTTGCCCTTATTAGCCGGGTTAGTGATACCGGAATTAAGGAAAAAGGCGTGGAGCTTGCTTTGCCAGCTTTGCACGTACACATCAGTAGCAAACTTCAGGGCATCCTGTTCCTGCCAGTTGGGATGCTGCGCTAGTAGCGTCTGTAATACGGCCGCACCTACATCAGTGAAAGGGTCACCAGATAATCCTGCTTGATTCATGATTGTGAAGGGATTATAATTTGCCGCCGATGCGCAGCGGATATTACTCTGTTTTCGTGCGAAGTAAATATCTGAGGAAAATTTGGAATCCTGAACTGCATCTCGGTACTTTGTTGCGCTTCCAGGCACAGTTACCCTACTGTCCGCATCCTTCAGGAGCACTCAAGGTTATTGAAAAATGCGAAGCGGGTTTTAATCGGAACCGAGTGCAGGCAAGTAGCTGGGTCATTCCAACTACTTGCTTCTCGGCTTAATAAGTACCAAACTTTCACAACTCAATCGTACCGCAATGGATACACCGCTTTCATTTGTGTATGCTTATTCCTTAAATGCTGCTCGCCTGCAGGAAGAGCAAGGCATCTTCCCTCGTGAGCTTATGTCGTGCGTGGCAAAAATTCGAGCGAACTTTAATCCACTTGTCCACGGCTTCCACGGTCACTTCATTTGCTCCTCTTGCAAGCACCGCAAGCTGTTTATCTCGTTCACAAGAACTGGTAACCGGGTGGTTATTACCGAGGCAAAGCTGATTCAAGCAATAGGTAGTCAAATGCCCATGTTACTTCCCCCGGATTGGTATCTTCCAACAGATTATAAGAAAGTCGCTTAGCCCCTATACCAGTGCTCCGCACCCTATCCCCGTCGAGTGCCCTACGCCGACCTCCCAGGCAAACTGAATTTGCGCCGCTGACCCTGACACCAGCACCGGGCAGATACTGCCGCGGCACTGCACCTGCTTGTACTGGAAGAGCTTGCTCTTGGCAGTAGCGATGTGGGCTGGGTCGAAGCGCACGGCGGCGCCCACATCATCTAGCCCGGCTTGGCGTAGTTTGTGGCGCAGGGTGGCGGTGAGTAGTTCGTCGGCGAGTTCGTGGCCGGGTGGGAGGTGGTCGGCAGGCTTGCCTTTCTCTACTTCGTGTTTGATAAAAACCGGACTGGCCACCCGGAAAGGCTGCTCACCTGCCGCGAACTCGGGTGATCGCTGCATTCGTACGTCGCGCACAGTCAGGCATAAATCCAGCGTGGGGGCCCGTACTACACCGCCCACTAGCTCGTGAATTAGTGTGTCATCAGGAGCGGAGATAAACCAACTGGCGCCTTCTGCAAAGCGGATGCCTCCTCGCCCGGCTCGCCCGCCGTGTAGCCAACTATATGAGTAGAGCGATAAGCCTGTGTGTAACGCTTCGTTGTGGCCCGTCCAGCGATGAAACGCACTTTTTAAGGCCGGTAAGTAGTCAAAGGGAATCGATTGAGACGCGCTTAGATATAGATGGAGTCGCAAAGTAAGTTAGTTGGCTAATATGGGTGGGAAAGGAAGGCGCAAGTCGTGCCAATTATATTGGCACAAGGTTACAGTCAATTCCTCGGATTTCCTATACTATCCTTTAAAAACTTCTTCCTTCAATCATATCAGTGCTGCGGTACTTGTAAGTGAGGGTGATGTAATGCCGAATGCCCAGCGTGTAGTAAAAACCCCTTTGTGGCTACCACTCAAGCATCAGCCCCTCTCCTACTGCACGTATACCTATCCCTTCGCTCCAATACCCAGGCGCCATGCCTCATCATAAAGCAGGGTACGCAGTAGGGTACTGACATTGCGCATCCCCCGCGCCTGAGCTACAGCCTGAGCCAGCGCCTTGTCGTTGCCGCCCGGGGCCAACCGCTGCCCCCGGTAGCATTCCTGCAGCAGCAACTGGCGCACTAAGTCTGGTAAGCTCATGTGTCGATTCTTGGCTAAGGCTTCGAAGCGGCCTGCCTCTCCAGCGGGTAGCTGCAGGCTCACCAGCGCCCCATTACGCTGGGCCTGTTGCACCGCGTCCACGAGTAAGGTGCGTAGGAGCGTTAGGCGGCTGCTGGCTAGAAGGGCTTCCACTTGCTGGGCGAGTTCGGCGGAGAGGAGAATGGTTACTTTTTGATCTATATCGATCAGATAGCTGCAGCTGCCCTAGGCGGTGAGGGCGTTGTTGAAGTTCTGGGCATGCTCGGAGGGGCAATGGCGGTCGAAGTGGTGCTGCCCTAGCTCGCGCAAGTCCTCGCCGGGTGACTATAAAACTTACTTTATTCTTAACCGGCGAGCTTCCTCAAGTGCTAGCGTGCGCAATAGGGTTGCGGCACGCATCCCTCTTTCTTTTGCCACCTTCTCTATAAGAGCTTTTTCCTCTGGGGTCACTTCAACACCTATTTGAGGCTTGCGTAGCTTTTTCTCTTCCATTACACAAAAGTAGGGCACAAGGCAGACTACATGGATGTCAAAATATATCATGTAAAACACTTGTGTTTTACATGATATTCACTAAGTTTGTATTGAACAATAACACCCCCACTGCGAAGATGACTGCGAATGAAATTATAATATGTGCTCGTTGCACTATTCTAAAAGAACTCCCTGATTTCGGTAGACTTTTACCTGGCCGCATAGCCGATATATGTAGTAGCTGCAAGTGTCGTAATCGTCGAGCAAGCGAAAGGCTATCAACGGACCTACGTCGGGCACTACATGGTACGCTCTCAGCTGAGAAAACAGAAGCATTAGTTGGCTGCTCAACAGAGTCCCTACGAGCGCACCTTCAAGTTCAGTTTTTAACTACTATGTCATGGGAAAATTATGGCCGCAGCGGCTGGCATATGGACCACATAGCGCCCTGTGCGGCTTTCAATTTGGCTGACTCAGCACAAATTAGATTGTGCTATCACTACACTAACATACGCCCCATTTGGGCGGTGGATAATCATAAAAAGAGCGGCAAAATCACTCCAGAAGCTATGCATTTATTGAAAGCCGCCGGCTTAGTTACCTAAACTGTCCTTGCATAAAAAGAGGCTATCCGCGCCAACGGATAGCCTCTTGAGCTAAAAACCAGGTCGCCAAACCTAATCCATAACCTTCATCTCAAAATTACATGCAAACCCATGTATTCAGACAGGATGCTGCGCCAACAGCATTCGCAACACTTTTCGCCCTACGCACCCACCTAACCACCCTCACCTTCCACTCCCCCTACCTCAGCGACGCCGAGAAACTGCGCGCCAACCACCGCATCCACGACTGCGAGCAACTGGCACAACTGGAGCTATGGATACAAACCGTACCGGCCGAATTAGCCTGGCGCGAGGCTATTTACTGTGGCTTGTACGAGCCATGTTCAGCCAACGGCGGACAGTGCCCTTCACTGAACACACCTCTCTTACACTCCTAAGGGCGATGTGGTACAAGCAGCAACTTAAGCGCGTGCGCCAAGCACGTAAGCTGGTCAAGCACCAGCAGGACCAGCTACTCATCCTAGAATTGGAAGGAGTGGTAGCTGTCCAACTGCATACTCTCACGAATACGCTAGCCCTACCCATCTCCCGAGAGGTCGCCTCGCAGCTAGCTGATGTGCTGCGCGAGGCGCTCAGCGACCGACGCACGCAGTTGAAAGGAGAAGCTAAGCAACTCACCCACGACCAGCGAGAGAGTCAGGAATTGCGGGCAGCCGATAAAGCCCTGTTGAAAGCCGCTAAGAAGAAGTTGTCGCAATGAAACGGGCAGCTTGGTTAGCACAACAGCGCGGTCGTAAAGCCGTGCTGTACGTGATACGTGTGTACAGCAAGGAAGAGGAAGCGTTTTATAAGGTGGGCATCACCTACAACCTGGCGGCTCGGTTTCGGCGGATACGAGCTGACTACCACTGGCGGACGCTGGCGCGCTACAGCAGCTATCGGGCGGAACACATCTGGAATTTAGAACAGGCCATTCATCGAGACTTTGCCCACCTCTCCTACTCGCCTGCGGCCTCCTTCTCCGGTCATACCGAATGCTACGCCGAGGTTAAGGCCATTCTGGCGGCGTTGCCGGCGGGGACTTTTTTCTTGAAACCCGTCAACTGTGATATTTAGAGAAGGTGAGCCCACAACTATTCAAGTGGCCCGTAACGACACTGACGGAGGCAGCGCGGAAGGTGAGGCAAGCCCACTGCATCAAGTAACAAGTGGCTGTCACCAACTTCCTGCAAAGTCTCACCTAGTGATGCCGGCATAGAGCATATACACTTAATAAACAACATACTACACTTCCACAAACAAATTACGCGTCCATCCCTAAAGTCTGATATAGTCCAAAGTAAGGTTGCGTTTACTCCTCCGCCCTGCGTGCTTTTGGAAAAATAGATTTTCAGCGATGGCAACCCGCATCATTTACCGTACCAACAGATGCCTGTTCAAGCGCGGCATGGCACTCCTTTTCGGGTGCCTACTGCTAACCGCTGGACACCATGCCCATGCTCAAAGCTGGGAGCTGCTAGCCCGTACCCTAGGGGTGCAGCATACGCACATCATCGCCTCGGCCGTCACCGCCAACTAGGATGTGGTCGTGGTCGGGGGCTACATCAGCTCGATGCAGTTGCAGCCAGCCGCCTCCTGGACGGCCCTACCCACCTACAATAATGGCTTTGTGGCCCGACTGGCGGCCGACGGCCGCAGCTGGCGCTGGGTAGCTGACATTGCCAGTACGCTCGGGGCAGGTGCTTCTATGGTAACTATGCTACCTGATGGCGATGTGCTGGTAGCTGGCACGGTAGTGGGTGGGGCCCAGTTCGGACCTTTTAGCTCGGGCGTCGTCAATGCTGCGTACGAAGGTTTTGTCGCCCGCCTCAACGGGACCACTGGCCAGTGGCGCTGGCTGGCCCGCCTCAATACCCCTTACGCTGGCTATAACCTGGTGCGGCCCGGCGGCCTGACCCTGCGCGACAACGGCGAGGTAGTGGTGGTCGGCACCTTTAGCGGAACGCTACAACTGAGCAGCCTGCCCAACCTTACCTCGTTGCCCCCCGGCTCGCTGTTGCAAAACTGGAATTTCTTCGTCGCCCGGCTCGACGTGGCGACTGGGCAGTGGCTCCAGGCCTTCGGCGTAGGTGGGGCTGGCTCCGATGCCGCCTCGGGCATAGTGGCCCTACCGGGCGGCGACATTGCGCTGGCCGGTACGCTCCAGGCACCCTATACGCTCAGCGGCCTACCGCCACTGACTAGTCCCACCGTACAGCAGGCATTCGTGGGTCGCCTCGACCCCGTGAGTGCGCAGTGGCGCTGGGTACAGTTGGTTCAGCCTACCGGGTGGGCGGAGGCCCAGCAGCTCATTGCCCTGCCCAATGGCAACTTGGTGGTTAGTGGGCGCTACCAGGGTGGAGCAGCCCAGATAGCGGCGGTAGCCTTACCTAATGGTCCTGGTCCAACCAGTACGTTTGTAGCGTGCTTCACCGCCGGGCCGGGGCAGTGCCTGTGGGCTTCGGCCGGAGCTGGTACTAGCCGCCCGATGGGCTCGGGTGGGCTGTGCGCTACGCCGGCCGGTAACGTCGTCGTTACGGCCAGCTACTCGGGGCCAGGCCGGTTTGTCACCCTGCCGCCCGTACTCCAGCGTAAGCCAAGACGGACCGGATATTTTTGTGGGTGAACTGGCCGGCACCACGGGCCGCTGGAACTGGGTAGAGCTGGCCGGTGGCAATGGCGGTGCGGTGCTCAGTACGTACCCCTTCGCGGGTGATGACTTCGCAGGCTCAGTGCAAGCGCTGTCCAATCAGCAGTTTATCGTGAGTGGCACGTTTAGCAACCAGGCCCGACTAGGGTCAGCTGTCGGGCCCCTGGCATCGGCCCTCAGCGATGGGTTTGTAGCCCGTCTCACTGTGCCAGCCCCCTGCACGGCCAGCGCGCCCCCAGCAACGTTGCGCATTGTGCCTGGCTCAGCTACCTGTGGGGACGGCCGCATGCTACAAGCCACCGGGGTGCCTCAGGGCAGTACCCTAATCTGGAGTACGGGCTCAGCCGCCGACAGCATTATAGTAGCTGCCCCCGGCACCTACTACCTCACGGTTAGTACGCTGGCCGGCTGCGACTACCAGCTAGCCAGTACCGTAACAGCTGACGAGCTACGCCCCAGCATTCCGCCTAACATCATTACCCCTAACGGCGACCATCTTAATGACCAGTGGGTAATTCCCAATTTAGCCGACAACACCCATGCCTGGCTTTACAACCGCTGGGGCCGGCTCGTCTATGAGGCGCCAGTCTACGACAACAGTTGGGCAGCTAAAGATTTGCCGGCTGGCGTCTATTACTACGTGCTACGCCGGCCAGGCCTTTGCCCTGCTGCCTCGCTCAAAGGCTGGGTCGAAGTAGTGCGTTAGCCAGTAGTAGTTGAGGCGTAGAGGCAAGCACGCCGCCCTAGCGGTGCAGGACCGGCGTGCGAGCCGAGTGCAGGCTGCCCCGAACGCGGCGCTGCTGCGAACCACACAACCTGCTTTAGATGAAACGGGCTGCTTGGCTAGCCCAACAGCGCGGGCGCAAGGCCGTGCTGTTGGGCTAGCCAAGCAGGGGAGGTGTTCTATAAGGTAGGCATCACTTACAATCTAGCGGCCCGATTTCGGCGTCTACGCTCGGACTACCGCTGGCGGACGCTGGCGCGCTATAGCAGCTACCAAGCGGGGCAGGTCTGGGATTTGGAGCATACGATTCACCGAGACTTTGCGCACCTCTCCTACTCGCCGGCAACGGCCTTTTCTGGTCATACAGAGTGCTACGGTGAGGTAGAGACTATTCTAGCCGCGCTACCGGCGGGGACATTTTTCTTAAAACCTGTTGGGTATGATATTTAGGAAGAGCAGTAAATACAATTGGTTTCACAGCTAGAATCTATCCTGGCCGCAACCTGCTGCTGAGCTATCCAATGTATTTTGCAACAGCAACGTGAACAATCGAGCAATTTTGAACTGATAGAACGAGCCTTTTAGAAGCACCAGTCAAACCTATTATCTATTTCCAACCGGGCCACCCTTTGGTAAAGCTTGCATTACTAGCCCAATTGCGTAATCATTTATACAAGTAGGTAATCTCACAAGCTTTGCATAACCTTTTTTCCTGATAATACTCGGCAACATCACACCGACCATTAGTTTTCTGAAAAATATCTAGGCCACGTCCAAGCAAAATCTTCCAATTGTTATTTAAATCGATAGACCGATCGTGAATGTTCTCGTCAAATTCATAGGAAAAAAAAATGCCGATAGGTTCTAAAGAATCAGTGATCTCTTTAAATGCTTCTTTGGCTTTTTCTAGGTAGTCTTCGTTGTTATTGGTAACTAAGTGCAGCTTCACTTCTTGTCCTTCCTCTTTAACCTTGGCTATTAAGGCGGTAAGTTCCATTAAGTTTCTCAACTGGTAAGGAAGACGTATATAGGGATCATTAACCGTTATATTCGTCGCACCAGCTAAGTAAGGGCCAAAAAGTTTTTCGTATGAAATGGCGGTTTGATTGTCTCGAATAATTTTCTGACCAGCTTCGAGTTTGATTGGCAACAGCTCCACAGTGGGGCTTGGATTTTTAGGGACAGTATCAAGGAGTACATCTTCATTTGAGAAGGCAGGACCAAACTCAATCTCTTCAAGGGTTGTGACAATGGTTTTGATACCGGTACTCTTACATGTGTAGCTAAAATCCACTTGCTCAAACGTCTCATCCATAAGGCGCAATTGACCCTGCACGCGCCTTCTGCACTCAATGGCGAACTCCAGCATTTCTTGAGCATCATCCCGATCAAAGTTTCCATCGGGAAAAATGACTTTCACTAAGCCAGAAAAAGTCTTAGAGATAGCCGTCTTATCCCGAGTCGTAATGCTGTTTGACAAAGTGAAATAGGGAGTATAAGCATGGGTGTGGTCCTCTTTGCGTAGCTCTTTTAACACCTCCGCTAAGTAGTCAACGATGAAGCCGTAGTCGGAAGTAAACATTTCATTACGCAATTTCTGCACCTCCCATCCCGGCAAATAGGCATGGATTCTATCCAGGAAAGCCGTGTCGTAATAGTCTTTGGGTAGCGCTTCGAACAGGTTCGAGTGCTTTAGCATATAAGGCACGGAATGGTCGGTGTTGCCGACAAAGACCATGGAAGCCGAAGCGCCATAAACCTGCGTCCCGCGAGAGAAGGACTTATTGGCCATATAGTTCTTCAATATGTCAACCAGGCCACGGTCAGCTTTTTTATCCTTGCCAGCAAACTCGTCGTAAGTCACCACATCCCAGTAGCCTACTAGGCCTATATCGCCGGTTGTGTTATTGACAAACAACTTCGCTTTCGAAACCTCGCCCCCTGAGATGAGCATGCCGTGCGGAGACATCTCCGAGTATATATGCGACTTGCCAGTACCCTTAGGACCGAGCTCAATTAGGTTGTAGTTATTCTCCGCAAAGGGAATGAGACGGGATAGTTGCAGCAGTTTTGAGCGAAAGGAAAACGCCTCGGGGTTTAAGCCGATAGACTGCACGAGGGCGTCAATCCACTCGGTCTTGGTAAACTGTTTTCGGATGACTTTGTACTCCTCAACATCGATGTTGGCAATCTGAATAGGCTTCAAGTTGTCAATAATCCAAGGGGAAGCATCTCGTTCATCGGAAGGCATATAGCCCATGGTCACAATACACCAAACCCCGCTCGAGAGAAGCTTCTTGTGCTGTTTAACAATCTGATCGTCGATGACGACTTTGTTCAGCCCGAGATTGGCAAAGTCGGCCTCGTAGACGTCTTTGCGGTCGTTTAAGCGAACAGAGACTTTATCGATGATCCGGTGTGAGCCCTTCTCCCGAATGGTTGACTTGATTATCTGGGCCTCATCGCGGTGCACAAAATGCTGGGCGATGATGTTGCGGACGTTCTCTACACCCTCTGCAATGGTATCCTCCACGTCGGTGGCGCAGTACTGACCCAGTAGGTATTCAAGCACATAGGTTGGAACAATAGCATTGCCCTTCACCAGCTTGGTCAGGTCCTTCCGAACGACTTTGCCCGAAAAGTGGGTATTCAATAAGTGGTTAATGGACACCATAAATTAGAAATCATCAAAGTCACTAGAGAAGGAAATATTGAGCGTGTAGGTGTACTCCTTGTACGACCGCCACTTCGAAGATCCCTCTACTGGCTCTTCCAGTACCAACTTCACGCTTTGGTTCTTGTATTTGCCGCTGGCTTTGCTACTCAGCTGGAAGCGGTGTTTTACCTCGCGCTGTCGCTCACTACCCTCTTGAATATCAAAGTTGAAGTTAAATTGGTCGCTGATAAGTTCGTCGTCAGCATAAAGCCCTGCTTTGATCGTGCGGGTTAGGACGCTATCCGTGACTAATTCAGTTTGCAGGAAAGAGACGGACAAGATGTTGGTTGTAATCTTGTTTGTTTGCTGGATGACATCGATGCCAACCTGCTTAGTGGTGTCTTGGCGCTTCTTGGTGATTTTGATCAAGGGAATGACAACCTCTTGTAGTGAGGCGCCTCCATGTACAAAGCGAGAACCCGCACCCATTACCCGGTGCCGGCTGATAGACTTGGGTAATAGCACTTCGAAATCGCCGCTAAGATTTAGTGCTTGCGCGCTAAACCTCTTGACCTTAGTGGTGCCAGTCAGGTTTTTGCCGATGATGAACCTCCTATTCTCTTTCCAGGCATCTCCCTCCACTTTGAGCAAAGCAAAGTCCGATTCATCCAGAGCGGTGTGCTGGTAAAGGAAGCCATGATCTGTAGTCACCAGCATGTTGGTGCCATTCATGTTGGCTATTCGTTTTACCACGTCCATGAGGAAACTCAGCTCACGTTCTACCGCTTCAAAAACGTTGTCCTCAGTTGTTTTGTCGTCGCCCGTTTTGTCGATCTGGTTGTGGAAGATATAAATCAGCTCGTACTGCTTTACGAAGTCCCTTCCTCCTGTTGAGGAGTTCATCTTCATAAAGTCATCCGCCTGAATGGCAGTAGCTTTGCGCGCTTCAAGCGTTGCCAACACTTTCTGCCGGCCCTGTATCCCTTGGCACGGAACTCCGTCAACGCTCACCTTGTCGGAGCCAGCGATGATAGATAAGGATTGATGTGGCAGAAGAGAAGCCATGCCCAGCTGAGTGTACGAAGGAAGCCCCGTGATCATGTGGTGCAACTCGCCTTCGTACCGATTTTCCGCATTTACCTTCTGCAGGTATTCATACCCGCACTCGTAGCGTAGCGCATCGGACACTATCACAAATACGCGCTGCCCTTTGTTAAGCACCGGCTCAACGTGGTCCTTGTAAAACCGTGACTGGGACAGGAGCGGGACATAAGGCCATTCCTCTCGGGCATCAATCAAAGACTGCCATTTGTTGTTGAGCAGTAACAGCCAATCATTGGAGTACACTCTTTCAACCTTTTCGAAGAGAAGCTCAAGGGACTTGTCCTGATTCTTGTTGCGGTAGTGCCAAATAAATTTCCGGTAGTGAAAATCAACCAGAAATAAGGTCTGGCTGTACAGCTTAGCCGTATATTCTAAATCAGAGAATGACTGGGAGGCATACTTACGGGTAAGTGAAATGACTTCAATGGCATGTGCAATAGCCGAATAGAAGTCCTGAAAGTCTTTGTACCAATACTTGTTTTCCCTGCTTTTGATAACCTGGCTGGCTCTGTCATTGCTGATCGATTCGGATTCAACCAGGTTGATGAGCTCGTGGATGATTTTGTAATCCACGATGCGGAACAAGTCATCATCCAGAACGTCGTCTAGTGAAGCATCGTCCAGCAGCGCCTGAATGTTCAGACCCGTCGCTATTTTACCTGATAGCTTTTGGAAGGCTTCCTGATAAGCGATGCTGTCCTTCCACAAGGATAACAGCAGGTTCGCGTCTCGCGTGAGGCCACTGCTCGTCGTAAGGGAAAAAACGTTGGCGAAGACCTCTAGCAGGAAGTCATAAATTTGGGGGGAGCTGTTGAAGTACTTATAGGTGTCCGCAATTTGCTGCCAGTAAAAGGACTTCAGGTTGTAGCGGGTAAGCTCACGATCCAGCCGGTCAGTGCCGTCGCTGAAGGCATTGGCGTGTGCCTGGATAAACGCCGGTAGCGAGATGGTGGACGAGTTGAACACAACAGCCAGCATCTTATAGCAAATATCCTTGAATGCATCTTCTTTGCCAAGGAGCCCTTTCAGCTTTTGCCTTCGGTCTTTGCTCTTGAAGAACTCAATATGCTCGCTGACTAGGTCCTTGAAGTCATATTCCAGCCCCAGCTCTTGCAGAAAAGTCGCTTCTTGGTTAGTATGGAACTCGTAATGCGCAAGTTCCAGGTCTAGCAACCAGTTATTTACGTAAGCAGGGCGCGGGCCAGAACGGTAAATCAGAAATTTGCCACCCGGCACCTGCTTTACCACGCGGTGCTTAACGTAGAACTCGTTGTTGTTGACATGGATGCTCTCTACCTCAGGCAAAACGAGCTCCTGGAAACTATCCAGGAGCTCAGCTTTTTCGTCGTGCCAGAAAATGACTCGATGGCTATCAAAGAGTTTATTCAGGGACTCAGCTATTTGACTCATACCGTTTCTTCCTCCTTTACCCAATCAAACTCGCTGACCTGCTTCTTAGCTTTCGCGTCATTCAGGCCCGGCACCAGTTTCACAGCCTTGCCGAACTTATTGTAGTTCACTAGCACGCCGTTGTCTAGGTCGATGGCAATGCGCTCGGTGGCCAGCGGGTACAGAATGTTGCGCTCGTACTCCTGCAATTCCAGTAACACGGTGTCAAGGCGTGCTTTCTCTTTGCTAGCCTTGGCCTTCTCGGAGGCCGAGCCACCGACTTCCACCCGGACCAGGTGCTCCCGGTGGGTACGCAGCTTCTCCTGGTACTCGCGTAAGTACTTGTTCAGGATGTGGCTCGCCGTATCAGGGGTATAGCGGTGCAGGTAAATTAGCACGTTGAAGGAGCCATGCGCCGAAGAGAACAGCCAGTAAATGGGGCGCTTCTTATACCGGCGGATGTGGTCGTTGTAAAAGTCTTTTACGAAGTACTTGCGCATGTCTTTGCACAGGCACTCTTCTATAAACGCCAGGTTTTTGGCGAAGTTGGCCGCCCCGAAGGAAACCTTTAGGAAATCGTAGAAGCGACCCACGATGTCATCTTCGAACCACTCGTCGTCGAGGAGCGGGATGATGTTATCGGCGTCAGGCAAGAAGGAAAGATCCTGCTCAGACTTACCTACTTTTTGCAAATACTCCTGCAACGTCTCGCCTTGATTGGCAAGTATAAGCCCTGGCTTGTCCAGTGAGTAGCGTCCGAACATACAGCCTACGGCATAGCTCACGAACTGGGCCATCACTTCATCGGCGTGGAAGACTAATTCGCCGTTTTCAATGCTAGTCTCTTCTCTCAGAATGGTGATGTCTTTTAGTGGGACATCGGGTGTAAGCTCATCTTGAAGACCAAGGGCACTTATTACTTGATTGTTAAGATTTACTTCATTGTGGTGAAGCTGTAAAAATTTATTCTCCCAGTACCTTTGATATAAGTCATATACCTCTTCAATTTGTAGTTCTTCTCCATTTTTTATACGGAGAAGTTCATTGTAGTTAAAATCCCATGAGGTTTCATGCGAGTCCCATTCTCGTCGCGATATATCAATGCATTTTAAAACTAACTCATCATTATTTAGTGTATCTTCGTTAACAGGTATTTTTTTTAGCTCTCCAATTTGAAAGCTCAACGTGGGATTTAATACCTCACTAACTTTATCTACAAAAGGCGTATTTAAATACCCTAGCATCGAGAGGTAATTTTTGCCAAATGCTGCTGGACCTTTTGCATCAAAAAGTGACCCTTTGGGTAATAATCTAAATGCTAATTTACCTGTTGAAATATCTGTCCAAGTAAGGCCTTCATTGAAGTAGAACTCCTTGCCTCTTAAGCACGAATTCTTTTCACTTGAAATTCCAGTTCCGTTCCTTTCCCAGTTTATGAATAATTCAATATTGCCATACCATTTTCTAAATATCCCTCCTTTAGAGTAAGGAAACCATTTTACATCTTTTTTGACTAATTCTGTTGTCCACCAATGTCTAGTATACTTTTCATTGTTCCCTGTCTGAATCCCATTACTAGGTTTCATAAACTCACTTAGGGGTTTTGAATTATTGAAAATATTTAAAAATTTTTTGCTCATCCAATAACCAACTGGGCTTCCTGGAATTGTTTTAAAATCTCTTTGATTTGCCTCAAACAAACCAAAACTTTGATTTAGAAAAAGATCTCTAATTTTATCAACCGAACGAACTTTGACATGCTCCTTAAATAATCTTCTATAAATTCCATTTCTTTTTCTTTTATTTTGTTCATTATTTACTATTGTAAAAGCTAAAGTTCCAAAATCAGATCCGAAAACACCTCTACCTAAATGTAACAAAGTATCTATTTGTGTTACTTCTAGCAGTTCTTTTCTAAAAGATTCAAAAGAAGATAAAAACATCCAAGAAGGCAGGTTTATCATTCCTATAAAACCGTTGCAACCCACCTGATTCCAAGCCCTTTCCATAAAACAAGTCATAAGGTCTGCTTTGCTCTTTGGGTAATTTAGCTTCACAAAATCAGCAAGTGTAGGATTCATCTTAGCCCCCCCCATGTATGGCGGGTTGTCTACAATGCAGGTATAATTCTGCCCAAGTAAACTCAACTGCTCCAACGTGGCTTTGAACTGTAGCAAATCATACTGCACAAAAACGTCAGCCTGTTGCAGGTACTCTTCCACTTTTCGCAACACATTCTGTATCTCTAGCAGTCCTACATGTGGCACAATCAGTGAGCCCAAGTTGGTGGACTGTCGCATGTTTTTCAGGTCGTGTAACAGACGGTCTGATGGTTTTATACCTATACCTGCCAGTGCACCCGCTGTCTGCTGCTCGTCCAGCTTCAGGTCCTGGAAGCATAGGATGTGCGGCTGCGGCACCTCGCCCTTGCGGAAGAAGCGGCGTTGGTAGCTGCGAGCCTTCATCATCAGGGCCATGGCGGCCAGCTGCGCGGCCCGCTCGTCAATCTCAAAGCCAAACAAGTTGCGCTCAATAATCAGCTTCGGAATCTCGCTGGCGCTATACCCTTCTTCTTCGTAAATCTTTGAAAGCAACTCAAAGCCATACACGAGTATGTGGCCCGAGCCGCAGGCCTGGTCCAGCAAGGTAATCTCCTCCGGAGAGTTTATTTTCAGGTACTCATCGCTTTGCAGCGATGCCGACTCAATGAAGTAAGGCATGTGCTCGCGCAGGTGGGAATTGGGTTTGTTCTGCAACCACAGCTTGCCCACGGTATTCTGCACCATGTACTCTACAATCCAGCGCGGTGTGAAGAGCTGCGTGGCGGCCGGTATGTCTTCTTTCTTCACCTTGGACTTGGAGGCAAATATTTCGTCCTTCTTCTCGGAGATGTAGAACTGGTAGAGCCAGCCAATAATCTCAACTTGCTGGCAATCATCGGCCGCCATGCCTTCGCGCACCTCGTGCACCACGGAGAAGTCGCTGGTCAGATCATCCGGCAGTAGTAGCTCCGTGTAGTCGTTGATGCGCTCGAACAGGAAGGGCAGCAGCGAGTGCAGATAGTTGCAGGCCCCGATTAACAGCATACGGTAGGCTTCGTTCTGCGGGTTGGTGCTGGGCATACGGCCGTCGAGCAGGTCGAATACTAACTGATTATTCACCTTCAGTTCCTCCACTATGTGCCCCGTTTTGGCATCGTCCAGCAGTTCGGGTAGGGTGTGTCCTTCTTTGGGCGTGAGCACGCGCAGGTCCAGCGGCTGGTAGCCGTTCACATCCATGAAGCGCAGCGCCACCAAGCGGTTAAACCAAGTGTAGGCTACCTTCTCAACCAACTGCGTCTTACCGGTGCGACTCAATTCCTCTCGCAAGGCGCTAACCTGCGCCGCCCGTTCCCGCAGCTCGGCCGTGTCGGTAGTAAGCACGTATTCCAGCTTGGCCGCCACCTGCGCCAGCAGCTTTTTGCGGGCGTCCTGAGCGAATTTTTTCAGCTTATTCGTATTCATCTAGATGGGGACTACAGCGTAATGCGCTTGTTTTCTTTAATCTGCTTAATGTAGACTTGCTTGAGGATACTCACATAGTCCTCTACATCCTGTTCGGTCTCGAGCGTGCTTTTCTTGAAGCTGACCTCCACGTTGGTACGCCGCACATACTCTACTTTGGGCTCTTGCGCGGTAGTTGAGTCCTCGCCTGGCTTCCGGTCACTACCTGGCACTGGCTGAGGCGCATTTTTGCGCAGCAGCGTCTGCATCTCATTCAGCAGCTCTACAAATAGCTCGTTGCTGCTCACCACATACCCTCGGATGTTGGAGATATACCGGTTGACGGCAGCCTTTTCGCCCAACACCGTGAGTTGTATTAGGAGGCTTTCTTGTTGTGCATTGGTGAGCTGCTGAAAACTAGCATCAGCTTTGAGGTTCTCTTTGTGCTGCTTGATATTCGACAGAGCCTTTTCCTTCTCTTCCCCTAATTTAGCTAGCACCTTCTCGCGGATCGAATCCATAGCAGCTTTAGCCTCCTGGATAATCGTTCCTGCATAAGGGCTGGTGTGCGCAAGAGCGGCCTCTAACTTTGCTAGCTCTTCGCCCTCAATATGCTCATAATTGGATAAATCTCCCTTTGAAAAACTCTTAATATCTTCATAGATCTTCTTCTGCTCACTATTCCAAAAGCGCTTAATCGGATCCAAAAGGCCCTCTTTCCCGTCGAGCAGTTTATCTTCGAAATCCTTGCGGTTAAGCAAAAGGTAATTGGGCTCCTTCTTACTAAGCTTATCCAATGTGTCCCTTAAGGGTTCTAAAGAAGCCAAGAACGGGAAATGGGCACGCTGAGCCACCAGCTCTTTAACGAATCCAAGCTCTTCACTTAGCATACGACGGAAAGCCGTGGCAACTTCCTTAGCTTCAGTAGCAGGACAAGTTTGGTCAAACAGCTCGTTGTAAACCTCCTTCAAAGCCCGTACTAGCTTCGGATCAATATCCTCCTGGGGCTCTAGCAGCGTCGTGGCCTGCAAGCGGTTATTCAGTAGAGCGGCTAAGATGGCATCGTCACCCAGCAGCCCTCCATCTTGCCGCACATCTAGCTTGCCTCGCTTGTATAGGCGGGCCACTATTGTCCAGATAGCATTCTGGCTCCAGCCGTAGGGCTTCTTGACAAACTGATCTTTAACGTCCGTAAGTGAGGTCCGCTCCGATTGCTTCTTTCTGCGGATGATATAGTTCAGAACCTCATTCTCGGGCTCCGATATGGTGCTGTCATCCGTGCCGAACAGATCGTTTTGCTTGGCTTTAATCATCTGCTTGATCGTGTCCTCTGAAAAGGCTGTGGTACCCAGCATTTTCAGGTTCGGGTAAGCAATTTTAACCAACCCCTGGAAGGCATTAGTTACCTTAACGCGGCCATCAGCCGCATTGCTAACTTCGTACTTACTGCCATTGAGCAGTACATCGGCTTCACCAAGGAGTTGCTTAAGCAGCAGGATAAGCGTTCGCCTTCTTTCGCTATTCTGA
Organism: Hymenobacter bucti; assembly: GCF_042681145.1. Classification (NCBI taxonomy): domain Bacteria; kingdom Pseudomonadati; phylum Bacteroidota; class Cytophagia; order Cytophagales; family Hymenobacteraceae; genus Hymenobacter; species Hymenobacter bucti. Next base: position 371,195 of record NZ_JBHUFD010000006.1, read on the forward strand.
GTGCCTTTTTCGTAGAGTAGCCGTTTAATGCTCTCCTTGTTATTGGTGGACTGGCTTTGCTTAATGTACTTATCCGTTTTGAGATAAAGCCGCACATCTTTTAACAACCGCTCATTGGGCGGAAGCACCATCATCATCATCGTGTTGCGCCCCATCGATTGAGCAGCTAGACGGTCCCGATGCTCATAATCGTCGTGATTAGGCGTGATGACATCAATGACTAATTCCTTTTCACGCCCGAGAATGCTGCCATCTATCTTATGCGCAAACTCATAGTCTTGCTTATTCTCGATGTATTTGATTTTGGTGTCCCGTATAACTTCATCAAAAGCCAGCTCATTGAGTAGCTGTGTAATAGTCGACTCATCTACGTCTGTCGCCTTAATCTCTTCCTCAATATCCTTTTCATCATCGGTGAGGAATTCATACAGGTCCCCGTTCCTTTGAACGTAGGTTTGGGCCTCCAAAAGGCCCAACGCTTTTTGAATTTTTTGTTCATGCGCTTTTAAATCGATATGAATGTTATCGATCATAAGCACCGAGATGTTGCGGGGAGTAGTTTTGAAGTTGGAATAATACTTAACCAAGAACAGTGCTTTGAGCACCTTGATGGCGAAGGCATCTTCCAGGTTACGCTCCGCTAGCGTAATCGAACTTTGAATCTCACCGCGAATCGTCGACCGTATTCCTTCATATAGCAAATCAAACGTTACCAGTGCATCATCCTGGGCATTACCCATACGCAGCACCACATCCTGGAAGACGCCAAGCATGGAACGCTCACCTACCGAAGCGTGCTTGCCTTGGAACGCGTTGTGATGCGACAGGGCCTTAATGCACTGCTGAAAGAGGTCGAATTGATACGGGACGAACGGATATTTATTTGTAAAATTCTTTTCTTCCTTATACCCTTTGAATTGAACCCCAACCTCGGAAAAAGTGAGCAATGTTTCGAGGTTAGCATGCTCCTTTTGCCACGTTTGGGCCAGTAGTTTTGTTGCATCCTCTTTCTTCTGAAGGAGACGCTTTTCAATTACCTCATCTACGTTAGCCGACGAGAGCGGAACTTTGATTTTGAATCGCGCCTGAATTCTGGAGAAGTCATTTTGCTGGGCCTTGTTCATGTCGCCCACTACCTTTTCCATATCCTCCTGCGAGGTCACCAATACCCACGCTTGGCCTTTCGTTTTGCTCGCCAACGATTCCGTAATAGTCTGCAGGTTTAGCATCAACTTCGTGTTGTCGCTGATGTACTGCCCCACTTCATCCACGAAGAAATTAAGCCGAAAGCCCTTAGGCTTTGACTTAATATATTCACCTACCTTGGTACTGAAGTCCTCAATAGATAAGGCGCTATCCCTTCGCAGAGTATCAATTATGTTTAAGTAACCGCCGTCAGCCGGGCCCAGAATCGAAGTCAATGCTCGGTCAATGGCGCTCTTGACTTTTGGAGAGAAATATTTGCGCCGCCCGCTTACCCAGCCTTCCTGCGCCTCTTCCTCAAACTTTGTAGTAAAGGCTACATATGCCCCTTCCGTGGTGAGCCATCTTTCAAAATCTGCGACATGGCCTTGCGCTCCGTAAAAGCCCATGTGGTCGTTCAGTACCTTGTAGAATACGTTCAGAATAGCGTCTTCATCCTGCTTGGTGGTAATCTGCGCCTGTTGGTCAATATTGAATAGGATGGACTCGGAGGGGGTGCGGGTGGCTTTTAGGACGTTAGCTTTTAAGATGGCATCATTCACGACCTTTTTAGCAAAGACCTCCCCCAACTTTTGGCCTTCGTGCTCGCGGTTTTCCATTACATAGGAAAGGATCTTGAGCAAGTGTGACTTGCCAGAGCCAAAGAAGCCCGAGATCCAAACGCCATTAGCGCCCTGGTAGTCATTATAAGCGGCAAAGAAATCCTGAATCTTCAGCGCAATCTCATTAGTGACCACGTACTCTTCCACTTCCTGAAAGACGTGGTCTTGATCATCCGCTTTAATTACTGTTTCTATAGGGCGAGTGATATCTCGTTCGAAGATTTCTTGCAGCTTCATGGTTTAAGTTGATAATTATCGATGTTAAAAGCGCGGTAATAATTGTCGTCCTTTAGCAGGCCAAACAATTCTAAAGAGTACCCATCATATACACCCGGAAAAAAGGTGATTGTCGGGGCGGATTTCGCCACACTCTGTAGGTTGTTAAGAATGTTGTGCGAGCGGAGAAATGGAAAGACGAGTCCTATGCCAGTTAGAAAGTATAGCTTAGCTGAACTACTATCAATTATTTTTTTGATAGCAGGTATTAATACCTCATTGACATCTAATACAGATTGTAATGACTGTTTGAACTCACCTTTCTCACTTGACTGCTCAATTTCAAAAATTTCACCTTCCCCTAATTCCTTATTAAGGATAGAAAAAACCAAGTCATAAAGGTTAATTTCCAAGGCAGCGATTCCTTGATTCTCCAGTTTATTTTTTAAACCTTTGAAGGCTTTATCTACTTCGACCTGATTCTTTGGCGAGAATGGGGCAATAAAGAAAGGTATTTCACCGCCTAGGGATTTCATCTCCAAAAAATCTTCGGTTGAAATCACACGATATAAATGATCAAAAGTCTCGGCTACCTTCTTCATGCGATTGAATTAGAGGCATCCAGCTCCCGGTCAGAAATCAGAAAAATCTTTAGCCAATCTGCATTGTCCTCGGCAATAGCTCGTACCACGGCTCTGTCTATTAATTGTGGGCTTATTCTCTTTGACTTTATATTGTCGATTAAACCGGTTTGCTCAAGAATTTTAAGAGTGACCTGCTTAATTTTTATTGCCGATTTTTCAGTTAAATTCTCGAGTTCAGGATGATCTAAGCTTTTCCGGCGAGAAAATGCTATGTAGTCACCTTCTGATAGCTGGTAGTCGAACCCTTGAACCTTTTCGCGCAGTACTTCCACTACAAACTCCCGAATAAAGGAGTAGGCTTTGCAGACACTCAGCAGTGCTATATGCCTCTGTGAAGCAGTATCAGAAGAGGCTAATATCTCCATTTGCTTGGTCGTTAAAGCCTCGACTCTAAGTCTGAGTTCTCTGAACTGCACGTTAATGGTTTTAGCCTTTTGACCCTTTATTATGGCAGCTTTATCAATAGCTTGGTCTTTCTGCGTCAAAAAAGCGTGTGCAAGAGCAGCCATCTCAGGGAGCATCAGTGATGCTCCGGTGAAAGACAATCTGTACTTCTCTTCGCTATCCATTGGCATTTTTCTCATTCTTTAATTCTACTCCGAGGATGGTGGTCAATTTTCCCAAGTGAACGCTATTAGGTTGCGTTTTGCCACTGCACCAGTTACTTACAGTAACACTTGACACTCCTAGCTTAGCAGCGAGCCAATTCTGTTTGAGTCCCTTCACCTGTAAAACCTTCTTCAACATCATCTCTTTAATAAAAATTAAAGTGCTCCTGACTGAGCGAAGTCAAAGATATTCTAGAAAGTAGAAAGGAAACCCGATAGGCCGCTCGCCAAACTAAGGTGAGGCAAAATTTCTCTACAGCCACTTGTAGATGTAAGAGCTGCTCAATGACTTATCGGATCACCTTATAAAGTGGCGGTCGACACAATCTATGCACCAACCGAACTTATAGAGCTTGGGCAGTTGACGAAGCCTTAAAGAAACGACCTACGTCAGGTACGACGCTCCCTTCCTTGCGTCACTCGGAACTCTTATAGTAATACTAGCAAGTTATCTCCCCAACAAAAACGCATAGCAGCCTAGCTTGAATTGCACAAAAAGCAATTCATAACCTATTCAAGCGCATTCTATCCCATATAAAATATAATTAATCTTGCAAAACGCTTGAAGAACGCTACCAGCCCATCATATTTGTCAGCAGTAAGTAAGTCTATACGTTGTCTCTATCCCTTAAATTATAAGGTCGTAACTACCGGCAGGCTATGACACTGAGAAAGTAGTTCGATTTCTATCCAAACTATCCCTATATGCCCACCCCATTCCTTCTGGAAGAGCTTTTCTTCCCGGTAAAGTCACGCCCGCTGCAAACCTCGATTGACGACGAAATACAAAAGGTCCCGCGCTACCGAGTCCTAACCTGCGAGCAGGGCGTGCTAGGTGTGAAACCCGCGTGGCAAGCCGAGGCGCAACCACGCCCGAGTCCATTAGGACGGCACCTGGTAGTCGACCACGCACAGGCCCATGCGCTGAGCCAAGCGCTATACCAACAAACATTCGGCGAAGTCGGCGGGCCGCACTACTGGGTTGGAGCCGCCCCCGTGGGAGAGCTAAGACCAGTGGGAGCTTGGGCCACGGTAGTATACGGGCAGGAAAGCGCCACGCTAGCCGATGTGCTACCCTTCTCCCTGTTTGACGAGCGGACGCGGGCCAACCGGCCGGTAGCCCCCTGGGAGTGGGCCTTACAAGGTGGCCAAGATGCCCCCTTCCGGCAGGAGCTAGCGCGTTTTGAACCAGCACTGGCGTTCACAAACGGGTTCGACTATGACGACGAACTCACGTTCTACGTGCTAGTAACCATGCCGGAGATGGTAGCACCTAAGCACGTGCTAGCTTGGTTGGACGAAACCGAACGCCGCCGACCGCGCCGACCAGTGCTGGTGCTGAAAACGGGCAAGTTCAAGGCCTCCTACATCGAGCAACTGTACAAGCTGACAGGGACAGCACTGCTGGAGAAAGCTAAGCTAGCTCTGCCAGAAATAGCCCTTAGCTTCCGACAGGAGTTGCTAAATTTTGCGAACCTCTACTACGCCCTGCAGCACACGCCAGTCGTGCCAGATCACTTAATGCCAGTCACGCTAGACTTGTATGACCTGAACCGCAATATTCGTACGGTGCAGGGGGACGCAAACTTGCAAAGTCGTATTCGTCGCCGTGCGCAGGATGCACGTGCTTTCTTCACCGCCCACCAGGATGGGGACTTAGCAGCGCTGGTGCGCTACTTAATGTACCAGGATGCGTTCGACCCGACCCGTTTCGACCGGCGGGCAGCGGAAGAGGCTCTCAGTCGCCGTGATGCCTACCGCAACCTACAAACCCGACTAAACCTGCGCACGCTGAACAATCCGCCACAGCTGTATAGCTACCTGGAAAGCCAACACCGCGACTGGGAAAGCCTAGCACCCGAACTATACTAACTTCCTCCTTCCTCCCCTAATCGATGCGTCCGACCAAAGTAAGTGTTGCCGATATTTTTGAACGTGAGCGCCGTTATGCAATCCCACTTTTTCAGCGGCAATATGTATGGGAGAAGCCAAAACAATGGACTCCGTTGTGGGAGGACATCGAGCGGTTGGCCGAGGAAGAAGTAAGCCGAATGCAAGGCAACCGGTATGGGCATGGCCGGCCGCGTAATCACTTCATTGGTGCGGTCGTTACAGCTCCTGTCCTTACATCGGGGCGGCAGCTCAATGCGGTAAACGTTATTGACGGGCAGCAGCGGTTAACAACCCTGCAGATAGTACTGACAGCCCTACAAGATGTGGCCAAAGGATTAGAGATACAAGGAGTGGATACCCTCTTCACCCGTCTAACGCGCAACACTTACCGCACCGAACAACCCTTTGAACAGTTTAAGGTATGGCCCACTACAGGTGACCAAGCTGTTTTTGAGCAGGTACTCACGGCTGGTTCGCGGCAGGAGGTAGAACAACGCTTTCCCCTAACGCGAGGCTACCGTAAAATCAAGTACGACCCTCGGCCACGACTAGTGGATGCTTATCTCTACTTCTATAGCCAGTTTGAAAACTGGCTGTTGACCCTCGACGAGACGGATCAAAACGCGGAAAGAATAGATGAGCAGCAACTAAGTGACCGATTAGATGCACTACTGAAAAGCATCACGACCCGATTAGAAATTGTGCTGGTTGAGTTAGACGAGGACGATGACCCGCAGGTGATTTTTGAGTCCTTGAACGGTCGGGGACAGGCATTGCTCCCTTCAGACTTAATACGCAACTTCGTATTCTTAGAGGCCAATCGCGAGCATCTGTCCACGGAACAGCTGTACGAGCAGTACTGGCGAGAATTCGATAATTCAGCCAATGCAGATTTCTGGCGCCGGGATACGCGCCAGGGGCGCCTCAGCCGTCCCCGGCTGGATCTGTTCTTCTTTCATTTTCTGACCTTGCACCGCCAAGAACTGTTGAGTATCGGGCAGCTTTACACCGAGTTCAAGGAGTGGTGGCAGACGGTGCGGGCTGGGGAGAATGTAGAGCGGGAGCTACAGCAATTGCGGGCCAGCAGCGATGCCTACCGGCTGCTGTTCGAAGGACCTAAAACCAGTCGTATAGAAATGCTAGTGCAGCGCTTACAAGTGCTCGACTCCAGCGTCTTTTATCCAGTGCTACTGGGGCTGCTCACGCGCTGGAAGACTAAGACAGATGCTCGAGCGCTGGACGCTATCTGCGGTGATCTGGAATCCTATCTCGTGCGCCGAACAGTATGCGGGCTTACGCCGAAGAACTACAACCGAGTTGCCCTAGAACTCTTGCAGACGCTAGAGCAGGCTGTTAGCATAGACCGAGCAGCAGTAAGCAACTTTCTACGCGGCCTCACGGGTGAGAGTGGCCGGTGGCCGGAGGATGGGGAGTTTAAGCTGGCCTGTCAAACGCAGCCGCTGTATAAAACGCTAAAACCCGCGCGTACCCAGATGATACTAGCTGCGCTGGATTTACAACTGCACACAAACCGGCAGGAGCAGCTGCATCTACCCATTACCTTATCAGTGGAGCACATCTATCCGCAGACTCCTACTGTCGGCAGATGGGACCACATCGAAGAGGAAGATGGGGCGCGGGTGCTTAATCAACTAGGCAACTTGACCTTGCTGACCAGACCTCTTAATTCGTCTATTAGCAACGGAGCGTTCAGCCGGAAACGACCGGCTATCACCCGCCAGAGTCTTTTGCAGCTCAATGCCTATTTTCAGGACTTGGATGACACCGATGAATGGGGAGTAGCTGAGATTCAGAAGCGCGGAAAAGAACTAACTAAGCTGGCGATCAAAGTTTGGCCGCGTCCAGCCGACTAGGGCAAGTAGCTACTACTTTTTACACCTATAAAAGGCCGGCTAGCGGGGCATAATGCTCATCTGGTCGGCCTTAGTTATGGAACAACAATGCTGTATTTAACTCAAAAACTTACTAATCCCCCCGCGTAGGTAGCGTTGGCAACAACTGCCCCTAAGATGCATGCAACCTGAGGTTACAAATCAGCAATTCTCGTTCCTCGAAACTTAACAGCCTTACCTGCCCCAACCCCGCCTATATCAACATAACCTCAACATTAATTGCACATTCTCTCATTCCCACCCCTCCCCACAGATACCTTAACGCATATAAACTATAATTAACCGTATAAATCGACAAAAAACTGCCCCCTCCCTAGCATATTTGCCCACAATAAGCTAATTCTATACCTTCTACCTATAATGTCGCAACTACAGGCAGGCTATGCCATCGAGGAAGTAGTTCGATTTCTATCTAAGCCGCAGTTCCAACACCCCATTCCCGCGACCCAAGTGCGGGAATTACTGCACCACCTGTCCTGGTTTGAGGTGACTGCTTCCGTTGCGTTCGACCAACCAGGCATCGAGCACGACAACGAGGCGCTGTGGGCGGTCGCGGCTAATCTAGTAAGCCGGGGATTGCCCACGCGCGCACCGGTGAGTCTAGCGGAGGCCCTGCTCCGCCACTACTGGCCCCAAGGGGCGGCGCGAGACGAAGTAGCCTTCGAAAAGGGAACGTACAGCTTTACGCTAGGTGAACCGGCCAAGCCGGAGCTCTGGGCCAAGTGGCTCTGGCGAGCGCTACACCCCATCGACCCGCGCCTGCAACTTAATCACCCAATTTTAATCCAGCTGCAAAGCTGGGAATCCCACGGCAGCGACTTTGAGCGGCGCTTTCTCACGCGCCTTATTCCCGCCGTGGATGGCGCGTACTTACTGCAGCTCGTGCAGCCTCAGACGTCGCTACGCACGCTGCTGGAGTGGGCCCCCGACGAAGCCGAGCAACTGCACAAGCTGCTGCAAACTAATCCTGAGGATTTCACGGACCAGTCCGTGGACTTCACCCTGCCGCTCCCCTACCCCTGGCGCCGGAATAATGGGGCCGTTCGCGGGTTGGTGCTGGAAGTCGACGGCAGTCAGCATTGGGAAGACGAGGGGCAGCGCCGCAAAGACGCCGCCCGCGACAAGGCCACGCGCGAGGCCGGCTGGGTCCCGGTACGCCTACGCACCACCGAGTTTTCGCAGCCCGACAAGGCACTGGCCCCCTTGCACGAAGTCGTCAAACAGCACGACTACTTGCAACTCTTACGCACCAACTACGAGCGCTCCCTGCTGGCCACCGAAGCCGGACGCGCGGCCCTGCTCTTAACGCTGGGCCCCCTTGCCGTGGGACGCGTGCACCGCACGCTGCTCGAGTGCATGCTGAATGGAATCTTACCAGCGCACAAGACGACGTGGCGGCTGGCCATCATCGAGCGGGATATCCCCTGCGCCGTATGGGGCGTGGCGTGCCTAATAGAGCAAATGCATGCGCTCTACTCACTGCAGGGACTAGGCAGAAGCTTACCGCAGATTGAGCTCTTTGTCGTTTCCAGCCCAGAATTTGATTCGGCTACCCTCCCTACCATAGGAGAAATCACCATGCCGGTAACGGCGCTCAACCAAGCCGAGCTAGCGGATGACTACGACCTCCTACTGGATGTATCCATCCTCCAGCGGCCCGGCTTTAGTCAGGCGCCTGCGCTCCGCCGTACCCCGTGCGTGACGTTGCGAACAGCCCACGCCCCGCAACAAGCCCGCGCTTTTAGAACCGCGCCGCTTATTCCCTATCCGCCCCTAGTAAAGCGAGACGGCAGCAGCGAGTCGGCCTACCACGTGTCCGAGGAGCAAGCGGAGCGAGGCGAGGCGCTGGAGTACTTCGTGCAAAACATCTTTCGCAAGAAGGGGCTGCGCGGCGGTCAGCTCCCCATTATCAGCCGGGGGCTTCAGGGCAAAAGCGTGCTGGGCCTCCTCCCCACGGGAGGCGGCAAGTCTCTTACCTACCAGCTGGCCGCGCTTTTGCAACCAGGAGTCGCTCTGGTGGTGGACCCCATTAAGTCGCTCATGCTGGACCAGTACGATGGCCTGCAGGACAATTGGATTGACGCGGCTTCCTTCGTGAACGGCTCCGTCCGCTCGCGGGTGCAGCGCGAGCTGCGGCTCGCTCGCTTGCGCCGGGGCGAGGTGCTTTTCTTCTTCATCTCGCCCGAGCGCATGGTCATTCCTGACTTCCGCCAGAAGCTTCAGGACATGTACCAGTCCACCCCGAAAGTAGGATTTAGCTACTGCGTCATTGACGAGGCGCACTGCGTATCAGAATGGGGACATGACTTCAGAACGCCCTATCTACGTCTTGGTATCAATGCGCGCACCTATTGTCGTACCTATGACGGCAGTGCTTTGCCGCTTTACGGCCTCACAGCGACCGCTTCTTTCGATGTATTGGCCGATGTGCAACGGGAGCTAAACCTAGAAAATGAAGATGAGGCCATTGTGCGCACAGAGGTTTCTGCCAGGCAGGAATTACATGTGCGCATCCTACCCATCCAGGTTAACGATCCGCTTGCATTCGATGCAGCTGGCCCAGCCAAACAAAAAGCGCTACTCGACTTACTGCCCACAATACCCCAAGACTTACGTCACTGGAATGGTAAATCTGCCATAGGGCTAGACGAAGACACCGTCTTAACGGTGAGGCGCATTCCCAATCTAGAAGATACTACCTTTTTCCTTCCTGATGAAATGGGTAGGTATGAGCACGCGGGTCTCATCTTTTGTCCTCATAAGAGTCGCAAGATTTCATCTGGTGTACGTAGCGTAGTTTACGCGTTAAATGAGCCGGGTCAAGACCTGCCTCATTTAAAAACCGGCTACTTTATGGGAGCCAGTGCCGACGATGGGGATGCTTCTGAGCAGACCCAACAGCGAGAGCTTGTTTCCATGGATGGAATGCAAACCCAGTTCAAGGCCAATGAATTGAATCTGCTCGTGGCCACCAAAGCCTTTGGCATGGGCATCGACAAACCGAATGTGCGCTTTACGGTGCACTACTGCTATCCAGGCTCTATCGAAAGCTTCGTGCAAGAGGCGGGGCGGGCGGGGCGCGACCGGGCCACGGCAGTCAACTATGTACTTTATTACAAAGAGGACGTCGAGATTCAGCAAAACTTCCTAGCCAATGCTTTTAAGGGCAGTCACAAGGAGGGGTGCATTATGCATGAGCTACTAACGCTCATCTCTTTTCCCACTTCCGAGCAGTGCGAAGAGCTAAATAATGAGTTAGAAATTGCCTTTCCCGAAATTCCTGTAACGGCCTCCCTTTACGCACCACCAGGTCAATCTACCCCGCGTTACCTGTACCTCAACCAAGCGCACAGCTGTAGCTACGGCCGCATTGATTTAGCCGATCCACAGGCATTAACGGGGAATACTGACAAAAAGCACCCTGACATCTCCTTTACGCAGGCGCAGCAGGTAGTTAATTGGACCATCAACTACTTACTAACTGAACTACCTACACCGGCTCGCACTGATCAGGCAACGCTAGTTAAACACTTAAGCGGACATAGCGTCGCAGCCAATACGCCGGGCATCATCCCTCGCCTAGAAAGAGTAAGTTTTGGAGCTAGTCCTGAGCCGCTGACCATTGGTTTTACCAATGGGATTCTACGTGAAATCAGCGAAGCAGCGCATACTTTCTCGCTCGACTTACCCATTCCGTTACTTCGCAAAGCGGCAGCCTACGCAAACACACCCGAAAAATTCTTGAGCAACCTCCAAAAGGCCTACAAGAAATCGACTAATCAAACGCTACGCCTACCAGCGGAGTTACGCGACCTTATCAAGGAGCTAGTTCCTAGGATTCGTCAGGAAGAAGATACCGCCAAGGCAGTCCATCGCTTGTGCTTGCTAGGTGTCATCCGTGACTACACTATTGATTACAGCGCCCGCGCGATGACGCTCTACTTTGCGCCTAGACAAAGTGAAGAGGAAGTGCTGAATGCCTACCGCACTTACCTTCTGCGCTACACGACCCCTCCAAGGGTGGACGAACGGATATTAGCTGTGCAAGAAGCAGCTGCTGGTCATCATATTCTATACGCCTGCCTCGATAACTTACTGGATTTCACCTATACAGAAACTGCCGCTAAGCGCCAAGAGTCTATCAAGGCTATGGGTAATGCTTGTGAGATGGGTCTGAACGGGGAAAACCTGAGCGAATATTTTGATCTCTATTTCAATTCTAAATATGCGCGGGAGGAATACCTCCCTAAGCACACGCAGAATGGCCGCTACTTTGACAGAGCAATTCTCTGGCGCTACCTCAATTACATCGGTAATCCCCCAGATAACTTAGGCAAGGAGAAGGATAATGCCAAGCACTTGCGGGGAGCCTGTAGCCGACTCCTCCAAGACCGTATTTACAGCGCGAATGGCGTCGTCCTACTGCTAAGCGGGTTCACAACGCTCTTTCTTGAATTAAGCAAGCCGGAGGACAAGCAAGCTGAACGGCTTTTGCAAGAGGGCCGCACTAATCTTCTGGCGGGCTTTAGCGCATTCCAAGAACAAGACGCCTTAGAATTACCGGCGCTTCTAGCATTTGCTCAAGAGTTTGCTTCAGCTGCGAGCAGGTATGATAATCGGATAGCTGCCTTTATCAATACCCACATCATTTCCCAGTTAGAGCTTGAAATACTCACTAACTGGCTCCAAGAATTCAATCACCAGTTTGACGATCGACCAGCGCTGGCGGTCGTAGTTTAAGCTTCTTTTTTATGCTCTCCGCGCAGCCTTCGCTCGACCTCCTAAAGCAGGAATTATCCCGTCTCTCCACGTATACCAAAGAAATAGGCAAAGCCCAGGAAGTTGCTACTCAAGCTCAAGCAGCAGCTAATGCCGTCATTGAAGCTGCTGAGAATATTAGCTTAGAAAATAGCCTGCTACTTGACGAGTTAAAAACAGAGCATCTGCGCACTATCAGTGAGCAAACCGTTATCCTACAGACGGCATCGCATCAGCAAGCTGCGGACGCACAGGATATCATTAGGCAGGAAGTAAGTGGACTGCGCCAGGGCGCGGAAACTGCCGCAAAAGTGCTACAGCAGGTGCTAGAAGAACAACCACACATACTAGCTACTATTACAGCACAATACAAGCAGGAAGGGAGCTCTCAAACGGACTTAGTTCGTCAACGCATTGGGGAATCTACAGCCTTCCTAAGCGAACAAGTTGCTGCTCAGATAGGGAAGCTCGATCAGGTAAAAAAGGATTTCGACGTAGCTGTACGTAAGCAGTTAGATGTGCTCACATCTATTACAGACCGACTTCAAGTCATTTCTGGTAGCCTAACTGCTTTTCGGGATGCGATGAATGCAGCCAGGTTTACGGATCGCTTAGAAGAATTAGATAGCAAGCAGGAAAGATTAGTAATTCTCACTGCGCAGAATCATACAAGTCTCCTTAGCCGGCTCGAGGTGCTTGAGAGTATTCAGCAGCACGGCACAGAAATGAATACAACCTTGGCTGCGCTCAAGAGCCAAAACCTACTACTACAGGCTGTCATTGCAATAGGCATTGTTGCGCTGCTTGCTCTTCACTTCATAAAATAAGCGACTCACCAAATCATGGGAAAAGAAATCAGCTTGTTTTCTGGTTATGACCAGCCAGAAAATCGCACTACCAATTACTGCCTCCTGATGCTACGCATGCTGTATCAAGAGAATCCCAAGCTACTGGCTGAGACGCTCGCCACCTTATTACCAGGCCAGGCTGATCTTCAGGTCGGAGTACAATTCAGGCAGCAGGTCTTGAAAGGCAATGCTATGCCAGACGGGATTATATCGCAGCCGGCATTTTCAGTGTACGTCGAAACAAAGCATAGTGATTGGCACTACGATGAGCAGTTAGAGCGTCACCTGGAGGCACTTGACAAGGAGCCAGTGGGGGCCAAAGTATTAGTAGCTTTAGCCAAATTCGACGGGGACATAGCTACTAGATTCACCGCAATAGAAACTATCTGCGCTACTCGATACGAGGGAAAAATCAAGTTTATTGCAGCGTCATTTGAGCAATTTCTAGCTGCCGTTCGCTCAGCTTCACTAACGCTTTCGTTAACAAGTTTAGCGAATGATTTTGAACAGTATTTAAATGAAATAAGCTTACTTCCCAACTGGCGCAAGCAGTTGGACGTGGTGAACTGTGGCGAATTTCATTCTCTCCAAGTAGAGGCAGGAGTATACGTCTGCCCAGCTCAGGGTGGACCTTATTCTCATCGCCGCTGCGAGTATATAGGCATGTACTGGGATAAAGCAGTTCATAAAGTAGCTAGCATTTTAGGCGTAGTAGATGTAGACCCGGCCGAAGGTGGAACGGCCGAAATCCTTTGGAATAATGATAGACTCAGTGGTCTCAAGGATGAGGCCTTGATTCAACAGGCCCAAGAAAGGTTTTACCATGCTTGGCCTGACCGCGATTGGGTCGGCCGCGTTTTCGTGTTAGGCCCTCTATTCGACACATATTTTGAAAAGGATAGCCCCGGCGGTATGCAAGGCAGCAAGCAGTACTTCTGGGTCGGCGGAGATATTCAAGCGCAAAACGCCGAAGAGCTAGCCGTTGCGCTGAATGGCCTAAAGTGGTCAGGCTGGAATTGATACGTCTTTCACCCCATGCCCCACCCCACCGACATCACCCACCGCTACCAAGCCCTCCGCAAGCGCAGCTTCGAGCGCCACCTGGACCTATTCCTAACCACCTGCTTCCTGCGTTCCCCAACCCAAGACCTCTCCCAGGTAGAACCTAGCGTATACCAAGCTTTCCTTCCTACCCCGCAAGAGTGGGCCTTCTACGTGCAGTCTCAGCAGGCAAAAAGCTACGCGACATCCGTAAACAACATAAATATTGGAACGCTAGATAAGGCCATCAAAGCCTGGCTAGTAGATAACACCCCCCAGCTCAAAGAATACGAAGCCCACCATCAGTGCATCTCCCCCGCCGCATTTAACGCCCTCCCGGAGCCAGCAGCCTGCGCCTACTGTAAACTTACCCAAGCGCAGTTCGAGACCTTACGACAGGCCGAGCAAATCCAAACCAAACGCCTGCGCACCCGCGGCACCTCCTTCGAAATCGACTGTAAAATTCCCGAGCTCGGCTACACAGAAGGCAACCTAGCCGTCTGCTGCTACTGGTGCAACAACGCGAAAACCGATGAATTCACCGCGGCCGAGTTTCAGCCCGTTGCCGACGCCCTCGCCCTCGTCTAGCGCCAACGCTTGGCAGCGCTAGATCCTGCGCAGTAAGCATAAAACTTAGCTATAAGAAAGGTAGCCTATCACATCCCCCTCCCCACCACCTCACAGCACCACCTCCAACCAGCCGCGATAGACACGCTCGGTTCCAATTAGTCTTACTACGTAGTAGTAAGTCCCCCCCAGCCCATCCCCGCCCCACTCGTTGTGGTAAGTGGCGCTTGCATATACTTGCCGTCCCCACCGGTTGTAGACCTCCACGACACAGGAGCCCGGCGCCAGCCCCTGCAGCACCCAGTGGTCGTTGCGCGCGTCCCCGTTCGGCGTAATTATGTTGGGAATCAAGATACAGGGTTGAAAACGAACCGTTCGGCTCGCTACCTGCTGGTCACAGGCGCCGATGAGCCGCAGCGAGTACTGCCCCGACGCGCGCACGAGGAGCGTCTTCCCAGTCGACCCATCCGACCACCGGCACGTAAGTCCTGTCCCCATAACCGGGGCCTGTAGCAGCAGCTCCTCGCCTTCGCAGAGCGTAGTATCCCGCCCCAAGCTGAACACAGGCAAGCTCAGAACACCGCGCACCACGAAGCGCGCGGTGCTCGTACAGGTGGGGCCGTACGCAACCTCAACTGTATAAGACCCTGCTTGAGTAATGGCAAGCGTGGGCGTCACCGCCCCCGTACTCCAGTGGTAGGCCGTGGCGCCAGGAGCTACCGCCGTCAGCAACGTCCCAACCTGACCCGCGCAAAGCAGTGAATCCCCGCTAATACGCGCAGTTGGTAACGTCACGCTCTGACTAGCGCTCAAACTACAGCCACCAGCAAAGGTGGCAACGACACTGTAAACACCAACTTGGGTAACGGCAAGCGTAGGCGTCGTTGCCCCCGTACTCCACCGGTAAGCCGTGGCGCCCGGGGCTACCGCCGTCAGCAGCGTGCCACTCGCCGCGCAAACGGTAGAACTGCCGCTTATGTGCAGTGCCGCGGCCCGAACAACGAGTTGCGCCGTCGCGCTGCAGCCAGTGCTATACTGCGCCGTAAACGTGTACGTTCCCGGCTGGTCCACAACGACTTCCCGAGTCGTGGCACCCGTACTCCAGCGGTAAGACAAAGCCTGCGGCGCAACGGCTTGCAGGCGCAGGGAACTAATACCGGCGCATAACAAGGTATCCCCCTGAATACTTGCCGAGGGAGCCGCCACCCGCACCTGCTGCTGGCCGGTACTAATCCCCCCCGTACAGAGGGTGACGGTGACGGAGTAGACCCCGGGCTGCGTCACCGGGATGGTGGGGGTCGTGGCCCCCGTGCTCCAGAGGTAAGCCGTGGCCCGCGCGGGGGGCACGGCGGTGAGCTGCCCCTGGCTCCCGGGGCACAGCAGGGTATCGCCCGTGAGATAGGTGAGAGGTGGGCGTACCGGACCCGTATCGGGACTTAGCTTGATAACCCAGTAATCAATGCCGCCGCGTAAGGGGTCAACACGCTCGCAAGTAGCCTCTGAATCGGTAGGGCCGCCCACCAGGTAGCCCCCGTCGCTCGTTTGCTGCGCCGCCGTGACGTATTCGAACCCCGTGCCGCCATACGTGCGCTCCCACTGCTTCGCGCCTTGGGCCGTCAGCTTAAGCGCCCAAAAGTCCGGATGGGCTTGGGCAAATAGCGCAGAAGTGCTGCCCCCAAGCAAGTAGCCCCCATCTGCGGTTTGCTGCCCTTTGGTAAAGCTATCGGCCGTAGGGCTGCCCCACGTCTGGTCCCACTCTTTCCCCCCCCGCGCATCTACTTTCACCACCCAACCATCCGTATTGCCAATCGCTGGCTGACTCTTAGTACCCGAAATACCGGAGCGGGAATCACCAGCTAGTATATACCCCCCATCCGTCGTGGACCAGACGCTGGCTAGTTCTTCGTTGGCTGTTCCGCCATACGTGTGGTCCCACTCCTTATTACCCCGCGCATCAATCTTAACGACCCACCAGTCGCCCTCCCCTAGGTTGTTAGAACTCTTATCCCCTGACTGACCGGAAACAGACGTCCCCCCCAGCAAATAGCCCCCGTCCGCTGTTTGAACTACATCAGCGAGCAGATCGGCTGCCGAGCCGCCAAACGTGCGGTCCCACTCTTTAACCCCTTGCGCATCAAGCTTCACCACCCAGTAGTCGTCGTTGCCGCGACCCGGCTGACTCTGATCGCTCGGCGGCCCCGTGGTGGGTAACGCCTGGCAGAACATGCTAGAGGTGTAGCCTCCTAAAATGTAGCCGCCATCTTTGGTTTGCCGCAGACTCTTGAGCCACGCGCTGCACGTAGTACCAAAGCTCCGGTCCCACTGTTTCACCCCTCGCGCATCCACTTTAACTATCCAGTAGTCCAAGGCATATACGCCGTTGGCGCTGGACACGAGCGGTTGCGTTTTATCGTACGAGGCAGGTGAGGCGGAAGAGCCGCCCAGAATATAGCCCCCGTCGGCGGTTTGCTGCATGCAGGATAAGGCTTCCCCCTGACTGCCGCCGTACGTGCGGTCCCACTGCTTAACGCCTTGGGCGTTGAGCTTGACTAGCCAGTAATCCGTGCTCGTGTTATTACGAGGGACCTCGCTTTTATCCCCTGATATTCCAGAACCCGACGTGCCCGCCAGGATATAGCCCCCATCGGCTGTCTGCTGCATACTGTAGGGGTAATCATCCCCCTTTCCGCCAAGTAGCCTGTCCCACTGCTTAAAGGGGAGTTGCTGCGCTTGCACGCGGCCAATAAGGAAGATAAGTAAGCTTAGCAGTAATAGTAGTCTACTTTGGGTAAAGACACGCATAGTAAAACCTAGTAGATATAGATAAGTAAGCGAGATAAGGATAATGTCAAACGGACAAAGCTACAGCAGTAAATATCTTTCCACTAGGCTCTTACCTTAGTTATTTATATAGTACTACCTTCTCTACTATTACTCCTATCAAACACTCTCGCAGACTATGCTTTTTGACATTCGCCTGGCAAACGTCTTGGCCAGCTTATGCTCGACAAAGCGGATAGGCAGTCTCAGCAGACTGGTAATGCGTGGTTCACTTTTCGCCCCCCTCCATGCAGCCCCTGCACCTGTTACTCAGCTGCGTGCACATAGACGTAGCCAACAAGCAGCTCCTATTTCTCGAATCTTAATCATCTCGCCCCGCCCGCGACCGATGCCATCGCAACATTCTTATCCGCCCAGCTCTTGGCTACTAGTGTACGCAACACGCCACCACATTCCCTTACAACTGCGGCGCGCGGCCATCTACTTCAAAGCAAGTGCTCCGGCACGGTCATTTCTCAGCTTACACATAAGCTAGCCACCAATAGGTATGGCCCTGCTTAAAGCGCTGGTACCAACGGCAAGGCCAGTACGAGCTCAGCACCACCACGCCCCACACCAGATAGGCCCGTCCCAGGCTCGGCGCGTAGCCAGGGGGCCACGCGTCAGGGGACGTGAAGGCTAGGTTCACCGCCCGGCCAAAGGCGAGAGTCGTCCACACCCAGGCCGCGCCACTGAGAAGGGAGAAGTGCAGCAGATAGTAGAAAAGCGGTACCTGTCCCAGGGTACGCAGAGCCTGGCTCAGCCAGCCGCGCGCCGTTTCTACCTGGCTAAGTAGCAGCAACGCCACACCCAGGGTGAGGCACACAAACAATAGCGAGGGCGGGGATTTTGTCACGTTGGCAAAGGAGAGGGCCGTGTGCAGTAGGCCCTGCGGCTGCCAGGGCGCCGGGTCACCGTACCAGTTGGTGGCGCGCAGCGCCCCGAAACACACTAGCAGCCCAGCCCCGGCCCAGCGCAGCCGCCTAGCTCGTTGCGGCAGCGGCAGCTGAAACCAGGGCCCTAGCAGATAGCCCGCCAGCAGCACCCCCAGCCACGGCCCCAGCGAATACGCGACCAGGACCGGTTGCCCCAGCACAGGCAGCACAAACGGTCCGTTGTGCAGCAGCGCCCACCCGGCGTTCGCCGGCGTTACGGGCTGAAAATTTGGCACCAGATTATGGCCTACTAGGATAACGAACGTGAGCCCCACCAGCAGCCAGCGGGGCAGCCAGAGCAGGCCCGCTAGCAGCACCATACCGGCCCCAATAACCCAGATGACCAGCAGCAAGATTAGGTCATGACTCCAACTCAAGATGAAGGTAAGAAGCCCTGCCTCCAGTAAAACCAGCCACAAGCCGCGGGTGAGCAGAAAACGGCTGACGGCCGCCCGGTTCTGCCACTTCTGCGCGTATAAGTAAACACTGCTGCCGGACAAGAACACAAACGTGGGTGCGCAGAAGTGCGTTACCCAGCGCGTGAGAAATAGCAGGGTCGGGGCGTGGGCCACGTCTTCGGGCCGCACGAGCATGGGGCTCCAAAAGTCGCGGCTATGGTCCAAGGCCATAAGTACCATGACCAGGCCCCGCACAAGGTCAATAGCTGGCACGCGGGAAGTTGCTGCGCGCGGAAGAGGGGCCGGCGTAGCTACAGGTAGGACTGTAGACATTAGCAGAGAGAATTAGATACTAGACTAAGGTAGAACTAACTACCTTCATATCACCCAAGCGCAATTCCAATCTTTACGCAACGCTAGACATGTATAGATACCTGAGCTCGGCTACACGGAGGGCAACCTAGCCCGCTGCTGCTACTGGTGTAATAACGCAAAACCCGATGAATTCACCGCGGCCGAATTTCAGCTCAGGGCCGATGCCCTCGCCCTTGTCTGGCGCCAACACTTACCAGGGCTAGAAGCTTCACTTTAAAATAGGTAAATCAGCTATCGGAATCGCATTCCGTATCTATCTCTCAACAACTTGTAAAAAAGCATTTTACCATACGGGATAGGTTACGGAATCCCTTCCCTACTATTGCATCCTATTCCTCTTACATGCTATACCGCAACCCAGCCGCCATCGCCCCCTTAAAGCCCAGCGACTTGCCCGCCGAGTTACGGGAAGTAGCTACACACCTTATAGAAGCAGCCGCGCGCTTGGCCGGGTCCCTGCACCCGGTGACGGCCCAAGCGATTGCCCAATTTCTACGCCCCGCCAATAGCTACTACTCCAACCTAATAGAAGGGCACGATACGCATCCGCTCAGCATTGCCGAGGCCCTGCGCGAGGAGTACGCGCCCGACAGCCATAACCGCTCGCTGCAACTAGAAGCCTTAGCGCACATCGCCGTGCACGAGCAGCTACCCGCCTTGCTAGCGGAGGCGGACGCCAATCCCTACACGCAAGTCTTTTGGCGGAACCTACACCTGAATTTCTACACCCACCTCTCGGAGGAGTTTCGCCAGGTAAAAAGCCACGAGGGCGACCTCTTAGAAGTTATACCCGGCGAGTTGCGCACAAGTGAAGTGCGAGTGGGCCGGCACGTGGCCCCCGCAGCGGCGGCCATCCCCGCCTTCATTGACAGTATTGAATGGGGGTATCGGCCCAAGGCCGAGCCGAACCGGCTGGCGCGCATTGTCAACATTGCCGCGGCCCACCACCGGCTGGCCTGGCTGCACCCGTTCCTTGATGGGAACGGGCGGGTCATGCGCCTCTTCAGCGACGCAGCGTTTCTAGCCGAAGGCCTAGCTGCTGGGGGACTCTGGTCCATGTCGCGGGGGCTAGCCCGGAGCGAGCAGGCGTACAAGCAAGCGCTGGCGGCGGCCGACGCGCAACGCCTAAACGACTATGACGGGCGAGGCAATTTGTCGGAGAAGCGCCTAGTTGCCTTTTGCCAGTTTTTCCTGCAGCTCGCCTTGGACCAGCTACACTACATGACGCAGGTGCTGGCCATTGACGGCATGCTGGAGCGCCTCCATCGCCTAGTGGATTTGCTGGTAGTGAAACGCAAGTGGCGGCCGGAGGCTTACTACGTGCTGGAGGCTGTTTTTCTAAAAGGCAGCATCGCCCGGGGCGAAGTGATGCGGCTCACGGGCTTATCCGACAAAACGGCAAAGGACTTAGCGACGACGCTATTAGCAGCCGGCCTGCTGGCTACGGAACCCAACAATCGGTTTGCTCCTTACCGGGCAGCCTACCCCCTAGCGTTTGCGCCAGTACTTTTTCCGGGCTTATACCCAGCTGGAAAAGAAGCGGATATCCTGCACGCACAGGTTGGAAGGTAGGTGCAAGCACGTCCTGTGTTCAGTCAAGAAGGGCACCTGTGCCATGGCTGAACACAGAACGCCTTGCTGAGTCAAGAGATACCACACCCACGCCCCCCTTTTTTCAAAACCGCCGCACGTAGCGCGCCACCGCTACAGCATCAATGAAACGTACGGTACGATTAGCCAGCTCGGCCGCAAAATCAACCTCTCCTAATCCCGCAAAGCGCAGGGCCGCGTCCTCGCGCACCGCCCGCTGCAGCGCCGGGGCCTTTAGGTACGTCCCGTAGGCTGCCGCCAGCCAGGGCTCCGCGGCAGCCAAACGCCCCGCATCCGGCACCTTGTCGCGCTTTACCTGCTGGTTGAAGGTGCGGTCCACGGGCAGCAGGTTCCAGAGCTCATTGACCGGATAGACCGCCAGGGGCAGCAGGTGGTCTAGATCATAGTCCTGGGGCTTAGTCAGCCGCTTAAGCGTCCAGGGGCATGTAAATACCACTTTCTCATGCAGTAGAATATCCACCTGGTTTCGCTCCCAGCTCAGGGGCCGCCGATTATCAGGTCGGGCGGTCAACAGGGAGTAGACGAGACCTCGCCCTACTTCCCTCTCCTGCCTCACCTGCTCGGTGAATAAAGCCCACTCGTGCAAGCACAACGCTTCCACGTAAAGCGAGAGCCGCTGGAAAGCCTCCCACAGCGAAGCGGGAATTATTACGCAGCTATCCGTGGGCTGCGTACCGGGTAGGGGGACGGTGCCGAATAGCTGATTATATCCTTTCGGCTTCGCAAATACCGCCCATTCCCCCGGCCCCGCGTACTTGATAGGCATTTGCAACGCCTTGACCATAGCCGAAACCGTCTGCTGGTAGGCCTGCTGCAAGGCCATTGGGTACGTGGCCCGGCGCCGGGGCGTGCGCATTTCGGTAAGGAGGAAAAACCCATCAGCCGGTTGGGGCGAGAGTTGCACTACTTCCTCCCACACCAGGCG
Source organism: Hymenobacter bucti (assembly GCF_042681145.1). Classification (NCBI taxonomy): domain Bacteria; kingdom Pseudomonadati; phylum Bacteroidota; class Cytophagia; order Cytophagales; family Hymenobacteraceae; genus Hymenobacter; species Hymenobacter bucti. The sequence goes on from NZ_JBHUFD010000006.1 coordinate 392,552, forward strand.
CAACTGGGTTAAGGCTGGGCGAAAGCCCACGTCACTGCGCACGCCACCTTCTTCTCCCCTAACCGCTCGGCCTCCTTGGTAGATGGGGGCCCGCGCGTCGGCAAAGGGCCAGTAGTAGGCCACCCACAGCTCGGCCAGGCGAGTTAAGGGTACGGCAACGTCTTGCCCGCTGATATCCGGATAGAGAAGCACCACGTCGTTGATGGCCCGCAGCAGGGCAATTTTGTAGCTGGTTGTTTTCGTATCGTGCTTGAGAATAGTCGCTAGGCACTGCTCACCGGAGAGAGGGGACATAGGGCAACGGCTGCGGGGAAACCGGTATGAGGAAGCTGTAAAGAAACACCTGGTCGTGGGCTACGGCCCCACTATATTCGGCCCTTGTCCAACATCCTATATTATATGTATATGCGCCACCTCCTTCTCTGCCTTGCCTGCTGGCTCCCCCTGTGGCACCCAGCCCAAGCTCAAACCTCAGACAGTACCCTCACCCAGCGCAGTAGTCCTTACCGCTATGTGAATGCCACCTCGCTAAAGCTTCGCTCCCGGCCCGATGCAGAGGCAGCGGCGAGCGCAACCATTGTGGGTGCCAGCCGCGTGCAGCTACTAGGAGAGGATGAAGGCAGCTGGAGCCACGTGCAAGTGGCAGCAGTCAGCGGCTACGTTAAAAGTGAATATCTGGTCGAAGAACAAGACCAGGTAAGTGCCGATATCGATTGGACTGCCGTGGAAGCTACCGGAGGCACTGCTTACAGCAGTTTGGCACCTACCTCTTCTTAACTCGTACGCAGAACAGCCACAGCCGCTCCGAAGCCTGCAGCCGGCCCCAAGGTGTACGTCTGCGGCAATGGGCGTACGGAGGTCTACCACAGCAGCACGGACTGCGCGGCCATGCGCCGGTGTACTTACCAGACCCTAGTCATGAGCCAGCGGGAAGCGCAGACTAGCGGCCTGCGTAGCTGCATGACGTGCTATTAAGGTCACTAAAGCGGACTTGCCACGAGCCTAACTGGTTCCTATTACACCTCAAAAAGGCCGCATAAAAATAGGACAAAACCATACTCGCTAATTAGCAAATTTAGCGTATTTAAAAGCGTATTTTTGCGCGGCGTTTTGGGCTACGACTTTGCAATTTCCGCCTAGAAATATCGCTAAATTAGCGTGTTTTTGCGCAACTTGTTCACGCAATGCAAAAATTGCGTGAACACACTACCAATAGCCCGTTTTTTAGGACTATTATCAGAAACCTGAATAGCTAGGCCTTATTCCCAATGCGCCTTACCGGAAGCAGCAAGTGGTAACTGCCAAGAGCAGCGGTCCTTACTAAGCGTTCCCCGTGCCGACTAGGCGTAGAAAGTAGCGGCCGCGCACGCCTCGCCTACCGCGGCAGAAATCTTTCTCTTAGCTAGCCTAAAACCACTGCCTCACCTACTTTATTCTAGCTAGCAAATTTCCTCAGGCAAGTAGCGACAGCTTTTTTCGCCCCGCCATGCCCACCCCGAAAGCACCTGACTACGCCTCGGGGGCTGCCTAAGCCTTTATCTATTTCCCTCGACTAGCGCGTTTACCGCTTGTAACCCATGCCTGCAATTCTGCGCGGGTGAAGTAGAGCTTGTTGCCGCGCTTCGCATGAGGAATCTGCCGAGCAGATACCAGGGCATAGAGGCGAGCCTTGCTCAAGCGGGTTATTTCCTGCGCCAGTTCAATCCCGCCCATTTCAGGCGCATTAGAACTAGTACTGCCACGTAGATGCTCTACTATTTCTACTAACAACGCCTCAAGGTTATCTAATCGGCGGTCAATGGCTTCAAAGGGATTATGCATAGTTCCTTTTTTGACTGTGTAGTATGACTCAGCCTGAATTTCGTTTGAGCCAGCGAAAGAGGCCAGGCGATAAAAAGATATTACCCAACATTTTTACTCAAGTCAGAAGCAACTGTCCGATATACTGTCCGACCTAAAAGCAAAAACCCTGTTTCCAAGCTGGAAACAGGGTTTTTAGTGGGCCCACTTGGAATCGAACCAAGGACCTGCTGATTATGAGTCAGCTGCTCTAACCGATTGAGCTATAGGCCCGGTGCCGGCCCCGAGGGGTTGCGGCTGAGCCAAAGTTACGGCAAGTTTGGCTTTCTCCGCGCAACGGGCACGCTTGCTACCCGAACTTTGCGGGTCTGCAACCAGCTCACAACGTTTTATGCTTCCCAACCTGCTTTTTGATTTTGGCGGCGTCATCATCGACATTGATTATGACCGCACGCCCGCCGCTTTTCGCCGCCTCAGCCGGGCAGGCAGCACCGTCGAATACTCGCAGGCTACTCAGGCCGAGCTGTTTGACCTGCTGGAAACCGGCAAAATCTCGGCGGCCGAGTTCCGCGATGGGTTGCGCCAGGCCTACAACCTCGACGCCACCGACGAGGAGATTGACCAGGCCTGGCACGCGCTGCTGCTCGATGTGCCCGCCGAGCGCCTGGCCCTCATCGGCGAGCTGCGGCGGCAGGGGCACCAAACGGCCCTGCTCTCCAATACCAATGCGCTGCACATTGCGGAGATAAACCGGCGCCTGGCCCGGCAGTACGGCTTCCAAAACGGGATTGCCGACTGCCTCGACCGGGTGTTCTATTCGCAGGAGGTCGGCTTTCGCAAGCCGGGCGAGGAGATATTCCACCACGCGCTACGCGAAATGAACTGGCAGGCCGCCGATACGTTATTCATCGAGGACAGCCCCCAGCACATTGTTACGGCCCGCCGCCTGGGGCTGCGGGTGCTGCACCTGGCGCCGCCCCTTACCCTCACTACTGCCTTGCCCGAAGCCCTGCGTGTCTTTCCCCAAGAATTTACCGGATTTACCACCCCTGCCACCGCCTGACGAGGAGCCCCTGGGGGGTTTCCCGGCCGATGCCGGGGCGCCGCCCACCCTGGCCTGGGGGCAGCGCCTGTTTCGGCGCTACGAGCGGCCGCCGTCGCGCCTGCGCACCGCCGCCATCCACCTAGGGCTGTTTATAGTCACGCTCGCCACCACCATTCTGGCGGGCGTCAGCCTCACGCGGGGCGGCCTCGATTTTATCGACTTTTCAGTGTTTAGCTTGCCTGCCGCGGTGCGGGCCGAGGAGCTGGGGCGTGGACTGACCTACGCGGTAGCTTTTCTGGGCGTGCTGACGGTGCACGAGTTTGGGCACTACTTCGCGGCGCGCTACCACCGGGTGCGCACCTCGCTGCCCTACTACCTGCCATTTCCGCTGGGCCTGGGTACGTTTGGGGCGGTTATTCGCATCAGGGAGGCTATTTATTCGCGGCGCGAGTTTTTTGATATTGGGCTGGCCGGGCCGCTGGCGGGGCTGGTGGTGGCGGTGGGCGTGCTGGCCTACGGCTTCACGCACCTGCCCGACCCGCTGGCCTATGTGCAGCACGTGCACCCCGAGTTTATCCGACTCGGGGCCGATTATGCCCAAGCCTATCAGGGCGAAACCGGCCTTACCCTGAGCCGCCCGCTGCTCTACCAGCTGCTGGAGCGCCTGCTGGCCGACCCCGCCCGCCTCCCCCACCCCAACGAGCTACTGCACTACCCGGTGCTGGTGGCCGGCGAGCTGAGCCTGTTTTTTACGGCCCTCAACCTCATTCCCATCGGGCAGCTCGACGGCGGACACATCCTGTACGGGCTGCTGGGGCCGCGCCGGGCAGGGCGGCTGTCGGGGCTGTTGTTTGTGAGTTTTATCTTCTACGCGGGCCTAGGGCTGTTTTCGCTGCGTAGCGACTGGCACACCTGGCTCTACGGGGGGGTGCCCTACGCGCTTTACCTCTGGCTGGTATTTCGCAAAGCGCTGCCCCGGCCCCGGCAGGTGCTGGCCCTCGGCGCCCTTGTCTGGGCTGGGCAGCTGGCGGTGGCCACGCTGTGGCCCGCGGTGCAGGGGCAGCCGGGCTGGCTGCTGTTTGGGCTGCTGCTGGGGCGCGTGTCGGGCATTTACCACCCTAGAGCCCCCGACGAGCGCCCCCTGACGCTGGGGCGGCAGGTGCTGGGCTGGGCGATGGTGCTGCTGTTTGGGCTGTGCTTCTCGCCGTCGCCATTTGCGGGCCTGCGCTAGGGCCGACAGGCAGTTGTGCCGTATTTTTATCTTTCCATGCAGTTTCAGCAAAGTCAATTCACCCGCTCTACCCAGTTTGCGCTGCGCGAGCACGGCCTCTACGTAAGCCAGCGCGACGGCCGGGGGCAGGTCGATATTGCCGCCGAAATCCCCTACGAGGAGCTGCTGCCCATTCGGGTGGAGTACCGCAGCACCACCCCCGGCAAAAGCCTGCGCTGGCTGGCGGTGGCCGCGCTATGGCTAATCGGCAATGCGGCCCGCATCCAGTATGATGGCCACCGGCCCTTGCCCGAAAACTTTTGGGAGTACGTGCTGGGCGGCGCGGCGGTGCTGGGCGTGCTCTTACTCTACGCGCTGCACAACTGGTGGCACCAGGCCATCTTGCACACCGGCCGCCTCCAACTGGTGCTGGCCGACCACCCGCGCGACCGCCGGCAGTTCCGCGATTTTACCCAGAAGCTCGACGCCCACACCAAGGCCTACCTGCGCCGGGAATACGGCGCCATCAACCCCCTAGGGTACATCGAGCCGCAGTTGCGCCGCGTGGCCTGGCTGCTCGACCTGGGCGTGCTGAGCCCCGCCGAAGCCCGCACCCTGAACACCCGCCTCACGGGGCGCCTCTCTGAGCGCACCATCCGCAGCATGGGCCAGCGCCTAGAAGCCCTGTACATCAATTAATCGCAGATTTAACGGATTTCGCGGATACGCCTGCTGGCGCAGGCTGGCTAGTTGGGTGGGGTTAGCTCGGCTATAACCTGGGGGCTGCTTGGGCTCGTACTAGCAGGGTACTTTTCCCTCTTTTTTATGAGTATTTCCCTGAATCACGCGGCTGTTGCGTTTGCTAAGAGCTTGATTAAAGACGGTAAAATCAAGAACGACGAGGGGCACTGGGGGCAGCACAACCCTGGCGCGAAGGAAGAAAACGCTTTTCTTCAGCAGCATGAGATAGAAGAGTATGCCCAGTGGCACCTAGGCGAGGATAAGAGCCAGGGCGAAGACACCAAGGGTCGCTATAAATTCCCCTACGGGGATTTCAAGACCGTGCACCGCGATGGCCTCATTGCCGCCAAGGAGCGCGCCGCCCAGCAAGGCTACCACGACATTGAACAAGCGGCCAACGAGCTGCTGCAAGCGCTCGAAAAGGCTGTCTAAACCGCGGATTCGTCGGATTTTTCGGATTAGTCGGATTTTGTAGACGCACAAAAAAGGAGAGGCCACCCATTTGGGTGGCCTCTCCTTTTTTGGGTTAATTAGCTCCAGCGGATTTAACAGCTAAAGTCTGGTAAGACTAGGGTTGACAAACTGCTTTCGCAACGCGAAAGGCAGTCGTCTACAAAATCCGACTAATCCGAAAAATCCGACGAATCCGTGGTTCAGACAGTGCTACTGGAACGGCTTGGGCTCGGGGCCCGAGGCGTTGCCGGCTACGTCGGGGCCTACGCCACCCTCCGAGCCATCGCCGCCCTCGCGGGGGGTTACGGTCTGTGGTACGTAGTTGGCGTCGGCGGCTCGGGCTTCGTCGTAACGCTCGGCCAGGCCCGGAATCTCCTCGCGCAGCGAGTCGATGAACTGGTCGAAGCGCTGCACCAAGCCGCGCAGGTTTTTGGTAAGCTCGCGGGCAGTGCCGCTGAGTTTGCCACCCTGGCTCTGGGTGCTGCTGGGCACTTCCGACAGCGGCGTGTAAAGGTTGATGGCGGCCGTGAGCGCGTCGATGTGCTCGTCGGTTACGCCGCCATTGGCGAGCAGCGGGCGCACGTTGTCGGCGGCAGCGGCTATCTCATTGAGGGCGGCCAGCAGGTCGGGGCCGTGCAGCGGGTCGAGCTGGTCGGGGGTATAGCTGGCGGCTTTGGCAATGGCTTGGTTGGGCACGGAGCTGTGCAGCGTGCGCAGGCCCCGCACGAGGCGGCCAGCGGCTTCTTCGGCCGAGTGCTCGGCCCAGTCACGGGCGTCGGCATACTCGGCGCTGCCCTGGCCACCCTGAAGGGCAGCTACTTCGTCAATTGCCTGGATGTAAGCATTCAGCTGCTCAAAATCGGCTACCGCGGCCGGGTTGCGGTCTTCCCACTGGGGGCGCTGGTCGGTGAGCACCCGGTACAGTTGGCGGGCCATTTTGGCGTATTCTACTTCGCGGTTGGTCATGATGGGAAAGGCAAAAAACAGGATAAGAACTCCTCGCTATACTGCCAAACCCGCCGCGCCGTTGCGCCAGCGGCAAAATGGCGAGGTGTGAAGTGGTGAGTAGTCCCCTTCACGGAAACAAACTCACCACCTCACACCTCGCCATTACACCACCTAGCCCAGCGCCGTTACGCCGGGCAGCTCCTTGCCTTCCATAAACTCAAGCAGGGCGCCGCCGCCGGTCGAGATGTAGCTCACCTTGTCGCCGTAGCCGAGCTGCTGCACCGCCGCCGCCGAGTCGCCGCCGCCGATGAGCGAGTAGGCACCGGCCGCCGTGGCATCGGCAATGGCGCGGGCCACGTACTCGGTGCCCACCGCGAAGTTGCTCATCTCAAATACGCCCATCGGGCCGTTCCACAAGATGGTTTTCGACTCCAGGATGACGTCGGAGAAATCCTCGCGCGCATCGGGCCCTAGGTCGAGGCCCATCCAGGTATCGGGGATGGAGTGATTGGCAGCGATGTCGGTGTCGGCATCGTTAGCAAACTTGTTGGCGATGACGCTGTCGCTGGGCAGCATCAAGTTCACGCCCTTCTCCTTGGCCTTCGCTATCAGCTGCTTAGCCAGCTCTACCTTCTCGGCTTCCAGCAGCGAGCTGCCCACCGTACCGCCCTGCGCCACGGCAAAGGTGTAGGCCATGCCGCCCCCAATGAGCAGGTTGTCTACCTTATCGAGCAGCTTCTCGATAATCAGAATCTTATCCGAAATCTTGGCCCCACCCATGATGGCGGTGAAGGGGCGCTCAGGGTTTTCAAGCACTTTTTGGGCGTTGTCGAGCTCACCTTGCAGCAAGTAGCCCCCCACGCGGTCCTGGGGCGCGAAGAAGTGCGCCATCACGGCCGTGGAGGCGTGGGCGCGGTGCGCGGTGCCGAAAGCGTCGTTCACGTACACGTCGCCGAGCTGGGCCAGGTGCTTGGCAAAGTTCTCGTCGCCACCTTCCTCTTCCTTGTGAAAGCGCACATTATCAAGCAGTAGCACCTGGCCGGGCTGCAAAGCCTGGGCCTTACCTAGGGCCTCTTCGGAGAGCACGTCGCCGCCCCAAAGCACCTCCTGGCCGTACTCCTGCTGAAGGCGCAGCACGAGGCTTTCGAGCGAGTATTTCTTTTCGTAGCCGCCCTTGGGCCGTCCTAGGTGCGAGAGCAGCACCACCGAACCGCCGTCGGCCAAGATTTTCTTAATCGTGGGCGTAGCCGCCCGAATGCGGGTATCGTCAGTGATGTGCAGGTCTTTATCGAGCGGCACGTTAAAATCGACGCGCACCACGGCGCGGCGCCCGGCGAAGTTGTAATTGGCGAGGGTGTTCATGGCAAAGAGAGAAGTGGTGAGATAGTGAGTTGTCGTTGCAAAGGTGCAGACTTTCGCAAACTCTCCGCTATTTACCGCAGAAGTAACCGCTGGGTTAGCGCTCGAACGCAGTTTCCCGGTTGCAGCCCCGCGAGCAAGCCCGTAGCGCCGTAGCGCGAACTTTACAGTTCGCGTCGTGAGAGGTCAACCTAACTACGTTTGTCATGCTTCGCTGCGCCCAGCATGACAAACGTGCTTTTAGCGCCTTTTTAAATACTCATCATCTCCGTGAGCCTGAAACTGGAAATTTGCGTGGCCTCGCTGCCGTCGGCGCTGGCGGCGCAGGCGGGCGGCGCCCACCGCATCGAGCTGTGTCAAAACCTAGAGCAGGGCGGCATCACGCCGTCCTACGGCCTCATCAGGCAGGTGTTGGCCGAGGTGCGCCTGCCGGTGTTCGTCCTGATTCGGCCCCGGCCGGGCGGCTTCGTGTACAGCCCCGCCGAGCTCGCCATCATGCGGGCCGACATTGCGCTCTGCCGCGACCTAGGGTGCGCCGGGGTGGTGCTGGGCGCCCTCGACGACGCCGGCCACGTAGCCCAGGCCGATTGCCAGGCCCTGCTGGAGCAAGCCGGCCCGCTGGGCGTCACGTTTCACCGCGCCTTTGATGCCTGCGCCAACCAGGCCCAAGCCCTGGAGGCTATTATCGACCTAGGTTGCCAGCGGGTGCTCACTTCGGGCGGCCAGCCCGCGGCCGCCGATGCCCAGGCGCAGCTGGCCGCGCTGATAGCGCAGGCGGCCGGGCGCATCGAGATTATGCCCGGCGCGGGCATAGTAGCCGCTAACCTAGCGGCGCTGGTGGCTAGCACCGGGGCGCAGGAGTTTCATGCCAGCGCCAAGCGCCTAGTACCGCCCGACCCGGCGGCGGGCTTGTTTGCGGCGCCCGAGTGGCAAACCGACGCCGCGCTGGTAGCCGAGCTAGTGGCGCTGCTAGCGTAGCGCGAAGCCCCGCTTTGCGCCTAGCCCGGCTGGCCAACCAAGCAAAACGCGGAGCGGAGCTTCGCGCTACGGTCTCCTTACCTTTGCAGCACTTATGAAAGTTGGTATTTTCTTTGGTGGCACCTCGCGCGAGCGCGAAATTTCCTTCGCCGGCGGGCGCACCGTTTTCGATAACCTGGACAAGGGCTTGTTTCAGCCGGTGCCCATTTTTGTGGATAGCCAGGGGCATTTCATCCTGCTCGACTGGCAGTACCTGTACAAGGGCACCATCCGCGACTTTTACCCGCCCGCGGCCGTGCTGCCCGCTAGCCGCCATCCCTGGCAGCTCTACCTCGAAAACCTGGGCGAGCTCAGCGATGAGGCCCTGCGCGAGCTCATCGGCCACGTGGGCCGCCGCGTGGAAGCCAGCGAACTACCTAGGCTTATGGATTTTGCCTTTCTGGCCCTGCACGGGCCGGGCGGCGAGGACGGCGCCATTCAGGGCCTGCTCGAGTGGCTGGGTATTCCGTACTCGGGCTCGGGCATCCTGCCTTCGGCGTTCGGTATTGATAAGATTGCCCAGAAAAAACTGCTGCAAGCCACGGGCCTGCCTACCCCTGATTTTTACGTGCTCACGGCCACTGATTGGGCCACGGCCGACCCGGCCGCGCTGCTCTCCATGCTGGGCCGCGAGCTAGGCTTGCCGCTGGTGCTGAAGGCGCCGCACCAGGGCAGCAGCATCGGTATCAGCATCGTGCGCGAGGAAGACCCGGCGCTGTTTGCCGCCGCCGTGGACCGGGCGCTATTTCGCCGCACGCTCACGAGCGCCGAGTGGGAAGCGCTCGACGAAAACGGCCGCCTCGCCTGGGTGCGCCAGCTCACCGACATCCGCGAGGGCATTGGCCTGCCCGTGACGGCCGAGGCCCGCCACCCCGACCTAGCCGCCGCGCCCCGCGACGAAGCCCCCGTTTTTGCGCACCCCGAGGCGCTGCTCGACTTTTTGCTGACGACCTTCCCGAGCGCGGCGGAAGTAGTGCTCAGCAGCCTCACCGGCGAAACGCAGGTTCTCATTGAGCAATTCGTAGCCGGCCGCGAATTCTCTTGCATCGTGGTGGAAGACGAGAACGGCGCGCCCCTGGCCCTGCCCCCCACCGAGATTGTGAAGGGCACCGAAGTCTTCGACTACCGCGCCAAATACCTGCCCGGCCTGGCCCGCAAAATCACGCCCATCGACCTGCCCGAGGCTGATATTGAGCGCATTCGGCAAGAAGCGCAGAAGATGTTCGGCACCTTCGGCTTTGAGGTGTACGCCCGCTTGGACGGCTTCATTCAGGAAGACGGCACCATCTTCCTCAACGACCCGAACACGACGAGCGGCATGCTGCCGGCCTCGTTCTTCTTCCACCAGGCGGCCGAGATTGGGCTGAATCCCAGCCAGTTCCTAACCTACATCATTCGCACCTCGCTGGCGGCGCGGCAGCGCGCCGGGCTGCGGCCCGTGCAGCTAGGCCACCGCCTGCGGCAGCTCGACGCGGCTATTCAGTCGCGCCAGCAAGTGCAGGACGAGCGCATCCGGGTGGCCGTTATTATGGGCGGCTATTCGTCCGAACGGCACATTTCGGTGGAAAGCGGGCGTAACATCTACGAGAAGCTGTCGTCGTCGGTGAAGTACCGGCCGGTGCCCATCTTCCTGGCAGGCAGCAGCGAAGAATTCCGCCTCTACGAGCTACCCATCAACGTGATGCTCAAGGATAATGCGGACGATATTCGTGAGAAAATAGAGCAGGCCGAGGCGGGCCACGCTGCGCACCCGGTGCTGGCGCGCATCCGGCGCGAGGCGGCGGGCATCACCGGCACCTACGCCGGGCAGCCGGTGGCCGCGGCCCGGCGCATCTCGTTTGAGGAGCTGGCTGAGAAGGTCGATGAGGTATTCATTGCCCTGCACGGCCGGCCCGGCGAGGATGGCGCCTTGCAGCAGGAGCTGGAGAAATTTGGCCTGCCCTACAACGGCTCGGGCGCGGCCAGCAGCGCCGTGACCATCAATAAGTTCGAGACCAACCACCGCCTGCGCGAGGCGGGCCTGCGCGTGGCCGACCACCGCCTCGCCTACCGCCTCGAATGGGCCGCCGACCCGGAGGCGTTTTACCGCAGCCTCGAAGCTGAATTCCCCTACCCCTTCATCACGAAGCCAGCCGATGATGGCTGCTCGTCGGCGGTGAAAAAGATTAAGACCCGCGCCGAGTTGGCCGCTTTCAGCGAGCAGATTTTCCGCACGCAGGAACCGCTGCTCGCCGGTCCGGCCGAGGTGCTGCACCTAGGCTTCAAGGAGGAATTTCCGCAGAAGGACGCCTTCCTCATCGAGACGCTCATCGGGCCCGATGGCGCGGCGCACTTCCTCGAAATCACGGGCGGGCTGCTGACGTCGTACGATGAAAGCGGCCAGCTGCACATCGAGGTATTTGAGGCCAGCGAGGCCCTGGCCACTGGCGAGGTGCTGAGCCTGGAAGAAAAATTCCTGGCTGGCGAAGGCCAGAACATCACGCCCGCCCGCTACGCCCCCGACCCCGCCGAGCGCCAGCGCATCTCCGACGAGGTGAAGCGCACCCTAGGGCAAGTGGCCGAGATTCTACACATTGAGGGCTACGCCCGCATCGACGCCTTTGTGCGGGTGCGGCCGGCAGGCGCGGTTGAGGTGCTCATTATTGAGGTCAACTCGCTGCCGGGCATGACGCCCGCCACCTGCATTTTCCACCAAACGGCGCTGGCCGGCTACACGCCCTACCAATTCATCGACCGCATTCTGGATTTTGGCAAGGCGCGGCAGGCGAAAGCTACTTTCTCGGATAAATAGATACGTTTGTCATGCAGAGCGCAGCGAAGCATCTC
>NZ_JBHUFD010000006.1:403955-431986 GCF_042681145.1 Hymenobacter bucti
GGGGCGCAGTAAATCTTTACGTTATTAGTTACTGCGCCCCGCGAGATGCTTCGCTGCGCTCCGCATGACCTTTTACAGCACATGTCTTTCTTCAAATCTGATACCTGGTTCGACGTTTTCAAGCACCTCATCGTCATTGCGGCGCTGGGGGCGGGGCTGGTGCTGGGCTTTTTCTACGTGTACCTGCCCCTGACCACGCACCATGGCGAAACCATTGTGGTGCCCAAAATCACGGGCATGAACCTGGCCGACCTCGAAAACTACCTCGACCAGCGCAACCTGGCCTACTACGTGGATGACAGCAGTTACTCGGCCAGCGCGCCGCCCCTGATGGTACTCACCCAGGAGCCCGCGGCCGGCGAGAAGGTGAAGGAAGACCGCAAAATCTACATTTCGGTGGCCATGCGCCACCCGCCGGTCATCAAGATGCCCAAGCTCACCGATGGCTCGGTGAAGAATGCGCAAATGATTTTGAAAAGCTACGACCTGATTTTTGGCCAGAAGCAGCTGGTGCCCGACCTGGCCCAGGACATGGTGCTGAAGCAGCTGGTGAATGGCAAGGAAATAGCGCCCGGCGCGCCCGTGGCCAAAGGCACCAAGGTGGACTTGGTAGTAGGCGATGGCCAGGGCAACCAGGAATTTGCCGCGCCTACCCTAGTCAACATGCCGGAGGATGAGGCCCGCACCCTACTTGCCGGCCAGGGCCTGCAGATGGGCGAGCTATTTAAGCAAGCCGCCGAGGATGGCCAGGCGCCCGGCACCGTAGTGCGCCAGCGCCCGGTACCGGGCGCCACCATCCGCATGGGCCAGCTCGTTGACCTCTGGATAGCCGAGTAATTGGCAGTTAGCGATGAGCAATTATTAGCCTCACCAACAGTTTTGAGCAGATAATAGCGTATCAATTGTTTACGCTAAATTGAAACTGTCCTGAGACGCCTGTCCTTGCTTCGCTACGCTCGCAAAGACAGGCGTTTTTCATTACTTCAAACAGTTTTTTAGTACGGGAACTATCCGCCGGCTGATAATTGCTCATTGCTAACTGATAATTGAATCCTATGCGTCTACTGCTCCGCTTGCTGGCCCTCCCGTTGCTGCTGCCGTTTGGGGCAGTGGCGCAGCTCGTTACGGGTCCCCTGCCCGCCGACCCGGCCCGCGCGGCTACGGCGGCCCCTGCTGCGGCAGACGCAGCAGCCCAGCGCACCACGGCCTTGATGCTGCCTTTTTTTGATGATTTTACCACGCCGCTGGAGGGCTCGCCCAACGCTACCCGCTGGCTGGGCGCCACGACTACTTACCCCAACCTAGGGGCCACTATCCGCTACCTGGGCGGCGGCACTTACGTCAGCAACCGCTTGGCCGTGAACCCCCTCACGCGGGGCACGCTTACGCTCGATGGCTTGCGCAGCAGCGGCCTGCCCTACTCGCCCAACCAAGCCACGGCCTACGGCCAGACTGATACGCTGACCTCGCAAGTCATTGATTTATCGACCCTAGGTGCCGCCAGCAACGTGTACCTGAGCTTTGCCTGGCAAGCGGGCAGCCTGGTGGGCACGCCCAATGCCAGCACCAGCAGCGCGCCGGTGAGCCTGACGCTGGAGCTGCTCGACAACACGGGGCGCTGGCAGGCGGCGTGGTCGTACAGCAGCCGGGGCGCCACCACCCGCTTCCGGCAGCAGATTCTGGCCCTCAACCAAGCGGCTTACCTGCATGGCGGCTTTCAGTTTCGCTTCCGGGCCAGCGGCAGCCGCACCCTCAACACCGACCTGTTTGGCCTGGACTACATCTACCTGAACAGCAACCGGGCGGCTAACGACACCACGTTTCAGGACATTGCCACCAGCCGGGGCTTAGGTAGCCCGTTGCGCCCCTACACCTCGATGCCGGTGTGGCAGTACGCGGCGGCCGCCACCTCCGGCACCTCGCCCCTCAACCCGGCCCTCACGGCAACTATCAACAGCCTCACCGCCCCCCTCACCACGCCTACCCCGGTGAGCTGGCTGGGCACGGTGCGCGAGCTCACCAGCGGCGGCGCGGCCCCGGCCACCTGGCTTACCGGCAACCGGCCCATTGCGGCGGCCGCCCGCCAGGAGGTGGTGCAGGGCGACGCCACCACGGCGACGCTGGCCGTATCGGGCAACGCTACCCGGCGCTTTCGCTACCAGCTAGCGCTGCGCACCAACGAAACCAACCCGCTGACGCTACCCAACGACACGCTGCGCCGCGACCTAGAGCTGAGTAATTACTACGCCTACGACGACGGCACGGCCGAGTCGGGCATCGGCTTGCCCGCCAGCAATACCAACCCCACCAGCTACCTAGCGCTGGCCTTCACCACCAGCCAGGCCGACTACGTGAAGTCGATTCAGGTAGCGCCGGTGTTTAATAACATTCCGCTGGCCGCCGGGGGCGAAAACAACGAGAACCGGCCCATAATCATTGCCGTGTGGGCCGACAACAACGGCAAGCCCGCCGCCACGCCGCTGGCCACGGCCACCGCCACGCTCCCCAACCCGCTGCCCACTGGGCAAAGGTTTGTGGAGGTGCCCTTTGCGGCGCCGGTGGCCGTGTCGGGCCGCTTCTACGTGGGCTACGGGCAGGCGTCCAACGGCCGGTTTTTGCTCTACGGCTTCGACCTGAACAGCCAGCTGCCCACTAATAGCCTGTTTCTCAACACCCAGGGCACCACCACGGGTGACCCGTGGGTTGCCCAAACGCTCACGCCCGCCGGCGTGCCCATGCTGCGGCCCGTGATGAACCAGACGGCGGTGCTGGCCACCCGCGGGCAACAGGCTCTTTCGGCCGCGTTCGCGCTTTACCCCAACCCCGCCCCCACCGGCACCACGGTGGCCGTGGATGGGCCCAGGTTTAGCCGCGCTACGCTGCTCGATGTGCTGGGCCGCCCGGTGTGGCAGCAGCCCGCCGCCGAGGCCGGCCAAGCCACGCTGCGCCTCCCGGCGGGCCTGCGGGCTGGCGTGTATCTGGTGCAACTGGCTTTGCCCGATGGCAGCACGGCCACCCGCCGCCTTTCTTTACAATAGTTGTTTAGTCTCTTGCTAGGATGCTGGTTATCAAGTCCCAAAACAAGGCTGACATCGACGAAGCGCAGCGGCAGTATTGGTGGGCCAAAACCCCGCAGGAACGCTTGGCGGCCGCCGCTCGGCTCATTGCGCACGCCCGGCAGCTTTACGCGGCCAACCCGGCCAATCCTATCCTGACTTATGGAGAGCGAGTATTTAAATCTGCTGCGCCTGTTCCGCGAAGAGGGCGTTGAGTACGTGGTAGTTGGCGGCTACGCGGTTATCGCGCATGGCTTTCCGCGCACCACCGGCGACATCGATTTGCTGGTGCGGCCCACGGTGGCTAACGCCACCCGCGTGGTGCGTGCGTTGGTGCGCTACGGCTTCACCCAGGGCGAGTTTGAGGAAACGGACTTCACAACCATCCCCAATTTTCTGTCCTTCAGCCGGCAGGAAGTGTGGATAGATTTGATGACGCAGATTGCCGGGGTGACGTTTGCAGAATGTGCCACCGACGCCCTGGTAGTAGAAGTGGCCGGAGTGCCGGTCACGTATTGCAACCTAGGCGCCTTGCGCAAAGCCAAAGCCGCCACCCAGCGCCCGCAGGACATGCAGGATTTAGCCAACCTTCCTCCCGATTACCCTTCTTAATTTTTACTCATGCCCGACATCACCACCACCGAGCTCAAGCAGCGCCAGCAAGCCGGCGAAACGCCCCACATCATCGACGTGCGCGAAACCTGGGAGGTCGAAGAAAGCCGCATCCCCGGCAGCCAGAACATCCCGCTCGGCACCCTGCCCCAGCAGCTCGACGACCTGGAAGAGCTGAAGGACCGAGAAGTTATCGTGCATTGCAAAAGCGGCGCCCGCTCGGCTTCAGCCAAAGCGTATCTAACCCAGCAAGGCTTTACCAACGTGCGCAACCTAGAGGGCGGCATGCTGGCCTACCAAGCTCAGTAACGCGAACTTTCCAGTTCGCGGGCGAGCGCAGCGAGCATCCTACGCCTAGGTACGCTAGTAGTGGCCGGGCTGACGGGGATGCTCGCTGCGCTCGCCCGCGAACTGGAAAGTTCGCGTTACTTCACGCTCAGCCGCCCATCGGGCGCGTAGGTTAGCTGGCCGAGTTCGACCAGCGTGCGTAGCGCGGCCGTAACAACGGCGGCTTCGGCGCTGGAATAACGCGCCACTACCTCGCGCGGCAGCAGCGGCGCGGGGCGCACCAATTCCAGCAATCCGGCTTGCAGCCCGGCGGCGTCTAGGGGCGCTTGCCGGGCTTTTTTGCGGGCCAGGCACACGTCGCACACGCCGCAGGCCGGCGTGTCAGGCTCGGCAAAGTAGTCGAGCAGCAGTTGCTGGCGGCAGCGCGTAGTACTGGCGGCGTACTCGATTACGGCCGTGGTTTGCTGCTCGGTGAGTTGGCGGGCGGCCTTGAGGCGACGCTCATCGAGCGGCAGCTGGGGCGCATCGTAGCGGGGCGTGGTGAACATGGCTTGCGGCAGCTCGCGCTTAGGCTGGTAGTGCAGCACACCGGCCGTGTGCAGGTAGCGCAGCTGGCGCACCACGTCGGTGGTGCTTTGGCGCAGGTGGCGACTGAGGGCGCCTTCCGAAACGGCCTGAAACCCCACGAACAGCTCGCCGCCGTACATGCGCAGCAGGGCTTTTATCAGTAGGTCGTGCTGGGCGTTGGCGACCTGAAACTGGTATAAATCCTGCTGATTGCTAATGAGCTGCACGCGGGCCGGCTGGTTCACGGCCTCCGTCACCTGCACGAAGCCCTGCTGCTCCAGCATCTTGAGGGCGTGGTGGGCATCCACCGCTTTGAGCCGATACGTCTCGGCAAACAGCCCTAGGTCGAAGTCGAAGGCTACCAGTTCGCCGCCCCCCACGGCCGTGCGCGAGTAGTTGGCGAGCGCCTGGTACACGCGGCGTACCACGTCGGGCGGCGGGTGGGCCAGCGTGGCTTGGCGGCGCAGGCTGTCGGCATCGGCCGGGCCGCTGAGCAGCACCGCGAAGGCGTAGAGCCCATCGCGGCCGGCCCGGCCGGCCTCCTGGTAGTAGGCTTCGAGGGTGGCGGGCGCGTCAAGGTGGGCCACCACGCGCACGTCGGGCTTGTCGATGCCCATGCCGAAGGCATTGGTGGCCACGATGATGCGCGTTTTATCGGTCAGCCAGGCTTGTTGCACGCGGGTGCGCTGCTCGGCGGGCAGGCCGGCG
This sequence comes from Hymenobacter bucti, assembly GCF_042681145.1. NCBI lineage: Bacteria > Pseudomonadati > Bacteroidota > Cytophagia > Cytophagales > Hymenobacteraceae > Hymenobacter > Hymenobacter bucti. The sequence continues at coordinate 409,187 of NZ_JBHUFD010000006.1, forward strand.
TGGTAGGCGGCGGCGGGCAGCTTTTGCTGCACCAGCCAGGTAGCCGTGTCCTCGGCCTGGCGGCGGGTGCGGGCATACACAATGCCGGTTTTGCCGGGCCCGATGCCGCGCAGTACTTCCAGTAGGCGGCGCAGCTTGTCCTCGGTGTGCAACACCGAATACGAGAGCTTGGGCCGGGCAAAGCTTTGGGTGAAGATGCCGTAGCCGGACCGAAAATTCAGCTTCTCCACAATGTCCTGCCGCACCTGCCCGGTGGCCGTGGCCGTGAGCGCGATGCACGGCACGGTGGCCGGCAGCAGCGCCCGCAGCTCGGCGATGCGCAGGTAGGGCGGCCGAAAATCGTAGCCCCACTGCGAGAGGCAGTGCGCCTCGTCAATGGCCAGCAATCCCACGTTCATGCGAGCCAGCCGCGCCCGAAACAAGTCCGTCAGCAGCCGCTCGGGCGACACGTACAGGAATTTTATTTCCTTGCTGTACACGCAGTTATCGAGCGTCTGGTCGATTTCCTGGTGGCTCATGCCCGCGTACACGGCCTCGGCCTTGATGCCGCGCTTACGCAGGTTTTCGACCTGGTCGCGCATGAGCGCGATGAGCGGCGACACCACGATGCAGATGCCCGGCCGCGCCAGCGCCGGCAACTGAAAGCAGATGCTTTTGCCGCCGCCGGTGGGCAGCAGGGCCAGGGCATCGTGGCCGGCCAGCACCGCCTCGATAATTTCCTCCTGGCCCGGCCGAAACTGCTGGTGCCCCCAGTGCTGGCGCAGCAGCGCGAGCGGGGTGGTTTCGGGGGGGGCGGTGAGCATGGGGCAAAGGTAAACCTGACGCGTTGACCCCACCCCCGGCCCCTCCCCTTCGGGAGAGGAGAGCCAACCGCAAGTAAATATTGTCCAGTCGTTAGGCTCCCCTCTCCCGAAGGGGAGGGGCCGGGGGCGGGGTCTTCGTTATTACAGCTGCGCCCGCTCCCGCATTTCCTCAAACGTGCTCTCCTGCACCATCTTACCCCACTCGTATACCGTTACTAGCTCATCCTGCGCTTCGGCAAAGCCCGCATCGCCCGAAGTGAGCGTGCGGTAGCCGTCGGTGGTTTTTACCAGTTTCAGGCGGCCTTTTTTCGACTGTTTGGTTGACTTTTGGGGGTTGCCTTCGGCGTCCAGTTCGGTGGGCGATTTCACCACATCGCGGCCCTGGCCGCCGACCTCGGTGTAGCTGGCTTTAAAGGCGAAGTTGAACGTGTCGCGGTCGATACCAGCTTGCAGCAGGCGGCCACCCATACCTAGGAGCAGGTTTTCGGCCGCGATGCCGCGGGCGGCCAGCACCTCGTACATGTGCTTGATGGAGTCGTAGTTAACCCCGTCGCCCTGAATGACGCGCACTTGCGGCGGCAGCACTTTGTAACCCTTGCTACTGAGCTCATAGCCAAAGCATTCGAAGAGAATATCGAAGATAGCTTCGAGCGTTTTGATGATGTCGCCGCTGTCGGGGCGGATAACGAGCGTGCCCGGCCGGGCCAGCACTTCTTCCTTGAGCTCGGTGCCGATGTAGCGCACCGCCCGCAGGATGTTAAACGAGTCGCAGACGCAGGCCACCGGCCCCGTGGGGTAGGTGTGCAGCACCCGCTTTATCACGTCAAACTCTCCATCTTCACCGCCTTGCGTCATGATGCTGTGCTCGGTGGCCGGGATGGATTTGGCGTACACTTCCTGGGTGTTGTAGTAGCGCCGTATCATCTCGGCGGCCGTGGTATTGTCGGAGCCCAGCCAGCTGATGAGGTGGGCCATGCCGCCAATCTGGGCCGACTCTACGCTCGACACGCCCCGGAAGCCGAAGTCGTTGAGCTGAAAATCAAGATTCGTAGCGTCCGACGTCAGGTCGAAATAGTGCCGCACTACCTTTTTCACCTCCCGCGACAGCGTGGCTACCGTGGTGGGGTACCACACTTGCAAGAGTAAGGTTTCCAGGAAATTAGGCAGCCAGAAATACCGGTCATCCACGTTCTCAATAGTCATTAGCACGTTGCGGGTACCCACCACCGTGCCCTCGGGCACCGCCCGGATGCGCACCGGCGCCACGGCATCGTACTCATCGAGCCACTGCTGAAAGCGGGCTTTGTCAAACACGTCGTCGCGGCCAAAAACGCCCGCTAGGTGGTCGGCGGCGTAGTCCAGCTCCTCCTGCGTGAATAGTGGCCCGCTCAGGTACTTCTTCAGCAAGTACTGGTAACCAGCTACTACCGTGGCCTCGAAAGTTTTGTCACGGTGTCCGCGCGACTCCAGATAGGAGTAGATGCGCGTGGTGCCCGGCTCGTAAAACTTGGCGTGCGAGTACTTGTAGGCATCAGACAGCAGCAGAATATTGGGCCGCTGCGTCTGGGCCTGCTGCAAGTGAGCCAGTTGCGCTTGCAGCTGAGCAATGAGGGCCGACTGGTCGGGGGCGATGAGCGTTTCCATGACAAAAAGCTAATTGGTACTCAATGATAAAGCAAAATCTGCGGTAGCGCTACCGGGCCGCTACCGCGGCGGCCCTAGGTGGCCAGCGGCACCTCTTAAGCCGGGACGCCACCTAGGGCGCAGGCGGCGCTGTTTTCCCAGGCCTGAATGAGCCCGGTGCGGATGCCCACCGAACTGCGCTGCTCCTGCCCGATGCGGCGGCGGATGTCGGTGGCGCAGTGGTGCGGGCTGGTGAGGTCGGGCAACGCCGCCGTGGCAAACTGCCCGCCGTGGCGGTGGTAGGTGTCCAGAAAGCTGCCCCGGCCGCCGTAGAGCCGCACCGTGGCCGGCCCCGGACCTAGGGAGCTGGCTACCAGCGCATCGAGGTGGCGCACCCAGCTGGCATCGCTGGGTTCGTCGGCCAGCGGCAGCACTTGGAATGCGGGGTATTCCTCGGCAAACATGGCCCGCCGGTGCTGGACCGACAGCGGATTGCGCTGGTTAGGTTGCGGAGCCTCCCCTAGCACCACCAGCACCGCGTCGTTTTCGTGGGCCACGTGGGCCAGCAAGGCCCGGTAGCCGGGGTGCAAGGCTAGGCGCGGCACCTGAAACCGGCCAACTACTACTCCAATGCGCGTTGACATAAGCAAGGTTGCAGCCGTTTTGCTAAGCTGCTTGAATGACTTAACGTATATTTTACACAAAGGTGATTATAATTTTTAAATGCACAAGCATTATTTTTCAATCCACTGATTTACAGTTCAAAATAAAATCCTGACTGCACCATCTCGGCGTAGCGCTCCTTATTGAAGCGGAACAGGCTACCGGCGCGGTGCGCCACGTTTTGCTGCTTGTCGCCGGTTTCTTCCACGATGCTGAAGGAAAGTATCTTCTTGCGAAAATTGCGGCGGTCGAGCTCGCGGCCCAGTAGCGTTTCGTAGAGGCGCTGCAAGTCGGAAAACAGAAACTTGTCGGGCAGCAGCTCGAAGCCCACGGGCTGATAGGTGACCTTAGCCCGCAGCCGCTGGTGCGCCACCCCAATGATATCGGCGTGGTCGAAGGCCAGCTCGGGCAGGTTATCGAAGCGAAACCACTTGGCTTCGGCGCTGTCGGTGGTGGCCGAGAGCGTGAATTTTTCGGGCTTCACCAGCCCGTAGTACGCCACGCTGATGACGCGCCGCCGAGGGTCGCGGGCCACCGCCCCGAAGGTGTAGAGCTGCTCGAGGTACACGTCGGCCACGCCGGCTTCTTCTTGCAGCTCGCGGGCCACGGCAGTATCTAGGTCCTCTTCATCGAGCACGAAGCCGCCCGGCAGCGCCCAGGCAATGGGCGCGTACTTGCGCCGAATGAGCAGCAGCTGTAGCTGCTGCTCGGCATAACCAAACAAAACAATATCGACGGCGACTCTCAGCATGGGCTGGCAAAAGTAGCGCGTGCGCCCAGCCTACCCCCCACCCGCGCCCGCTTGGCGCAGCGCCAACAAAAAAGCCGACCCTAGGGGCCGGCTTTCAGTAGTAATGCGCGGGGCTGTACACCTAGGCGGCTGTGTTTACAAAACCCAGCCCTAGGTACCGCCAGGACTATTTACATAGTGCCCGTCGAGTCATGCTTCATGCCCTTGTGCTTCATGCCTTTGTGCTTCATGTTCATATCGCCGGCTTGCATGTCGCCGTTCATGCGCTTGGCCATCTTGCCTTTGTAGGGCTTGGTGGTGGCTTTCATGCTGTTGCCGTCGTTGTCCTTGCCTTTCACCTTCATTTTGCCGTCGTCAGACACCTTGGTCTTGGTGGTCATGCCATCAACGGTCGTCTTGGTTTTGTCGCCGTCGTCTTTTACCGTCTGGGCAAAGGCGGGCGCCGAGGTAGCGGCGAAAAGAGCGGCGGCAGCGAAGAAAAATTTAGTAGTCATGATTGAAAAAGCTAGTAAGGTGGAGAGTAACCTACCCCCGCATATACGGCCTGGGCTCGGAAAGGGCTGCGTTGCGATGCACATTTTTAGCTCGCGCAGCTTTCCGCGCAAAGGATACTACCTACCCTAACCCACTACTGACCAACTCGCACCCGCCCCTGCGGTGCTGCTTGCGACGCCCCGGCACCGGCACCTGCTGACCGGCACCTTGCTGGGCTGTTTTGGCGGCTTTTGCAGGAGGTTGCGAGCAAGAGCGCCGTGGTTATTCAGCGACTACTTGGGTGCAAAAACTACAGGAAATCTTCATCTATCCGGAGAGTACAGGTGAGTGCCCGCAAACGGTTGCGCTAGGTTAGCGGCCAGTTAGCGAAAGCCTTACTGGCCGCCCCCCTTCGAATTCCCACCTTTTCCTGACCTATGAAAAAGATGTACCACTTGGCGCACCTGCTTTGGCTGGTGCCTGGGCTGAGTGCGCCCGCCGCCCTGGCCCAAACGCAGGCCCCCGCGCCGCGCACCACCATCACCGGCAAGGTGATGTCGGCCGATGGCAAGGAAGAGCTACCCGGCGTAACTGTCTTATTAAAAGGCACTACCAACGGTACCGGCACCGGCCCCGATGGCTCCTACACCCTGCAAGTGCCGGCGGGCGGCGGGGGCGTACTCATCTTTTCCTACGTGGGCTACGCCACGCAGGAAGTCCAGATTGCCGGCCAGTCGGTTATCAATGTGCGCCTGCAAGGCGAGGCCAAGGGCCTCGACGAGGTGGTGGTAGTAGGCTACGGCTCGCAGAAAAAGAGCGACGTGACCGGCGCCCTCTCCTCGGTGTCGGCCAAGGAAATCCAGCAGGTGCAAACTCAAAACCTGACGCAGGCCCTACAAGGCCGGGCGGCGGGTGTGGACGTGGCTGGCGGCAACTTCCGGCCCGGCGAGGTGCCGTCCATTCGCATCCGGGGCAACCGCTCCATCCGGGCTTCCAACGAGCCGCTGTACGTGGTCGATGGCATTCCGCTGGCCCAAGGTACTGGCCTAAATGATTTTAACCCCCAGGATATCCAGTCGGTCGAAATCCTGAAGGATGCTTCGGCCACCGCCATTTATGGCTCACGCGGCGCCAATGGGGTCGTGATTGTGACCACCAAGCGCGGCCAGGAGGGCAAGTTTTCGATTAACTACAACACCTATTTCAGCGCCGACCGCGCCTCGCGCACGCTCGATTTGTTTAGCGGCGGCGGGTTTTTGGAGGTGCAGCGCGAGGCCAACCGCTCCAACGGCACCTACGCCCCGCTCTACGCCGACCCGGCGCGCGACTTTGCGCTTTTTGGCTCCAAGGACCTGAACGCCTGGGAGGGCATCGCCGATGGCTACGATTGGGTAGACCGCCCCAACCGCGTGGTAGCCACCCGCCCCACCACCGCCGAGGAGCGCACTCTATACGGCGCCAGCGTGACGGAAATCCCGGTTTACGACGCCAGCAAGGTGCGCACCACCGACTGGCAGGACCTAGCCCTGCGCACGGCCCTCACCCAAAACCACCAGCTCAGCGCCAGCGGCGGCACCGACAAGCTGCGGGCCTCGGTGGCCGTGGGCTACCTCAAGCAAAACGGCATTCAGCTCGGGCAGGATTTTGCGCGCTACAACGCCCGCGCCACCCTCGACCTGAAAGTCAACTCGGCCATCACCCTAGGGGCCTCCACCAACGCCAGCCTGTCCATCCAGAACTACGGGCCCGACATCTACGGCCGCGCTACCGGGCAGCTGCCCTACGCCGTGCCCTACGCGCCCGATGGCAGCTTTCTTACCAACCCCGGCGGCGACCCGCTGATTTTCAACCCCCTGCGCGAGCAGAACAACGCCTTTAACGAGCGGCGCGTGACGCGCTTTTTCGGCAGCTTCTACGCCGATGTCAAACTGCCGCTCAAGGGCCTGCGCTACCGCCTAAACGTGGGGCCCGACTTCCGCAACAACCGCACGGGTATTTTCCAGTCGGCGCGGGCCATTGCCCGCGATGCGGGCGGCCCCAACTCAGTGTCCTACGGGCAATACGACCAGGGCCAGAACTTCACCTACGTAGTTGAAAATCTGCTGTTTTACGACCGGCAGTTTGGCGAAAAGCACTCGCTGGGCATCACCGCTCTGCAAAGCGTGCAGGCCGACCGCGGCGAGGGCTCGTCGGTGAACGCCCTCGACCTGCCCTACGATAGCCAGAAGTGGTACAACCTGAGCTCGACCTACAAGGCGGCGGCCAACGGCTTCGGCAGCTACTACTCGGCGCGCTCGCTGATGTCGTGGATGGGCCGCATCAACTACGGCTACCTCGACCGCTACTTGCTGACCCTGACCGGCCGCGCCGATGGTGCCTCGGTGCTGGCGCCGAGCAACAAGTGGAGCTTCTTCCCGTCGGTGGCGGTGGCTTGGAAAGTGCAGCAGGAGAACTTCTTACGCAACGTAGAAGCGGTGAGCGAACTGAAGCTGCGCGCGGGCTACGGCACCGTGGGCCAGGCCTCCATCGACCCCTACACCACGGGCGGCACCTTGCAGCAGTCGGCCTACGCCTTCAACGAAACGCCCGCTTACGGCTACTCGCCCACGCCCGGCACCCTGCCCGGCACCCTAGGCGGCCTGCCCAACCCCAACCTGAAGTGGGAACGCACCTCGACGCTGAACCTAGGGATTGACTTTGGCTTCTTCAAAAACCGCGTCACCGGCTCGGTGGAGGTCTACCGCGCCAACACCACCGACCTGCTGCTGCCCCGCGCCCTGCCGGCGGTGAGCGGCGTGGTCAGCATCTTGCAAAACGTGGGCGCGACGCGCAACAGCGGCGTCGAAGTGGGCCTGACGACGGTGAACGTGGAGGGCAAAAACTTCCGCTGGAGCACCGACTACGTGTTTACCCGCAACAAAGAAGAGTTCGTGAGCCTGGCCTCGGGCTCGGTCGATGACGTGGGCAACCGCTGGTTTATCGGCCAGCCGCTGGGCGTGTACTACAACTACCAGAACGCTGGCATCTGGCAAACCTCGGAGGCCGACGCGGCCAAGGTGTACGGCGCCAAGCCTGGCGAAATCAAAATCGTTGACCAAGACAACAACCAGCTCATCAACGCCAACGACTTCGTGGTGCTGGGCTCGAACCGCCCCAAGTGGAGCGGCAGCGTGAATAACACGTTTACTTACAAGGCGTTCGAGCTGAGCTTTTTGGTGTATGCCCGCGTGGGGCAGCTGCTGGCCACCGGCTACGCGCCGGGCCTAGGGGGCCGCTACCCCGGCCTGGCCGTGGACTACTGGACGCCCACCAACCCCAACAACGAGTACCCGCGCCCGGCCATCGGCCAGGACGCCGCTAAGAACAACGGCGGCTACCCCTTCCAGAGCGGCAGCTTTGTGCGGGTGCGCAATATCTCGCTAACCTACACCGTGCCGCCGGCCATCAGCACCAAGATTCGGGCTAGCAACTTGGCCATCTACGTCAACGCGGTTAACCCCTTCCTGTTCACCAAGTTCCGGGGCCTCGACCCCGAGGCCAGCGACATTGGCTCTACCTCGGGCGAGCTAGCTCAGGCCCGCAACCTAGGTACCAAAAGCCTCATCGTGGGCCTGCGCCTCGGCTTCTGATTTCCCACCCCCTTCGCCGCTATTTCTCATGACTACTATTCGTACACTGCGCGCCGTGGGCGCGATTGCGCTGCTCGGGCTGGGCCTGGGCTCGTGCAAAGATTACCTGAAAGAAGAACTGGTTTCGACGCTCACCAACGACTATTTCAGCACCGAGCAGGGGCTGGAAGACCTAGTGAAGTCGGGCTACGAGCAAACCCGCTACAAGTTTGCCAACGAGCATTCCTACGCCATGTTCAACTTTGGCGTTGATGAAATGACCTACGCCGACCAGATAAACTTCTACTGGTGGGACATTTACGACAGCCGCCTCAACTCGTCTGATGGCTTTGTGGACGGCGTGTGGACGGCCGACTACGACGGCATCAACCGCTGCAACATCGGCATTGCGCGCATCCCCGGCATTCAGGGCACCACCACACTGCGCACCCAGGCCCAAAAGGACCAGCGCCTGGCCGAGCTACGCTTTTTGCGGGCCTACTACTACTTCCAGCTGGTGCAGCAGTACGGGGCCATTCCGCTGGTGACCACCCCCACCGAGGGCGTGCAGCTGGAGTACTCCCGCGCCCCCGTGCCCGACGTGTACCGCCTCATTATCTCGGACTTGCGCTACGCGGCCACTACGCTCTCGCCCACCACCACTGACTTTGGGCGGGCCACCCAGGGCGCGGCCCAGCACTACCTAGCCAAGGCGTACCTCACCCGCGGCAGTGCCGTGACTGACGTGCGCGGCCAGAAGCCAACCGACATCGACAGCGCCGCCTACTACGCCGACCAGGTGATTGCGGGTGGGCGCTACGCGCTGGAAACCGACTACGCCCGGCTGTTCGACTTTTCGAGCTACACCAACAGCGTGGCGGCCCAAACGAGCAAGGAAATCATTTTCTCGTCGCAGTTTTTGAACGTGCCGGCGCTGGCCGGGCGCTTCGGCAACCGCGTGCACTCGTACTTCACCTTGCAGTATGACAACGAGCCCGGCATGGCCCGCGACCTGCTCAACGACCGGCCTTTTCGCCGCGTGATGCCCACCAACTACGCCCTGGACATCTTCGACCGCCGCAACGACTCGCGGTTTTATAAGATGATGCGCACGGCCTGGATTGCCAACAACAGCGGCAACCTGCCGAAGTGGACCGCCGCCGACGCCCCCACGCCCGCCCAAGTAAACCAGAACAAGTTTGCGGTGGGCGACACGGCCTTTTTCGTGGTCGTGAACACGCCGCAGAACCCCGTGCCGCAGGCCCAGATTACGCGGTCGCGCTACCGCGTGTATGCCCGCTACGTGCGCAATGCCGCCGGCACCGTGGTGCCCGGCTACGACCCGACCGGCGCGGTAGGGCTGCGCAACAAGTTTCCGCAGCTCATTAAGTACAACGACCCCTTCCGCACCAGCGCCGCCGACGAGGCCGGCACCAAGGACGGTATTCTGGCCCGCTTCGCGGAAACCTACCTGATTGCAGCGGAGGCCTACGGCCGCAAGGGCGACTACACCAAGGCCTTGCAGTACGTGAACCTGGTGCGCCAGCGGGCAGCCTACAAGGCCGGCGAGGTGCGGCCCAACGTCAACTACCGCTACGAGGGCGGCGTGCGCGGCGACGTAACCAGCACCTACCCCGCCCTCACGGCCACGCAGGCCAACTTCACCACCAACGACCCCAAGGAAATGTACCCACCCGCGGTGGGCTCCACGGCCGAGCGCTTCATCCACTTCATCCTCAATGAGCGCACCCGCGAGCTGCTCGGCGAGCTGCACCGCTGGGAAGACCTGGCCCGCACCGAAACGCTGGTGGCCCGCACCCGCTACCACAACCCCGACGCGGTGGCCATCCAGCCCTTCCACAAGCTGCGCCCCATCCCGCAGACGCACCTAGAGCGCATTTTCCGCAACGGCCAGCCGTTGAGCACCACCGAGCGCCAGGCCGAGCAAAACCCCGGATACTAGCGCGATTCTTCGGTAGCTACGATAGCGCGGGCTTTCAGCCGGCGGGTAACAACGACTTACTCACTCGCGGGCTAAAAGCCCGCGCTACTGCCTGGCCGTGCCCTAACCTAGGTACCGCCTTAGGTCGGCGCGGGGCCCCGCGCCGGGGCAACATCATTCTTTAAAAGCTTTGCTAATGCCTTTTCCTTCGGCCAAAAAGCTGCTGGCGCTGGCGCTCCTGCTAGCGCCCGCCGCCGCCCTGCGCGCCCAGACTACCCCGCCCGCCCCGCCCAAAACCAACGACACCACGACCCCGCTGCACCTGCTGAAGCCCGACTACCCGGTGCCCTACGGCCAGGCCAAGGCCGAGGACGTGCGCCAGGTGCTCGACCGGGTGTATGGCTACCTAGACGCCGCCACGCCCGCCGAGCTGGTTGATAAAAAGACCAACGCGCCTATCACCGACCGCCGCAAGTTCAACCCCGACGCCATTATCAAGCCCGGCGATTTTCGGCTGACCAGCTACGAATGGGGCGTGACCTACGCCGGCATGCTGCGGGCCAGCGAGGTGACCGGCGACCCCAAGTACGCCGCCTACACCCTGAGCCGAACGAAGTTTCTAGCCGAGCTGGTGCCCTACTTTCAGGCCTACCAAGTGGCGCACCCCGAGGCCGGCACGCCCGTGCGCTCGGTATTGCAGCCCCACGCCCTCGACGATGCCGGGGCCCTTTGCGCGGCTATGATTAAGGCGCAGCGCGCAGGAGCCACCGCCGACCTGCGGCCCCTGATAAACCGGTTCATGGACTTCATCATGACCAAGGAGTACCGCCTGCCCGACGGCACCCTGGCCCGCAACCGGCCGCAGCCCAACACGTTGTGGCTCGATGACTTGTACATGAGCGTGCCGGCGCTGGCCCAGATGGGCAAGCTCACCGGCGAGCGACGCTACTACGACGAGGCCGTGAAGCAGGTATCGCAGTTTGCGCCCCGCATGTTTGACGACAGCAAGGGCCTCTACCGCCACGGCTGGGTGCAGGACATGGCCGAGCACCCCGAGTTTCACTGGGCGCGGGCCAACGGCTGGGCCATCCTCACCAAGGTGGAGCTGCTCGACGTGCTGCCCGCCGACCACCCCGGCCGCCCGGCCGTGCTGAAGCTACTGCGCGCCCACGCCCGCGGGCTGGCCGACCGCCAGGCCGGCAGCGGCTTCTGGCACCAGCTGCTCGACCGCCCCGACTCGTACCTCGAAACCTCGGCCACGGCCATCTACTGCTACGCCATTGCCCACGCCATCAACCAGGGCTGGCTCGATGCCAAGGTGTATGGCCCCATGACCCTGCTGGCCTGGAACGCCGTGAGCACCAAGGTCAACGACCTAGGTCAGGTGGAAGGGGTGTGCGTGGGCACGGGCATGGGCTTCGACCCCGCCTTCTACTACTACCGCCCCGTGAACGTGTACGCCGCCCACGGCTACGGCCCGGTGCTGCTGGCCGGCGCCGAGATACTCCAGCTGCTCAAGCAGCACCCCTACGGCATCAACGACAGCTCGGTGCAGCTCCTGAAATGAGGGTTGCGCGGACGTGGTAGTCCGCGACTGGCTGCGCTACGAATAGCGGACTACATAGTCCGCGCAACCTCTACGCTATGCTCCGCTCCGCCCTTTGCCTGGTTTTTGCGCTCCTCGCCCTAGGTGCCCGCGCGGCCCCGCCCGGCACGTATAACGTGCGGAGCTTCGGGGCCAAAGGCGACAGCGTGACCTTGGACACCGAGGCCATCAACCGCGCCATTGGTGCGGCGGCCGGCGCGGGCGGCGGCACGGTGCTGCTGCCCGCGGGGCGCTACCGCAGCTACTCCATTCGGCTGCGCAGCCACGTGGCCCTGTACCTCGACCAGGGCGCTACGCTGCTGGCGGCCACGCCGGTAGGCGCTGTAGGCTACGACGCGCCCGAGCCCGCCGCCAACGACAAATACCAGGACTTTGGCCACAGCCACTGGCACAATAGTCTGATTTGGGGCGAGAACTTGGTGGATATTTCCATCTTAGGTCCGGGCACCATTTACGGGCAGGGCCTCACGCGGGAGGGGCCGCACCAGGCGCCCATCGGCAACAAGGCCATTGCCCTGAAGCTGTGCCGCAACGTGACGCTGCGCGATTTTACGGTGCGGCAGGGCGGGCACTTTGCTTTGCTGGCCACGGGCGTAGACAACCTGACTATCGACAACCTCAAGCTCGATACCAACCGCGACGGCCTCGACATCGACTGCTGCCACAACGTGCGGGTGAGCAACTGCACCGTCAACTCGCCCTGGGACGACGCCATTTGCCTCAAAAGCTCCTACGCCCTAGGGTATGCCCGCGCCACCGAAAACGTGACTATCACCAACTGCCAGGTCACGGGTTTCGACCGGGGCACGCTGCTCGACGGCACTTACCAGCGCCGCGAAGCCGACCTCGTGCCCGACCACGAGGGGCCCACCGGCCGCATCAAGTGCGGCACCGAGTCGAACGGCGGCTTCCGCAACATCGCCATCAGCAACTGCGTGTTTGAGTACTGCCGGGGCCTGGCCCTGGAGACCGTGGATGGCGGCCTGCTCGAAGACGTGGTTATCAGCAACATCACGATGCGTGACATCATCAACGCGCCGATTTTTCTGCGCCTGGGGGCCCGGCTGCGGGCCCCGGCCGGCACAGCGGTGGGGGCGCTGCGGCGCATCAGCATCAGCAATGTGAACGTGTACAATGCCGACTCCCGCTTTGCCACGCTCATCAGCGGGGTGCCGGGCTACGCCATCGAGGACGTGCAGCTGAGCAACATCAGCATCTGGTACAAGCCGCTGGACGCGGCTTCGGCGGCTAGCATTCAGGCCGACTTGCCGGAGGATGCCGCCGGCTACCCCGAGCCGCAGAAGCTGGGTGTCGGCCCGGCCTACGGCTTCTACATTCGGCACGCTAAAAACCTAACGTTGAACGGCGTAAACCTTTATTTACTAGGTTCCGAAACTCGCGCCGCGCTGCTGCTAACCGACGTGCAGGGCGCGGCTCTGCACCAGGTAACGGTGCCGGCGGGGGCGGCCGCGCCGCGCCTGGTGCTGCGCCAGGTAAGCAGCCTGGTAGTGACGGACAGCGGAGCGCTGCCGGATTTGAAGCTGGAAAAGGCTACGACGAAATCCTACTAACGGATGGGCACGGGCCGCGCCCGCGCCCTCCACCTACTTTTCCCACCCGATGCCCGCATGAAAACCAACACGCTGCTCACCTGCGCCCTCCTGCTCACCACCGCCGCCGAGGCCCAAATCGGCCGCCGCTTTCCTTCCGAGCGCCGGGTGGTGCGCGACCCCGTGACGGGCACCGAGCTCACGTTTTTGACCAGCACGCCGGTGGGCGATTCCAAAATCTACCAAACCCACAACCAATGGACCGCCGACGGGCAGTGGCTCATCTTCCGCTCGGGCCGGGTGAAGGGCGAGGCGCTGGCCGTGAATGAAAAAACCGGCGAGCAGGTGCAGGTAACCGAAGGCGGCTACACGGGCATGCTCAACGTGGCGCGCCAGGCCATGAAGCTCTACTTTATGCGCCAGCCGCCGGGCACCGCCGCCCCCGCCGCCGACGGCGCTAACCGCCCGCCCGCCACCCTGCAAATCGTGGAAGTGGACCTAGGCCAGCTGCTGGCCGACAGCCAGCGCGGCAAGCTCAAGAAAGCCAGCGCCTACCAGCGCGTGTGCGGCACCACGCCCGCCGCCCTGCAAGCCGGGGGCGACATGGCCCTGGATGGCGACGAAACCTGGGCCTACTTCCGGGTGGGCAAGGAGGAAGCCGCCCGCCACCTCGCGCCCGGCACCAAGCTCGAAACCGAGTTTGGGCCGCGCCACATGGGGGCGGGGCCGGCGGGCATCGCGGCGATGAACGTGCGCACCGGAGCCATCAAGTACGTGGTGTCGGTGCCGTTTCAGATTGGGCACATCCAAACCAACCCCTGGGTGCCGGGCGAGATTATCTTCTGCTGGGAAACGGGCGGCAAGTCGCCCCAACGCACCTGGACAGTGCAGGCCGATGGCAGTGGCCTGCGCCCGCTCTACCCCGAGGCGCCCTACGAATGGGTAACCCACGAGGCCGTCATTAGCAAAGACGAAGTGGCCCTGGCCATCATGGGCCACCGCCCGGTACCGGCCTTAGCCCAAGAAGCCGCCGCCGGCACGCCCGTAGCGGGCGCTAACCCCGGCCAGGAAGCCGCCTGGGGCCCGTCGGGCACCCGCGAAAAGCCCACCGGGCTGGGCATCGTGAACCTGCGCACCCGCGAGATGACCATCGCGGGCCAAACGCCCAGCGGCAGCGGCCTCTGGCACGTGAGCGGCTCGCCGGATGGCCGCTGGGCCGTGGGCGACGACTTTGCCCGCAACATCTACCTCCTCGACCGCCGCACCCACGAGCTGCGGCTACTCTCGGCCGGCCACAAAACCACCGCCGCCGACCACCCCCACCCCACCATGAGCCCCGACGGCACCCGCATCGAGATTCAGTCGGCCATGCTCTCGGCTGATAACCGCAGCATGAACATCTGCATCATTCCGGTGCCGGCCGAGTGGCTGGCGCGCAAGGCTGAGTAAGCCTTCCCTGGCCTGCTGCTTCGGGCTGTCGGCTAATTACTTACGCTACCAAATTCCATTCCTTTTCCACCGCCTTCACGGGCCTTACTAATCTCCCACCCCTTTTATGAACACGACTCTTTACGCACCGCCCGCTAGCCACCGGGCCCGCCTGCGCCGCTGGCTAGCGCCCGCCACCAGCCAACTGGCCGCCCTAGGCTGGCTGGCCACGGCTACCCTGGCCGCCGCCCCGGCCGGGGCCCAGAGCCTACCCGCCCGCCAGCCCGCCGAAACACTCGGCCGCGGCGTAGTGGCCGTGGACCAGGGCAACGGCCAGGTCTTCGTGAGCTGGCGCCTGCTGACGTCCGACGCGGCCGGCACCGGCTTCGACCTGTACCGCCAGCCGGCAAGCGGGGCAGCCGTTAAGCTGAACCCGACGCCCATCGCCACGAGCACCAACTGGGTCGATGCCACGGCGGGCACTGCGGCGGGCACCACCTATTTTGTGCGGGCGGTGCGCGGCGGCGTGGCCGCCGCGGCATCGGCCCCGGCGCCGGTGTGGCCCCAGCAGTTTATGCGCCTGCCCTTGCAGCAGCCGGCGAGCGGCACCACGCCCACCGGCGAGGCCTACACCTATAGCCCCGGCGACTGCTCGGTGGGCGACCTAGACGGCGACGGGCAGCAGGAAATCATTGTAAAATGGGACCCCTCCAACCAGAAGGACAACTCGCAGAGCGGCTACACCGGCAACGTGTACCTCGACGCCTACCGGCTCAACGGCACCCGGCTCTGGCGCCTCGACCTAGGTAAGAATATCCGGGCTGGCGCGCACTATACGCAGTTTCTGGTCTTTGACCTCGACGGCGACGGCAAGGCCGAAGTGGCCTGCAAAACCTCGGATGGCACCATCGACGGCACCGGCCAGGTGCTGGGCAACGCCACCGCCGACTACCGCACCGTGAATGGCTACATCCTGAGCGGCCCCGAGCGCCTGACCGTGTTTAACGGCCAGACTGGCGCGGCCTACCCCAGCGTGACCTACCTGCCGCAGCGCCACCCCACCGCGGGCGACAACCCCACGCCGGCCCAAATCAACACCATCTGGGGCGATAACTACGGCAATCGCATCGACCGCTTTCTGGCCTGCATCGCCTACCTCGATGGCGTGCACCCGAGCCTGGTAATGACCCGCGGCTACTACACCCGCACGGTGCTCGTGGCCTGGGATTTTAAGGACGGCCAGCTCAGCCAACGCTGGACGTTTGATAGCAACGACGGCACGCCTGGTAACCTGGCCTACCGCGGCCAGGGCAACCACAACCTGTCGGTAGCCGACGTGGACGGCGATGGCAAAGACGAAATCGTGTACGGCTCGTGCGCCATCGACGACAACGGCAAGGGCCTGTACACCACGGGCCGCGCCCACGGCGACGCCATGCACTTATCGGACTTTGACCCTACGCGGCCGGGGCTGGAAATATTTTCGGTGCACGAAGACCAAACCTCGTACGGCGCGGCCCCGCTCGACTTTCGCGACGCGGCCACCGGCACGCTGATTTGGGGCGCGCCCGGCCCCAACCAGGGCGACGTGGGCCGGGGCATCGCGATGGACATCGACCCGCGCACCCTGGGCGCCGAAGCCTGGAGCTCGCGGGGTGGCCTCTACGCCGCCAGCGGCACGCAGATTTCGACCGCCAAGCCGGGCTCGATGAATTTTGGCGTGTGGTGGGATGGCGACTTGCTGCGCGAAAATCTGGATGGCACCACCATCAGCAAGTGGAACTGGCTGACGAGCACTTCCAGCAACCTGCTAACCGCTGCGGCCCTGGGGGCCGGCTCCAACAACGGCACCAAGGCGACGCCTAACCTGAGCGTTGACCTGCTGGGCGACTGGCGCGAGGAAGTGATTTGGCGCAACACCAACAACCAGGAGCTGCTGATTTTCACGACTACCATTCCGACCACCTACCGCCTGCCCACCCTGCTGCAAGACCCGCAGTACCGGCTCAGCATTGCGTGGCAAAACGTGGGCTACAACCAGCCGCCGCACACCGGCTTCTACCTAGGCGATGGCATGAAGCTGCCCCGCACCCTGACCTGGACCGGCGCCAGCTCGACCGACTGGAACACGGCCGATAACTGGTCGCCCGCCGCCGTGCCCACGGCCCTCGATGACGCTATCATCCCAGGCGGCACTACCCAGCAGCCCACGGTGAGCACCGCCCAAGCCGTGCGCAACCTCACGCTCGGCAGCGGCGCCGTGCTAACGGCTACCTCCACCAGCACGCTCACGCTGAGCGGTGACTTCGTGACCACCGGCGGCACCCTAGCCGCCGCGGGCGAGGCCACGGTAGTGCTGGCCGGCTCCGCGGCCCAAGTGCTGGGTGGCGGCCCGCTGGCCTTTCAAAACCTGACCGTGGGCGCGGCCACCGCTAGCCTTACCGGGCCGGTACAAGTAGCTAAAGCCCTCGTTCTCAACGGCGACCTGACCACCAATGACAACCTCACGCTGCGCTCGAACGCGGCCGGTACCGCGCTGGTCGTCAACAACGGCGCGGCTGTGGCCACGGGCAGCGTAACGGTGCAGCGCTATATCGACCCCAGCGTGAACCTAGGGCCAGGCTACCGCCACTACGCGTCGCCGGTGAGCGGCAGCACCGTTGGCGACCTAGCGACCAGCGGCTTCCGCCCCGAAATCAGCCAGGCCGCAATGTATAATAACAGCCCCACGCCCGGCGCCACCACGCCCTTTCCCACGGTGTTTGGCTACGACCAAGCCCTGGTGAACCGCACGAACACCTACCTAGGCTTCGACAAGGGCTTTTTTGCGCCCAGTACCCTCGCAACGCCGCTGGTGCCGGGCCGGGGCTACGCCGTTAATATCGGGGGCGGCGAGCTGGTCGATTTTGTGGGCACGCTTAATAATGGCCCGGTCAGCGTGGCCGTGGCGCGCAACGCGGCCGGCACGCTCAACGCCGCCGAGGCCGGCTGGCAGTTTTTGGGTAACCCCTACCCCGCGCCCCTCGACTACCGCCTCGTGGATGCGGCCGACCGCAGCGGCCTCGAAGCGGCCATCTACGTGTACAGCAGCACCAGCCAGTACCAGGGGCAATACCGCGCTTATGTCAATGGCGTCGGCAACCCGGTGCTGCCCGTGGCCCAGGGCTTTTTCGCCCGCGTGGCGGCGCCCGGCACCCCCGCTACCTTCACGTTTCGCAACAGCCAGCGCCTGACCACCCCCGACGCCACGGCGTTTCAGCGCCCCACCGCCGACCTGCGGCCCCAGGTGCAGCTCGACCTAGGGGCGGCCACCGGCCCGGCCGATACCTTCTACGCCTACGCCGAAACCGGGGCTACCCCCGCCTTCGACGTTACCTACGACGCCACCAAGCTCCCCAACCCTACCGGCCTGAACCTGGCCAGCCGGGCCGGGGACACCAGCCTTGCCATCGATGGGCGGGCGGCCTTCACGGCCACCACGGCCCTCGCGCTGGCGGTGGGCGTGCCCGCGGCGGGCTCCTACTCGCTCAGCGTAGCCGCCCTACGCAACCTGCCCGCTGGCCTGGCCCCCTACCTGCACGACAGCCAGACGGGCCAAACCGTGCTCCTGGCGGCAGGCACACGCTACGCCTTTAGCGTCACGCCCGGCGAGGCCGCCGCTGCTATCGTGGGCCGCTTCACCTTGCAGTTCAGTCCGCTCGCAACGCTGGCTGCTACCCCGGGCCTCGGCATCACCGAGGTCACGGTGCACCCCAACCCGGCGCACGCCCGCTTCACGGTGCAAGTGCCGCCCGTGGCCGCGGCTTCGAGCGTGCAGGCCGAGCTGCTGAACACCCTAGGCCAAGCCGTGCGCCGCCAAGCCGCCGCCCTGCCTACCACGGGCGCCACCTTCACGGTAGAAACCGCGGGCCTGGCGCCGGGCGTGTACGTGCTGCGCCTGCAAGCGGGCACCAGCATTATGACCGAGCGCGTAGTCGTGCAATAGACTCGCGCCACCCTGCTCACTAAAAAGCCCCGGCCTGGTTGGCCGGGGCTTTTTTTGCAAACTAATATTCTCAAAATCAACCTACTGCTTGCCGGCAGTCGGTGCATTTGGGTCTGACAAAATCCCGACCCGGATGCTACCCCTGCTCGATATCCATCTGCTTAATCAAGCCATCCTCAATGGTGTAGATGTGCTTCACCGGACCATCAAACAGTACCTGCCCCTGCATATCCTTGACGAGCTGGTGCACGGCTACTTCCACGCTGCCATCGGTGCGCTGCGTAAAGCCGGTTGGCTCGACGCGCGGGTTCACTTCCTGCCACTGGTGCAGCCAGTAGCTGCGCACCGCGTCGTGGCCATCTACGTAGTCGCCCTTCCACGCTCGGGGCCAGCGCACCTGCGGGTGCATTACCTGGAGGATGCTAGGAATATCGCGGGCGTTGAAAGCCACGTACATGTTACGGAGCAGGTTTTGATGCTGGGTTGTGCTAGACATAAACGATGGGGCGAATGAGGCCACCAAGCTACAACGCGCCCCACGCTCGGGCAACCCGCCCGCTGCTTTCAACCCACGAAAAAATCCTAGTCCCAAACTTGTCCATCAGCTTACTATCGAGCAAAAACATCCCATCAGCTCGGTGCCTGCCCACGCCAAGGCCTCAGTACGAACGCTGCCAAAACCGGTACCAGTTCTTGTTGGCCGGATAGTGGCGGCTGGGCGCCAGTTTGTTAATGACCACCGCCACCAGTAGCAGCAGCAGCGCCCCCACCAGCACGGGCACCACCACGTACCAGTAGCCCAGCGCCTTCAACTGCGGCGACCCAATAATGGCAATCAGTGCCGTAGCCCCGCCCGGTGGGTGCAGCGTTTTCGTGATTTGCATGCCCACGATGGCCAGCGCCACGGCCAGGGCCGCCGCCAGCCACATCGGCTGCGGCAGCAGGTGGTGAATGGTCACCCCAATAAAGGCGCTGAGCACGTGCCCGCCCACTAGGTTGCGCGGCTGCGCCAAGGGGCTGTTAATCACGCCATAAACCAAGACCGAAGAGGCGCCAAACGAGCCAATGAGCAAGGGCGCATCTACCGGCGCCAGCTGATACTGGCTAAGCAGGCCCACCAAGCCAATACCCAAAAAGGCACCGAGGAACGTCCAGCAGTGCTCCTTGTAATCAAATAGGGTTTCCTTATAGACCACCACCTTAATCTGGCGCGCGTGTCGTTGCAGGCGGGTTCGCATAATAATGATAGCGCTGCTGTTCTGAGCTTTAAGCTGATGGCCGGGCATAGGCTAACCAGCCTAGTGGTGAGGCAGCCCACCGGCCGCTGCCTGGGCGCCCCACCCGGCCCAGTAAGCCAGCCGGCGCGGCCGACGCAGCTACTTGCCACCCGCGGCAGCGAGCGCAGAGCTTACTTTTCCCCCGTGCCCCTATACCATTCCCTAAAATGCAAAAACCCCGTTTCTGAGGCAGAAACGGGGTTTTTCGTGGTCGCGTTAGGAATCGAACCTAAATCAAGAGCTTCGGAAACTCTCATACTATCCGTTGTACGACGCGACCGGTGCGGGAGTGCAAAAGTAGCACGAAAAGCCGGGGCCGCCAAACTCGACCTTGTTTTATTCGTTAGACCACGCCAGCGGGATAACCCTAACTACCAAAAGTCAGTTAGCCCTTCATCAACCGTTTCTTCCTTACCTACATGGAACCTACTAAGAAAACTCTCTACACGGCCGACGCTACGGCCATTGGCGGCCGCAGCGGCCACGTGCGCTCGGCCACGGGCATCATCGACCTCGACATGTCGGTGCCCGAGGGCCTAGGTGGCAAAAAAGGCGCTACCAACCCCGAAGAGCTGTTTGCCGCGGGTTACTCGTCGTGCTTCCAGCAGGCGCTGCTCGTGATTGCGCAGCGCGCCGGCGACAAGCTCGACCCGCAGACTGAAGTAAAATGCTCGGTTTCGTTGTTTCAGGAAGGTGAAGGCTACGGCCTGTCGGCGATTCTGGACATTGACCTGAAAGCGTTCGACCGCGAGAAAACGATTGAAATGGTGCGCCAGGCCCACAAAATTTGCCCTTACTCGGTAGGCACTAAAGGCAATATGGAAGTGGAGCTGAAAGTACAAGGCGAAGCTATTCCGGTAGCTCCCGAGGAAAACGCCGGCGTAGCCGAAAAAGGCACCACCATCTCGGCCTAGGTAGCCAGTTTGGGCGCGGCACGCTCTCAAGCCGATTGCACCAAGCAGTATACCATCAAAAAGAAAGCCCGCCTGAATGAATCAGGCGGGCTTTCTTTTTGGTCTTTAAACCACTTACATGGCCAATACTTCTTCTACGCGGGCGGCGGCGTCTTTCAGCAGGGTAGCCGAGTACACTTTCAGGCCGCTCTCGTCGATGATGCGGGCGCCTTCCTCGGCGTTGGTGCCTTGCAGGCGCACGATGATGGGCACGCGGATATCACCGATTTTCTTGTAGGCTTCCACTACCCCATTAGCTACGCGGTCGCAACGCACGATGCCGCCGAAGATGTTGATGAGGATGGCCTTCACGTTCGGGTCCTTCAGGATGATGCGGAAACCCGCTTCAACCGTCTGAGCGTTGGCTCCACCCCCTACGTCGAGGAAGTTGGCCGGCTCGCCACCCGAAAGCTTGATGATATCCATGGTCGCCATGGCCAGGCCGGCGCCGTTCACCATGCAGCCCACGTTGCCGTCGAGCTTCACGTAGTTCAGGTTCGACTCCGAAGCTTCTACTTCCAAGGGGTCTTCCTCGTTGGTATCACGCAGGGCCGCGAAGTCCTTGTGACGGTACAGGGCGTTGTCGTCCAGGGTCACCTTGGCGTCAACGGCCAGGATTTTGTTGTCCGACGTTTTCAACACCGGGTTAATCTCGAACATGGCCGAGTCGGTTTCGTCGTAGGCTTTGTACAAGGCCGTTACGAACTTCACCATTTCCTTGAAGGCATCGCCCGACAGCCCGAGGCCGAAGGCGATTTTGCGGGCCTGAAAGCCTTGCAGGCCCACGGCGGGGTCTACAAATTCCTTCAGGATTTTGTCGGGGTGCGACTCGGCCACCTCTTCGATGTCCATGCCGCCCTCGGTGGTGTAGATGATAACGTTTTTGCCGCTGTTACGGTCGAGCAATACGCTGATGTAGAACTCTTTAGTGGGGCTTTCGCCGGGGTAGTACACGTCCTGGGCAATGAGCACCTTGTTGACCAAGCGGCCTTCGGGGCCGGTTTGCTTGGTCACGAGCTGCATGCCGAGAATCTGGCCCGCGATGTCTTTTACCTGCTCCAGGTTTTTGGCGAGCTTCACCCCACCGCCTTTACCCCGGCCACCCGCGTGAATCTGGGCCTTGATAACGTACCAGCTGGTGCCAGTCTGCTCGGTGAGGGTTTTGGCAGCTTCTACGGCCTCTTCGGCCGTGTCGGCGGTAATGCCTTCCTGGACGCGCACGCCGTACTTCTTCAGGATTTCCTTGCCTTGATACTCGTGAATATTCATCTGAGGGGGAGGTGGGGTACTAAACTTTGGGCGCGAAGGTAGTGCCCGGGGGCTAACCCCCGTCTGCTTTCGGCGTAGCTTTGCTTGCTTTCTGACTTAATTTCTATCCCTACCTTGCTCCAAGCTATCAATATTCGAAAAAGCTACAACTCGCTGGAGGTGCTCAAGGGCATCGACCTCACCATCGAGCGGTCGGAGATAGTAAGCATTGTAGGCTCGAGCGGGGCCGGCAAAAGCACGCTACTCCAAATCCTAGGTACCCTCGACAACCCCGATTCGGGCGAGGTGACCTTCGATGGCGAGCCGGTGAGCAGCCTGGGCCGCAACGCGCTGGCCAAGTTCCGCAACCGGCACATCGGCTTCGTATTTCAGTTTCACAATCTGCTGCCCGAGTTTACGGCCCTCGAAAACGTGTGCCTGCCCGCTTTCTTGGCCGACCGCTCGGAGAAGGAGGTGCGCGTGCGGGCCCGCGAACTCCTAGGGCTGCTCAACCTCGACCACCGTGTCGACCACAAACCCAGCGAGATGAGCGGCGGCGAGCAGCAGCGCGTGTCGGTGGCCCGCGCCCTCATCAACTCGCCCGAAATCATTTTTGCCGACGAGCCCAGCGGCAACCTCGACTCGCGCAATGCGCAGGAGTTGCACGAGCTGTTCTTCTGGCTCCGCAAGGAGTTCGGCCAAACGTTCGTCATCGTGACCCACAACGACGCGCTGGCCCAGATGGCCGACCGCACCATCATCATGCGCGACGGGCACATCTTGGAAGAATCGCGAACGAATAGGATTGCCTAGGTAGCCTAAGTTAACGATGCTTGGCTCGTAGCCGAACCTGCGCACAAGCGCAACGACCTAGGCCCCGCGGCCCGAG
>NZ_JBHUFD010000006.1:432034-468197 GCF_042681145.1 Hymenobacter bucti
TCGGGCCGCGGGGCCTAGGTCGTTGCATTGCACCCCAGCCTTACAAAAGGTAGTTATCCTTAATCCTGGTCCGATGCGTTAGGCCGAACGTAACCAGGGCATCAATAACGGGCTGGGTTTCGATGGCGTGCTGCGTTAGCGCGTACGAAACCGTGACGGGCTTGGTCGTATTGACCGTGCGGGTAATCAGCAGGTTATCTTCCAGCTCCTGCAATTCTTTCGAGAGCACTTTGGGAGTGATGCCCACTGACGTCTCTTGTAAATCTTTGAAGCGCAGGGTACCATAGTTGTGCAAGTTGAGCAGGATGCAAAACTTCCACTTCCCGCTCAATAGCTCGAGCGCGTCTTTCAGGGCCAATACTCGCTCCCGGTACATCTCCGGCGTCTGCCCGCACCTTTCGGCTGCTACGTTACTGTCTGCCTTCATAAATAGTCACTTTCCTAAAGGAAACGGATAGCAAATGTAAAGTGACTACCCAGGAATTTTGGCTTGTAATTAAGACCACGCCACATGAAGAAGACCATTTTTATTACCGGTGCCTCGTCGGGCATTGGGAAAGCCGCCGCTAAACTATTCGCGGCCAAGGGCTGGCACGTACTTGCCACCATGCGCAAGCCCGAAAACGAAACCGAGCTCCATCTGCTCGACAATGTCACGCTACTGCCTCTAGACGTAACCAACTTAGCGCAGATTAAGGACACCACGCAAAAAGCCTTGGCCCTAGGTCCGGTCGACGTGGTGTTTAACAACGCGGGCTACACGCTGCTGGGCGCCCTAGAAGCCACTACCGACGAGCAACTGGTACGCCAGATGGAAACCAATTTCCTGGGAGTGGTGCGCGTTACCCAGGCCTTTATTCCGGCCTTTCGGGCTCGGAAAGCGGGCCTGTTTATTACGACCAGCTCCTCAGCTGGGCTGATGGCTTTTCCGGTGAGCTCTATGTACGATGCCAGCAAATGGGCGCTCGAAGGCTGGAGCGAAAGCTTGTCATTTGAGTTGAGTCAGTTTGGGATTGGCATCAAGAACATCGAGCCCGGCCTGGTTTCGACGGAGATAATGGGTAAATCGGTCCGCGTTTCGCACCCGGAGTATGAAGAATTGACGGACAAGTTTTTGGCGGCCATCAGCGCGCCTGGTAGCGGGGCTTCTACCTCCGAGCAAATTGCGGAAGTAGTGTACGAAGCCGCCACCGACGGCACCGACACCCTGCGGTATGTGTGCGGGGAGGACGCTAAAGCCCTGTATGCGCAGCGCCTGGCGGTAGGCGATGAAGCCTTTAGAAAGGGCGTGCACCAGATGATTGCGGGAGCGTGAAGACTACGCTAAGCGTGCGTTGCCAGTACGCACAATAGCCTAAGCAACATCATAGTGCATCATCCACAAAAAGAGCCTTCGGCAATCCGCTGAAGGCTCTTTCGCATGTAGGCCTGATTGGTAGACCTAGGGGCGAGCTAGCCGCGGGTGGTGAGCTGTGAACTACCTCCGTTGAGATTGAAAATTCTCTTTCTGCAACTTGTGAATACCAAAATTTTTAGCATATATTTGTGCAGCTAACGGGAAAAGCAAAATTTATTTTTAACCTACCCGTAACATACTGATTAACAACGCTAATTTTTACTAAAAAACGAGGCCATTTTCGGCACCTTTTCCAGACCCCTAGGGTTAAGTAGTCGTATATGAGCAAGCAACCTGCAACCCCCGAAACTACCGTTATGAACGAGGCCATCAAAACCCCGAAAGACACCACGGCTACCAAGAAGGCGGCGCGGGTGGAAAGCTATGACATCGCTAAATCTGACGAGACGCTGGACCTCGCTAAGGACCTCGCCAAGTTCATTAAAGAGAATAAGCTCAGCACCCAGGTGCAGGGCAAAGAGTTTGTGAATGTGGAGGGCTGGCAGTACGCCGGCTCGCGCCTAGGTATCGTGCCTATCGTGGAGCACGTCATTGACATGAGCAATGACCAGGAGATTAAGTACCAGGCCAAGGTGACGCTGTTTGATATGCGCTCGCAGCACACCGTGGGCGCTGGCTTCGCCATCTGCTCGAATAAGGAGAGCGGCAAGAAGTTCTACCAGGAGTTTGCCATCGCCAGCATGGCCCAGACGCGCGCCATTGGCAAGGCGTACCGCAACATCCTGGCCTGGATTATCCGCGCCGCGGGCTACGAGCCTACTCCTGCTGAGGAGATGGAGTACACCGGCAACGTGCCCACGCCCGCCGTCGCTCCTAGCGTAACCGAGCCTACGCCCGTGATGCGCGCCGTTACCAACACGCCTGCTCCAGTGGAAGCACCCGCCGCCGAGACACCAGTTGCTGCGCCAGTGCAGTACGCCACGGCGTCGCAGAAGGAGGAGATTATTCGCCTGCTAAACCACCCGCTCATCACACGCCAGGAGAAGACGAAGATGCTGCTTAACATCAACCGCCTCGATGAGGAGCGCGCTACCCAGGCCATCGCCAAGCTGCGCAAGGCCATCGAGGACCGCGAAGGCACCTCGGCCGTAGCCGCCTAGGTTGGTTTGATTTAAAACGAAAAGGCCTACCACAATGTGGCAGGCCTTTTTTGTTGCGGTGCAAGGCTTTCGCTTCACACGCCTATCGAATACCAGCCCGGGTAAGGGCGGCCTGGTAACGCCGCGCGTTTACTAGGTGCTCTTCCTTGGTAGTGGCGAAGGCGTGGTAGCCCGTGAAGTCTTCCTTGGCGCAGAAATACAGGTAATTATTGTCCTCGGGGTGCAGCACGGCGTCGATGCTGCTGATGCTGGGCAGGTTAATGGGGCCGGGCGGCAAGCCCGCCACGCGGTACGTGTTATAGGGCGAGTCTTTCTGCAAGTGCACGTTGAGCACGCGCTTGATGCCGAAGTCGCCGTTGGCGTACACCACGGTGGGGTCGGCTTGCAGCTTCATACCGCGCTTGAGGCGGTTGAGGTACACGGCCGCAATGCGCGGGCGCTCATCGGCGTGTTGCTGCTGCTCGGCCTCCACAATGCTGGCTAGGGTGCTCACCTGCAAGCGGGTGAGGCCGAGCTTCTGGCGGGCAGCGTCGCGCTCGGGCGTCCAGAACTTCTCATACTCCTTCTTCATGCGCTGCATGAGGTTCTCGGCCGAGGTGTTCCAATACAGCTGGTAGGTGTTCGGGATGAACATCGAGAGCACCGTGGTAGTATCGAAGCCTAGGCTACGGGTATAGTTGGGGCTGCTCAGCAGCGAGTCTATCTGCTTGGGGCTAGCGTCGATTTGCTTCGAAAGCTTGGCGGCCAGCTCGCGGCGCAGGCGCACATTGGTGAAGGTGAGCATGAGCGGCGACTGCCGGCCCGACTTTAGCAGGTTGATTAGCATGCGGTTGGTCATGCCACTCTTCAGCTCGTAGCGGCCGGGCTTCACGGCGCCGGGCTTGTTGTAGCCCATGAGCTTGCCCACGAAGTGCAGCGACAGCTGGTCGATGATGACGCTGGTGTTCGCCACCTTCACGTTTTCGACCGCTACCAGGGCCTTTTGCCAGTCGTCGGTGCGGCGAATGTAAACGAAGGCACGCTGCTCCTGGGTATCGACGTTAGTGGTGTAAAATACCTGAAAAAAATAATAGGAGAAGCAGACGAGAAAAACCCCGAGTATCACGCTAACAGTGGCGAACCGGTTGCGCCGGCGAATAGCATCGGCCCGGTATTCGACGCCGGACTTTTTGGCAGGAGGAAGCATGAAAACACAGCAAGTGAGCCCCAAAATTACGCACGGCGCCTAGCTCCGGCCTGCATCGCTGCTTTCGGTCGCCCGAAACTCAATTTTACGCTTTAAAAATCCGTAGTACCTTGCCTGCCGTAAGGAGTCCTAACCTGGCTTCCGGCCCGTTTTTTTGTTTCCTTCCCCCCCGATATGGCTGCCACCCTGCTTCGCATTCACCCCGAAAACCCGCCCCAAAACCGCATTCTGCAAGTAGTAGAAGTGCTGCGCAAGGGCGGGCTCATTATTTACCCCACCGATACGGTGTACGGCATTGGCTGCGACATCACCAACGCCAAAGCCGTCGAGAAGCTTTGCCGCATCAAAGGCCTCAAGCCCGAAAAAGCTGACCTTAGCTTTATCTGCCACGACCTGTCGCACATCAGCGACTACGCCCACGGCATCACCACGCCCACGTTTAAGGTGCTGAAAAAGGCGCTGCCCGGCCCGTTCACGTTCATTTTCGAGGCCAGCCCCAACGCCCCGCGCTACGGCGGCGTGAAGCGCAAAACGGTCGGCATCCGGGTGCCCGATAACCAGATTGTGCGGCAGATTGTCAAGGAGTTCGGTACGCCCATCGTGAGCACTTCGGTACGCGAGAGCGCCGAAACGCTGGAAGAGTACGTGACCGACCCCGACCTGATTTTTGAAAAATACCGCTCGCTCGTCGACCTCGTTATCGACGGCGGCTTCGGCGGCAACATCCCCAGTACCATCGTCGACTGCACCAACGATGACTTCGACCTCGTGCGCCAGGGCCTAGGTGACATCGAGCAGTTTTTGTAGGTAATAGGTAATTGGCGTAATAGGTAATGGGTAATGATTTTAGTGCAGTAGTTCAGCTACACTAAAATCATTACCCATTACCTATTACGCCAATTACCCATTCCTTTTATGCTTCCAGCGGCGGTGCGTCCAGAGGTATTGTTCGGGCGTGGCCCGGATGTCGGTCTCCAGGCACCGTACAAAGGCCTCCGTGATGGGGTAGCGCTGGGCTTCGTCGGGCGCGTGGGCGGCGGCCGTGGCGGCCTGGCCATCAGGCAGCTGGGTGAAGGTTATTTCGTAGTAGCCCCGCCGCGCCCGCCGGATGCCCACGTAGAGCACGGCGCAGTCGAACTGCTGGGCCAGGCGCTCGGCGCTGGTGTAGAAGCCCGCCTCGCGGTGCATAAAACTGGTCCAGTAGGGCCGGTCCTCGGGGCCGGCGGCCTGGTCGGTGAGCAGGCTGATGGTGCGGCCCTGCCGGCGGTGCTGCACAAAGTAGCGTAGCGTGCCGAGCATGGGCACGGCATCGGCACCTAGGCGCGTGCGCAAGCGGCGCATAAAGTGCTCGAAAAATCTATTGTTCAGCGGCTTATACACGCCCGCCGCCCGGCCCGGAAACTCCAGCTCCGCGCCCGACAGTAGCCACTCCCAGTTGCCCCGATGCGAGCCGAGCGAAAGCACGAAGCGGTTTTGGGCAAAAGGCCCCGTCATTAGCTCGGGGTTAGTGAAGTGCATCCGCCGGTGCAGCTCGGCCGGCGAGATGGCGGCCAGCTTCAGAATCTCGACCAGCACCTGGGCAAAGTGCCAGTAAAACTGCCGGCCAATCTGGCGGATTTCAGCTTCTTCTTTTTCCGGAAAAGCGTGGCGCAGGTTATCAAGTACCACCCGCCAGCGGTAGCGCACCACGTAGGCCAGCAGCAAGTAAATACCCCGGGCGGCTACGTAGAGTACGGCCAGCGGCAGGTGCGCCAGCGCAAGCAGCAGCCAATTGAGCGGATAAAAATACCAGGCGTAGGGCCGGGGCGCGGCGCTCATCGGGGCAGAGCGGCCCCGGCGGGCGCGTACTCCGTGAGGCTGCGCTGGCCCGCGCGGCTCTGCGTGGCAAGCACTTTATTGGTGGCCGCGTCGCGGGCTTCTACTTTCAGGGTGTAGGCGCCCGCGGGCAACGGCCCCAGGGGCACCTGCCCCACGGCCGGCGTGGGCCGCCCGGCCGCCGGCGTGATGGGCGCCGAATCGACCGCCGCCGCGGGCTTGCCATCGGGCGCTACCACGTAGTAGCGCAGGCGCACCGGGCGGTCGGCGGGCAGCTGGTTTAGCTCGGTGTAGAAGAACACGACGTCGGCTCCGCGGCCGTAGTAGCCGCCCGGCGCCCGCGTAAGCAGGTAGCCGCCGCGGTTGAAGACGCCCACCTCGGCAGCCTTCGCGGCGGGCCGCGACAGGAATACGATGTCGCTGAACGCCGGTGCTTTAGCGGTGGCTACTACCAGCGGCTGCTCCACGGTAGTTTCGCCGTTGGCCGACTTGTACTGGTCGCGCACGCGGCCCCGCAGGGTGTAGGTGCCGTCGGGCACCGTCACACGCTTGAGAAAGCTAAGCGGGTTTTTGATGCTGATAGTCGTGTCGCTGAGCACGGGCGGCTTCAGCGTCACGGTTTCCTGCCAGGCAGCCGTGCCATCGGCCTTCACGATAGACAGCTCGACCACGGCCGACGACTGAAACGACCTAGGGGCCCGCTGCCGGTAGGTGAGCGGCTGGGTGGGCACGGTCACCGAAATCTCGATTTCGCCGCCTTTCTGCACCTGGTCGAGGTTGCGAAAGCGGGCTACTTCGAGCAGCAGCTGGGGCGGGCCGGCGTGGGCAGCCAGCGGGGCAATAGCCAGGGCTAGGGGGAAAAGCAGAAAGCGCATAGGGCAAAAATAAGGCGGCAGTAGCGCGGACATTCAGTCCGCGCGTACCAAGCTGGTCAACTTACGGACTAAAAGTCCGCGCTGCGAGTGGGTTTGCCCTAGGGCGTTGCAAAGTCCGTGCTACGGCTACCTTGCGGCCATGTCCGTTGTCCTTTCCGAGCTGCACTACCTGCCTAGCATCCCGTTTTTTCAGCAGCTGCTGCACGCCGATGCGCTCCTGCTCGATGCCCACGAGCACTACCACAAGCAAACTTACCGCAACCGCTGCCTCGTGCTCACGGCCCAGGGCCCGCAGCCCCTCACGGTGCCAGTGCTCGATGGCAGCCGCTCCGAAAAAATTCGCACCAGCGAAATCGAAATCGACTACCGCCAAAACTGGCCGCACCGCCACTTCCGCACTCTGCAAACGGCCTACAACGGCTCGCCTTACTTTGGCTATTACGCTGATTATTTGCTGGATATCTATGCTCAAAAACCCGCCCGGCTCTGGGACATGAACCTAGCCCTGCTGCACTTGCTGCTGCGCTGCCTGCGCTGGCCGCTGCCGGTGGCTTTTACCACCGAATACCTCTCCCCTACCAGTTCGACGGTTCACGCCCTCACGCCCCCACCACTTGACCTGCGCGACGTACTGACACCCAAAAGTACCCCTAGGGCCGCCGAACCTGACAGTACGTCGCAGCGGCCCTACCCCCAGGTATTTGGCCCCGCGTTTGTACCAAGGCTTAGCGTGCTGGATTTATTATTTATGCAGGGGCCGGCGGCGGGTAGGTGGTTGGGGTAATCCCAAATTAGGTTGTTAAGAGATTAAGCGCAATATTGCTTTTGCCTTACCAGCTTGTTTACTTGACCACCCTCTTTCCGAACCTTCGGCTGAAGCAGCTTGTTTTCCAGTTATCAATCGCATTAATCCGTATCTACAGCGCGCAACTATTTACCTGTATTGCGGTAGAGGTTAGACATACGGCTTATACTATCATCTTGCTTGCATGGAAGCTAAATTTTCAAACCGCGTCAAGGAGGTTATCTCCCTCAGCCGGGAGGAGGCCATCCGGCTGGGCCACGACTATATCGGTACCGAGCACTTGCTGCTAGGCATGATTCGGGAGGGCGAAGGCACGGCCCTAGGTCTGCTCAAAAAACTAGGTGTGGCCACCGATGAGCTAAAGTTTGCCCTAGAGCAAGCTACGCGCAACACGGCCACCCAAGGTACCAGCATCACTGGCTCGATTCCGCTAACCAAGCAGACCGAGAAGGTGCTGAAAATCACGTACCTCGAAGCCAAGATTTTCAAGTCGGAAATCATTGGCACTGAGCACTTGCTCCTCTCGATTCTACGCGATGAGGACAACATTTCTTCTCAAATTCTTTCCAAATTCAACGTGAACTACGAAACCGTGCGCGACTCACTTGATTATCACGGCGCGGCCCCGACCACCAGCCCCAAAGCTGGCCCGGACACCGACGACGATGACGACCGCCTCTTTGGCCAAGGCCAGGGTGCGGCCGGCCGCGGGCAAGGTGGCGCTGGCAATGCTGGCGCAGCTAAGAAGCCCGGCGAAAAATCGCGTACCCCGGTGCTCGACAACTTCGGCCGCGACCTGACTAAACTGGCGGAGGACGATAAGCTCGACCCCATCGTGGGCCGCGAAAAAGAGATTGAGCGCGTGGCTCAGGTACTGAGCCGCCGCAAAAAGAACAACCCAATCCTGATTGGTGAGCCGGGCGTGGGCAAAACGGCTATCGCCGAAGGCCTCGCGCTGCGCATCATCCAGAAGAAAGTAAGCCGCGTGCTCTTCAACAAGCGCGTAGTAACTCTTGACCTTGCGTCGCTGGTGGCTGGCACCAAGTACCGCGGCCAGTTTGAGGAGCGCATGAAGGCCGTGATGAACGAGCTGGAGAAGTCGCCCGACGTGATTCTGTTCATTGACGAGCTGCATACCATCGTGGGTGCTGGCGGGGCTTCGGGCTCGCTCGACGCTTCTAACATGTTCAAGCCGGCCTTGGCCCGCGGCGAAATTCAATGCATCGGCGCTACCACGCTGGACGAGTACCGCCAGTACATCGAGAAAGATGGTGCCTTGGCCCGTCGCTTCCAAATGGTAATGGTGGACCCCACCACGCCGGAGGAAACTATTGAGATTCTGCACAACATCAAGGACAAGTACCAGGACCACCACCACGTGGTATACACGGACAAAGCCATTGAACAGTGCGTGAAGCTGAGCGACCGCTACATGAGCGACCGCTTCCTGCCGGACAAAGCCATCGACATCCTCGATGAAGCTGGTGCGCGCGTGCACATCAACAACATCGTGGTGCCCGAGGACATTCTCAAGCTCGAAGAGCAGATTGAGAACATCAAAGGCGAGAAGAACCGCGTGGTGAAATCGCAGAAATACGAGGAAGCCGCCAAGCTCCGCGACACCGAAAAGAAGCTTTTGGAACAGCTCGAAACGGCCAAAAAGTCGTGGGAAGATGAAACCAAGAAGAAGCGCTACACGGTGAAAGAGGAAAACGTGGCCGAGGTAATCGCCATGATGACCGGTATCCCCGTGAACCGCGTGGCCCAGAACGAAGGCGAGAAATTGCTGAACATGGGTGCCGAGCTGCAAGGCAAGGTAATCGGTCAGGAAAAGGCTATCAAGCAACTGGTGAAAGCTATTCAGCGCACCCGCGTGGGCTTGAAAGACCCGAAGAAACCAATTGGCTCGTTTGTATTCCTCGGCCCGACCGGCGTAGGTAAGACGGAGCTAGCCAAAGTTTTGGCGACCTATCTCTTCGATAAGGAAGACGCACTGGTGCGCGTGGACATGTCGGAGTACATGGAAAAATTCAGCGTATCGCGCCTGGTGGGCGCGCCTCCCGGCTACGTGGGCTACGAAGAAGGCGGCCAGCTGACGGAGAAAATCCGCCGCAAGCCATATTCGGTTATCCTGCTCGACGAGATTGAAAAGGCGCACCCGGATGTGTATAACCTGCTGCTACAAGTGCTTGACGACGGTATCCTAACCGACGGCCTAGGTCGTAAGGTAGACTTCCGGAACACCATCATCATCATGACCTCGAACATCGGGGCGCGTGATTTGCAGGACTTCGGCGCGGGCATCGGCTTCGGCACCAAGTCGCGCAACGAGAACATGGACGAGTTGACGAAGGGCACGATTACCAACGCCCTAAAGAAGACCTTTTCGCCCGAGTTCCTGAACCGTTTGGACGACGTGGTAGTCTTCAACTCGCTGGAGAAGAAAGATATCCACAAGATTATCGACATCAGCCTCAGCAAGCTGCTCAGCCGCGTACTCGCCCTAGGCTACCGCGTCGAGCTGACCGAGAAAGCCAAGGACTTCGTGGCCGACAAAGGCTACGACCCCAAGTACGGTGCTCGTCCGCTGAACCGGGCCATCCAGAAGTACATCGAAGACCCGATTGCCGAGGAAATCCTGAAGGCCCAGTTGCTGCACGGCGACATTATTACGGCCGATTTTGAAGACGGCAAGGAGGAGCTCAGCTTTGTAGTGAGCAAGAGTGATATCAAACCCAACCTGCCCAGCGATGAGAGGCCCGAAGAGGCCCCTTCGGAGCCCGAGGCTGGTGAAGCGAAGTAATTAGAATTGACAGCGTAAAAGGCCGGTTACCGTGAGGTAGCCGGCCTTTTGCGTTTAGCTACTCTTCGCGCCGCTACGCGCGCTTACGAATTAATTGCTGACATCTAGGCGGTGGCCGGCCGCGTCTGGTTTAGCTTTTATTTTTGCGCCCTTCACCTCCTGCCCCAAAACCACGTAGGAGGCATTATTGAGAATGAGTTGGTAGCCAGCGGCCACTAGCTCCACACTTTACTGCGCAGAGATGGCCGCCCTTACTTCCGATTTTCCCGCTATTTTTAAGGCTCTGCCAGGAGCTCAACTTTTACTTTCCACTGACTTAGTGATTGAAGCGGCTAGCGAAGCCTACTTAGCCGCTACTCTCACGCAGCAGGATGCTTTGCTGGGAAGATATATTTTCGACGTTTTCCCGGATAACCCGAGCAGCGCGGCGAACGGGGCCGTACGCACCGTCCGGGATTCTTTGCTGGAAGTGCTGGTTACTGGGCGGCCGCACGAACTGACGTTGCAGCCCTACGACTTGCCCGACCCGGCGCGGCCCGGCCAGTTTCTGGAGCGCTACTGGCACACGCGCAACGCGCCGGTGCTGGATGAGGACGGGCGGGTAACCCACTTGATTCACGAGATAGCAGACATCACGGCGCAGGTGCAGGCCTCTGCCGAACTGCAGGAAAGCCAGGAACGCGAGCAAGACGCCCGCG
The DNA here is from genome assembly GCF_042681145.1 of Hymenobacter bucti. Lineage (NCBI taxonomy): Bacteria > Pseudomonadati > Bacteroidota > Cytophagia > Cytophagales > Hymenobacteraceae > Hymenobacter > Hymenobacter bucti. The sequence goes on from NZ_JBHUFD010000006.1 coordinate 442,734, forward strand.
CCGAAGCCGAACACCAGCGCAGCGAGCTGCTCCGCATATTTGAGCAGGCACCGGTAGCTATTGCCGCGTACCGGGGGCCGCAGTTTATTATTGAGTTGGCCAACCCGACTGTTTGCCGCCTGTGGGGCCGCGAGCAGGCACAAATTATCGGCCTAGGCTTATTCGAGGCGCTGCCCGAAGTAGCCGGCATGGGCTACGAAGAGCTACTAACCAACGTAATGACCACGGGCAACCCCCACGTAGCCCACGCTATGGAGGCCGTGCACGAGCGCGAAGGGCGGCGCGACATCGTGTACTGGGATTTTGTGTACGTGCCTATGTACGAAGAAGATGGCAGCATCTACGGCGCCATGGTGGTAGCCACCGAAGTAACCGAGCAGGTGCAGGCCCGTCAAAAAATTCAGGAGCTAAACGACCAGCTAGCGACTGCCAACGAGGCGCTGCACACCAGCAATGGTGAGCTACTGCGCAACCAGGAAGAAGTGCTGCAGGTGCAGCAGCTACTGGAGTCGCACGTGGCCGAGCGCACCCAGCAGCTGGAAGCGGCGCTGGCCGCCGCTCGGCAGTACCAAGCCATCAATACCCCGCAGTAGCAAGGCGGGCACTTGCCGTAGCGCACGGCCCTGCTTCGCATTGCGTCTAATGAGCTCGCCGTACGCAACCTATTACTCTTATTAAGGCAAAAGGCCGACCGCTACAAATAGCGGCCGGCCTTTTGCCTTACTGGCAGTATCTCAAGCACCTAGGGCTACTGCTGGCTGGCGCGGAAGAGTTTTTGCTTTTCGTCCTTCGACAGGCTTTCGTAGCCGGAGTGCGAAATCTTATCTAGAATCAGGTCAATTTCCTCCTGGCCGGCGATGGCGGGGCCGCCGTTTTTAGCGCTGCTGGCCGAGCGGGCGCCGGTGGCCACCGGCTGCCGGTGCGTCACGCGCATGCCGGGCTTCTGGCTGAACACGCGGCTAAACCACTCGCCAATGGCCGTGACCGGAGCGCCCATGTCGCGCCCGGCTTTGAGCTGCTTGATGAAGACGAAGCCCAGCAATGCGCCCCCTAGGTGCGTGATTTCGCCGCCGGGGTTACCACCATTGATGCCCGCGATGGAGATGAGCACCACGGCCACCGCTATCCACTTTATCTTGACTGCGCCAATGATGAAAAGCATGAACGTGAAATCGGGTAGCAGCGTAGCCGCCGCCACAATGACAGCCGTAACGGACGCCGAGGCGCCGATTACGGGCTGCCCCACGAAGGGTTGCAAGGCGGGAATGAAATTGTAGGCCAGCAGGAAGAACACCGCCCCCACCAGCGCCCCTAGTATGTAGAGGCTCACCAGGCGGCGGTCGCCCAGGTACTCGCGAATGAGCTGCCCGAACCAGTAGAGGTTCAGCATATTGAAAAGAATGTGCAGGAAGCCTTCATGCACAAAAGCATACGTCAGCAGCGTCCAGGGGTGGCGCAGCAGCGAGTAGAGGTCGGAAGGCAGCGCCAGCTGGCGCATGATGAGCTGGTAGCTCCCCGACTGGGCAATAAAGAAGATGGCCCGCAGAATGATGAGCACCGCGAACACCAGCCCATTGAGAATAATGAGCTGATTGAGTGCATTATCGCGGCGGGAAAAGGCGTCGCGGATATCCTGAGTTAAGCTCATGGAACTGATATGTTAATAGAATTGCTGGCGGCCCCGCTCCCAGAATTTGAGCACGATAAACCCAATGAGTAGGCCGCCTAGGTGGGCAAAGTGGGCTACGTTGTCGCCGGGCGTGCGGTGCACGCCCGCGTAGAGCTCATATAAAGCGTAAAAGAAAACAAAATACTTCGCCTTGATGGGGAAGGGGAAAAACAGGAGCATGAGCTCGGTATTAGGAAACAGGTAGGCGAACGCGAACAGGATACCAAATACGGCCCCCGAAGCGCCGACCATGCCGCCGGCGGGCGAGGTCAACATGTCACTCACCACGCCCTGCACCGCGCTGGTAGCTGAGGCAATGTACTCCGCGTTGCGGGGGTTGTCGTGCATGGCGCGGGCCAGCGTTTGGTAGCCCGAATACTGCGGGGCGTAGTCTTCGAAGAACTTTGCAAACTCACCGCCCGAAGGCTGGCGCGCAAACTCTACGGCGGCCTGCTGCACCTGATTGAGCTCGTAGGCCCGCACGCCCTCGTAAAGCAGGCCCGCGCCGAAGCCGCAAATCAGCCAGAATACCAAAAACCGCGGCCCGCCCCAACGCTGCTCCAGCATCGGTCCAAACGAAATGAGGGCGAACATATTGCCAATCAAATGCCCCCAACCCGCATGCAGGAACATGTAGGTCACGAATTGCCAGGGTTGAAAGTAGGGTGAGCTCAGCGGGTAAAGTGCTCCCAACTGGAAAAGCTGCGGAAACAGACTACCAGTTATAACAAGCAGCAATACATTCGCAATGAGCAGATTGCGAACGGTGGGCGTAAGATTAAACATTGGAGATAATGACGAAAGGAAGCCGTAAAAGCAGGCTATGTACCGGGCTTACGGAAAAAGTCGGCCAACTGCTGGCCATCGAGTAAGACGACCGTGGGGCGGCCGTCGGGGGTGTAGTTGGGCACCTGGCAGGCGAAGAGCTTATCGACCAGCGCACTGAGCTCTAGGTCGGGCAGGCGGGCCTGGCTGGTGGCCTGGGCCACGCGCCGGGCCAGCGCGCGGGCCAGCGCCTCGCGGCGGTCGACGCGCAGCGGGGCCGCGCCGCTGCGGAACTGCTCGATGAGGCTTTCGAGCAGCTCTTTTTCGCCCTGGGCGGGCAGGTCGGCCGGCACCGCCTCGATGGCAATGGTGAGCGGCCCAAACTCGGCAAACCGGAAGCCCAGCAGGTGCAACGGCTGCGTAAGCTCCTGAAGAATAGCAAAATCGGCGGGCGAAAACGTGAGCGGCCGCGGGAACAGCAGCGCCTGCGAGTGCACGGCGCCCCGCTCCTGCCCCGCCGCGTACTGCTCGTAGAGGATGCGCTCGCGGGCGGCCTCCTGGTCGATGAGCATCAGGCCCGACTTCACGGGCAGCAACACGTAGCGCGTGAGCACTTGCGTGGCGCGCGGTGAATGAGTGAGGGAGTGAGTTGGTGAGTTGAGCGCAGTAGCAGGCTGGAGCGAGGGCTCGGGGCTGCCGGCGTGCACGAAGGGCAGCTCGGGCAGCGGCGCGGGAGCTGGCTCGGTGGGCGCGGGCGCGGCGGCCGGGGGCGCCGCGGCGGGCGCGCCCTCGGGCCGCACGGTTTGGCCCAGCTCGCGGTAAAAGGCCTCTAGGTCGCGCTTGGCCTGCTCGGTGGGCTTAGGCGGCGCCTGGCGCTCGGAGGAGCGGCTGGCGCTGCCCTGGCGCGAGGAAGCCGACCCCGAAGTAGCCAAGGCGTCGGGGTTGAACGCGACGTGGCGCATCGGGGCGGGCAACTCGCCACCGGCGCCGCTGGCCGAAGTGCGCAACGGTCGGATGGGCGCAAAATTCACGTCGCCCTCGAAGTCGAGCGAGGGTGTGAGGCTGTGCAGCCCTAGGGCCTGCCGCACGGCGGCGCGCACCACGGCGTACACCGTTTTCTCGTCCTCGAACTTGATTTCGGTCTTCGTGGGATGCACGTTGATGTCGATGGTCTTGGGGTCAAGCTCCAGAAACAGCACGTAGAATGGGTGCGTGTCCTTAGGTAGCAGGCCCTCGTAGGCGGCCAGCACGGCGTGGTTGAGGTAGGCCGAGCGGATGAAGCGGTTGTTGACGAAGAAAAACTGGTCGCCCCGGCTCTTCTTCGCCGACTCGGGCTTGCCGATGTAGCCTTTTACCGTGATGAAGGGCGTAACTTCTTCGCAGCCCGCTAGTTGCTCCTTGTAGTTATTGCCCAGCAGGGCTACGATGCGCTGGCTGAGCTTACCGGCGGGCAGACCAAATACCTCTAGGTCGTTTTGGTAGAGCGAGAAGGCAATCTGCGGATTGGCCAGCGCCACGTGCTGAAACTCGTCCAGGATATGGCGCATTTCTACCGCGTTGCTCTTGAGGAAGTTGCGGCGGGCGGGCACGTTGAAGAATAGATTTTTGACCGCGATGCTGGTGCCGTCGGGGCAGGCAGTGGGCGCCTGGCTGCTCACCTGCGAGCCCTCGACCAGCAGCAGCGTGCCGGTTTCCTGGCCACGCTGCTTGGTGCGAATTTCGACCTGAGCCACGGCCGCAATGCTGGCCAGCGCCTCGCCCCGAAACCCTAGGGTGCGGATGCGAAATAAATCCTCGGTCGAGCGAATCTTGCTGGTGGCGTGGCGCTCGAGGCTCATGCGGGCGTCGGTGGGCGACATACCCGAGCCATTATCTACTATCTGCACCAGTTGCTTGCCGGCCTCTTTCACAATGAGTTGTACGGACGTAGCGCCCGCATCGACCGCATTTTCGAGCAGCTCTTTCACCACCGAAGCTGGGCGCTGCACCACCTCACCCGCCGCAATCTGGTTGGCGAGGTACTCGGGCAGCAGTTGAATAATATCGGGCATGGTCTCACGTATACAGTACGCCGGGGCATGTCGGCACGGCTGCGAGGGGCATCCGTGCCTACCTTTGCGGCCAATTTGGGTAACCAACTGCTCTGAAGTGAGCAGCTTTCTTACCTTTCCTACGGGCTCCTGGCTCGTAGGGAACCGCTGTGGCAGGCTAGGGGTTCCGGCCCCACTGCCACCGGCAAAAGTAGGCCCATTAGGCCGCCTTTTCTATTTTTAACTACTCCCGACCTGGGCTGATGCGCATCAACTTCCGGCTACTTTCTCTGGGCTTGTTGCTGAGCGTCACGGCGTTGTTGCTGGGTTTTGCCACCCCCAGCCCTACCCTACCCGACCCCCTGCCCAGCGGCCCCGCCGAGCAGCGCTGGGTCGATAGCGTATTTACCTCGCTCAGCCCCGACCAGCGCCTAGGGCAGTTTTTCATGGTGGCGGCGTATTCCAACCGGGAAAAGGCCCACATCGACCGCATCGAGCGGCTGGTGCGCAACCAGAATATCGGCGGAGTGATGTTTTTGCAGGGCGGCCCTCGGCGCCAGGCGCTGCTCACCAACCGCTTGCAGGCCGCCGCCAAGGTGCCGCTACTCATCGCCACCGATGCTGAGTGGGGCCTCGACATGCGCCTCGATTCGACCATGCACTACGCCAAGGAGATGACCCTAGGCGCCATGGACGACGACAAAATAGTGTACCAGATGGGCCGCGACCTGGCCCGCAAGCTGCGCGCCCTGGGCATCCACATCAACTTTGCGCCGGTGGTGGATGTCAACTCCAACCCTAGCAACCCGGTAATTGGCAACCGCTCGTTTGGCGAGGACCAGAACCGGGTGGCGGCCCTGAGCGTGCAGTACGTCAGGGGCTTGCAGGACCAGCGCGTAATTGCGGTGGCCAAGCACTTCCCCGGCCACGGCGACACCGACACTGACTCGCACAAGGCGCTGCCCGTTGTCAATACCGACCTGGCCCGGCTGGAGAAAGTGGACCTGGTGCCCTTCCAAAAGTCATTTGAGGCCGGCGCGCTGGGCGTGATGGTGGCTCACCTCTACATCCCGCTCTTCGACACTACCAACGCAAAAACCACCACCTTGTCGAAGGCGCTGGTAACGGGCTTGCTACAGGAGAAAATGGGCTTTAAAGGTCTGATTTTCACCGATGCGCTGAACATGCGCAGCGTCAGCAAGCTCTATAAAGACGGCGAGCTCGATGCCATGGCCCTAGCTGCCGGCAACGACGTGCTGCTGTTTTCGGAAGACGTGCCGGCCGCCCTTACCCGCATCAAGGAAGCCGTGGAGCGCGGCCACCTCGACCAAGCCGACCTCGATGCGCGCATCAAGAAAATTTTGCGGGCCAAGTACTGGGCGGGGCTGAATCGCTACCGCCCCATCAACCTGGGGCAGCTGCGCGACAGCCTCAACCAGCCCGGCAGCCGGGTGCTGGCCCAGACTATTTTTGAGCACGCCGTGACGGTGGTGAAGAACGAGGACAAGCTCCTGCCCTTCCAGCGGCTTGATACATTGCGTATTGCGGCCATCACCATCGGCACGCAGGCGGAGGGCCCCTACGCCACAATTTTCAATAAATACCAGGCGGGCCCGGTATACGCCGTGCCCGACCGCTACGCGCCCGACTCCACATTTAGCCGCATCCGGTCGCGCCTGGGCGATGCGAACGTGGTGGTGGTGAGCCTACACCAGATGAATAACACGCCCGGCCACAACTACGGCCTGGGCGACGGGGCGCTGAAATTTTTGAAAGAATTGCAAGCCGACCCCAAGCGCAAAACGGTAGTAGTAGCCATGGGCAACGCCTACGGCCTCAAATACCTGGAGTCGGCGCGCACGCTGGTTTGCGGCTACGAGGACCATTACCCGGCCCAAATTGTGGTGCCGCAGGTACTCTTTGGGGCGCTGCCGGCGCGGGGCAAGCTACCTGTGACGGTGTCGGAAGCCATGAAAGCAGGCACCGGCATCGCTACCGCCGACCTGCACCGCCTGCGCTACGCCGCGCCTGAGCGCGAGGGCCTGGACTCGAAAGTCATGAGTCAGATTGACCACATTGCCTTGGAAAGCATCGTGACGGCGGCCACGCCGGGCTGCCAGGTGCTCATCGCCAAAAACGGCACGGTGGTGTTCGACCAGAGCTACGGCTACGGCACCTACGACCAGAGCCAGCCCGTGACAAGCAGCACGCTCTACGACCTCGCCTCGGTGACGAAAGTAGCCGGCACTCTACAGGCCATCATGTACCTCAAGGACCAGGGTAAGCTCAACCTCGACGAGAAAGTAGCCACCTACCTGCCCGAAATGCAGCGTACCAACAAGCGCCTGATGACCGTGCGCGACGTGCTGCTGCACCAGGCCGGCCTCAAGCCAGGCATCCCGACCTGGGAGCGCACCGTGCAGGCGGGCACCCTCAAGCCCGCCTACTACTCGACCCTGCGCACCGAAGACTTCCCCAACGAAGTAGCGCCCGGCGAGTATTCCATCAAGGCGGCTGACGACTCGGTATGGGCCTGGACGCTGCGTTCGCAGTTACTACCCAAGGTGAAGGGTAAGTATCCAGTCGAATATTCTGATTTGAGCTTCATCATTATGAAGCGCTTGAGCGAAAAGCTCCTAGGTCAACCGCTAGTGGACTTTTTACCCAAGGAGTTTTACAAGCCCCTGGGTCTAAGCACGATGACGTACAACCCGCTCACGCGTTTCCCCAAGAGCTGCATCGCGCCCACTGAAAAAGACACTTACTACCGCCGCGAGCAGTTGCAAGGCACCGTGCACGACCAAACCGCCGCATTGGTAGGCGGCGTAGGTGGCCACGCCGGTCTCTTCGCCACCGCTAACGACCTGGCCGTGCTCATGCAGATGAACCTGCAAAACGGCCGCTACGGCGGCACCACATTCTTCCAATCGCCGGTCGTCACGGAGTTTTCGCGTCCGCAGGTGGCCGGCAACAAGCGCGGCCTGGGCTGGGACCGCGGCGACCCTAGCAAGCCTGAAGGCCCCACCAGCCACCTAGCACCCGCTAGCACCTTCGGCCACACCGGCTTCACGGGCACCTGCGTGTGGCTCGACCCCGACAACCAGATTCTCTACGTCTTCCTCTCCAACCGCGTGTACCCCGACGCGGGCAACATCAAGCTACGGACGTATAATATCCGCACTCGGATTCAGGAAGTGGTGTACAAGGCGATGGCCCAGCACCAGCCCGAGCGGGCAAGCAGCACAGCCGGCGGGCAATAGGCTGCTTATTTACTTGGGGCTAACTCAATGTGTAGGTAGGCCGCTCCACCAAAACTCACTTGTTGAGTGCTGACAAGAGGATAGCCAACTGCTTTTATTTGCAGTGGACGATTAGAACGTCCGCCATGAGGCCCGCCACAACCAACCCACCCTAGTCGAAAAAACCCCGCGCTATTTGTGCTAGCTGTTCTCAAATTACAGAGAATTTCGCTACCAAAACAACTATAGCTAACTTGAATCAGAGCTCCCTTAACGGGTTTATGACTGATTGCATCCACAACTCGGCCTTGAGCATAGGTAGCAACAGTATCAAATATTGCTACAGCACCAGACACAATTCGGCAATTTTTTAGCTTGTATTCTTCCGTCCGAAAAGGCGGTGCCTCAGCTGGCGTACCAGGAACCACTTTCTGTCCAAGCTCCTTTCTGACTTCAGACGTATACCAATTTGCCTGCGCCAAACTCTTACTGTAACAGCCTGTCAGCAGTACTAAGCTAATCAGATAGAGGGGTTTTTTCACAGCTGAAATATAGGCCCTGTCCTCTATTGCGGCGCCACCCACGCGTTATCGGCGGGATAGCTGTCGGGCACGTAGAGGCTACCTAGGGTCACTTTGCTGATGGCGCGGCGGCCGGCCACCGGTACCGTGACGCTCTGGGCGCCGCTTTGCCACACGGCTATCGTGCGATGGATTTTCTCAGTGTCACCGTTTTCGAAGGTCACGTTGAGGTCAATGGGTACAGGCTTGCTGCCGTGAGCCGTGACTACGATTTGGGCGGGGCCGTCGGCCGGGCGCGTTACGCTCGTGATGCCTAGGTCGGGGTAGCCGCCGTCGAAAAACCAGCGCTGCCAAAACCAGTCGAGGTTTTGCCCGGCCCCGGCATTCATCGAGTAGAAGAAGTCGTAGGGCATAGGGTGCTTGCCGTGCCAGGTGCGGATGTAGGTGTGCAGGGCTTTGGTGAACAGCTCATCGCCGAGCAAATCCTTGACGTACAAGTACCCTAGGCCCGGCTTGGGATAAGAATTCAGGAAGAACGGCACGCCACTCTGCTGAGTCGTGAGGGTCACGATGGGCAGGTCGTCTTCGGTGGCGGCAGCGCGGCTGTAGGGCAGCATGCCGTAGTCATCGACTAGACCGGGCTGGATAATGGGAGAAATCAGCCACTCGCCGATGGTAGCCCAGCCCTCATCCATCCAGCCGTATTTGGTTTCGTTGATGCCCATGTAGAACGGGAACATCGTGTGGAAAATCTCGTGGTCGGTGAGCGTAATGGCCTCCTCGCGGGTGCGGGTGGGGTTGTCGTTCACCATCATCGGGTATTCCATCTGGTCGAGGCCGTCGAACACCGTTTCGTGGCTGTAGGGGTAAGGCCACTTGGGGAAGGTGTAGCTCATAGCCTCCACAGTCTTACGCCCAAACTTGGCAACCTCCTCAAAATCATCGTGCTTGGGGCTGTACACGGCATCGACGCGGGTGCGGCGCTTGGTGGCGGGGTCTACCACCAGGCTGGTGGCGTCCCAGACGTAGTGGTCGGCGGTGGCAAAAACGAAGTCCGTCACGTCGCGTGCGTCGAAGTGCCAGGTGTTGTAGGCGTTGGGCGCCGTGGCATCGTGCAGCCGCGCCTCGGCGCTGTCGATGATGGCCGTGAAGCCGTCCTTCTTCTCGGCAGTGCGCAGGCGGGTGAGATACTTCTTGGTGAGCACCTTGTCCGCATTCGTCAGGTCGCCGGTGGCCCAAACCAGGAAATTACGCGGCACCGTGATGTCGGCCGCGAAGTGGCAGAAGTCGTTGTAAAACTCCGGCCCGCCGAGGTAGGGCGTGCGGTTCCAGCCGTCGATGTCGTCATAGACCGCGATGCGCGGGAAGAAATACGCTACAAATGCCGCGCCTGGCTCGACCTCGCCCGTGCGCTGGTGCGAGCCTTTATTGAGCGTATAGGAGTACGTGATGGCCACCTGGGCCACCTGGGCCGCCTGCCGGGCACCTAGGGCGCGCGGCAGCGGCACCGTCATATTGGTGTTGTCGATGGCCAGCTGGCTCACGTCGAACTGCTGGCCGTTGATGCTGAGCCGTTCGATTTTAACGCCATCGCTGAGGTCCTCGGGCGCTACTCTGCCCGAGCGCGGGGCGCCTTTCTGGTAAATATTGGGGTAGAGCTTAAACCAGAGCTGGCGCAGCGAGTCGGGGCTGTTGTTTTGGTAGGCAATATTGACGGTACCCGCCACCAGCCGCGTGGCGGGGTCGAAGTTGACCTTGATGGTGTAGTCGGCGGTGTTTTGCCAGTACCTAGGGCCCGGCTGGCCGCTGGGCGAGCGCGTGCCATGGTCGTAGGTGGCGCGCAGGTTGCGCGGCATGGGTAGTGGCGTGGGCGCTTGGGCAAAAGCCACCCAACCCGTCAGGAGCAGGGCCGCGAGCAGCCAGTGGCGGGCCGCAGAATTTCTTTTCAACAAAACAATCAACTAGGTAGCCTCCGTGAAGTGCGGAGCGCGGTTTTTGGCAAACCTGGCTCGCACGTGCTACAAACGAAAAAACCGGCGCAGCGCTGCAAGCCGGTTTGCAAAAATAGCCAAAACGGCAGGCTAGCCCGACAAACGCCGTCTAACCTGCCGTTCAAACTCTATCGGTTATCCACCCCGCTTACTGCACGGCGTTGCGCGGGTCGGGCCGGGGCTTCATCTCGTAGTCGTGCGGCGGCTGGGTGCCAGCCAGGTTCTGCACGAAGTAGTCCCAGCGGCGGCGCGTCATGTAGGGCGAGTACTGGCCATACCCGTGCTGAGCGTTCGGAAACACCACCAGGTCGTAGCTCTTGTTGGCTTTGGTGAGGGCTTCCACTACCAGCATCGTGTTGTAAGGCGGCACGTTGTCGTCCATTAGGCCGTGGGCCAGCATCAGCTTGCCTTTCAGATTCTTAGCGAAGGTGGCGTTGGCTTGGTTATCGTAGTTAGTGGTGCCGTCGGGGTTGGTTTTGAGCAGGCCGATGTAGCGCTCGGCCCAATCGTCCTCATAGTTGCGGTTTTCATGGTTGCCCGATTCCGAAATGCCCACTTTGAAGAAGTCGGGGTAGCGGAACATGGCCGCCGCCGTGGCGTAGCCGCCGCCTGAGTGCCCCCAGATGCCGGCCCGCTCCAGGTCGATGTAGGGGTACTTCTGGGCCAGCTGCCGCATGCCACTCACCTGGTCGCCCAGGGTGTTTTCAGCCATGTTGCCGTAGCAGGCATCGTGGTAGCTTTTGCTGCGCAGCGGGTTGCAGCTGCCCTCAATCACTACCACCACGAAGCCCAACTCAGCCAGCGCCTGGTTGTCGTTGCGAGCCGCCGAAAACGACCAGTTGCCCACGCCCCCACCCTGCGGACCGGGGTAGATGTAGTTGATAATCGGGTACTTCTTGGCTGGGTCCAGCGTAGTGGGCGTGAACAGCAGGCCGTATAAGTCTGTCTGCCCATCCTGGGCTTTCACCGTGATGGCCGTGGGCGCCTTCCAGCCGGTGGCGGTGAGGCGTGAAATATCGGTTTTCTCTAGGGTCGAAATCAGCTTGCCGTCGGCCTCGCGCAGCACCGTGGCGCCCGGCTTATCGGGCTGCGAGTAGGTGTCAACGAAGTAGCGGCCCGAGGGCGCCAACGCCACCTGGTGGTTGCCGGCTTCGGGCGTGAGCAAGGTCAGATTCTTGCCATCGAGTCCGATGCGGTAGAGGTGCGTGAAGTAGGGATTGCCCGGCTCGCGCCCATCGGCCAGGAAGTAGAGCTGGCGCTTGGCTTCGTCCACTTTCAGCAACTGCGTGACTACAAAATTACCCTTCGTAATCTGGTGCTTTACCTTGCCGCTACCGGCGTCGTAGAGGTACAACTGGCCCCAGTTGTCGCGCTCCGAGTACCAGATTACCTCCTTGGTTTTGGGCAAATAGCGCCAGTTGATGGCGTGCTGGCCCGATTCGTACTGCGTAGGCACGGTTTCCTCAAACACCTCGCGCACCGCGCCGGTGGTGGCGTCAGCCACGCGCACACTCTCCTGCTTGTGGTCGCGCGAGGTCGAGACGAACGCCAATTGGCTAGCGTCGGGGCTCCAGTCCACGTCGTCGAAGGTGCCGCTGCTCGAAATATCGTCCGAGAGCGAGCCGCGGTGCGGGTCGGGCGCCACTTGCAGGCGCACCACTTTCGGGCTGTTCACTTCCACGATTACCCGCTCAATCATGGCGATGTCCTTGTCGCCGGGCAGCGGGTATTTCCAGCTTTTCAGCGTCGGGTGGCCCACGTTGGTGGTCACTAGGTACATGTCGCCCGCCGCCCGTTGGTCTTGCCGGAAGGTGGCGATTTTGCGCGAGTCGGGCGACCAGCGCAGCACCGGCGCGTCGCTGTGGGTCCAGCCGGCGTTGTCGGTGGCGTAGCCGTAGTCCTTAATGCCGTCGGTGGTGAGTTGGGTGCTTTGGTTGGTTTTCGTGTCGCGCACCCACAGGTTATAGTCCTTGATGTATGCAGCGAACTGGCCGTTGGGCGACTCCACTTCGTTCCGGGCGTTGGGGTTGGGCTGAGCGGCGGGCGTAGCGTCGGGGCTCAACTGCCCGCTGCCTAGGTCATACTGCCAGTTCTTACCGGCCACCGCAAAGGAAACTGACTTGCCATCGGGCGAAAACGTGGGGTCCAGATAAGGCAACCGATTGGCCTCATAGGTTTTGCCGGTGGCCGTGGAGAGCGCGGCGGCCAGCTTAGCGTGGTCGAAAGCGGCGGTGCGCGTTTTGCGGGCCGGGTCTACCAGCACGTATTCGCTGCCCCGGGCCGTGAGCACGCGGTACCAAAACCGGTCGCCGGCCAGCCAGTGGGGCTGGCCGGCGGCGCCATCGACCAGCGCCTGGGTATTATAGCCCATAAACTGCTCGGCGCGCGCATAGTTCTGGTCGGTAAGGGCGGGCCGCTGCTGAGCGGCGGCCACGGTGGCAATAAAAAGCGTGGCGGTGGCCACGAGGCCCGGTACGTATAGGGGCATAAGCTTAGTGGGAAATCAGGCTAAAAGTTGGCACAATTCGAAGGTGAAAGGTAACGAGGTTTGCCCAACGGTTGCACCGCCGTTAGTAGGTGCTGGACACGGGTGCGCGTAGCCTAGGGCCACCCCAGCGGAGTAAAGTAAATCGGTAGACTTATTCCGGAATTAATAATTTGTGGGTCAATGCTTCTAAGCAGATGCCAGCTCCGAGTTTATCGGCCGGGCGCCAAGCTCAGGGTGCGGGTATCAATTTCAAATCGAGGTGCTGCACCCGCGCGGGGTTTTCGGGGCTTAAGGTGAAGAACACCTCCACCGTGGCACGCTCGCCCCGAAGCTGGAAGCGGCCGCGTAACTGGTTTTCCGGCTCTAATGCGCCGACGCTGCGTAGGGGACCGGCCTGAGCTAGCAGGGCCTGGGCCGCCTTGCGGCGCGTAGATAGGTCCTCATCCAAAAAGAAGTTTTCGGCGAAAATCGGGTTGGTAACCGGCGTGTTAAAGTCGGGCAGCAGCGCCGCCAACTCAGCTTTGCGCTGCGCCAGGATGGCCGAAGCGGCAACGGCCCGCGGCCGCAGTCCGGCCAAGGCTATCAGAGTATCGAGGGCCGCGTAGTGTTGGGCGGTGGGCGCGGTGTAGGTTTGGTTGGTAAAGGCCACCACGCCGATGCCGTACTCGGGCAGCAGGAGCCAATACGAGCCGAAGCCGGGCAGCCCGCCGCTGTGGCCCACGTAGCGGCGGCCGTCGCAATCCTGCGCGATGCGCAGGCCGTAGCCGTAAGAAAGGCTGAGCGGGCAGGCCCGGCCGCTGAGGTAGCGAAAGCTGCGGTTCAGGCTATTAAAGGCCCAAGGCTGCTGCATCTCGCGCACCGAGCTGCGCCGCACCGGCCCCGCGTCGGGGGCAGCCGCCGTAATCGGCCGCGCCCAGGCATCGGCCTGAAACGCCAGGTACTTGGCAAAATCCTCGATTGAGGTCAGCAGCCCGCCCAGCGCCGCAAACGACTCGCCCTTGGGAAGCAGCGGCTCCTCCGGGCCGGGGCCGGTGGCGGTGGGGGCGCCGTAGCCGTGGGCGAGGCGGGCGGCGGGCACCTGCTGGTAGTCCCAGGTGGTGTGGCTCATACCCAGTGGGCGCAGGATTTTCGCGCTGATGTAGGCCTGCACCGGCTGGCCACTCACCCGCGTGACGAGCCGGCCCAGCAGCGCGTAGCCTAGGTTGCTGTACTCGTAGTGCCCGCCCGGCGCGTTCGAATAGCTCAGGCCCCGGCCCACCAGGGCGCTCAGCTCGGCGTCGGAGCGGCCCATCTGGCGGTCGCCCCAGGGGTTGTCTTCGGGTAGGCCCGCGCTGTGGCTCAGCAGCTGCCGGATGGTGATGGGCGGCGCGTCGGACGAAGCGTGCGGTGCTTTTTTCAGCTCGGGCAGGTAGTTTTCAGCGGGGTCGTCGAGGTGCAGGCGACCTTCGTCGCGCAGGCGCAGCACGGCTAAGGCCACGAAGCTCTTGGTCATGCTGGCAATGCGAAACACCGACTGCGGCGTAACGGCGGTGCGGGCCCCCACATCGGTGTAGCCCACGGAGCCGGTGTGCACCAGCTGCCCGTCCACCACCAGCCCGTAAGCGAGGCCCGGCACGCGTTGCTGAGCTGCAAAGTCGGCGTAGAGTTTATCCAGCACCGGAAAGACCGCCGCGATGCGAGCGGCGCGGGTGGCCTCGGGCGAGGCGGGCGCCGGGGCTTGACCTAGGACCGGGCCGGCCAGGAGCAGCGCCAGGGCGGCCAGTAAGAAACGGGGTCGCTTCATAAAAAAGAGCAAGGCAAAGGAGGTGGCGAGCGGCTATTTCACGCTAGCGGCCCAGGCGTCTAGGCGCTTTTCCAGCACCGCTAGCGGCATGGAGCCACCAGCCAGGATTTCATCGTGAAAAGCGCGCAGGTCAAACTTCTTACCCAGCTGCTTTTCGTAGCGGGCGCGCAGCTCGCGCAGTTTCAGGGCGCCCGTTTTGTAGCTCAGCGCCTGGCCGGGCCACGACATGTAGCGCTCAATTTCGGCCGTGGCGCCCTGCTCGCTGATGGGCTCGTTGTCCATCATGTACTTGATGGCTTCTTCGCGGCTCATGCCTTTGGCGTGCAGGCCCACATCGACTACCAGCCGGATGGCCCGGTGAATGTCGTCGCCCAAGGCGCCGATTTTCTGGTACGGGTCGGCGTAGAGGCCCAATTCGGGACCTAGGCTTTCGCAGTACAGCGCCCACCCCTCGCTGAATGCCGAGTAGGAAGCAAACCGGCGAAACTTCGGCTGGCTGGTGTTTTCCTGCTGCAACGAAAGCTGGTAGTGGTGCCCCGGAATGGCCTCGTGCAGAAAGAGCGACTCCATGCCCGAGGTCGTGTTGAACTTGGTAGCATCCAGAATAGGCACGTAAAAAATGCCCGGCCGCGAGCCGTCGGCCGCGCCCCGCATATACTCGGCCGAGGCCGTGGCCGCCCGAAAAGCCTCGGTCTGGCGAATCTCAAAAGGCGTTTTCGGCGCGCGCCCGAATAGTTTGGGCAGGTTAGGCGTCACGCGCGCCTGAATGGTGCGGAAGGCACCCAGGACGTCGTCCGGCGTTTTGTAGGGCGTGAATTTGGGGTCCGAGTTCAGGTACGTGAAGAACGCCGCCAAGTCGCCTTGGTAGCCCACCTGGTTTTTCACCGCCTCCATCTCACTCCGAATACGCTTGACCTCCGCCAGGCCGGTTTGGTAAATGGCGTCGGGCGTGCGGTCGGTGGTCGTCATCTGGTGCACGCCGTAGCGGTACATCTCGGCCCCGCCGGGCACGGCCCCGATGCCCGCGCTGGTACGGGCCTGCGGCAAATAATCGGTTTGCAGAAAGGTGGCCAGGCGCTGATAGGCGGGCGCCAGTTGGGTCAGAATGGCCTGCCGATAGGCGGCGGTGAGCCGGGTTTTGTCGGCTTCCGAGAAGCTGGCGGGCAGCTTATTGATGGGCCCGTAAAAGAGGCTTTTGGTGGCGTCCTCCGTCACTTGCGCTTGCAGCTGCGGCACCATTTTCAGCACCAGCGGCTTGGGCAGCACCACGCCGGCCTTCAGGCCGCGCCGGAAGTTGCTGATGGCTGAGTCGGCCCACACCGGAAACTGGCTCGCCCGCGCCAGCCAGTTGTCGTAGTCCTGCACCGTTTTGAAGGGCTGCGCTCCCGTACCCGCGCCCAACTGCACCAAGCTATTGGGCAGGGAATAAAACTGCGCGAAGGGCATCATCCACGAATTCAACTGCAAACCATCGAGCCGAATCTGCATCTCATAATCAAAGATATCGTAGCTGACCTGGTCGTTGGCGCTGAGCGTTTTACGGTCCGTTTTGCGCAGCTGCGCTTGGTACTGCTGGTAAAAAGCCCGCAGCCGCGCCCGAAACGCCCGGGTCTGGTCGTTGGGCAGCTGGTCGTTGTAGCGGTTGTCGCCCTGCGCCGTGGCCCCGAGCGGAAACAGCTTGGCTTGCTCCTCCCAATAGGCGTTGAACAACGCCGCCAGCGGCGCCGAAGCGGCGGGGTTGGCTACGGTGGCGGTAGGTTTAGCGGCCGGTTTGGCCGGTTGCGCCAGGGCAGAAGCGGGCGCAAAAGCGGCGGATATAACTCCGGCAGCCAAGGTGTACAGTACTAATTTTCTCATAAACGATAAGAAGGAAACAGGAACTCCCGCACAATAACGGCTAAATACTGTATAGTGGAATGATGCCTGCCCTCCCGCTGAGTAGCAGGCAAAAAAAGAGCCCCTTGCCGGGGCTCTTCAGTTCAATTAGCAATCTTCACTATTTGCGTTTCGGCGCAGCACCGGGCTTAGCGGGAGTAGCGGGCTTTTTGGCGGGCGCCGCACTAGCTAGTGGGAAGCCCCGCTGCTTCATCAACGCATCCACTTTAGGGTCGCGGCCGCGAAAGGCGCGGTAGCCTACGGCCGGGTCCACGGTATTACCCACGGTATACACGTGCTGGCGCAGGCGAGCGGCCACGGCTTTGTCATAGGGGCCGCCGGCTTCGGTGAAGGCGCTGAAGCCATCGGCCGCCAGCACCACCGACCACAGGTAAGAGTAGTAGCCCGCCGAGTAGCCATCGCTCGAAAACACGTGCGAAAACTGCGGCGTGCGGTGGCGCATCACCAGCTCGTGGGGCATGCCCAGCTGGGCCAGGGTTTCGCGCTCAAACTTGTCGGGGTCGATTTTCTGGTCGCCGGCCAGGTGCAGCTTCATATCGACGAGGGCGCTGGCCAGAAACTCGGTCGTGGCAAAGCCCTCGTTGAAGGTGCTGGCCTTGTTGATGCGGGCCACCAGCGCGGCCGGAATGGGCTGGCCGGTCTGGTAATGCAGCGCAAAGCGGTTGAGCACTTCGGGCGTGGGCAGCCAGTTTTCGAGCAGCTGCGACGGAAACTCCACATAGTCACGCACCACGCTGGTGCCCGAGAGCGTGGGGTAGGTCACGTTGCTCGACAGCCCGTGCAAGGCGTGGCCAAACTCGTGAAACAGCGTGGTAGCATCGGTCCAGGAGATGAGCACGGGCTCGCCGTCCTTGCCCTTTACGAAGTTCGAGTTGTTCGACACGATGGTGGTGACCGGCTTCCCGTCGAGGCGCTCCTGCTTGCGGTAGGCGTTCATCCAGGCGCCCGAGTTTTTGCCGGGCCGGGCGTAGGGGTCAAAGTACCAGAGGCCTACCTGCTTGCCGGTGGTCCGGTCATTCACCTGCCACACCTTCACGTCGGGGTGGTACACGGGCACGTCGGGCGCGGGCACGAAGGCGAAGTTGAACAGCTCGCCGGCCACCCAAAACATGCCCTCGCGCATCTTGTCCAATTGCAAATACTGCTTCACCTCATTTTGGTCGAGGTCGTAGCGGGCTTTGCGCACCTTCTCGGCGTAGTAGCGGTAGTCCCAGGGCTCGATTTTGAAGTCGGCCGGCGCGCCTTCTTTCTGGGCGAGCGCCAGCATGTCGGCCACTTCCTCGTGCACGCGGGCCACGGCGGGCTTCCACATATCCAGCATCAGCTGCATGGCGGCCTCGGGCGTTTTGGCCATCGTGTTGTCGAGGCGCAGGTGGGCGTGGGTCTTGTAGCCCAGCAGCTTGGCCCGTTCGGCACGCAGCTGCAAAATCTGGGTAATGAGGGCGTTATTGTCGTGCGCGCCGCCATTGTCGCCCCGGTTCGTGAACATACGCCAGGCCTTTTCCCGCAACGCCCGCTGGTCGGAGTAAGTCAAAAACGGGTCGATGCTGGAGCGGGTGTTGGTGATGACGCCCGCCGCGGCCACCTGGCGCGTGGTGGCCGTAGTTTTGGCCGCCTCGCGCAACGAGGCCGGCAAGCCCCCTAGGTCCTTATCCGTCTTGAGCACCAGCACCGAGTCGGCCTCGTCGGCCAGCACGTTCTGCGAAAACTTCGTGAAAAGCCCCGCCAGCTGCTGGTTTATTTGCGAGAGCCGCGTCTTGGCCGGCGCGTCGAGCTTGGCCCCGGCCCGCACAAACGCTTTGTAGCGCACCTCCACCAGCCGCTGCTGCTCGGGCGTGAGTTTTTTGGTAGCGGGCGAATTATAGACGGCTTCGATACGCTTGAACAGGGCCGCGTTCTGCGAAATCTGGTCGCTGAAAGCCGCCATTCTGGGCGCCATCTCGGTTTCCACGGCGCCGAAAGCCTTATCGTTCAGGGTCGTTTTCCAAACGCCGTACTCGGCCTGCACCCGGTCGAGAGTGCCGCCGCTGCGCTCCAGCGCCACGATAGTATTGTCGAAAGTGGGCGGCTTGGGGTTGTTGGCAATGGCCGCGACTTCGGCCAGGTTTTCGGTCATCGCGGCCTCCAGCGCGGGCTTGAAATCGGCCACCTTCACTTTGTCGAAGGCCGGCACGCCGCCGTGCGGGCCGCTCCAGGGCGCCAGCAGCGGGGCCTGGTTGGTACGCAGCGTAACCGACGCGGTGCCCGCCGCGGGCGACTGCGCCGAGCTAGATAGGGTCATAGTGGTGAGCGCCAGCCCTAGGGTAGCGAGGAAAGCGGGCCGGCAATAAGAAGAGGAAAACAGCATGCAGGAGAGTAATTGGCAATCTAAAAATGACGCGCAGGCTAGCGCTAGCGCGCCGAACTCGCTGGTACTGACGCGAGTTTAGCGTAGCGTAACTCGTGCCTTATCATGACGTGGAGTTTTCAACTCCACTGCCGCGCCAGCGGCAAAATGGCGCTCGCTTAGCATTCTTTGTATCCAAGAGAAATGCCGACTGGCCGTTACATTGCAGCGTTGCGGCAGTGGAGTTAAAAACTCCACATCATGATAAGGCACGAGTTACGCTGCGCTAAACTCGCGCCAGTACTGCAGTAGAAAAAATGGCGCGCTAGCGCTCCAGCTTGAAGTCTTTGTCGCGGGCGGGTGGGTCCTGGCGGTTGACCACGGCCCAGCCGGTGAGGTACATCCAGAGCGTCATTTTGGTGAGCTTGGGGTAGTTGATGCGCTCACGCTCGTCGCGGGGCGTATGGTAATCGGGGTGCAGCACGGTGGTGTAGCTGAGCGCCGGGATGCCCAGGCGCGCATACGGCAGGTTATCAGAGCGGAAAAACCAGCCCTCGGGGTGGTCGGCGCGGTCCCAGAGCGTGTCGAGCTTAAACTGCGGCCCGCGCTGGTTGGCGGCCAGGGCGGTGGTTACGAGGTCGAGCGAATTGCGGTGCGGACGCTGGCGGCCGAGCAGCGAGGCGCTGTCGGGAGCATTGCGGCCCATCATTTCGGCGTTCAGCACGGCCACAATGTTCTTTTCGCCCACCAGCGGATGCGCCGAGTAGTAGCGCGACCCTAGGAGCCCGCGCTCCTCGGCGCCCTGGAAGGCAAACAGCGCCGAGCGCCGCCCCGGCTTCTGCTTGAAGGCGCGCATGATGGCCAGCACCGCCGAGCAGCCGGTGGCGTTGTCGTCGGCGCCGTTATAAATGGAGTCGCCGGCCACGGCCTCGCGCACGCCGTCGTGGTCTTGGTGCGTGCCGAAGAGCACGTACTGCGACTTGAGCTGTGCATCGGTGCCCGGTATAGTGGCCAGCACATTCACCGACGGGTATTTGAAAGTTTCGACTTGCAGGTTGGCCAGTAGCTGCTGGCCGGGCTGCTGCGCCCAGCTCAGGGCGCTGGCCGGCAGCCAAATGATAGGCGCGCTGGCGGCCACTTTCAAGTTGGGGCCGCCGGGCAAGTCGTAGCGACCGCGCTCGTAGGTGTGGCCCCAGTGCTCGAATACGGCTTGGGCGCGGGTATCACCGACCCAAGCCACGGCCACCGCCCCGGCCTTGAATAGCTCGGCCGAGCGGTCGCGCATCGTGGCCATCTGGAAGCGGCGGAAGCTGAGGCCCGGCGGCACTTCGCCCGAAAATTGCAGGGCCACGGCCTTGCCTTTTACATCGACTTTGGCTAGCTCGGCGGCGGTGCCGGTGCCCACCCACACTAGCGGGGCATTAACATTAGCCGCCACCGGGGCAAACACAATGGCATCGTGGTTCACCCGCAGCTGGTGGCTGCCAATGCTGAGCTGGCTACTCTTGGCTAAACGCAGGCGCTGAATCTCAAAGAATTGGAAGTACGTGCCATCGTCGCCAGCCGGCTGCGCGCCGATGGCGCGGGCCTGTTCGGCCAGCCACGCTGAGGCCCGCAACTCGTCGAGGGTACCGCCCTCGCGGCCCCGGTAGTGGTCGGCCGCCAGCGCGTACAGGTCGCGCTTGATGTCGGCTTCGCGGATGGCGGCGCGAGCGTCGGTAGTAGTCGAGGCGGCGGGCGCGGGTTTGCGCTGGGCCTGGGCGGCCAGCGGCAGGCTCAGCGCTGCCAATAAGGATAGCGTATACTTCATATTAGGGTTTAGAGGGGGAGTTTTGCAATGTTAAGCAAGAGTTAGCTTGGTTGCGTGCCGGCCCGGCAGCTTATATAAAAAGAAGACGCGGCTGGACTTTGCCAACCGTCGCGCAACCTCCTCCGTTCTTGCGCCACCTTTGCGCCGCCAACATCCGCCGCCCTATCCGGTTAGCCTGTCGCCTCCCCTCCCCCTCCTACATGAACATCGGCATTGTCTGTTATCCCACCTTTGGCGGCTCCGGCGTGGTCGCCACTGAGCTGGGCAAAGCCTTGGCCCAACGCGGCCACCGCGTCCACTTCATCACCTACAGCCAGCCGGTGCGGCTTGATTTCTTCAACGAAAACCTCTTCTACCACGAGGTGTACGTGCCCACGTATCCGCTTTTCCAGTTTCCGCCCTACGAGTCGGCGCTGGCCAGCAAGATGGTCGACATCGTGCAAAACGAAAAGCTCGACGTGCTGCACGTGCACTACGCCATTCCGCACGCCTCGGCGGCCTACCTAGCCAAGCAGATTCTACGCTCGCGGGGCATCACGGCGCCCGTGGTCACGACCCTGCACGGCACCGACATTACGCTGGTGGGCAAGGATGCCAGCTACGAGCCGGTGGTCACGTTCAGCATCAACCAGAGCGACGGCGTCACGGCCGTATCGGCCGACCTGCGGCGCGAAACCTACGAGTACTTCCCGGTCGAGCACAAGATTGAGGTTATCCCCAACTTCATCGACTTGAATCGCTTTAAGAAGCAGGAGAAGAGCCACTTCCGGACCGCCATCGCGCCCGACGGCGAGAAAATTCTGCTCCACACCAGCAACTTCCGCTCAGTAAAGCGGGTCGAAGATGTAATCCGCATCTTCTGCGGCGTGCGGCAGGTCATTCCGGCCAAGCTACTGCTGGTAGGCGACGGCCCCGACCGTACCCGCATGGAAAAGTTAGCCCGCGAGCTCGACTGCCAGCGCGACGTGCGCTTCCTGGGTAAGCTCGAAGCCGTGGAAGAAGTGCTCAGCGTCAGCGACTTATTCCTGATGCCCTCCGAAAACGAAAGCTTCGGCCTGGCCGCCCTGGAAGCCATGGCCTGCGAAGTACCCGTGGTGAGTACCAACGCCGGCGGCATCCCCGAGCTCAACGTGCACGGCGTAACTGGCATGCTCAGCAATATCGGCGACGTAGAAGACATGGTGAAAAACGCCCTCTACGTGCTGGCCGATGAAAACCTGCCGCGCTTTAAAGCCGCTGCCCGCGCCCGCGCCGAAGAATTTGCCGTGGCCAACATTGTCCCGCTCTATGAGGACTGCTACGAGCGGGCCATGCAGCTAGCGTTGCAAGCCAGCTAACAATATGTTTGTTGCCGAGCGCAGCGAAGCATCTCGCGTGGTGCAATAAACCTAGGTGTTAGGGTTTATTGCACCACGCGAGATGCTTCGCTGCGCTCGGCATGACAGACGCTTATTTACTACAGCAAAATATCCGCTACTTCCTGCCAGCCACGCACGCGGCGGTAGCCGGTTTTGAGTGCGTTGTGTGGCGCATCGAACAGCAAACCTTCGCCCCGGAAGCGCTCAAAATTATAGGCGTTGTCGTCGATGAGGTAGTCGGCGTTGAGGATGCTTTTATCGCCGCAGAACACGTAGTTGGGCCACGGAATGAAGGCAAAGTGCTGCTGAAGCCAGTTGTACTTATCGACAAAGGAATTAGGAAACTCCATGGCGGCGGTAGCGATGAACAGCTCGTAGCGCTCGCTCAGGGCCTGCAACACCCGCTGGCTATCCTTGATAACGGGCAGGTCGCGGAAGAAGCCTTCGGCGTTGGGATAGGCGCGCAACGCGGGCTGATGCTCAGGGGCCACTACCTCGTGGGCATTTTTGCCATGCATGGCCTCCAAGGTCAGTTCGAGCTGAAAATCACGGCCGTACCACTCCCGAAACCGGGCAATGGAATCAGCCATCACTTCGTCCATATCGACGGCAATTCGTTTCTTGGGCATGTTTTGTCTAACTAGAAAGCCGTGGTGTGGGTTGGGCCCTAGGCCTTAAAACAGGCGGGCGGCTTCGCGCTTTACCGCTTCCAGGGCGGGGGCGGTGGGGTCGGCGGCGTCGGTCATGAGGCCCTCCAGGATACGTTTGGCGAGTTCGGTGCCGCGCAGCTGGCCGGGGTTGCTGAGGCCGTGA
Source organism: Hymenobacter bucti (assembly GCF_042681145.1). Lineage (NCBI taxonomy): Bacteria > Pseudomonadati > Bacteroidota > Cytophagia > Cytophagales > Hymenobacteraceae > Hymenobacter > Hymenobacter bucti. The sequence continues at coordinate 465,423 of NZ_JBHUFD010000006.1, forward strand.
AAGGCACGATTTATCATCGTCAGCACGTTTTCCTTGGCTTGCTTTACCTGGTCCCAGGCCTCGGGCGTGATGTAAAGCTGCTGCGAAAAATTATGCTCGAACTCGGCCCGGATTTCCTGTATTAGCAGGCGGTGGTAGTCGGCCGCCGTTTGGCCGCCGCTACCCAGCCGCACCAGGATGTTATTGGGTGAGATGCGCTCTAGAAAGAGCGTCATGCGCTCGTAGGCTTGCAGGCGCAGGGGCAGAGTCGTTTTGCTGGCGTCGAGGCGCAGCTCTATCAGGCGGCGCTGCTGCTCTTTTTCCAAGTACTGGCGGAAGAGCAAAAAGATGGCTCCAGCCACAATAATGGCGGGCAGAATGGTCTTGAGTAAGTCGAAAAGATAGGTCGTACTGTCCATGAAAACGGCGATAAGCGAAGGCTTACCAAACTAACGAAGGGGTGGCGAGTTGGTTTAGGCGCGGCAAGCTAGGCAAAGGTCGGCGTTGGCCCAAGCTTATCTGACCAACCAGCTAAATTGCCCGCGCTATTGGTGTGAACCGCCGCCCGGTTTACGCTGTTTTGCTAGCACCGCACCGGCCCCCGGCTGATGTATCTTTGTCTTACGCTGACTTACTTCTAAACCAATTCCGCTATGGCTATCGCCACCCAAGTTGCGCCTATCGGCCTCACCGACCGCGCTTTAGTCGAAGTTAAAAATATTATTCAAGAGAAAAATGTGCCCGCCGACTATGGCTTGCGCATCGGCGTGCAGGGCGGCGGCTGCTCGGGCATGAGCTATCTGCTGGGCTTCGATAAAGCCAAGGACAACGACGAAATCTACGACCTCAATGGCGTGCAGCTCATCATGGATAAGAAGCACGCCATGTACGTGCTAGGCATGGAGGTTGACTTTCAGGACGGCCTCAACGCCCGTGGCTTCACCTTCAACAACCCCCAGGCTAAGAGCACCTGCGGCTGCGGCTCGTCATTTTCGGCTTAGGTCTGCTTCTGCCACAAGAAGTGCTAAAAGCCTCTGCCCTAGGGCGGAGGCTTTTGCTTTTTAGCTCGCCAGCGTCTGGCTCAGCTCTTGGTAGCGCTGGTGCACCTGCTGATTTTCGTAGGCCACGGTGAGATTTTTGTCGGCGGCGGCCAGCGTCAGGTCGGCCTGCTGGCGCAGGGCCTGGCGGTAGCCGGGGCGGGTGGTATGCTGCGCCACGGCCCTTAGGGCCGCCAGCAGGCGCAGGTAGATAGCCAGGTCCGCAGCGGCATTGGCCCGCACCTGGTCAAAGGCCGTGGCCAGGTAGCTGGTAAAATCGGGGCGCTGCGCGATGACGCGCACCTGGCCCGCTTCAGCGCGCAGCGGACTCCCTAGGTCGCGCTCGGCCAACAGGCTCATCAAAGCCCCTAGGTGGTCGATGCACATGACGGCGGTGCTGGTATCGTTAATGCCCGCCGACAACGCCTTGAGCGCAATGTCCACAATCTGGCGCAGGCCAAAGCCCGCGTCCCGGTCAAGCGTGCGCTGGTTACCAATGCTATAGCACGCGAGCAGGCGGTCCGCCGCCTCGGGGTGGGGCTGGTAGCGCGGGCTACCCTCGGGGGCCGCTACGGCTACCAGGGCAGTGCCCTTGGCCACGAAGTTGCCCAGGGCTTGCTCCATGCGCACTAGCACGTTGGTTTCGCGGGCAAAAGCCAGCAATTCCTCATCGTCAATATCCTGCACGTAGCCCACTTGCCGCGCCACAATGGGCACCCACTGCAAGGCTGGGCCCGCCGCCAGGTTGGCCTGCTCGGCGGCATCGGCCTCCTCACCCAGCTGTTTGGGAAAGAGCTTATCCAGCGCTTTTTCGGTTTCCTGGGCGGCCCCGGCTATCACGTTGGCCGCCTGGATGGACGAGGCGATGTGGTGGATAAAAAAGATGAGCATCCCGATGCTCACCAGCGCCAGCAGCAGGCCAAACGCCACCGCCAGGCTCGGCACAAAGGCACCCTCGTCGCCGCCCCGAATGGTGCGCAGCACCAGTAGGCAGTACACGAAAATGCTCACGAAGAAACCCATCACCACCTGGTTGGAGCGGTCGCGCATAAAGTTGCGCAGCAGCCGCGAGGTGTACTGGCTCGATACCTGCGCCAGGGTCGAGAGCGTGAGCGAAAAGATAAGGCCCGCCACCGTTATCATGGAGCTGGCAATGGCCGAGAGCATGCCGCGCGCCCCATCAGCCCCCGCCCCGAAGAGCAGCGGGTGCTCCTTGGTCCAGTCGTGACCCATGCTATCATCGAGGTGCACCAGCCCGTAGGCGGCCAGCACGGCCCCGAGCACCATCAGGGTCGGCACGAACCACAGGCTGGAATTGATGTCCAGCCACCAGCGGCGCAAGCGGCTCATGCGCGGGGGCAGCCCCCGAGCGGACTAATGGCGGGGTGCGGCGCAAACTTCGGCGCTATCGGGGAGCTTTTCGTACTAGGTTTTTTCATGCTGACTGCAAGGCGCGGCGGTAGGCTGCCTACGGCCCGCCTCGCAGTTATGTTTATTTACGCTCCTCCCCTCCCCCGCATGGACATCAAGTATCTCTCCGACGCCAAAGGCGCGATTACCGGCGTTTTCATTCCCCTCGAAGACTGGACTCAGCTCAAAAAGCAGTACAACATCCGCGAAGACGCGCCGGCCGAATCGGGCGCCAAGCTGCAAAAAGGCTTGGCTGATGCGCTGAAAAAGGCCAAAGTCGAACCCGACACGGAGGAATAGATAGCTACCTAAGGCGGTTTCGGCGCTGGCGGGCCGTAGCGCGAACTTA
>NZ_JBHUFD010000007.1:0-12164 GCF_042681145.1 Hymenobacter bucti
AAAAAAAGCAAGTCTAGCTGCAACTGCGTGTATTCATAGCGGGCATTCGTGAGTGCGTTATGCTGACGTACTTCTAACTCCTTCTCCATTAGATGATATCTAACTGATTAAGGAGCAATTATACGTGAAAAACGCTAATGATTTACGACTACCGTTCTAAACTACCGTTTTTACTACACGAAAAGCCGTTTTTAGATACACGAAAAGCCGTTTTTACTACACGAAAAGCCGTTTTTACTACACGAAAAGCCGTTTTTACTACACGAAAAGCCGTTTTTGATGCCTGCAAGGTACTGTAAATCAATACTTTGTGAGCCCCTCAAATAATACAAAGCTTTACAAATACACAAATTGTGTTTCGCGCGAGAAGAAAAAGGCTTTTAGAATGTGGATAACTCGGTAACGTTCGAGCGGCGCAGCCCAAGCAAAAACAGCAAAATTCTAGAAGCCAGTAATTTGCGCGCATTGTGAAAAATATATATTACTAGTAATCAAAGTATAAAAATATAATTGCTGTGCTTATGTGCTATTATGGGCGGGGATAGACTTGGGTAGTTTTTCTCAACTGCACATCCGTTGTGTGCCTGGCAGTGGTACTCGTACCGAGAGTGTCAGATTAAGTGAGTACTGGGGCAGTTAGGAGGCCCAGGAAGGCCCCTAGTAGCTCCCGAGCCGAAGTGCGACCTGCTCCGTATGTTTGTGTAGCCTTACCGACAAACGGCGGCCCAGACCGAAGCCCAGACCGCCGTTATCCTAGGGATGCCCGAGCCAGTGGCTAACCACAGCTCGAACTGCTCCCCCTACAGCTGCCTTGAGCAGTTCTAAGGGGATACGAAACCAACTAGCCTGGCTAGCGGGTTTCACCTTCGCACGTTTACCCATTACTTGTGAGGTTGAGGGTGCTTAATCCACCCACTTCCTGAAGCCCTGACTGTGTCCGCAGCCAGGGCTTCGTCTTTTCAGACGACGCGTTGGCGGGATGACAACCGTGCGAGTACAACGAAGATAGAAGGCACTTGGCAGCTGGGTAATTCTTTGGTAGTTTTAAACTACTAACTAATTATTAGCTGTCCTATGGCAAGGCCCCGCAAAGTGCTGACCGGTGATGCTGCCGAACGGAAGCAAATGCATTTTCTATTGGAGGGGGCAGACTGTATTGCGTGGCGAAAAATGCTACAGGAGCTAGGCGGCATAGAAGCAGAACACGCTCGTAATGCCTTGCGCGCCTACATGGTCAGTAAGGGGAAGAATAGTAATTCTGAGTAGTCAGCTAGTATTCCTATGTACGTCCTAACGAATCCCTAACGCCCCCAATACCGTAAGCAAATGTAGTAAGGGAGCAAGACAGGTTTTGCTAGCGCAAAACGTCTTGCTTTTGGCTCCTATCGTCGCCAAAAGACCTAGTTCTAATATCCCATCTTATGAGTCAGATAGCCCCTACTTCAGCGGACGAGCCCAAGCCCAAGCGGCTGGGCGGGCGACCTAAAAAGGAGCCGGGGGAGAAGCTAAAGAGCGTGACCACGCACGTTTCGTTGGCCCGTTATGAAGAGTTAGAAGCGGGTGCGTCGGCAGTGCGGCAGCCGCTCTCGCAGTTCGTGCGACCCTTGGTAGAGGCCGGTGTGAAGGCCCGCAAGCGGCCAGTTTTGCAGCTCAGCGTCGAGCAGGACGGGTACTTGCGGCAGCTGGCGGGGATGGCCAATAACCTCAACCAGCTTAGCAAGCGGGCGCACCAAAGTGGGTTCGCGGCCGTGGCCCAGGAGGTGGAGGCGCAGGCCGCGACCCTCGATAGATTGCTGGACTATTTCGCCGACATGGTATGATTAGCCGCACGACTATTGGGCGCAGCTTCGGCGGGGTGGTGCGCTACCAGTTCGAGGGCCGCAAGGAGCAGCCCAGCGACAAGCAGGCCGAGGTGCTGGTGGCCGTCGGGGTGCGCGCTGACAGCGCGGCCCACATGAGCGCCGACTTTAATCGAGGTCGGCAGCTGAACCCTAACCTGGGGCAGGCCGTGTGGCACACCTCCCTGAGCTTTAACCCTGACGACGCGACCAAGCTCGATAGTGTCAAGATGCTGGCCATCGCGGAGGGCTACGTGCAGAAGATGGGGCTGGACAAGACGCAGTACGCCATCATTCGGCACCACGACCAGCCCGATAATCAGCACCTGCACATCATCGCCAACCGGGTAAGCGACGACGGGCAGACCATCAAAGACGGGCAAAACTTCTTCCGCTCCAAGCAAGCACTTAAGGAGCTGATTCAGGAGCACGGGCTAACCCCGCCCCAGGGCTTGCGGGTTGAGAAGCAACATCCTGAAAAGCTGCAAGGGGCCGAGCTTACGAAGCACGAAATCAAGGAGGCCCTGCACCAGGCGCTGGCCACGGCCCCCGACCGGCCGGCGCTGCTGGCTACCTTGCAGGCCCAGCAGATTAGCGCCCGCGAGTTCACCAACAGAGCCGGGGAGGTAACGGGCATCAGCTTCGAGAAGGACGGGACGGTGTTTAAGGGTTCGCAGCTGGGACGCAGCTACAGCCTGGCCGGCCTCGACCAGCAGCTGGCCACGAACCAGGCGCGGGAGCAGGTGGCGCAAGCCGCCGCGCTAGAGGCCGCCGCGCAAGCGCAGCGGCAAGTGGCCGCGCAACGGGCGGAAGCCGAGCGCCAGACGGCCCAGCGGCGGGCCGTGCAGGAAGCCGAGCGACAAGCCGCACAGCTGGCTCAGCAGCAGGCTGCGCAGGCGGCGAAAACGGCTGAGTTGCCGGCCGTAGAGCGCAAGTGGCACGCCGAGTACCAGCAATATCAGGCACGCGTAGCCCAGCACAACGTCCCCATTCAAGCGCACAATGCGCAGGTGACAGCCTACAGTGACTATCTGAAGGCTTATCCGGATGCCGCTGGCTTGCAGACCGTGCTCCAGGAGCTGGCCGCAACCAAGGGCCTGGGAGGTTTGCAACTCGCTTTGGAACGCCAGGGTCAGGACTTGGCCAGCCATGCGCGCAACGTGGTGAATACGTTCGGGCAGGAAGAAGCCCTGCGGCAACAGGCCAAAGGCCTCTTTGGGCTCGGGCTGGGCGCGAAGGCGAAGGAGGCCACGGAAAAGCTGGAGATACTGACCAACAAGGGCCGCTATGTCCCGGACAATGAGCACCGCATGTTTGCTATTTACACGGCCTTAGCGGCCAAACCCGCCCCCGTACCCGGGTTCGAGGCCCGCACCTATCACCAGCCCGAAGTCGTGCCCCTGAGTCTGGCCGCCTACGCGGCGCAGCGGGAGGCGGAGCGCCGGGCTGTGGTGCTGGTGAGTGAGCCGGCACACGAGGTGCATACGACGGGCCGCGCTGAGGCCTTGCAAATGACGTTGAAGAGTCAGGGGGCCACCACGCAGCTCACCCACCGCCTCGACGCGCACGGAAACCGGCTGAGTGAGTTGCTGGTGCAGTACAGCTTGCAGAGTGCCGAGCTGCAAAAGGTGAGCCACACGCTGGACTGGGCGCAAGGTCGGGAGGGCTACCAGGTGCAGGAGCGCGAAGGCGACCGGGCGCAGCGCCAGGCTCCCGGTCAACAAGCGGCCCAGCAGCGCCTTGACCGGGGCGAGAGCCAGGGTTACGGCGGACGCAGTATGTGAGTACTATTGACTTTTTACATACTAGGAGGGTCGTTTCCAACATGTAAAAAGCCTTTGCCTTGTTTAAATAACGGTTTTGTTAGTTCCTAACTCTATGAACATTAGTTGGCTGACCTATCAGCAGGGGAGATGGGTATTTTGGAGTGCCTTAACGTTGTGCTGGGTGCTCGTTTTCTTATCCGTTTGGCTGAAGAGTGAGGACATCATTTTCAATGTGGTAACGGCAGTCTTCTGGAGTATTGCCATTACCTTCTGGCACTGTCGGGGCTATTATATCACTGTGGAGCCATCTGCTACCTTATGCTTCCGCGATAGTTTTCGCACGTTTCGGCATCCGTGCGCGAGTCTGGCCCGCGTGGAGTCCATCAGCGGCTTTTCCTACCAGTTGGTGTTGACCACTGGGGAAGCCTTTCTATTTTCGGACCATCCTAGCCGGAATGGGTTTGGTAAACAGCCGGAGAGGGCCCGCGAGTTAGCGGCGATTATTAAAGATACCTGCGCCAGTGCCTAACATAAGGGCTTAGTTCTCGCCAAAGTACCACGCGAAGCACAGCAGCCGAGCAGCTCCAAACCTACCACTTTTCCAAGGAATGTCTGAGAACACACATTATGTACTTGAACGATAAGGGTAAACGCTGCTTACTCCATTCATAGGGCCTTTCTGGCTTTTGTTCAACTAGTTTTGTTGCTTTCAGAGGCCAATGGCGTATTCAATCCTTATCCTTTGCCGCAAGTGGTGGCAGCTCATTCTAGGCAGTTTTGGGCTGGTAATGAGTAGCCTAGTTACGGTTGCTCAAGTTGCCCAAGCCCCGGTCGAAGTACGTGTACCAGTGACTCCGCAACCAGTTAGGGGTAGTGATGGCCTGCTGCATGTAGCATATGAGTTGCACCTGACCAACTACTATCAATCAACGGGCCCCCTTCGGCTGAAGCAAGTCAACGTCCTCGCTAACGAGACCGCGCTGGTGTTGGCGGACTTTTCTGCCGCCCAACTGAACGGCTTGCTCGCTCACCCAGCGGAAAAACCGGATACGGCGGGGGTGCCGCTGGAAGCTGGTAAACGAGTCGTGCTATTTCTCTGGTTGACACTCTCCGCCGACCGCCCACGCCCGCAGTTCCTCCGACATCAACTCGTCTTTACCACTTCCACGGGCGTACGCCAGCTGGTGGATGGCGTGCGAACGCCGCTTGAGGCAGCTTCTCCAGTCAGACTGGGTGCGCCGCTGCGTGCCGGCCCGTGGCTGGCGCACGAGGGACCCGGTAATCCTCACTCGCACCACTGGACGGGGGTTGTAGTGGTGAACGGTCAAACCACGATTCCTCAGCGCTATGCTATAGATTTCTTTGGGCTTACGCCGGCCGGACACGGTGTTCGCCGGGTATCCCTGGACCAACTGAAAACCTCGACCCATGTAGACTGGGTAGGTTTTGGTGCCGAAGTACTGGCGGTAGCTGATGGGGTGGTGCGCGATGCCCGAGACGGCGAGCCCAACCAGCCGGTGATGGTTTCGCCCCCTTCACCAGTGGATTTAACGGAGCGCACCTTAATGGGCAATTTTGTGGTTCTGGAAATAGCGCCGCACACCTTCGTACACTATGCCCATTTGCAGCCAGGTAGCGTGGTCGTAAAAGTGGGGGAGCGTGTGCGACAGGGAGCCGTGTTGGGCCGTCTTGGGCAATCAGGTAGCGCGAATGCCCCGCACCTACATTTTCTAGTGAGTAACTCCACTGCTTTCGAAGAATCCGAGGGGCTACCCTTCGTCTTCGAGTCATTTGACAACTTAGGTTCGGCGACGCTTCGCCAAGTTCTAGACCAAGCTGCTCTGGTGCCGATTGGACCTGCTTTCCAAAAGTCTTGCCGACAACAATTGCCCTTGGATGACAGTGTAGTGCGCTTCAAGTGAGCCCAACTCAATAATAAAAAGGCTGGCTCAAAAAGGTGCGCATTACGGACCCACCCTTTTTCGGCTTCTTAAACCCCCGCCACACGCCAGAAACGCACTCGGTGCGGACTTTCTGAGCCAGCACGTCGGCGAGGTACTTTCTGAACCCCTCAAAGTGCGCCTTTTGGATGCACAGTAGTGGTTCAGCAACGACCGTTACTTTGGAGCATGAAACCTAGCAAGCAGCCGTGAAAGAACCTGTTTACACGATTACGGATTGGTACGATGGCCCTCGGAGAGGTGTCGCCAATTTTGACGGAAAGCCTTATTACTATGAGTGTCAGTGGTATGCTGGCATCGATGCCGGCTTCGAGGCGGTGCCTGGGGACTACTTACTAACACCGTTGGATGCTGAAACCTATCAATTGGCACTGGAGGATTGGGCCATTTGGGAACGATGGGAGGCCGCCTTTGCGGCGGGAACGACCACCCAAGCTACCCACCCCACCCTGCCCGAGGACCAGGCTAGACACGATGAAATAGAACAGGTACTCCTAACTAAGTTGGTGACTAACCTGCATTTCTGTCAGCGAGCAACAGGGAGATTTCACTACATCGGGGGAAAGTCGTTCGTTGAATGGACGACTATACTCTAATCCGTGCCCATCCAAGAAACGCACATCTTGGCAGGTAATTGACTGTTCGAAAAACTCTCTCGCAAAACGGCCTCGAAAACCGTGTTTTCGGGGCCGCTGGCGTGGGTAGCAAAGTCGTTCGAGAAACAGTTGTTTTGTAGTCCACAAAAGGGTAGTAAAAAAGGCCCCGAAAACCTGCGTTTTCGGGGCCTTTGTGCGGGGTGGCTAAGTAGTCCACAAAAGACCCATTATATGGCATCCTGTGCTAAACGGTTGACAGCAGCTACTGAAACACCTAGTTTGCGGGCAGTAGCTCGTTGGCCAGAGCCACGGGCTAGCTCCTCTCGTATACTGGCCAGCATCTCGTCAGGTATGCTAGGTCGCCCTGGCTTTTTCGTGCTACGGGCTTGGCCAGCCTTTATACGCTCACTTAAACGTACGCGCTCTTGCTTAGCGATAGCAGCCAAGAAGCCGATAATAGCCTCCCGAAATAAGCCAGTACTGTCGAGGTACTGCTCAGTGAAGGATTTAAATTGAACGCCGGCCGCTTGCAGCTTCTGTAAGTGATTGAGCGTTTCGGTTACCCCCTCACGGCTGAAGCGGTCAAGGCTCCAAAACAATACCACATCGAAGCGCCGCTGATGGGCATCGCCGAAGAGTTGCTGGAACTGGGGTCGCTCGGCGCTGCCGCCACTCTCTTGGTCGCAGTACTCCTTATATACAGTGTAACCTAGCCGCTCGGCAAAGGCGCGTAGCTCGCGGATTTGGTTTTCGTTGGTCTGGCCTTTGTCTTTGGTTGAGATGCGGGCATAAATAGCGGCGATCATAAGCTAGTACCATTAGTTTTAGCAACAAAGTCTAACACACTAGCCTCCATTAGTTGCACCTGCCGTTCATCATACTCTGTGTATTTGCCGTGTGCTGCCTTATTCCTTAGATCTAACCAAGTAGTTACTGATTTTTGGTAAAGCTTTCCATATACTCCTGCACCAGATAAATCATTGTTCATTCGGTCTGCAGTTTTGGGTATGTCTTTGCCCTCTTTTAAAGTAGTTACATCTAACCCATTCTTAACACAAAGCTGCCGCAAATGCTCTTCTAAGACTCCGCCTATCATCACCGCAGCTGCATCCTTGTAACCCTCCTGTAAAAGATGGCTAGCCATCTCTAAGAAATCTGTGAATATTTCTGCTGATACTATTTTCTTGAAAGTAAATAGCCACCCATCCTCGACATCGTGCCTGAATGCCTTGAAGACACCAACGCCAGCGTTTAAAGACAACAGCCTTGTGTTATCCATAGCCGACTTGAATTCTTTGAAAGAACTATGATTTTCACCTAGCGTATTTCCAAGAAGGGAGAGTGCAGCTGCTTTAAACTCGTAAAATGGCTCCGTATGGACATGTTTTACGCCTATTGAATCCCAGATTTTAGTTCTTGCTACTGCTGCGAGTGTAAGAATGGAATCTATTCTTTTTAGAAGTATTTCAGTTGTCATTTAATGGTGTGTGAAAAAGCGTTCCTTATAGTGTTTGTAAAACTACTGTTTTTGGAACACTTTCCAAGTAGGCCCTAATGGGGCCTAGAAGGCCAGTTTTTAGGGCTTTTTGAGAGGGGATTTTTGGAACACCCATCCAGCCAGTTCACGCTCGTATAATGGAGGGCTAAGCTACCCCCACTTACAGCTTGGAAACGCCGGTTTTTCGGGCCGTAATCAGGCACCGTTTTTTGGAGGGTGGAAATTAGGCTACAGGCTAAGGAAGTGCTTTCCCGTTGAGGTGGTTCAGAAACTCACGCTCGACCTCATTGGCGAGCCGTGAGCCGTGTTTAGCTTCCACAGAATGGGTAGCTTCGGAAGTTGCACCTTTCGGGGCCGGGCTATCTCGTGTAGTTTCACGTTTGCAGCCAGTTATTGACTACTAAGTAAGCCCTACCTGTTGCTAATTCGAGTAAGTCTATGGCTCTGCAAGCTCTTTCCATCACAGACCAACTTAACTGGCTCCCTACCCAGCCGCCACACGAGGCTACCGCTTGCCCGGCTTTATCCAGTGGTTATGACGCCTACCTCAAGCTCTTGCTCCCGTTGGGGATTGACCTCGATGTCCCGATTGCCACTTATTCGTTTGCCAAGCGCACGGTTGCGGACTTGAATGCCCGCGCTGCCTTTTGGGATACGTATCATATTCAGCAAGGCCAGCCGGACCCTACACGTTTACAGCCGATTACTTATCGCGAGGTGAGTGCTCAACTTGGGGTAGGGTATGACGTAGCCTTTGACAGTACCGCTATTCGGCGGCACTATGGTGAGTGGCCGCCACACTTAGGCAGTTGTGCGGCCTTGGAGGAAGCCTTTGTACACCAACTTGTCCACGTGCTCGGGCCACAGCAGTCCGCATATTTGTATGGGTCTGCGGACGAGGGCAATGGCGTTTTGGATGCAGCAGGCTTTCGCCAAGATTGGTTGGCCCAGGGGCAAGTGGCGGACTTAGTGACCGTATACCAGCAGCAGGGCCAACTCCCTACCTACTGTTTTGCTCCAGACCATTCGTGGTGTCTTTACCAGGGGGAGGTAGAGTGGGTAGCACTGGGCTGCGCAGCTTCGGTAGCACACGCTTTCTTAGCAGAGGCGACGATAGAAGCCTTTCGGTTGTGAAGCTCACCCAATGCCTCGCCACCTTGTCACCTTTTCTAAACGTTGGTTTAAGAAACGTGACAAGCTTATGACGTTTGCCAACAGTGGTTTAATGAGGCTGCCTTAAGTAGCGCACCTGCTCACACAAAGCAAATACAGCCTCCCATCTGCTGTCGCCCTTAATTCGCTCAACAATAGTCGGGTTTTGAGTCAAGTAGTCCACCTTAGCTTCTATTTCAACACAGAGGTTTTTTACCTCCTCGGTGACGATGCCAGCATGCAGTAAAATATCCAGATTGATAGGATGAAAAAAGGTGCCCACACTGACAGCAAAGTCCTCGTACAAAAGCTCTAACAGTTCTTCCGGACCATCTAGTCTAATTCCACAGACATTAGCTGTATCATCAAAATCAGCTGTTCTTCTTTTTAATTCGGCTTTATCCATTGCCTAAAAATATGGTTTTTACAGCAAAGCTGCGATTCGCATAGCACAAGCGTTATCTAGTTTTTATCCCTTAACATAACATTCCTTCTCGGACACACCTCGGAAAAGTGGTAGGTTTCGGTCTCACTGGTCACTGCGCTTGGTATGGTATTTTGGCGAGGACCAGACCCTAATGTAGCGTTTACTAAACTCGTTGAGCCCTATGGCGGCTTACTCCCACTTAATAGTGGGTAGTTGCGAGCAGTTCACGAAAAGAAGGATTTGAAACGCTTGAGTCTTTTTAAGGTGCTGCACCAAAAAAATGGCCGAGGCTCCTTTGCGAAGGACGCTACTGATTGAGCATCTAGGCCAAGCTCCTTCTGGGCCCACTCTGGTTCGGTCAAGGGAGAGTGTAGCGTCAGCTGGTAGGTGCGCTTATTCGCGTACACCTTTCTACCAAACTGGTCTGCACACATAATTTTCACTAGAATTTCCTCCCCCTTCTTATGCAGTCCTTCGGTCTCCAACAGTCGAAAGTGGAGCGTGGCGACATAGAACGAGTAGCCGCAGGTCGGCGGAAGGCTATCGGCGGAAAAATGAATGAGCTGCGCCTGTACTACCTGTCCAAAGGCTAGGTTAGGCAGCAGCAAACAGCAGCATAGTAGTACTTGATGCATGATTCACTTCGGGTAAGCCTATGCTTTGCGGAAATGTAAGCCTCGTTCAAGAAAACGGTGATTCAGATTCAGACGAAAGCCTTTTTACATGCTAGAAACGACCGTTTCCAATATGTAAAAGGGCTTCTCGAACAAGTCTGAGAATCGGTGCGGTTTTTATATATCCGATAAAACACCTGCTAGACCAAGTGTAGCTGTGCATTCCTGAACCCAGGTGAGGACACCAGATTCCTGACTTGCGGTGGCCGTATGTAGGAGCACATAGATTTCTCGTGCGGACACTATTATCAAGAAGTCTTCGTCCCAAGCTATTGGCCCTGAAGCTGCATAGGCATAGCTCAGTCGATAGCCGCTGGCTTGTTGTTCTACCTGCACTAAAAACCAACGGGGAGTGAGTTGTAAGTGATGGGTGAGTTCCTCTAATTGAGGCAGAGTTAATGGTGTTGTAAAGACGAAACCATATTCATATCCCATAACTAAATCTATGCAGTATTGCCGGGCTTATAACGTTTATTGAACCCACGTTTAATAAACGTTATGAGCTCGGCTGGAATGGATAGTGCTTAGAAAGAGCTACTACTTAGAGAAGATGCTTTACATCCCAACGGTCCATACCAGCAGGAGATTAATAGGTAAGCTGCTAAGCCAAAAACTGACTAATCAGCCTGACTAGTCGGAGAATGATTGATGACTAGTCATCGCATAACTAGCTAGCCATCTAAGAATTAAGGCTTGACTAGTCAAGCGTTGCGTGACTAGTCAGATAATGCATTAACTTGCGAGCTCTGACTAGTCATTGCCAATATGGAAGTTAACACTGATTTTCTGACGATTAAGCAGGCCGCCCAGCACGTGAATAAGTCGGAACAGACTATCCGGCGACTAGTCAAGCAACATGCGGAGACTAATCATATTCGAATTGAAGCAACAGTAAAAGGCAACGTTTATCTGATTAGTCAAGCCTTCCTAGCTGACCAATACTCACTAGTCAAAGAATTAGTAGAGGCCCCACCCCCTGCCATCAGTGAACCAGAACAGGAGTTGGAGATAGCTCTATTAAAGCAGCAGTTGTCTGAGCGTGACCAAACGATTCATCAACTACAAAACCGCTTGTTGGAGCAGAATGACGTGTTGAATGCCTTGACTAGTCAAATGAATAGTCAGCGTATCGGACGCATTGAGGAACTGCTACTTAACCAGAGCGAACAGTTGGGCGAACTGCAAAAGCGAATTCCTGAGTCAAAAGAGGTCCTAGTAACACAACCCATATCAGAGCCAGCACCAGAGCCAACTAAAAAGGGTTTCTGGCAACGGGTTTTCGGGAAGTAGCGGGGAAGTTACTTAACCTCAGCTGGCTTGTCGAATAGCGGCCCGCTATTGGCTTTTTTAATTCCCAGCACCGTCAGTAGTAGCCCCGAGAGCGAGTGCGCCTTAGCGTGTTTACCAGTTTTTAGGTCGTGGGCGAACTTGTTGCAGGCCGCGACGTGGGCAGCATTGCCAAGGATAGTGGCCACGAGGGTGGGCGTGATGATGCCAATTTGAGCCAGTAGGCGACCAGCGTTGTCCACTTGGTGCTGTTGAAGGCCAGCCGGAGCCGCCGCGCCCTGTACCAGTTCAAAGGGGATAGTTTCGGCTAAGGCTTGGGGCTTAACCGTGAAAATGATGTTTTTGAAAGCTTTACCCTTCTTCTCTAGCTTGTAGCTGACGTGGAGTTCTGTATGCTCGTTGATTTGCTTGACCGCAATATCTAAAACCTTGCTTTTTAGGTCGCTAACCCTTTCAACCTTGTCATTTCCCTTCTCGTCAATCAGACCGAGCATCCTCTTAAATTCCTCTATGTCATACTTTTTCGTTTCGCCTAGGTCTTTCCACTGGCTACATAGCGGGTAAATGCGCTTAGCGTATTTGCTAGTGAGACGAAGTGCAGCTGCCAGCGCGTAGCTGGTGAAGTTGTTTTTGAGTTCAAACAGGTAGGGTAAAACATGTCTGGTTAAGTCAAATTCAATGATTCCTTGCCCTTTGAGGTAGCGTATTCGTTGGAACATCCAAAGCTGTTGATACTCGTTCGCATCTTCTACTTCCAGCATACGAGAACCCATATCAGCTGTGGCTTTTTGTAGGTAAGCCCCATTGTATCGCTTACCAGTCAGGCTAGACAGCTCCATAATGTCTAGTTTGTAGACAGTATCTGTTTCGCCCTTCCGCAGTTTGGAGATGATGAAAAAAAGCAAGTCTAGCTGCAACTGCGTGTATTCATAGCGGGCATTCGTGAGTGCGTTATGCTGACGTAC
>NZ_JBHUFD010000008.1:0-60636 GCF_042681145.1 Hymenobacter bucti
ATTTTAACACCTAATTACGTAAGCAAACAGCACTCTATTTTGCACGTAGTTTTACACTTATAAATAAGTGTAAAACTACGTGCAAAATAGAGTGCTGTTTGCTTACGTAATTAGGTGTTAAAATAAACCTATTTATAGGTGCTAAACTGCACCTACTTTATATCTTTTTTGCTCTCGCTCTAGTTTCTCGGCAATCGCTTCTAGCAGCCAATCTTGAGTAGATATGCCAAGCTTGGGGCTGGTCGGTTTTCGGGGGCGCTTAGCTCGTACTTCGTCTATACTCACTAAGGTGTCTGCCGGAATTTTGATGTTGAAATTCTTGAGTTGAACTGCATCAGGAGCACTTGAAGCTATTGAGGAGCTGCCTCGATTTATGATAGCATCTATTTTCTTTTCGTCTAGCTTGCTGCGAGTAGACGGCTCCGGCGCACTGGCCGCAGGTTTACGGGGTGGGGGAGAGACAGCCATATTGTTTACTTCGTAATGTGGTGAAACAATGCTTCCAGCTCTGCCACTGCTTTCTCATCGTGCGGCATGGCTTCAAAGACGGATAACCCTTTGCTAGCAGCTGTCGCAAATGCCTTGCGATTGACCACTGAAAAATCTACGTAATTCAGTTCTGCGTTTTCACGCAGCACCTCCGTGGCTTCCCCGTTGTCTTGACCGCGGGTATCTGCCTTATTCAGAAAAGAGTAAATCTTTAGGGGGGTAAGACGCCCCGGCTGCACTTCATTCAGTAAAGCCAACACCTTGGATAGGGTCCAGATTTCATAGCTTCTAGGGGCGAAGGGTAGCAGATACACATCCGACACAAATAGTGCTGCTCGTTGGCTTGCCGTATCTCGCCCACCTGTATCAATAACAATGTGGTCATACTTGGGGCGGAGCTGTTCAATTTGGCGGCGTACTGCCCCCCCAGTCAGTTGTACCAAGGTGTAGCCCAATTCTCCTTTGTGGGTTTCGTCGCGCCAAGCAGTGAAGTCAGAAGCTGACTCCTGTTCATCCGCATCGACTAGCAGAATATCAGCTCCCTGCTTTGAGAGCCAGACAGCTAGGTTTGTAGAGATAGTTGTTTTGCCAGTACCGCCCTTAATACCGCCTACAGTGAAAATCATGCCTTTAGCTTTTAAGTTGAGGTGCAAATCTAGGTGTAAAATTACAACTAAATACCCACCTATTACTAAGTGCAATAATTCACCTAGTAGTAGGTGGGTATTGCTCTTTATATTTGAGACCTATTAGTTCTCTGATTCAACTCTCAGTCTGTGCAAAAACACGTCTGAGATGTGAAAAATTGACTAAATTTTCCGACACATACACGGTAACGTGCGGGGGCTAGCTGAGTAAATTTGGCGCTGATATACAATTATTTATGGAGGGCCTTTTAGTTGCTTCCTCCTACCATATGAAGCTTCCTCATCTTAGCTGCCGTGTCGAACTCGATAGCGGTATGGCCGTGCTACTCTACAATGCGCTCAACACTGTTTATCAAGAACTATTGTACCGCGACATTGACCAGCAGCGCTGGACAACTCCCGAGGCGTTAAGTCTGAAACCTTTGGCCAAGCTTACCCAACGCATGCAAGGTTTGGCCATAATGGAATTGCAGCCCCGTTTGCCTGGGAAACATAAGCCACACCGACTACGCATAGCCTTCGATGAAATGACTACTATCCGCCTCTACTATGCTCGATTACTGGCCACTTTGGAGGACAATTCTCATGATCAGCTCTTGTTAGCTGGTGCGCTGGGCCGCTTCCACCAGCAGAGCACGTCGCTCGAAAGCCAGATTCACCTGATGCCTACTGGTGGGCATTGGCGGTAACTGAAAAGCCATTCGAGGGCTAGCCTACAAAAAAGGCTATGCAAAAGAACCCGTAAAAGTGGTCTGTCTGGGACGTTAATACGACAGTAGTACTCCATGCATTTAACGGACCTTTTTTGGAGGGCGCGATAGGAGTGAGGGCAGCAGCTATGAGTTGCCGTGCTTGCGCACTCCTCGAAAAAATTACGCCCTACGCTAACGACCTCACGTAATAGAATAAATAGGTCAACGCCACCCGTAGCAGCCGCAGTAATCGGATGCTGCGGCTGCGCAACCCTGGGGGCTGTGGCGGCAGGACCTATCTTGGGGTTTCTAGTTCGCAGCTGCAATGGGCATCATCATTCTCTGGTTTATCTTCTCCCTGCTGGTGGCCTCCCTGGGCCAGCAGAAGAAAATTGGGAGCACCGCCGCCTTTTTCATTAGCTTGCTGCTCTCCCCCCTGGTGGGCGCGCTGGTGGTGGGGCTCTCCAAATCCTTAGCGCAGGAAGCGCACGACCGAGCCGCGCTCGCCACCCAGCTGCTGCAGGCGCAACAGCCGCCGCCGGGGTTGGTGGCGGATGAATTGCGCAAGCTAGCTGAGTTACGAGAGGCGGGGGTGCTCTCCGAAGCGCAGTTTAGCCAGCAGAAAGCCCGGCTCTTGGGAGAGGACTGAGGCGGTGGTAGCCAGGTCCAGCTTATCGCATTCGCAAACCTACTGTTTTTTGAACGACTTTCCCACCTACGCCAACGGCCCTGGAAACGTGGTTTTCAGGGCCGTTTTGCGAGAGGGTTTTTCGAACGCCTCTGCTGGCTCAGAAAGTACCGGTCTCCCACTATTGATTCAGACCCTACTTTTTGAGCTGCTGAGACGCCCCATAGGCTAGCTCTTAGCACTCATCGAAGGGGGCCTCAATATGGCGCACCTTTCTGATCCACCTGGGCCGGCTTAACAGTTAAGCTCTTTGATTCTGCCTTCCAGGAAGCCAAGTGGGACCGTGAGCCCTAGCTGGTCAGACCGCTAGCTGAACGCATTGCCGAAATACCTGGCAGAATCAGGGTACCCATAACTTTGGGGAGGCTTTGCGTAGACAGGTATTCGCCCGCCGTTCTGATGCGTCAATCGGCGGCGCAGCTCCTTTCCTGCTCGTTTGCTTCCGTCTGCTTTATGGCCTCTGGTGCCCCTGTATCACCCCCTGCTGCTCCTTTCCGGCCGGAGGGCCTGCTCCTCGACGTACTGGCGGTTTCGCTGACCGCTATTCACCTCGTGCGCCCGCTCTATGGGCCAACGGGTACGGACGTCGTGGATTTCGCCCTCGAATACCTCAATCCGGCTGGGCAGCGCATGACCGGCCTGCCGGAGCGGCCGGGCGGTACCGCCCTCACGCGCTTCCCCCACACCGTTGCGACGGGCATTTTCGAGTACTACCGGCGGGTGTTTGAAACCGGCGAAACGCAGGCTTATGCGGTGAACTACCAGGCCAACGACTTGGATAACTACTTCCAGTTCGCCGCCCGGCGCAGCGGCGACTGGCTTGTGGTCAGCTTTACCGACACCTCAGACCAGGACCGAAGTGCCGTGGAAGTAGCCCTACGCGAGAGTCAGGCCCGCGAACAGCAGGCCCGCGCCGAAGCCGAGGCCCAGCGCCAGCACCTGCATAACATCTTGCTGCAACTGCCAGCACAAGTGGCCACCAACCGCGGACCAGACCACGTGTATGACCTGGTGAACCCGCGCTATCAGCAGCAGTTTCCCGCCCGTGTGCTCCAGGGCCTGCCCGTCCGTCAGGCCCTGCCGGAGCTGGAAGGCCAACAGTTTTTTGAGCTGCTCGACCAGGTCTACCAGACCGGCGAGCCGTTCTACGGCCACGAAATGCCCGCCGCCGCGGATTACGCCAACACGGGCCAGCCGGAAGTGCGCTACTTCGACGTGTTCTTTCAGGCCCTGCGCGATGCCCAAGGCCGCATCGACGGCGTCCTGAATTTCGCCTACGATGTGACGGCCCAAGTGGCGGCCCGCCGGCAGGTTGAGCACCTCAACCAGGAGTTGGAAGCCCGCGTGCAGGCGCGCACGCAGGAGCTGGCCGAGCAGCAACACCTACTCAACCAGATTCTGGCGCAGGTACCCGCTGCCATTACCACCCTGCGCGGGCCCGACCATCGCTTTACGTTTGCCAACGCGCGCTACCAGCAGTTGACGGAGGGCCGCGTGCAGGTCGGCCGCACGGTGGCCGAAACCCTGCCCGAAGTAGCTGAGCAAGGCTTTATTGAGCTGCTCGACAACGTGTACGGCAACAGTCAGACCTTCGAGGGCAAAGAAATCGCCCTTCTGCTGGCGCTGCCGGGCGAGCCGCCCGTGCAGCACTACCTCGACTTTACCTACCAGCCCATGGCCGATGGGAACGGCCAGACCCAGGGCATCCTGGTGTTTGCCGTGGACGTGACCGAGCAGGTGCGCACCCGCCGGCAGGCCACCGCACTGCAAGCGCAGCTGCTGGCCACCGCCCAGCACCAGGCGGCCGAGCGCCTGGCCTTCTACCAGGTATTTGAGCAAACCCCGGCGCTGGTGGCCTTGCTGCGCGCGCCCGCCCACCGCTTCGAGTACGTCAACCCTGCCTACCAGGCCCTGTTTGCCGGGCGCCCGCTCGTGGGCCTGGATGCGGTAGTAGCGGCCCCGGAGCTAGGTGGGCAGGGGTTCATCGCCCTGCTGGACCGCGTGTACCAGACGGGCGAGACGTACTTCGGTCAGGAGCTGCCCTTTACCCCAGTGCCTGCTCCCGGACTGGCGCCCCGCACCACGTACTTCGACTTCACCTACCAGGCCTACCGGGAAAACGGGGAGGTGGCCGGTATCTCTCTTATCGCCTTCGATGTCACTGAGCAGGTGTTGGCCCGCCAGGAGCGCGCCAGGCAGCAGCGGCAGTTGCGAGAAGTGTTTGAGCAGGCCCCCGTCGCCATTTTCGTCGTGCGCGGGGCCGAGTACGTCTTCGATGTGGTAAACCCCAGCATGGGCGTCATGCTGGGCAGCGCCCCCGACCAGGTCCTGGGCCAGCGTTACTTTGACCTGCTTCCGGCCCTGGCCGAACAAGGCTATCGGGACCTGCTCGACCAGGTCTGGCACACGGGGCAGGCATATGTGGCGCAGGAGCAGGCGGCGCAGTTGCCCCACCATCGCGCAGGGGAAACCGGTTATTATAGTTTCACTTACGTACCCGTGCGTGAGGCCGAGGGAAGTATTACCGGCATTATGTGCGTGGCCGTAGATGTCACCTCCCAAGTACAGGCCCGCCAGCAAGTAGACTCTCTGAACGAGAAGTTAGCCGCTATCAACGAGGAGCTGACAGCCACCAACGAGGAGTTGAATAAGAGCAACACCCAGCTTACGCGCACCAACGTGGACCTGGACACGTTCGTCTACACGGCCTCGCACGACCTCAAGGCCCCGATTACCAACATCGAGAGCATTACCCTGGCCCTGCGGGAGACGCTGCCGGCCGAAGTGCAGCAAGACGAGATGATTGCCCACTTGCTGGACTTACTCGCGCAAACCACGACGCGCTTCCAACTCACCATCGGCCAACTCACGGACTTGTCCAAACTCCAGTTGGCCCACACCGGCCCCGCCGAGCCGGTCAACTTGGCCGCCGTAGTTGAATCGGTGCGCCTGGACCTGGCCCCGGTAATTGCGGACGCGAACGCCCAGCTCACGGTCGCGGTCGCGCCGGAACTAATGGCCTCCTTCTCGCCGGCCAACCTGCGCTCCGCTGTCTACAATCTACTCAGCAACGCGGTCAAGTACCGGGCCTTCGACCGGCCGGCCCAGGTCTGGGTTCGGGCCTTTCCGGCGGGGCCGCGCGTGGTGCTGGAGGTGCAGGACAATGGGCTGGGCCTGAGCGAGGTGCAACAACGGCAGCTCTTTGGCTTGTTTCAGCGCCTGCACACCCACGTCGAAGGCACCGGGGTGGGCCTCTATATTACCAAGCGCCTGGTCGAAAACGGCGGGGGCACCATCGCCGTGCAGAGCCAGGTAGACGCGGGCACCACCTTTACCCTCACTTTTCCCGCCTAAGCGGTCCTTCGCGATGCCTCCTCTCTCCAGCGTGCTGCTCATCGATGATGACCCCACGACCAATTTCCTCAATAAGGCGCTGCTGACCCGTATGGGGGTAGCCCAGCAGGTGCTCACGGCTGAAAACGGGGAGCAGGGCTTACGCACGCTGGGCCAAACGTGTCTGGGACCCGATAGCGCGGCTTGTCCCCATCTTATCTTGCTGGACATGAACATGCCCGTGCTCAATGGCCTGGGCTTTCTCGAAGCCTACGCCCAGCTGCCACTGGTGCAGCAGCAGACCATCGTCATCGTCATGCTGACCACCTCGCTGCATCCCGTGGACCAAACGCGGGCGGAGCAAATGCCCATTGCCGGTTTTCTAAATAAGCCGCTCACCAAGGAGAAGGTTACGGCCATTTTAGCCCAGCACTTTGCTTAGTCGGGTGGCTAGGCTACGGCTATTAAGTAGCAGGCAGCCTAGTCCTTGTTTGAAATTAGCGCGTCACATGATGTACAAAGCGGACTAAGCCGAAGAGGTGCCGGTAAGCATAATTACCCGCTTAAGTAACCTTGGTTTCTGCTACTCCGGTAGCGGAGGCCTTTTGTGGCCAGCTGCATAGGCCTAAGCAAAGGCTTGGTAAAGCTAAAGCAAATGAAGACTTTAGCTAAGCTTGTTAAGGAGCATAAGGCACCGCGGACTAGTTGCCCTACTCTATGGCAGGCGCCACAGTCCTTAGTGACTTGTAGCACAAACAAGCTAGTCGGCTTGTGGAATACCCAAATTTTCTAAGTCTTTCTAGCTTCTGTGCTGTTTGTTACCAATGACTGATTATACCCATCTTATTCCGGCCAACGATACGCAGCGGCTCGCTGCCTTGCAGGCCTACCAGCTCCTGGGAACCACTCCCGACGCCGTTTTTGATGAGCTAGTACGCCTCGTGGCCCAACTCTTTGAGGTACCTATTGCTCTGATTTCGCTCGTGGCGAAGGACACGGTCGAATTTACGGGCAATTTTGGTCTGCCGGACCTGCGCGTCGTGGACCGGCCGGACAGTATCTGCTCTGTAGCCGTGCTGCACGATACAACTACCTTGTTTGAGGACCTGCACGCCGACCCCTGCCAGCTCACCAACCAAGTGGCTGCTCAGCAGCTTAACCTGGGCTTCTATGCGGGCCACCCTCTGCACACCTCCACGGGCTACAACATCGGCTCGCTCTGCCTGATTGACCACCAGCCCCGCGCCCTCTCGGCGCTAGAGCAGCAGCGGCTGGCCACCCTGGCTGACGTCGTATTGGAACTGTTCGACCTGCGCCTGGCCGTGCTGAAGCGGCCCGAAGTAGCCCAGGCCATGTGGGATACTATTCATCGCAGCATTGGCACCTCGCTCACGCGTATTGACACGCTACGGTCGCTGGGCCAATGGGAAGAGTCGGCCACCACGCCGGCTGCCCAGCAGTACCAGCGTTCGATTGACGAAGAAGCCCAGTTAGTCATCCAGGCCCTGCGGGCCGAGGTACGGGCCGCTCTGCGGCAGATAGCCGCCGCTTAGGGCGTGCCCCTACGCTAGTCGCAGCAGTAGTTTTCGAGGGCCTCTCGTTAGCCTTATTCAGCTAACGCGAGTGAAGGATTTAAAGGAAGTTATGTAGAAGATTGTACTAGGCAGCGAATCACTAGTTACTTACGAACAATAGTCGTCCAGTAGTTCCTGCAAGTCGCGGATGCGGCTTTCCACCTGCGTTAGGAAGGTAGCCGGGACCGGAACCATGGTGCCGAAACGGGCGGCTAGGTAGCGCACCAGCGCATTGAGGGCTTGTACTTCTTCCTGCAGCTCGTTGCTTAACCGCTCCCATGGTACGCCATCGGTTTCGGGCTGGGCCCGGCAGCGATGGCGCACAACAATGGTTTGGCTAACCAGGGCGGCGAGCAGCTCCAGAATATGCTGCTCCTCAGCCGTGAAAGTGCGCGGTCGGCGGTCAATGATACACAGCGTTCCAAGCGGGCGTTGGTCGGGTAAGAACACCAAGGCGCCGGCATAGAAGCGCAGCTCGTTGTCCTGGGCCGCCTGCCAGGCTTCGGGCGGAATACTAGCGCTAGGCTCGCGGTCTAAATCGCAATAAATGGCGGTGTGCGCCTGCGCAATGGCCGTCGAGCAAAGCGCTTCGACGCGCTGCTGCTGGTCGTTGCCGGGCATACCCTGGTTGGCCGGGTAATACACGGTATCTTTCGTCACCACGGAAATAAGCGAGATAGGCAAGCTAAAAATGCGGGCCGTCAGGGCCACGTACTCATCAAACACCGGCTCAGAAAGCGTCGGCAGCACGTCATGCGCGCGCAGGCTGCGCAGACGAGCGGCTTCCGCGTCAGGCAACTGAGAGGAGACAGGGGTCATAGGAGAAAAGCAAACAAATCAGGCAGGCACCTATCGCTACCCGCTACGATGCACGATGCCCCGAAAGGTAAGGCCGTCGCGGGCTTGTTTAGCCGGTTTTAACCTCAACGCGGGTCAAGTGCACTTGTGCAAGCAAACAGGCTTATTCGTGAGGCACCACGCCCTGAGTAGGTCAACCTGCATCGCGCTTTTACTAGCTGGTCCTGGGTGGTTTGGCTTAAAGGACTAGTAGTAAATAGTACGGACCAAGTAAAGGAGACTTTAAACGACAATGCCGAGCTTACAACGTTTGCCAAACGTTTGACTGCTTAATAGTATAAGCACAAATAGTTGTTAATTAAGCGATAGCAAGTGCGTTACTTATCATAATCCCCGTTCTAAGAACAGTTTACGGTCTACCAGCTAAGCAACTTATAGGGGCTACTGTGAGGCGCACTGGTCTTCGGGAATAGTTGCTCCCAAAGCCGCCGCTGGGACTGCTTGCTAGTTGGTGGCGAGTACCATACTTAACTCCAGAAGACGTTACCGGACGAAAGGCCTCGCGGGGCTAGCACCCCGCTACGCCTGGCAGCTGCCAGTCTGCTTTCAAGACGGACATGACGATTTTATCGTGAAAGACGCCCCGCCGACACGCCGCCTCTCGCAAGCGCCCTTCCACGACAAAGCCCGCTTTGGCATAGGCGCGCAAGCCGCCCGTATTCCTTTCCGACACGGTGAGCATCACCCGATTGAGGTGATGGGTAGTAAAGGCCAGCTGCAGGATTTGCTTCGTCACCGCCGTCCCCACGCCCTTGCCCCACTGCGCTTTCTCGCCGACGAAGATAAAATATTCGCCCGCGTGATTGGTAGTGGAAATACCCGAGAGCCCTGCATAGCCAATCAACGCGTTGGTCTCGGTTAAGTAGATGCCCAGGTTCAGGCTATTGGCCTGCGCTAAGGTGGCCGCAAACCACTGGTCAATCTGCTGCGGGGTCTTCAGCTGCTGGAAAGTGGAGAGCGAGTATTCAATGACTTCGGGGTCTTGGAGCCAGGTGTAAAAGGGCGTCACCTGTTCTAGGTGCAAAGGAGCTAGCTTCACCATCGCCTTGTGCGGGGAGTGTACCTACCTGGGAATAGGAAGGGCTTAAAAGTAAGTAGGCGATAAACCTTATACCAAGTGTTATTCGGCAAGTAAAAGATAGAAGTACATCTTCGGGACCTGTCTTACTCGCTGGGATTTCAGTCGTACCGGATTCAGGCTGCAATGGCGGGGCGTCTTACAGGATGTAAGCGCCTAGTTAAGCAATGTTTTAGCAGGGACACCCTGTCTTACATATGCTTTCGACCGTTCTCCACGAGGTAACAGTAAAAGGCGAACGGCCCATGCGAGTGGTTCTCCTTCGTCTAGGTAAGGTCAGCCGTGTTAGCTTATTATCCGGATTCCGCACTCTTTTTTAGCCGCAACCCATTCGTTCCCCGTACCTTATAGCGTTGCAGCGGCGAGAGATTGACGACGTGCTACGTTACTAAGGCAAGTCTATGAGCACCGCTTTGTCCATCGCCGCGACCGAAATTCGGTTCCGCTCTCTGTTTGAGAACACCCCCGAATTGATTCTGTGCCAAAACGAAGCGTCGGTTATCCTAGACGCCAACCCCGCTTTTCTCACGCTGGTGGAGAAGCGCGAAGAAGAAGTGGTGAATCACGTGTACGATGAGTTTCTGGCCCCGGAAGTCCGGGGCCTGTACCGGGAAAAACTGTTGGAAGCCTTCACCGGCAAAATTGTGCGCTTCGAGGTGTACGCCGCGCAGGGAAACTCCGCGCCCCGGTACTGGGACGTGGTGAAGGTACCCTTGGTGGACCAGGGAAAAGTGGTCGGGGTCCATATGGTGGCGCGGGACATTACCGAAAAAACGCAACACCAGCAAGAGATATTTGACCAAAACAGAGATTTACAGCAGTTTACCTACATCGTCTCGCACAACCTGCGTGAGCCCCTGGCTAACGCCCTCGGGCTGGTAGGCCTGCTCGGCATCGAGAAAGCGGACACCCCCGCCTTCGAGCGCGTCCGGTCCCACTTGCAAGGAAGCCTGGAACAGCTCGACCAAGTGTTGCAAGACCTGAACACCGTGCTAGCGGTCCGCGACCAGGATAGTCTGCTCGTGCCCGAGGACGTGCCGTTGGCCGAAGTCGTGCAGCACGTCTTACAAACGCTGCAAGACGTGCTGCACAACTGTGGGGGCACCCTGCACACCACGATTCCCAACGGGTTTCGAGTGCGCGGCAACCGCGCTTACTTCTACAGCATTTTTTTCAACCTGTTGTCCAACGCCATCAAGTACCGCGACCCGGACCGTCCGTTGCGAGTGGAACTGACGGCCAGGGACGAAGCCGGGTCAGCCAAGGTGATTTCGTTCGCTGACAACGGCGTAGGCCTCGATCTGGCGCAAGCCGGCGACAACCTTTTTCAGCTCTACAAACGGTTTCACTTGAAAATCCCCGGCCGGGGCGTGGGCCTGTATTTGGTCAAGGCCCACGTCGAACGCATGGGCGGGCATATTCAAGTAAGGAGCGCGGTAGGCCAAGGCACCCAATTTTCTATTACCCTACCCTAAGCTTGCCCATGTACACGGTCTTAATTGACGACAACGCGACGTCCCTGTTTTTGACGGAACGACTCCTGCTGCACGAAGGCTTATCCGATACGGTTAATTCGTTCCAGTCCCCACCCGAAGCCCTGGCCTTTTTGCTGCAACAGGTACCGGCCGGCCGGGTGCCGCAAGTCATTTTGCTGGACCTAAACATGCCCCTGATAAGCGGGTGGGACTTTTTGGAGATGCTCCAGCGTCACGAGGAGCAGTTGCAAGGTCAGTGCATCGTGTACTTGCTCACCTCGTCCCTGACGCCGGCGGATAACGCTCGCGCCCAAGCGCACCCGTTGGTCACGGGATTTCTATCCAAACCACTGAATAAGGAGAAGATTCAGCAAATCCGAGACCACGTACCTTGAAGGATGCCTGAGCGAACTGCCAACGCGCCACTGGTGAACTGCTGGGGTAGTGTATGTAGGAATAGTCCCTTACTATAAAAACTGTCATAGACCCACTTTTGGAATAAGAGCGGATTTTGGCTGCCATTCAGGATGCGGCCTGCGGGGCCCTTTACCTTGTCAAGCCTTGTTTCCGGCGTATATGAAACTCATCCCTTCGGGCTATTCCGTAAACCCTAATTCGTAGACGAGTTTCCTAAACTCGTCCCGCGCGTCAAGGACCAGTTACCCACTAAATGGGGGAACCGGCTGCTGTCGTGCACCGAAAGGAGGTTTTCACAACCTATGTCCCGAGGGAGCACGTACTGCGTTCTGCGATATTTCTACTCCATCATGTCAGACACTGATAATCAGAAACATAACCCGTCGAAGGCCAACACGCCGAAGCGGAGCAGTCGTTTAATGGTGGCGGCTGATAAGCAAGCGGATGGAGCAGAAAGCCAGCCGAGCGAATCCCGGTTTCACACCGTTTTCAACCACTCGCCCTTGGGCAATAAAATCATCGATGCGGAGCTGACCATTCATCAGGTCAATCCGGCGGCCGTGGCCATGCTTGGCTTGACGCGCCTCGACGAGTTGGTGGGCCACAAAATCATTGAATTTGCGCATCCCGACCACGTGCCGGAGTGGCAAGAGCTGCAAAAAGAGCTCTGGGAACGCAAAACGCCCTATTTTATTCTAGAAACGCTCATGGTGCGCCAAGATGGGTCCTCGTTTTGGTGCCAGGTGACGTCGGTCTTATTTGACGACGAAGCTGGCGAGTTGGGGTACACATCCCTGCAAGACATCACGGAGCGCAAGGAACTGGAGCAGACCAACCAGCACCTCTACGAGGCGCAAGAAACCGTCCTGCAGTTGGTAGTCCATGATGTAAAGAATCCCATCGCCAATATTCAATTGATAGTACAATTGCTGGAACATAGCGCGTCGGGTTCTCCCTCCACTGCCAGCGAATCCGCCCGGCTGCATCAGTTGATTAAGCAATCCTGTGAGGAGGCGAACACCCTGCTCAAAGAAGTGCTCTACCTCGGCGAGTTGGAAGCAAACAAGCTGAAAAAGTACCGGCTCGATTGCCATGATTTTTTGGACAAACAGCTCACGCTACACCGCCTTGCCGCTCAGCAGAAAGGCATCGCGTTGACGTTGGAATCGCCAGCGAAGGTGCTGCTCGCTTCTTTCAACCCCGACCGGTTTCGGCGGGTCGTGGACAACGTGCTCACCAACGCGCTCAAATTCACCCCAGCTGATGGCCAGGTAAGCGTGCGTTTGCAAGCCCATAAGGACGGGGTGCGCCTGTCGGTACAGGACACGGGCATCGGCATCCCCACCGAGTTACAGGCCCACGTGTTCAATAAGTTCAGCGCCGCGGCGCGCGCGGGCCTCTACGGAGAATCCACGAACGGCCTGGGCTTGTACATCACCCAACAAATCGTGCACCTGCACGGCGGTAAAATCTGGCTCGAAAGTCATGAAAACGAGGGCACGACTGTTTTTATCGACTTGGTGTAGCCATTCGTCGGTGAGCTAGTGAACGGTGTTCCGCAGAAGGGTGATTTAAATAAGACAGCGCGCGTTTTACATAATCCGCGTTCTCGGACAACGCTCGAAATAAGTACGGGTTTGTACTTCTCGCCGGGGCGCGGCGGGCGTAGCCCTTTGGCGGGGACTAAGGTCCCATTTAAGAGTTCACGAAACTCATTCCCTCGGCGTGTTTCGTGAACTTCGTTCCGTAGACGGGTTTCTTAAACTCGTCCGGCGCTACAGCGGCCTACTGGCACCTGGTGCCGGCCAGCTACTAGGCGTTCAAGGAAAGGAGCATTTGATTTGCCAGCTAATGGCCTGCCCCGTTCAGGGGCAAGGCCACGCAGAACGTCGTGCCCTGTCCTTCTTGGCTCTCCACACTCAGCGAGCCGCCGTGTCCCTGGACGATGATGTCATGGCTCAGCGAGAGGCCCAGGCCCGTACCCTCGCCGGTAGGCTTGGTGGTGAAAAAAGGCTGGAAGATTTTGGCCTGCACCGCGGCCGGCATGCCCGTGCCGTTGTCCGTTACCCGGATTTCAACCCGCCCGCCCACCTGCTTGGTGCTCACCGCAACGGCGGGCGCGTAGCCCGCCTCGCCGAGTTGCTGGCGCTGGCGCACGGCGTAGAAGGCATTGCCGAACAGGTTGAGCAGCACCCGACCCACGTCCGCCCCCACCGCTTCGACCAGCGGCAGGCCCGGCGCAAAGCCCGTGTCCAGCGCCGCGTTGAAGCTCTTGTCTTTGGCCCGCAGGCCCTGGTAGGCCAGGCGCAGGTACTCGTCCGTCAGCTGATTAATGTCAGTCGGGGCCCGCTCGCCGGTGCTCGTGCGCGAGTGTTCGAGCATGCCTTTGACAATGGCCGCCGCCCGTTTGCCGTGCTCGGTGATTTTGCCTAGGTTTTGGGCGACGTCGCGCGCCAATTCGGTGGCCTCGGCTGTATCGCTAGTTGCCAGCGCCTTTTGGAGCTCTTCCACCAGCTCGGTGCTGACTTCCGAGAAGTTATTGACGAAGTTAAGCGGGTTTTGAATCTCGTGGGCGATGCCGGCCGTGAGCTCGCCTAGGCTGGCCATCTTCTCCTTTTGGATGAGCTGCGCCTGCGTGGCGCGCAGGTCGGTGAGGGAGCGTTGCAGCTCGCCGGTGCGCTCGGCCACCTGCGTTTCCAGGGTTTCGTTTTGGGCGGCCAGCAGCGCTTGTTTCTCCTGTTCCTGGGCCAGGGTCTGGACCGAGAGCTGCTCGACTTCGCCCAGCTTCACTTGCAGCAATTCGGCATCGAGGGCAAACTCGCGGGCCAGAAACAGGGAGATGGCCAGCGCCGGCGGCAAGAAGAGGAAAGGGAAGATGAGGGCGTCGACTAATACCGACGTTTCAGCGAGGAACAGCGGCCCGAGTATCGAGCCCAAGGCCACCAGCAGCGTGAGGGCAAAGCCCGCGCCGATGATGCGGGCACCGCCCCGGCGCTGGCGCAAGGCCCGGCCCGTAAGGCGCAACTGCTCGGCCGTGGCCAGCAGAATGGCCCCCAAAAAGTACAAGAACCCGGAAGCATCGTTGCCAAAAAAAACATAATACGCCGCCCCTGCCCCACAGGCCACACACAAGCCGGCAAAGAGCCGGCCAGGCCGGAACCCAAACAGCTCATGGAGCGCTCGCACCGCCCACAGGCTGCTCATGACCAACAGCTCGTAGGCGGCGGCCACCAAGCCCAAGAACAAGCCGGTGCTGGCTATGTTCAGCCCCCGGAAGTAGTAAAACCCCAGCGCTGCCAGTCCCAAGGCTCCGGCGTAAAGAGCAAAATAGAGGTTGGCGCGCCGAGCGGGGTTGTAGCGAAAGAAGGCGATGTGCAGCAACGTAAGCAGCGCCGCCACGCACCCCGTCACCAGAAAGGCGGGTCGGGCCTCGACCCGTTCTCGTTCGGCCTGCCGGAGCTGCGCGCCACCGCACAGTCGCACCGCCAACAGGGGGCCTTGCACAAAAGCCTTCATCATCACCGGCTGCCAGGGCGCAAACCGCACAGCCAGCACCAGGGTGGCGGGGCCGGTGCCGGGCACTTCTACCGGCTCCGGCTGGGTGGTCATCGGGCGCACCTGGGCAAGGGCCGGGTCCAGCACGCCCTGGCGCTGCACCAGCTGCCCGTTGAGATACAGCTCGTAGGCCCCGGCGAGGTTTCGGCCGGCTTGCAGCAGAAGGGCATGCCGGCGCAGGCTGTCGCCAGGACGCAGCCGCAGTCGTAACCAGCCAATGCCGGTGCTCAAGCGCTGCGGCAACTCGGGCCGGGGCCGGGTGGGGTTGAGCGTGTCCCAGGCGCGGTCGTCGAAGCCGGACCGGGCCCAGGCCGGGTTGTCGCCGGCGTGGTAGCGCCAGCCTTTGTTGAGTAGCAGGCCGTCGGCGGGCAAGCGCTTGATGCGCAACGCGGCGGTGTCCGGGGGCAGCGGGGTGGCCCAGGCGGGCAGGGCCAGCAGCCAGAGGGCGGCCAGCAATAGCAAGTACCGTGGGGTGATGGGACCACGCGGCCAACGCAGCACGGAAGAAGAAGTAATCAAAGGCAAGAGGAAGCTTTAGGTGGGCAAGCTACAACTTAATGGGGCGCTTTTGGTCCCCAATGCGCTGACAACCACAGCCTCGGAAATGCCAATGATGAACGGATGTGTGAGTTCAGGAAAACAGTCGTTTAGGTGAACAAGCTCGATACGCTCAGGTGAATCGTGGCAGATGGTTGAACGGTTCGATTACGCTCTCGCGACTGAGTCGGTTGAAGCTATAAAAGAGCACTACATCGAAGCGACGCTAGCAAGTAGGTCGCTCCGCGCTGTCATAGCCACAATACTCCTGAGAGACCGAGTAGGCTAGTCGCTTGGCGAAAGCCCCCAGCTCCCAAAGGTGGTTCTCTGTCGTCTGGCCGCTGTCTTATAGTGCCGACGCGAGCATAGAGAGCCAGCCTCTTACTAGCGAGACACGATGTTTTTATCATGGCATAACTGCCGCAAGTCCGCGGTGAGCCACGCTTTATTTTGCCGCAGAAAAGCCGCTTTACAGGGTTGGTCTTTATTCCAGGGCATAAACTGTTTGCCGGGAAAGCGCGGGGACGGCCCAGCAGAATGGATAATGTTGTTGTAGTCCAAGACGGAATCAATTAGCCCATCCTTCTCATTGACCCACACGGCCGCCACGGGGGATAATCTATTGTGGGGGTTATAGCCACAGCTGTACCCACAGAGCTTATTCATTAAGGCAAGCTGGGCCGGCGTCTTAAAATCCGCGTCGAACGTGAAGCGAATGCAGGTGCCTCTTTGGTCAACTTTCTCCAAGTGGCGTTTTATAGTGAGCAGCTGGCGCTGCAACGCTTGGATAGAATCGACCTGGACTTTTTTCCTGAATACAGCGCTATCCAAGTCCTTGGTGTACACGCACCAGAGCGCCATGCGATACAGTTGCTCATAATGAGCCGCAACGACGACGGCAGGGTAGGGGAGCGTCGACGCTTTTTTAGCGGTGCACGCTAGGGTCAGTACCCCGAGCAGCACGGCGCCTATTACTTGCTGGAAGCGTATCAACTGGACATAGGTTAAGAGAGGAGACTATTCGCAAACTTACCGTTTTTCGAACGATTCTCTTACCTATGCCAACGGCGTTAAAAATCGCGTTTTTGACGCCGTTTGGCGGACAGGTTTTTCGAATGGATGTTAGTCTGCGAGTAATAAGGATTTTGGACTAGGTAAGCCGCAATAGCCTTATTTTGACTTTCATTTTATTCGCTTAAAGCAGATGATTGAGTTTAATGGGTGGGTTCGACTAGCCCTTTCCACGGACGGCGAAGGGGAAGACCATGGTACCAGCACCGTCCAAGCAATACGACGGCTGGCCGACGGCATCCGAGGCTACACTACATTTCCCTTCGTGCAAGTCCGCAATGGGTCGTACTATCTGCACGTAGCTGGTAATGCCAACCATAACGGCCTGGACTGGGCAGAAACAAACGAATTGCTCCAAGAGGTAGCCAGACGTTTCCCTGCGGCCTATGGCTTAGTACACCTGCGAGATGACGAGGATGCGCACGGCAACGATAATGCCTTTATGGTATATGTGGTGCGGCGCGGTACGGTGGAATGTCACCCCGACTCCTTCCTATCGCCATGCAATCCCATCATTGAAGAATAAGGGCCCGGCATACTAACAGCAGCCATCGATTTATGAAAAGGCTCGCTCCGTTAACTAAGTAGCAGTCGTGTTCCTCAATTGAGTTTGCTTGTTGGTAACGGGGCAACTTAAGGCATCCAGGGGCTCAGAAAGTCCCTTTCTGCGGTGTAGGCTCAGAAAGTCCAGCCAGAGTGCCTTTCCGGCGCGTGGTGGGGGTTTAAGAAGCCTAAAAAGGGGGCGTCTATAAGGTGCTCCTTCTTAGCTTTCAGGCAATGACTAGCCTCGAGGTCACACGACTTTCAGTCCTTCGGTAGGCTCGGTTAGCGAAGCTTAGCCCGAGAAGTAGCACTGAATTCCTGTAGCAGGGTAGGCTGGGCCTCATAGGCCAGCAAAAAAGCCTCGATCGAATCGGCTACCTTGTCCGCCTCTCCAATATAATAGACCGTCGATGTGGGCTTCTTTTCCCGTAGATCCAGCCAAGCAAAACAGCCCTGCTGAGCCTCATAAAAGAGGAGTTTATACGGCTCTTCATACAAGCCGATGTTCGCTAAGTAGCCATTTTCAAATTTTCCTTGCCGTAGGTACGCCGCCGCTACGTCAAGGGGGTACATGAGCCGATTGTGGCTGCTTTCTTGCGCCTGATGCAGATAGCCGTAGCCAACTTGGTAGTAGAATGCTTTCAACTCCTCGGGCAGCGAGAAGCCAAGCTTTTCTTCGGCTTGCGCAAGTCGGGCCTCCGGCACGGGCAAAAAAGAGTGCTTCAAGAACTGCACTTCCTCATAGTGCGCGTCCACGTACGCTTCCGTAAGTACATAGGGCTTTAAGAAGGAGAAGTCTGCCATGCCCAAACATACGGTGGCCGGGTTCACAAAGACGGGCTCCCGTTCGCAGCAGGCGTAGACTTTCGGAACTCACTTCTTCAACCCGCAAAGCAGATTACTACCAGGCTGGTGCTAGCTCAGTGCATGCTACTTCAGTAAGGTGCCCATTAATGAGCCTAGC
Organism: Hymenobacter bucti; assembly: GCF_042681145.1. Taxonomy (NCBI): domain Bacteria; kingdom Pseudomonadati; phylum Bacteroidota; class Cytophagia; order Cytophagales; family Hymenobacteraceae; genus Hymenobacter; species Hymenobacter bucti. The sequence goes on from NZ_JBHUFD010000008.1 coordinate 17,922, forward strand.
TCGTCACCCTTTGACGTACCGAATGGGAAAGTGAACACTAAGCTTCGGAAACGGCGCAGGATTACCAGCCAGCCTGTGCGGTTGCTAGGCGTTGCCGAAAGAGGGCGATGGTAGCCGAAGCGGTAGTCGTTAAGTGGGATGTATCCTCTAAAGCCCAGCCACCACTTACGTCTTCTGACGCCCAGCCACACTCAAACTCAACGAAGTGGTAGCTCAGCCCCCTTGAGGTAGGTAATAACTCTACCTGATACAGTAGTTGAAAGTGCTCCATGCCTGCTCGGTGACGAATACGCACGAGTTGCGGCAGACCTTCATACGTCAGCTTTTCATTATACTGGGTGGCCACCGCCGCCTGCTTCGCAGCTTCCGCACGAGTCCAGTCCGTGAGCTTAGTGAAATACCAACGGAATACTAATTGCTGCCGCTGGTGCAGCGTTTTGGCACTGTCTGGCCAAGGCAAGATGCCCGTGAATTCAATCTTGTTAGTCTTGGGATTGCGCGGCCATGCTTGGGGCTGCGCAAATGCCACTGTCGGGAGCACGAGGGCTAAGAGGAGCAAAAGCTTCATGCTAACCAAGGTAGGGAACGAATAAGATTACTACCCGAATATTTTCCTTTGTCAGTTGACGCGGAAAAGGGTAGCTTATCACAGAAGATAAAGTCTAGTTCAACAACTGACTAGAGCAGCCTGAGACATTAGTTAAATGTTCGTTTAAGTAATGTGACAAGATTCTTAAGGAGCTGTTTCAGGCGCTAGCGTTGCCAGTAGTTTAGCTAGCAGGGAACGCCTGCGAAAGTTTGCCCTTCGTTCAGCTAAGGTTAGTAGCGTGTTAGCAGCTGTTAGAGCTACCCGCTAGCCCAGGCGAGTAGGTTGAAGGTGAATTTGGCGTGAAATTTGGCCCCTTGACTAGCTTACCGGCCTTCTCCCCTTCTCCCCTTTATGCTGCACGCTTTCCCTTTGAAGACCACCATGCTGCTCGTTGCCAGCGCACTCGCTTTGGCTAGTTGTGCCCACGACGAGGCCGAAATTAGGCCCACGCCCGAAGGCAGTTACAGTCGGGCCGTGGTCTACCTCGACCAAGCCCAGCCCGCCCGACATGATACGGTTTACCAAAGCGCTCACCTACAACTGTCGGCCAAACTCAACCAGGGGAGATGCGTCATTTTTTTGGTGAACCCCACCAGTCAGGACGAAGTGGGCTTTGACATCCCGCGCGCCCAAATGACGGCTACCCTCGTCGGCCGCTATCCCTTTTACGTGCCAAGCCAGGGGGCCCGCTACAGCTATTTAGCCCAAATGCCCGATAAGCCGGCCCCGGCCAGCAGAGATGCGTGGGGGTACGATAGCTCGTGGCTGCCGTCGACTGGGGCGGTCAGCGGAGCCGTTGACATTACCGCTTATGATGCCCAGCACCACGTACTTAGTGGCCGCTTCCTACTTGCGTTAACCGGCGTTTATGATCCGCGGGCGCTAAGTGGGCAGTATAAAACGCGCCGCTGTGACCTGACCTTAACGGGGACTTTCACGAATGTTCCCGTGACTGACGGGGACTAAAGTGACCCCAATTGGTGCTCGTACGCCTCGCCTGGGTGGGCTATCGCCCCTATTGCAATTGTAGTGACCGCCTCTTGCTAAGCACCTCGCTTGCTAAGCACCTCGCTTGGGCTGAACTACAAGTTCGGCTAAATCTGCGGAGTCACAGATAGCATGATTATTGAACAAAAGGGAGAAAAGACCGCCGCGACGAGGTGATGTCTTTTGTCCCTTAAAAAATGTTGCTTCTCGGACAAACCTGGGAAAAGTGGTAATTTTCTGGCAACCCAGCTGCTGCGCTTGGTTTGGTATTTTAGCAGGGATAAGCGTGTGAGAAGGGTTACTATCTTGCAGCCACATGAACACAAAAAACTTAGCAGCCGCTAGCCAAACAAAGGAGAAAGAGGTACTCATTCAAGCGATGTATCCGCTTTCTACCCTGGCGCTGACATGCAAGCGAGCTGTGCATACTGGCCTTGGGCTGCTCCTTATCGGTCGTCCTGTAGGGGTTAAAAACTGGCTAGACCATTCCATCACCTCATGGACCGCTGTGATTCTATTCCTTGTCGTATTGTTGCTGTTGTTAGCTATCCTACTGAACTACAATTATTTGTTTTCTCGCAAGGCTACTCTTCAAATCGACGCATCCCTTTCCTGGCAGGACCAGCAGGGAACCCAGTGGACGGTTCCCCTAGAGGAGGTAGAAGCGCTGGCTATTCAACACAGCAAGAAAAGTGGGGAGGTAGTACTAGACATTCGCAGCCAACAAATCAGCACGCGGGTCTTACTCTGTGAGCAGTGGCCGCTCTATACCTTCACGAAACGAGGGTATCGGGCTACGATGCGAAAAGTACAAGAAGCATTTCAGCACTATCCCGTATTTCGGGAAAAGTCTACTATTCAAGAGGTTCTTTACATCGACTAGCCCTTTTACATTCTGCAAACGACCGACTACTACTTGTAAAACGCCGCTTAACTCAGCCTCCTAGCAGAGGTGTTCGAAAAGCCTCGAAAAACAGTATTTTAGGAGCGTTTACTGTGAGCTAAATTGCTTGCAAACCTATTGGTTAACAAGTAATGAATATCTTTCACTTAGAGAACAAGATTCACCCCAAGCTAGCTGTGCAGGTAGAGCCGTGGGCCGAGGTCTACTATTTGCGTCAAGGGCAAATTCTGACATTGAAGCAACCGTCGGCATTAAAAGGGGGCTACTTCGTGGTGTTTTATGAAGCGGATTCTGTGTCGGTCTTGATAGATGGCGAATTTGATTACCCAGTAGTGCTTATTGATGGTAAACCTGCGGAGCCCTTCAATGATTTTCCCGTCTATCTGCCCCCCTTGCCCCCTTATGGATTGTAGCAAAGCGCCGCTCGCTCGAGCTTACTTAGCATAATTCACGTTATCAGACACTTTCTTGATACTAGGCGTTAATCAGCTTTAGGCTTTGGCAAGTCAATGGTCGGCAACTCTTCGCCTCGGACCTATGCTATTTGCCGGCACAAGTTTAGGACGGTGGTTCCCCTAACCAATGTGCTTTGCATGTCCTCTAGGGCTCGCAGCTTCTCCTGCACAGCTGCTCACTCTCATTAACTGGGGGGGGGTAACTAGAGTATAAGCGTGCGGCAGTGTATCATTTATCCCACTGGCTGGCTATCCCCATGGTGTGCTGTAGTATTGTGAACGCCAACCAGTGGTGGATTTAGTGGAGAAAGAGGACTCAATAGGGGTGAATAGTAACTGGTTTTGAAGAATCTCCAGACAATTAGGATGCTCTGCCTTTCCATGGAGTTGTAATGCTTGATTTACAGACACTAAGGTGTCAAAATAGCAAGTAGATTGAGGTTGTTTGGGCCAGCTATTACGTGAAGAATCTATAGGGGCTAATACGGTGAATATAGCTGATGCGAAGACGTGACTAGCTCCTGATATTAAAACTGCTTTCCAGAAGCTGTATGTAATGACCCGCAAGGCATAGGCGAGCAACAGTAGCTAAGTCGTCACATTACCGTGCGCAGTGTACCACAAAATCATGCTGTAGGCCCTTTAAAGGCTGTTTTGGCTATTCTTATAGAGAATACCCGCTTATTGCCGAGCCGCTTTCTGTCGGTTCTCCTGCCTCTTCACGCCGTCGGACACCTACCATTCCTAGAATGTTCAGGGCGTTGCTATACGAGGGGTACCCAGTCTGGAAATCGCGTTTCTTTTCATAACGCCTCCCCCCGCCCTCCTAATAGGAGCCCCCAGACGGTGCATAACTCAGCCCAAAATAGCTCTATTTGAGGAACGCCCACATAAGCTGTTTGAAAAGCGTGCTATTCCGCCCTCAGCTCTGACTCCTTTGGCGTGATACCAGGCGCATCTACCAAATCCTTCAAGGACACTTGTAGCACTAATGCCAACGATAGCAGTACTTCCAGTGTGGGAGCTGCCTGTCCTTTTTCAATACGCTGTACCGTGGGCCGGGAGATTTCAGCATAGTCTGCTAGGGCTTCTTGCGTGAGCTTACGCGCTCTTCGAAGCCGTCGGAGATGGTGGCCAAAAGCCAAGATACCGGCCGCATGTTTCACGGCGGCAAGCTCAACTCAGATGCGAAATCAAAAAGCATCTATAATGATGCATTTTGATTGAATTCTGCTTATTTTTGCCTTTGTGTCGTGCCTATGAAGAAATACCTACTGCCCCTATTCTGCCTGCTGATGCTGCGCTTGCAGGCTATTCCCCTTGAGGCGACAGAGCCCGTTGGACAATATTTTGACATGTGCCTGCTGGAAGTGCTCGATAGCGTCTGTAAAGAGGGCTTATACCACTATGCGGGCTCGTCGGGGAAGCCCAGTTCTCCCGAAGAACCCGTCACAGTCCAGTTTGAGGATATCAAAAATGAGCGACTACTCATCTATGGCTTTTCAAAAGACAAGTGCGACTTGGCCATGATGGTACTGCCGCTGACGGCATTGGAAGCGACCGTGCGCGGCTACGACCAGCAATTCCCTAGCCTGGGCAAACAGCTGTGGCGCACGCCCTACGGGCGTATCAAGGTGTCGGTCGCCATCGGTGCTGAGTCGATGCGCGAAGATCACAAGCCGCACCTACTCGTCGTGTTTGACCCCAGCCTTTAGTCCACAACTTATGCCTTACAACCCGGAATCTGTCTCGCTGGCGCCTCATTTGACGTTGGTTGTTCACTGGTCAGCCCGGGTGGCTGATTTTATCAAGGAGTGGCAACAACGCCAGATGCTCGCTCCCACCACACACCCATTGGATTTCTGGGCTGAGGCTGCGAGCACCGCCTTGAGCGATGTGCAGCAAGGCCCGCACCGGGCACTTGACGTGCTGGCCGACCTGTATCACGGCAGTCAACTACTACCCACGCCGGGCGACCTGCTCTTTATCGGGGCGCTTACGCTCAAAGTGGACCAACGCCACTTCGTGACCCAGCGGGTAGGGGGCGTGCTCCGGACGGAGGTGCAGTACTACCTAGGTGTGGAAGCCTATCGCTACGCCAACACCACGCTGCCAATACTCGCTGCCAACTGATTCGCCTTCATTGGGCCTGAGCTTTCGAATAGCCCCATTATTCACTTCTTACTACCTTTTATGTCCGCCGCCGCCCTCGCCATTAGTCCTACCCTGCGCATTCAAATCATGTGGGACAACCACTTCTTCACTCCTTTCCTGCGGTACTGCGGCCGTACGGGCGGAGCCCGCATCACGGAGGTTTCAGAGTACGAAGAGCAAGCGGCTTATGCGGAATTAGAGCCTCTAGAACAGGAATTGCAACTTATCATTTGCGCTTTCTACGCGCGCACGGGAGCCCTGCCCGTTGTCGGCGATGAGCTAACCGCCAGCAACTACTACCACTACGTGCCGACGGACGTACGAGTGGCCCGACGGGTACTTTTCATGCCACTCTCGGACCCGAACGCTGACGTCATGGAGATTATTTACTTCCTAGACTGCGAGGACATCAGGGCCTACAAATAGGCCGGAAATAAAAAATTACTAGAAGAGAGTCGTTCGCGTGCTCGCGAAGCGAAAAAGCACGCGTGGGGGTTCGGGGGCCAAGAGCCCCTGATTGAGTGGCGAGCCGGCACCTGCACTACCCATACTGGAAACCGGAAACCCCACTATACGACCTTACGGGTTTCCACTACTATTAAAAAGCCCCCACTTCCTTAACGGGGCGGGGGCTTTTAGCAGTGCTGGCCTACTGGAAAGGAGAAAACTACTTATATGACTACTTCCAGTTTCCGGTAAGCGAAAGCTCGCCGCCCAATCAGGGGCTCTTGGCCCCCGAACCCCCACGCGTGCTTTTTCGCTTCGCGAGCACGCGAACGACTCTCTTCTAGTAATTTTTTATTTCCGGCTCAATTTAGGGAGATTTCCTGCTTGGCGGGGCTGTCCATCTTACTGGATTGGTACCAGCAAGCACAGTTTGCGGTTCCCTTTCTTTTCCTGTTTTAGCGTACATAACACGCCGTTAGCATCTGGCACTTTCGTTTGCTTAGTAATAAGCTCGTCGAGCCGGTGGCCGATGGTCTTCTCACATGCCTCAAGCTTCTCGCTTAGCTGAATCTTGAGTTGGGTAACTGGCAGCGGCTTAGCCAGTAGTGCGCCTAATTCAGCGATGACCTCAGAGGGGATGGCCGTTAGCTTGCGGCCATCCAAGGCCGCTTTTTCCGCGTCCTTATCGGCCCACACCAGCTCACCTTTCTCGGCATCATACTGCACCCGGAAAGTCAGGTTCGGCGCCCCCGAACGCCGCTTGATGTACTTCATCTGCAGTACATCGCTGGGCGTACCACTGGCCGACTTTAGGAAGCCTACCTGCAGGACCGTACTAGCCTTATTCGCGCCCTCCGTACCTAAATGCCCACGGGCTTTCGAGCCGCCGGGGTTCTCGTGAATGATGCACAGAAACGTGACGTCCTGCTTATTGACCATCACGTTCAGCAGGTCGGTCAGCAGCATACTTTCCTTCGGGTCGTTGAAGTCCGCCACGCAATCGGCCAACTGGTCGAGGATAATCAGCAGGTGCCCGGCCATCCGGCCTCGAATATGGTCGAGGTACTGACGCAGGGCTTCGAGCCGATCGGTGCGTGGAATATCCAGCAGCGAGTTGTAGTCGAAGTGGGCGGGGTGCTCATGGTACGCGTACCCCGCGCGCTGCTTCATCGTTTGAATGGCCTGAATAAACTGCTCCTGCAGATTACGCTCCGTGTCCACGTAGCACACCGAATAGGGATGCTCGGGGAGGCTATCAAGGGCAAGCCCGAGGGTTTCTCCACGCAGCTCCTGTCGGGCGATGAGGATGGAGCAGATGAGTTCCGCGACCCGACTCTTGTGAGTGCCCGTTTGCCCCTGAATGAGGTTGATGGTGTGGGGCCAGATGATACCTTGCCCGTTTTGGTGCAGGATGGGTTCGGCGCGGGCGACGGTGCCCGCCACCCGCTCCCGAAGTTCCTGGCGCGTTGCCAGTAGATGGTCGAGGTACGAGTTTAAGGTAGGGGTGTCTCCTTTTTGACCCGTGCGGCGTGATGCCTTGCCGTTACCAACGGAACTTTCCAACCGGGCTTCGGGCGCCTCAGTAATATTTTTAGCGCACACGACGAGCGCCTGCTGCATCTCCTTATCTGCTTGCGTTAGCATACGGCAGCGTCCCCCATCGCTTTTTGCTGTATAGCGGCCTCCTTCGTGTGCCAGGCATATTTACGCCGATCCTCGATTTGACGAGGTGCTGGCAGCGTTACCAGCACTTCCCCGCGCTTCAAACGGGCTGTGCTAGTTCCACCAGTAAAAGCAGGGAACTGGTCGGCCTTGCACTCTGCCCATACCAGTTGAGCTCGCAGAGCTGACACCTCCGGAGCTTGCTTACCGGGTAGCACCTGTTCGTTTTGCACAGCTGCTGCCACGGCAGTCACCGCTTTGTTGGAGAGCCCTTGCATTTCCTTACGCGCGATAAAGCAGGCGCACATGTTGATAGCCGCTAGGAGCGGGACTACCAGATCTATCCCGCTTATTCCATTGCCGGAGATAGATAAACCGGCCTGCAGGAGAGCAGGCGAAGAGTCGAACTGGCTAAGTGCCGATATCATAAAATAGGCAATACACTTGTGATGGTTTAGTGGAGTTACTAATAGTTAGTGTATTATATACACAAAGGTAAAACAACATTTGCATAAACTTGAATTATTAGCGTTTCAACATATTTATTATAAAACAATTGCTTCTTACTATCCTTAAAATAATTACTTGTAAAGTAATTGGTTAGCTAAAAAGTATCACTTATTCATTGCTTTGCATTAACAAGATTATATTTTGCATTCGAATGGAATCGCACGGAATAAGTATTATATAAAACATATTCTATTTAACTGCAAATAACAAAACTATAAATCATTCTTATTCTGTAGATTATAGTCCTTTTAATGATGTATTTATAAAAAATATTAAGTATTTATTTTTTTGAAAAAAAGATTTTTTCTAAAATTTTTCAAATCTCACTTAATAGGCGGGCTATTGGAGGACTCGGGGCACGATACCCAAATTGCTTTCCCTATTGCTGTGCGAACTCAGCGACGTCCTACGCGCAAATCTTAAGCACGCCAAACAGACTCTTCATGGCCTGTAAGTGGTCTGGTTGGATGACCAGCGCCATGTTCCACGGCTGTTTCCCCCCATATTTGAGCAGCTTCTTGTGGTGGTAGGCCGCGGCGGTTAGCGACATCGTTTTGTGTGCGGCCGCCTGGGCTAATTGGTGCCGAAGCGCCGCCGGCCCTAATGCGGTAGCAATTGGCCCAGGGCGGGCTCGACCGTACTTTGATGCACACGGCGCACATAACTACCGAGTTCTTGCGTCTTCCCCTAAAGGAAGCGCAAGCCAAGCAGGTCGTGAAGTCAGCGGTAGCGATTGTGCCGCGGCACATGTTTGAAGAGGCAGAAGCTGCCGGCAACTTTATCGGTGAACTGCTTTTGGCCTTGCATCCAGCCTCTCCGCACGGCCCTTGTTAATGGGCGGAGTTTTGCAACAACAAAGGGGCCCTTATTGGATGCTTTTACTAGAGGCATTTCCAGCACGTAGAAGCACTTTTTCCGGACCTTTCTGGCTGACCCTTATTGGACTACTTATTAATAGGGCGTTTGAGTAGTTTCTCAGCCATTAGTTGCTCATTCATAGCCAGGAAGAAGGAGCACGTACACTCTAAAATTAGCTTTGCACCTAGTAGTTAGCGGCTCAAGTTTTACTATAATGAGTCTGAAAGATTAGTTCAACCGATTTTATGTGTTTTATTGGCCTTTGAAAGCTATATAAGCCTTCACATGGGCTTTTTATGACGTATAGTGACTGGAATAACCTGTTAGGTGACCAGCTTTTTAAAGCGAAACGGTTTCGACAAGAAGTTTTTTTATTTCTTGCGAAAGAGCAGGTTGTCGAGGCTGGTCGCAGATTAGCTGCAGAGATGCAGGATGCTTTTGAATTGGATAAAGATGAAACGCTGACAGATGAGTATATCTGGCGCAACTTCTTGGCCTGTGTTCGGTCAGGGCCAAATGGAGCAGGTGGCGGGAGGGTAGGGGTAGTGCAGCGTGCGTACAACTGCTATACACAGTGGCAAGGGCTGCGAGAAAAGGGAGATAATGCAGGGTCTCGCTTATTGCGTCAGAGCGGGCAAGTTTATCAGTTGCGTTACCCAACTCACTTGGCCTATTTGCTCCTGTTTACAATGCCGTTTGGAGGCGACGCTGAATTAGGAGATACTTACAGCTATTACAAGACGTTGAATCGATGGCTACATGATAACAGCTTACTGCCAGCGCATGAAACTATTAATGCCCAATATTTCAGTGGTTTAGATTCAGGTTTAGGCTGGAAGTCAATGTGGCAAGAACTGGAAGTTTGGACAATTGACGAGTGTAGTAGCCAATTAGGAGAAGTTCGTAGCAGAGCTAATAATTGGCCTAATTGGCCCTATGTCGGCTGGCCATTGGCTCAATGCTTATTGCCTCCACGAGTACTACAGCAGTTGAAAAAATTCTTTGTAGCTAGCAACTTGGTGCCAGGCATGGAAATGCCGGCAGACCGGATGCGGAAGTTATTGGAAGGTAGTAAATCAGAAATACTGACGCTTCCCCGGCTAACTCGTGAGAGTTTAGCTAATCCTACTAGCGAATTAGGAAAGAGTATTGTAGAAATGATATTAGGAGTGCTCCGAGTATGGAATGGCAGCTCTAATTACACTAGGTATAGAAAAGAGGCTACGAATAATGAAAAGATAGAAAGTGTTAAAGAGAGAGGGGATGTGGCGAGTGAAGCACTTCCTTTCCTGCAAATAGACAGGGCTTCCGAAAGGGTTACCTGGCAGCACCGGATACGCATCCGGCCCGATGTGCCCTTGCCAGACGACCTGCAACTTGTGGGTGAAAATTACCCGACTGTTTCTTGCCATGCAGCAACTCCTACGTGGTCGACGCTATTGCCAAAACTGGGCATGAGTGCGACTCGAATACTGACGGATGACAATAACAGGTGGCGCTGCATTTATCGGCCAGCGGATGTGCAGCTGTTCGTGCCGGCGAGCCGGTATCATTTGCCTAACTGGGCTCCAGCTTCCGAATTGGAACAAGGAGTTGAAATGATGCTACTCTGCCGAGAGATACCCACGGCGTACTATATCAGGAGGTGGGGCGAATCGTTCCAGGCGACTGGAGTATTTCAAGACCTAAGTGGGTATGAAGGCGTGCCAAAGGACTATTGTCTTTTCAAACTCAAGAACCCAATTGGGGTCTGCCCGGAAGTGGCCGCTTTAGCACCGACGGCAGAGGGCCGGATCGTAGCTGAAGGCGGTATACAACTGGAATATCGGCGTTACCTGATGGACTTGCTTCCGGCTTTTCGCCTGATAAATGTAGACGCAGAAGAGCCGTTGCATCTGTGCTATAACTCGGACGAGGTAACGGTTGAACTGCTGCAGGATGCAGATGATACTACCAAATGGCTTCTCCCAACTACTACGAGGTGCGGAGATGAGTTTATAGTATTCGTGCCTGGGCACAAGTTGAGCACCGATGGCCTACGGTATACACTTGCAGAATCTGCTGCCAGTGAGGAGTTACAGGAAATCAAGCGTGGACCTTACAATGACGACTTAAGGGCGCGCCCTGATGACCACGCGGGAAAGGAACACGAAATAGTCTATTACAATGGGTATCAGCTTGAATTGGCGCGGCTTTGTGTTGGTGACTTAGCAAAAACGTGGTCTTTGCCGCAGGAATGGGGTGCTAACTCGGCCACTACCGTTCTTGAGAAAATAAAGCGTCAGGTAACAGCTTACAATGCGATTTTTACGCCAGTAGTGGGTGACGAAGCATATTGCCACTCCACGCCTGGCAAAGGCAGGGATGAGTTGTTGCACCTGCTCACCACTAAGGGGCGGCTGACGCTAGAAGAGTTTTCGCGGGCATACGACTCGCTATGGCTGAGCCGGCGGCTGGAGGGCAACCAGTGGTTGCCCACAATAAGACAAAAAAGAGGCGTGATGCGGCTGTACGCCCAAATGGGATTTGGTGATTACGGATACCGGAGGGGTGCTGAACAGATAATGGCCTTACAGCCTAGCTTGCTGCCTCTTCCTACCAAAGAAGCAGCGGTGTGGCGGATGCTGCTCACTGGTGGGCGCACACCGACATTTGTGAGTGGTGTTCAGAACTATATCAAGCAGCAAGCTCCTGATATGAGCTCGCAAATACTGGGCCCTGAAGAGAGTAATCACAACCTTCTTTTGCCCGATACTATTATTCTGACTGCGCCTGCTGCGGTGGCTAAGAAGAAGTTTGAGGCTCTGGCCAATGCTTGTGGCATCCGGTATATAGGGTTTGATGCCAAGGTGCCTGTTGAACTGGTCTTATTTGCGGGGAGCTTGACGCAATACAAAAATAGGCTGGTGCCGAATGGATCTTTTGTGCGCGACGGGTGGCGCAAAAAAATATTCGACCCTTCGACCCTGAACTGGCCAGACGTAGCGGCAGATGATGAAAGCTACAAGCAGCGAAGCTGTTTACTTGAATACAACCTGAGTGATTTTGAGCGCCGGTACGCCTGGTGGCATGATGGCCAACCGTACCAAGTAGACAAAAATTGGGGGCGGTACCTAGCTCTGCAAGCGGCTAGTAGGCAGGTTATTCTTAAAGAAGGTAATGAAGTAGCTATTCCTGTGTTGGCTCCGCTGCCCGATATGCTGGCTAAGGCTCTTGTATTATTGAGCGGCAGAGCGCCAGCGATTGACAGGCGGAATTACAATGGTACATCGCGGTTATACAATGTCTACTGTCAGCCAGGCGCAGGTTTATTGATAGACCGCATAGTTAAGCACTTACACCAACACTAGTCCTAATTCTCCCACCCATGCAAGACCCTATTGGTGCTTTCGATACTATTCGTGACAATTTCATCCGGTATGTGGAAACAGCTTTTCGCACCCGGTTTGATGACATTGAAGACCGCCGCCGCAAGATGCTGCACGAGGACCGGGTGCTGTACCGGCAGCCGTGGGCGGAGCCTTTACCGGAGTACCAGGGCAGCAAAAGCCAGATAAAGCAGGAAAGCATCGAAGAGCTACTAGGGATAGAGCTGGATGGACTATTGGACACGGAGGAGCAGAAAATGTTCCGTGGTCTCGTAAAAGCAGGCTTAATCGATGCGCCAAACCGGGAGCTTTACAAGCACCAGGTTGAGATGCTAAAAACGGCTTTGCTGCGCAGGAACTGCGTTATTACGTCGGGCACTGGCTCGGGTAAAACGGAATCATTCCTGCTTCCCCTGTTTGCACAGATGGTGAAGGAAATGCACAGCTGGCCCGCGCCTAACCCAATGCCACCCTCGGCAAAAGAATGGTGGCGCAAAGGGGCTGCCGGCAGGTTGACAGCGGGTAGCACGGTAGACAAGACTACGTCTAGAGGCCGTGGGACGGGGCTGCGCCAGATAGCGCAACAGCGCGGGCACGAAACCCGCCAAGCGGCAGTACGCGCACTCATTCTGTATCCGATGAATGCGCTGGTAGAGGATCAGATGACCCGTCTGCGGCGGGCACTCGACTCTGATGAGGCAAGGGAATGGCTTGATAAAGAAGCGGCGGGTAACCGGATTCATTTTGGGCGCTACACCGGTGCTAGCCCGGTGTCGGGTGAATTGCTACATGAGGATAAGGATGGCAAGCAGGTTATCAATGAATGGAAGTTGGATGAGTTGCGGAAAGAGCTGCGGGCAGTCAGCGACAATGCAGATAGAATACAGAAGTACATTGAGGAAAAAGGCCTTAACGTACCTGGAGATGCAAAAAAGAGGGCCAAAGCAAAAGAATTAACAGCTTATTTCCCCCGTGCCGATGAAGCCGAAATGCGTTCCCGCTTCGATATGCAGGAAGCACCGCCGGACATCCTCATCACTAATTACTCGATGCTCAGCATCATGCTGATGCGTGAGTTGGATGCGCCGATATTCAATAAAACGAGGGATTGGCTAGCCTGCTTAGACTTGCCAGCCCACGAGCGGGAGGAGGCCAAGAAGAACCGCATTTTTCACTTAATAGTCGACGAACTTCACCTATATCGCGGCACTGCGGGCACGGAGGTGTCCTACCTGCTGCGCATGGTAATGGACCGCTTGGGCCTAGACCCTTATCACTCACAGCTAAGAATTCTGGCTAGCAGTGCTTCGCTGGAAACCAGTGAGGAGAAGGAAAAGGACAGCCGCGAGTTTCTGCACGACTTTTTTGGTTTTCCTAAGGATGCGGGCAAAGAAGTTTTCACGATTATCGAAGGCCAATCAATTAAGGTAGACCCGGTGGACGAGGAAACACGTCTGCTGCCGGTTGCAGCGTTTGAAAACCTGGCAAAGGTATTTGTGCCAGGCAGTGGGACTGGGCTGCAGGAAGCTGATTTGCTTGCCATTGCGAGTGACCTTAATAAGTTTAGCGGCCATGCAGCTGTAGAAGGAAGTGCGCTAAACCAACTGGCCGACGCCCTGCTAAGCGAAGAGCTACAGCTTCGCAAGCGGCTGTACGCAGCCTGTAATGTAAAAGAAGCTGATGAGAAGAAGCCGAAAATCAGGGCAGTTCCAGTACTGCCAGCTAAGGATACACTGCCGGAAGGGTTTCAGCACCTTGCTGTCTCTCTATTCGGTACGGGCCATGACTCGGAAGTATTAAGGCAAGCAATACGGGGCTTGTTCATTGTGCGGGGGCTGCTCGACCAGCCTGAGTGTACAGCTCAGGAGGAGGAAGCGCGGAATGAGGGGCGGGCGCTGCCGCGTTTCCGGTTTCACTTTTTCTTCCGCAATATCGAAGGCCTCTGGACGGCACTGCCAGCCTCTGATGAAGTTGAGTCTGACCCTGACAAACTAGAAGTAACTTGGCGGAAAGCATTTGGAAAGCTGTACCCGCAGCCTGACTTACGTACGAAATCAGGGCAGCACATTGTCGAGTCGCTGTACTGCGATAATTGTGGTAGCGTCTTTTACGGTGGCAGCCGCCTCAGCTTGCGGGAAGCAACCGATGGCCAGCTAGATTTTCAGATGCTTACTGTCAGTCCAGAGATTGAGGGCATACCTGAAAAGTCTGCGGAAGTCTTAGTAGAGCGGCGCAGCTACCGTGACTACGCAGTATTCTGGCCAAAAGCAGGTCAGCAGTACACGCGCCATGAACGGGGTAGCGGCCACCCTTGGGGGGCTCGGGCCACGCAATTTCCTTGGACTCAGCCTGGCATTGGGGAGCAGCGGCCAGAAAATGAGGCGCTTTGGGTAGAAGCTGCTATCGATAGCCGGTCGGGCAACGTGCGCATGGGGCCAGTTGAGGAGCACGGTGCAGAGGGTGGCCCGGATTGGGTAGAAGGACTATTATTTACGGTTGCGCCTACAGGCGGCAGCAATGAAGAAACCCTGACGACTGTGCAAGCAATGCCCGCGGTATGCCCGTCATGTGGGGTATGCCATGAGGTAGTAGGGCCGCGCAATCAGCCCGTAGGCCGGCGAAAAACAAGTTCTGTACGCGGGTTCCGTACGGGTTTCGCCCAAACCAGCCAAACCTTCGCTAAGGAGTTAATGATGCAACTGCCGGCCGACGTGGAAGGGGCTCGTAAGCTGGTACTGTTTTCCGATAGCCGGGAAGATGCTGCTCAGGCAGCCAACAACATCGAGCGCACCCACTACAAATTTTTGCTGCGCGAACTGGTGGCTGACCACTTGCTGCACCAGGTGGCGATTGGCAAACGGATGCTGGCGGGCCTTGAGCAAATACCAGCTTTATCCGAGGATGGTAAAAAGCAGTTGGAAGCGCTAAATCCAGACTTGTACGATAAAATTGATACCTGGCTAGATGATATTGATTACTCGGGTGATAAGCCTGAACGCAAACGCCGGGCAGCTGAGGCGCAGCAGAATCTAGAAAAAGTCCGGAAAGCCCGGATTCCGGTACGTGACCTTACTGATGACCTAAATTCTGGCAAGGGAGAGCTAGTGCGGCGATTCCTCAACCTTGGTATTAATCCGGGCGGTAATGCCCGGCAGATGCAAGAAATGCCTGCTGATGAGGGCAAGGGCCCCTGGTATAATGGCGTGAGTTTTGATGGCCTACCGACGCCAGCGTGGCGAGGCGACTATCCAATTCTCCAGACTCACATTAGGCAGGAGCTAGCCAGTAACGTGGCCGATTTGCTATTTCGGCGTCTGTTTTACTCCCTAGAGGCATCGGGCCTAGGGATGGTGCGGGTGCTAGCTGGGGATGGTGGTGCGAGCAAGTTAGTTGAACGCTTGTGTGAACAGCTGCCAGTTCCGCTACAGAAGCACACGGAAGATTTACTGAGCAGTGTAGTTCGTATTCTAGGCGATAAGTATCGTTACGAGCCAGGCGGTTATCCTAGAGAAACAACTTTTGACACGGGAACTGACTTTGTGCGGCCAGTGCGCAAGTATATAGAGGAGGTAGTGACTCTACACGCGCCAGGCGCCAACTTCACTCAAGTTCTGGACAACATAAAAGAATGTCTGCAGGGCGCGGGCCACGCGGTGCTGGATGACTTCGGCAACGTTTTGGTAGGCGAGCTTTGGCTGGAAGCCATTACCGAGCACAGCCCGGTTTGGGTCTGCTCCAATTGCAAACGCCCACATCTACACTGGGCCGCTGGGGTATGCACCTCTTGTCGGACTCATCTCAGCAAAGCGCCTGATAAAGACTGCAGGTTCCTGTGGAACCGCAACTATCTAGCCTACCACGCGGCAGTGCAGCCGCGGGAGTCTATCCGGTTGCACTGTGAAGAATTAACTGGGCAAACAGACGACCAGTTTGAACGCCAGCGGCACTTCCGGGATGTGATTCTGCAAGATGAAGGGCCAGCTAAAATTCGCACAATCGACCTGCTGAGCGTTACAACAACCTTGGAGGTAGGCGTAGACATTGGTGCACTACAGGCAGTGATGCTGGCGAATATGCCGCCGCAACGATTTAACTACCAGCAGCGAGTCGGGCGAGCCGGCCGCCGCGGGCAGGCGTACTCGGTGGCCTTTACTTTTTGCCGGGGGCGTAGCCACGATGAGTTCTACTTCGCTAACCCACACAAAATAACGGGCGACGATGCGCCCACGCCCTTCCTAGCAATGAACCAGCCGCGCATTATGCGGCGGGTATTAGCTAAAGCAATATTGCGAGACGCCTTCTGCGCGACTGACGTATCTGGTGGCGGGATTCACGGTGAATTCGGCGACTTTGCGGATTGGGTTAGGCTGCAACTTACCTTAGAAAGATGGGTTGCCAGCAACCAGGCAAGAATTGAACAGTTGCTGGACTTGTTCATGCCGAACCCGGACCTTGCACTAAGGGTAAAGCTCCTGAATTGGGTGATGGGCACTGGCAAGGATGACTTGCTACAGCAGGCGCAGGCAGTACTAGCGAGTACTGCGCTGCCGGGCGACAAGCCTTCGGAGAAGCTTGCGCAAGGTGGTATACTGCCAATGTTTGGGATGCCCACAACGGTCCGCGACCTGTTTTTAGGCTTTAAGCGGACGGGCAAGGGTAAATGGCTCAAACCGAAAATTGACCGCGCCCTGGACCTGGCAATTTATGAGTTTGCGCCAGGAGCCCAAAAGATGAAGGATAAAGAGGTGCACATGGCGATTGGGTTCACCTCGGAAATCGAGGAGAAAGATAATCAAAATGGTAACCGCGTCCTAAGCAACCGAGTTGGAGATGGAATCAGCGCCTTTACTACCCGCAAATGGATGTTGCAGTGTCCAGAGTGCTCGTTCTGCAAGACTTATGAACTGGACCAGATGCCAGCGCTTGTGTGCCCGGTTGATACCTGCGGCGCTGACTTGACACCTGGAGACCCGGAGACCGGACCGTTCCACGTTTTTCAAATAGGCTCACCCCGTGCCTTCCGCACCGCTTATACTGGCGGCCGGGACGAGCGGGAAACGGTCGATTCATTTGGCCAGCGCCCGCCCCTGCTAGCCGAGCAGGAAACCGGCCCTGATGCTAACATCAGTGAGCATGAACGTAACAACGCCCGGTTCTGCTTATCCGATGCTGATACAACCTGGCGGTTGAACAAAGGCCCACGGGAAGCGCTGTTTCGCGGGCATGTGTATCCCAATGGCTCCAACACCCGGGAACAGCCTAAAAAAAGCACTCTCTGGTTTAAGGAACAATGGCTGATGAGCCCGGACAGCCTGTGGGGCACTCCAGTCAACGAGGGATACGCAATCAATTACCGGAACCCTGGACCGGAAGAGAGACTGGCATTAGCAGCTAACAAAAAGACGGAGGTTCTGCGTTTGCAGCCAGTCAGCGTACCACTGGCACTCAACCTAGCACTAGACCACCGAGAAAGAGGGCGGCAGGCGCACGGGCTAAAAGCGGCTTATTACTCGGCGGCCTTTCTACTGCAGCGGGCGATGGCTGACCGACTGGACGTGGAGCCAGCAGAAATTGAAATCGCTGGAATTACACAAGTATTACTTGGCGAGGAGGATAGCCCTCGCTACGTAGGGCAAGTTGTTCTATGCGATGCTCTACCAAACGGCTCAGGTTTCGTGCGGCAGATGCACGAAGAACTGAGCGTTGCGAACGACAAGTACAGCTTGCTGGACGAGGTGCTGAACCCGACTGAGTCAGGTAGCTACCTAACTAAAATTCAGGCTACTAAACACATAAAAGGTGATGCAGGCGGCGTGAATGAGGGCTGCAATAGTGCTTGTTATGATTGCCTGAAGGGCTACCGTAACATGAGTTACCATGCTCTATTAGACTGGCGGTTAGCATTGTCCTTATTGCGGATAATGAACGACAAACAGGAAATGGACGAGAAGGAATACCTAGCCGGAACAGATGGCAATTTCAATTGGATTGAGTTGCGAGACTGGCCTGCTCAGGCGCAAGACTGGCTCAAGTCGTTCAATGCCAGCTTCGGCACCGATGGGCAGCAGTTGGGGGAAATAGAACTGCTCGGAACTGGCAGCAGCCAGGTACCGGTGTTGGTGTGGGGGCCTAGCCGTGACCGCAAGGTGGCCGTCGTGGTGCATCCTTTCTGGGACTTGCAGGCACAGACGGAAGACAACTGGCTGAGCGAGGTATTGGCGGAAGCGCATAGCCTTGCTGGTGCCAGTGGCCGGGTTCAGTTCCTCGATAGCTTCAACCTAGCCCGGCGGCCCGGCAAGTGCTACGAATGGCTGATAAAGGGGGAAAACACTATTAATCTGTAAGCAGGATGTCAGACAAGCAATGGCAACTGTCGCCCAGCCAGTTTAGCCAGGTGCAGCAGTGTGGCTACCGCTACTTGCTGAAGATGTCAGGTGCGCCGGCGCTGCCTGTCGGTGGAGCGGCAGTGCTTGGGCTTGTGCTACACGGTATTCTGGAAACTCACGCCCACCGGCCATTTGCTGATGTAGAGAGCTTTGAGCAGGAATGGCAGCAGCAAATTAGCAAGCAGGAACAGCGTTTAGCAGCGAATCCAGTGACGGCCGCATTGGTACCTTTAGCACGAAGCGTACGCAATTATGCCGTTAAGAAGGCTGCCTTGCGCCGTTCTATTATTGGCAGTATGCCCCCGCAACGTGTGGAACACCTGCTCCCCTCATTTGTGAGTACAGGGCTGCCCAAAGCGGAAACCAAGCTGGGTATAGAAATTGAACTGGGTAAGGAAGGACGCATCACCGGGCGGGCCGACCTCATCCGCCGGTTTGCGGGCGGGATTGAAATAGTAGACTATAAGACCGGGAGGTTTGCTGCGAGTAATGGCGGGAGTTTGCCCGTAGCTAAGCCAGAGTATGCTCAGCAGCTCCAGCTATATGCAGCGATGTACCAGGCAGAAACGGGACACTGGCCTGCACGGGGTCTGTTGCTCGGTTTGGCCAGTGGTGAAGTAACTGTGTCCTTCGAGCCAACAGAATGCTTGGGCTTGCTGAAGCAAGCGAATGAGTTGCTTAATACTTTAGAGGAAGCAGCGATGGCCGGGACGGGCTCTGCCCTGGCTCGCCCGGCTCCGGAAATATGTCGGCTGTGCTCCTATAGGCCAAACTGTAGCCCTTACTTATCACTTTTATCTTTGGCTGGCGGGGTGCTTGGGTCTGATGTAATGGGCCAGTTGAATAGCTCCAGACCCAGGAGCAACCGCTTGAATCTGTCGGTGGCTACTGAGACAGGCCCAGTGAGCATTCAGGCGGTAGGGGGTGCCGTTGGCCGTTTGGCGGCGGAAGCAGCTGATGGCCTGGGGAAAAGAGTAGCAGTTTTTGGAGTGCGCCAGACGCCGGGAACCCGTACTTTTACAGCAGGGCCAACTACAGTGATTTATACAGTGGACGAGGATTTGATAACGATTTAACGACAAGTATTTTGGCTAAGAAACAGGTCGCCGCGAAAGCAGAGACACCCGCTGAAATTATGCCAGTATTATCGTTTTTTACAGGCGGTGGGCTGATGGATATGGGGTTTGAGAACGCTGGGTTTCCAGCAGCTTGGACTAATGAGATGGACCCGGTTTTCGCCAAGCTGTATGCGGCGGGCATGACTTCGTGGCGGCAGGCGAAGAATCCGGAAAGCGAACCAGTGCAAATTTCTGCAGTGGGGAAGTTGCTAGACTTAGGTGGGGAAGACACTATTTTGCGCAATGCTTTTCCAGATGGAAAGCCAAAGTTTTTCGGGCTGATAGGGGGGCCACCGTGTCAGGATTTTAGCAGCGCAGGGCTACGGGCAGGCTTTGATGGCTGGCGGGGCGACGTTACGCACCATTACTGTTTGCATATTATTTGTATGCGGCCAGCATTTTTTGTAATGGAGAATGTGACGGGTCTGCTAGAAAAAAAGCACCGGGCAGAATTTAAGGCGTTGTGCCAGTTTTTGAGCGATGACTACGTAATAGATTATGCTAAGCTGAACTCACTCGACTATGGCGTTCCCCAAAGCCGGGAACGGTTGTTTCTGATTGGGCTACGCAAAGATTTGCTCACTCCATCTGCTGCAGAACAATTTGCACAAAATCCACCAAAAACTGGGTGGGCTAGTTGGGATTCGGAGAAAATCTATGTAAAAGCTCAACGGGGATACGAATGGCCTAAAACGGAAAAAGCAGGTGCCACTCCTACGCGGCCGTCGGATGAAAAGCAGTATGCTTTGTGTGTGGACAGATGCCTGGTTCCACCTGCTCAGGAAGAATTATTGGCGAACGCTACAGAGCGGTTCAACCTTCTCTCCCAAAAGCCAGCAACGATAGAAGAGGGTAATGTAGCTAACCGCTCATTCAAAAGGCTGCATCGGTATCGATTCAGTCCAACAGCCTGCTACGGTAACAACGAAGTCCATTTGCATCCCTACAATGGCAAAAGGTTGTCAGTGCGGGAAGTGCTACGTATCCAGGGCGTAGAAGACACTTATAAACTCCCAACCGAGCTAGGCCTGCTAACGAAGAAATTCAAGATGATTTGCAACGGAGTACCAGTGCCACTTGCATACGGGGTGGCCCAGACGGTAGCCCGTATTCTACGCGTTTATTGTGGTATTCAGGCTGTTGTTAAAGATGAAGTAAGGCCTAGCGCACAGAAAATCAATAGGCCCCGTGTTGTATATAAGGCAGCATTAGCCATCTAAGCAAAACGCAAGGATGTTAGATACTAAGCAGTACAAGGCTGATCTCCTCTATGCTCCATACAAGTTATAAGCAAAGCAACTAGGGATGAATACAAAAGGGTCACTACCGTTGCAGGTGGTGGCTCTTTTACGTTCGGAGAAAAGCTTACTCAGCGTACATGCCGACCGGGCCACCCTGGTAGTGCTGACGCAGGTAATTAGCTGCGTCGCGGGAGTATTCTTCTAGCCGTCCCTCGGTAACAATCTGCTTGGGGGCAATAGTAGCGTTCAAAATCTCCACAGCCTTGTCAAAGGCCGGGAAAAGTCTGCGGTCGGTGGGAAGGGCTAGCAATAGGTCGAAGCGGTACTTCTCGGCCTCAGCTATAGGAGCTAGCAGATGAAGCCAGCCGTGGGTATACACCGCTTTACGGTTGATTTCTCCGGCGTCGGCCAAATCAAAGCTGATGGGCTTGATGTAATTTTCGGTGCCGTTTTGCCATACGTAGTCGAAGCGGATGGCAGTGGCCGCGGCGCGCACCTCGACGTTACGACGCAGTAGCTGGAAGACTCCAGCGTCGTGTGCTTCCAAGTTTCGACGGAAGTGACTGATTATAAAAGATTCGCGCTTATGCTGGCCGCTGCGGGGCGCGGGCTGGGTTTCGGAAAAATACAGCTCGTAGTATTGGTCGGCCACTAGTTGAGGGTCGTCATCTACCTCAACTACGGCTTTGGTGAGGGGGCCAAAGCGTAGCACAGTAGCATCGACGGGCACTAACTCACGGGTAATGAAAGCCGCATACTGTTCAGGGCTAAGCTGGTTGACTAGCTCGGTATTAGCGCGGGCTACGCATTTGTCAAAGCTATCGAGGTAGGTGAGAAGCTGGCGCTCGGAGAACGACTTGTAGAGGTTGCGCAAACGTTTAAAGTTAGCTGGGTGCCGAAATTCCAGCCGCCCCTGCTCCGGGAAGCAAAGCAAAATGCCTACATTCACCTCCTCCCCGAGGAAAGGAGAATGTACATATTTGAGCAGGTTGAAATAAATCGTGTTCACGAGAGGGTTTGACGAAGCAAGGCTGCAAATTGCTCAGCATTGGCCTTTTGGTAACAAAGGTACTCGAAGAATAAATCGAAGTCCGGTAGGGAGCAATCTAGCTCGGCAAGCTGCTGGTGGTACGGTAGAATCTGTTGGGGGTTGAGGCTGCGCAGGTACTCGGTAAAGGTGCCAAAGGCCGTCGCATTGGAAGCGGGACCACGGGCTTTTAAGGGAGCATAGAACAGGTGCCGGCGGTATAGATGTTCCCAGCGTCCGTCTAACAAATTACTGAAAGCCTGACGAATACCAGAGAGGGAAAGCTCATGGTCAATGAGAATAGCCTCATCATCGTCGGGCATGAGCAGATTAGGCTTGTCGGGGCGGCGGTCGGTATTAAGGATGAGGTTATCGAAGCCGTAGATGGTTTCCATCTCGTATGCTTCAAGCTTTTTGAGGGGCAACGACCGAGAGTAGGCGTAAGGGCCTTCTACTAGGCGGCAGCCAAACAGCAGGCCGGGCGCGACGTCGACCAGCTGGCGCTGCTGCGGCTCGCCAAGGGTGGCGCGGAAAGCTGGGGAAAAATCAATTAGAGCTGGCTCGGGGCGCGGCAGGTCAAACATCTCAGCCAGCACGGAGCCGAAAACTTCGGCAGCCAAGTGCGGGTGCTGGTCGAGGTGGGAGGCACGGAATAGCTTTACTACGAAGGGCTGCAGCTTGCGGCTTGCGCTATCTCGCACATACACGGCCCACGGTCGGGTCCCGCCGCCCGGCATCAGGCCATTAAAAGAAACGGCGGAATAGATGGGGAGCAAGCGCAGTCGGTAGGAAGATGGGCCGGCAAGTTCAGAATAAAACGTTCAAATAGCACCTTTATCTTATCCCCTAACTATCAGCACTGTCCCACGAAGCACCGCATCTTCATCCTCTGCCTCAAAAGCCACCCCTGATATCTCAGTCACCGCTACCATAGCTGAAAGATTGACCTCTCCTTCACTGTCAAATATCGAGTACGCTACGTATCCTGGCCCGCTGGCCAGTACATCCACCAATTCCGGTGTACAATCTAGTAGTACTGCTACCCTTTCTAGTACCTGCGCGAAACCTGCCTGCACGCTCAGCCCATCAGATTCTATTGTCTGTGGTAGCTGCTGCGGCAAATACAGAAGTGCGTTCATTCGCGGGGTAAAATTAGTGGAACGGCAAATTTCACCATTGTTAGTCAAAGTATAGCGGCTCCTTATCACAACCGTCGTTATTTGCATCTTTTGACCCCCTTGTAACATGAAGGAACTTATCTCCTGCCTCCATAAGGTAGCAGCTGTTAACCAGCGAGTAGAGCATGAGAACCGTCTAGTTAATCGCTACACCGCCCGCGATTTTACGCCTTTCCGATTTATATCGTGGAGCGAAGTGCCATCTACACACATGCTGGCCTTTTTTCTCGACCCCGATGAAGACCACGGCCAGGGCCCAATATTCCAGGAGCTGTTCATTGAGGAGTTACAAAAGCTATTACCCGCCGGTATTCAACTGCCTAAGACTCGGTGGCTTGTTGAGCCGGAACGCCGCCACACCGACTACGGCCAGTTAGACTTGCTCCTGAGTTCGGCCGACCGAACATTTGGCATCTGTCTCGAAAACAAGCCACGAGACCAAACCCGGGACCAGCCCCGGCAGCTGACTTCTTATCGCGAATTACTATTACATCGGCACCAGCAACGATATCTGCTACTCTATCTCAGCCGAGAGAAGCGCGAGCCAAGCCACGACAGCCTCGACCCAAAGCTTCTGCAAGAGTTGACAGCCGACGGCCATTACCTCAACCTGACTTACCGCAACTTCATCCTAGCCCTATTGGACAGTTGGTACCAAAACGTCCACCCCGAAAGCCTGCGCATTTTCCTGCGTCAGTTCCGCCACCAAGTAGAGCAATGGCTACAGTTTGAGAGCACAAAACCCGCCCAGCTTATGCAAGACCAGGAAATCGCTGCTACACTAGCTTCTTCGCCGGCTTATGTTCAAACTGCGTTTGACATTCAAGGGGCCCTCAGTGCCTTGCGCGCCCAGTTACTAGACCAACTTTCAAAAAGTCTGACTGCACGAGCTACTGGCCTGATAGGCGACTCTCATTGGAAGGATATTGGGTTTCTAAATACGACCCCTGCTAAACCCTTCTTGTTACGCCGCCCCTCTCCCAATGGCTCACCCCAATCATTACCTTGGGGACGATATGCTATTGGCTTGGAGTTCGATGGAAAAAGATTGTTTTACGGCATTCGCTTTGACAAAGCAAACTGGTACCAAGATGATACCACAGCAGAAGAGTCTTGGAGCCCAGAAGCTCCAACAGCATTCGGCACTCTACTAGGCACTGGTGCAAGGCCCTGGTCATGGTGGGTGTGGTGGGATTGGGTTGGTCCAGAAACCGACCAGGATTTATACCCTAAAATCGCTGAAGGCAAAGTATTAGAAGAACTTGTCTCAAAAATTGGTAGCCTTACCACCGCTCTTGACAGCTACTGCGGAAGTAGCTAGATTGAAGTTCATTTTTGATGTACTGGTTTTTTGCGGGGCTACTACTCGGCTGACACGGCTGCATGTGGTGCTGTGCCTTCAGGTGGTGTAGCTGGCTACGCTTGTATCGGCAGCCCCACGCAGTTGTAGCAGAATGAGCTCTACGATGCACTCTGCATCATTTTCACCGTCCCCAGTGTCATCTTCGTTAGGGGGTAGCTGTGCGCTTGGGAGTGGGGAGCAGCTAGGTGACTGTGCTGCTCCTTGGATGGTATTTTGTATCCAATTTACATCACGCACTATCCGTTCATCCACTGTTACACAACTTGGGCCGCTACTTATAGAGTGTCCTTGCGCGAGGACCTGCCCGCAGCGGCGATGGTGTATCTAGCGGTAGCGAATCTTGCTTATGTTTGCTTGAAGTTTTTCGATAATTCAATGCGTAAGTAGTTGATGAATAATATACTATTTTGTGAAATTGAAGCTTAAAAAAAGGCTGGCGCATCAAACCCGCGCTAACTGAGCAAACTAGTATTCGCCACGTTTATTTCAAATACTTATGCCAGTAAATATTATTCTGAAAGGTCAGCAGGATACTGACGAATATAAAGCTGGATTAAAGCTGAAAGGTATTTTTGAAAATTCTATTCCTCAAAAGGCTGAGGGGGATATCCTTATTGTCTCTAATGTTACACTCTTTGGTCAAGAAGTCAAAGATATCGACATCGTAGTTACGGCTAAAGTCAAAGGATTATGGAATAAACTAAAATTTAGACCTAAAGGCGAATTTTCATATGTAGATGAAGGTGTTACGTTTTGGAGCTTTTGCTTTGTGATAGAATTAAAAAAGCACAGGGCTACCGAGGTGAAGATAGGTACAATGAATAATGTTCTTGTCTCCTATAACGGAAAATTACATGATGCTACTTATCAGAACGAAAAGCAGAAATATTCGTTGGTAAGGTATTTTAAAAACATAGATGAAGTCAAAAAAAATGTTTTTATTTCAAATTTTATTTGGCTTAGTAATGTAGATTCAAAAGAGTTAATAATTATCAAAAAACCTGGCGAACATAATATTTTGCCAAGTGATTTTAGTATGCAATGGTTATTAATGCTACTACTTTCGCAAAACAAGCCATACAAGAAAATTAAAAATGGTAACGCCTATTGGAACTGCAATAGCTTTCTTAACGATGAGCTAAGTATTGATGATTTTAAAAAGGCCTTTGATTTATTTGAGAATGTCAAGAAAAATGTTGGTAAAATAACGCGGCAGCATTTTGAGAGAATATCAAAACGAATACTAAAAGAGCAAAAATATGCCGAAGCTATACTAGATAATTCAGATAAAGGTGGGAAATTTGTTATTATTCAAGGTAAGGCAGGCACGGGTAAAACTGTCAAAATATTAAATATTGCTTGTGACTTGTGCATCAATTATGGACATAGGTGTTTAATACTAACTTATAATTTTACCCTTGTTGCTGATATAAAACGCACTCTCACCTTAGCACATATTCCTGACGGGATAGGAAGAGAGAGCGTAGGAATAATGACTTTATTTAAATTCTTTATAGACTTATTTGAGGCATTTGGCATATATTCGGGAGAAAATATGTTAGATGATGCTGCATTTTTTGCACACTATCCTAAATACTGTCAGGAGCTTTCCGAATTTATAAAAGCAAATAAGCAGAACTACACTGAAGTTGAGGATTTTATGCAGCAAAATCACCAGTTGATTAGCTGGGATTATATTTTAATTGACGAAGCACAAGATTGGAACCCGTTTGAAGTAGACATACTTTATTCTATATTTGGACCTTCAAGAATAGTAATTGCTCAAGCACCTGATCAAAAAGTAAGAGGAAGTAATAACCCGTATTGGATTAAGCCTAAGTGGAGACTTCATAAAGATTTTGAACAAACTAATGAAAAGAAGTCCTTTAGACAGAAGAGTAATCTTGTGGGTTTTGTAAATCAGTTTGCAGAGAAAGTAGGTTTATCTTGGGAGTTAGAGCCTAATGAATTATTTACGGGTGGAAGAGTAATTATTACTTCTAAATATGATATAGATTTGCATAATGAATTGTATGAGGATTGCTTGTCCAGTGGAAATAAAGCATATGAAATGCTTTTTTTAGTTCCGCCATCGAGGATAGTTACTGATGGAACCGAGGAAATTAAATTTAAAAAACATAAAGATGATAAAGAGTTCTTCACTAAGCTAATAAAAGTAAGACACTGTAACTTAGTTGATGAATTTTCCGGTAAAATAGACTTCTGGGACGGAACTAATAAAGAGCTAAGAAGGAACTATCCAGTTAAAATTGACCAGCATAGATTAATTCAGTATGAATCATGTCGTGGTCTTGAAGGTTGGACGGTTGTTTGCATCGAATTAGATGAATTAATTAAGTATTTGGATAATAAATATCAAGATGATGAAGTAGCAAATGAACTTGCTCTCGATTCTCTAGAAGAACGCCGTAATAGGTACACATACATGTGGACACTTATTCCTTTGACAAGAGCAATAGATACACTTGTAATAACACTAAAGGATAAAAATAGCCCAATTGCTAAAAAGCTCTATGAGCTTTATAAGCACAATTCAGACTTCGTTGAATGGCGATAAGATGGTTCGCCACATACAAAATCCCATTCTGTATACTTCCTGTGCGCTTCTCCATTGAAGGAACCAACTATCTGATAATTATTCTGCTCTCATTTAATTCCATGGCGTTGCAGTAGCCGCTGCACTGACATGGGAAAGAATAACTTCCCTCGCCGAGTACGGTAGCCCCCCTCATTTAGCTCCAGAGCAATCTGCTGCAACTTGTGCCCCTGCGCATGCAACAGCCCCGCCAGCCGTGCCGCCTGCTGGTTCTGCTGATTGATACGGGCATTCTCTTGTCGAATGTTCAAGCTCTTCGCGATGGCCGCCGGAGTCATATTAGCCGGTGTGCCCAGCACCGCCCCTCGGGCCTTCTTCGCGGTGAGCGCGTCGATAGTCCGTTTAGAAATCATCTCCCGCTCGTGTTGGGCGATAACGGCGAAAAGGCCCACGGTAAGAGTGTTCGCGTCCGGCATGTCACAACAGACAAATGCCACGCCTGAGTCGCGTAGCGCGAAGATGAATCCCGCGTTCCGGCTCAGCCTATCCAATTTCGCAATCAGCAACGTGGCCCCCGCCGCTCGGGCCGCGTCAATGGCCGCTAACAGCTGAGGCCGCTGATTCCTCTTGCCACTCTCGATTTCTACAAACTCCCCCAGCAGCTGGGCCGGGTCGGCAACGAAAGCAGCCACCGCCGCCCGCTGGGCTTCGAGCCCGAGGCCGGACTGGCCCTGGCGAGCGGTGCTTACCCGGTAGTAGGGGACGTAAGAGGAGGTCGCGGGCAGCATAAAACGGGAATTGGTACAAAAGTACCCCCTATTGCGGGGCTTATAACATTTATTAAACGTCCGTTTAACAAATGACTATACCCTCTATCTTCGCTTAAAATCACAAGTCGTTCTGTCATGCCCGCCTATTTTGCCTACTACCGTGTCTCGACCCAGAAGCAAGGCACCTCCGGCCTCGGCCTCGAAGCGCAGCAGGCGGCCGTAGTCAGCTTCCTGAAAGGTGTCCAACCGCAGGGTGAGTACATCGAGGTGGAGAGTGGCAAGAAGAACCAGCGGCCCCAACTGCTCGCCGCCATGGCCGCGGCCCGCGCGGCAGGTGGGGTGCTGCTTATTGCCAAGCTTGACCGGCTAAGTAGGAACGCGAGTTTCATCCTGACGCTCCGCGACGCAGGGGTGGATTTTGTCTGCTGCGACATGCCCGACGCAAACACCCTTACCGTGGGCCTTTTCGCCGTGCTCGCCCAGCACGAGCGCGAGACCATCTCGAAACGGACTAAGGATGCGCTCGCCGCCAAGAAGGCGCGCGGAGCACAATTGGGTACACCTGCGAATCTCACGGAGGCGGCCCGGGAACAGAGCCTGCTCGTGCGGCGAGCACAGGTGCAGCAGCATCCAGGCCTGCGACAAACGGCGGCCTTTATCAACTCGCGCCGTGCGCAGGGGGTGAGCTTTCGTCAGCTGGCGGGGGAGTTGAATGCGCTGGGCTTTACGGCCCCGCGTGGGGGGACCTTCAATCAAAAGCAAGTCCAGCGCCTGTACGAACGGCACCCAGTAGTTGGCAATAACCCCTCTTCCGAATGACCTCTTTATACTAAGCGTACTTACTCCTATCCAACGAAGCACCGGCGCTTACTACTGCGAGTAGCTTGCTGTTGACTGACAGGTACTCGCTGGCTAGTCTTTGGGCGTGTTGGCCCTAACACCAACTGCTACCTTTCTCGGTTGGAGCGGTTGGATTCTGTTTTGGCAAGCGCGACACTACTTTTGCTATAGTATGAGCCTGTTCCCCACCTCCCTCTACTTTGGCAATGCCGCGGGCGTCGTGCAGGAGTATGCGGACCATGTGCGCCTGCGTTACCATTCCGGACCGCGCCACTTCGACGAGTTTACGGCCTTACTCCATCATGTGACGCGGGCCCTCGCGCGCTATCACTTAGGCAAGCTGCTCGTTGACCAGCGCCAGATGACGCCTTACCTGCCGGCTGAGCAAGTGTACGTGGTGCAGCACTGGCTACCACGTACTATTGTGGAAGGAGAGTATCGCTATGGGGCCGTGGTGCAGGCCCACGATGTATTTGCCCGCTTAGCTATGGACACGATTCGGACGCAAGCGCAAGAACTACCGCTCACCTACCGCTTCTTTCCCGACGAACTAGAAGCCGTTAGTTGGTTGCAAGCCCAGCAGTTGCTGCTTCCACCTATTATTAGCTAGACTAAACCGCTCCTAGTCTAGCGTAGTAAGTAGCAGTAAAACTTACTTGACGATGGTCGGTTCCCGAACGAAGGCTGAAACTAGCTTGCGGTGAGCCGGTCATCCGCCAACTGATGGCGTAATGCCTCCCGGCCCATCCGGTGATCAAATGCGTCTTGCTAGTCCACTAACCAAGAAACCAGTTTGAGGAGGGTGCTCACGCTGGATAAGATGGCCGCACTTAGCGAAGAAGCCGGCTACTCGGTAGCCAAAATAGGGCGGCTCTTGGATGGTCGGTACGAGCACAGAGGCCCCCTGCCTAAATGAGCCTAGCAGGGGGATGGCCACGCCACTTCGTCGGCCTGTTTGGGACTTTACCAAGGTTCAGGTTACTAAAGCGCGGGATGATTGCTTGGGGAAAATAAGCGTAAGCATATGAAACGCAGGAACTAGATTACGTTTTTTCTCCTCCTGCCGCTCTCGTATGAAACTACCTGCCGACACCACTTCCGAAGGACTGGCCCCACCCCAGCACCCCGGCTTTTCGGCCGACGAGTTGCTGGATACGCAGCCCTGGGGCGTACTGGTGCTGGATGAGCAGCATATGATCAGGCGGGTCAACCAGTTGGCGGCCCACTGGTGCGGCGTGGCGCCCGCCGCGCTGCTGGGCCAGCCGCTGGCTACCGCCCGCTTGCCGTCTGCCATCCGAGCCACGCTGCGCCAGCTGCTGGAACCGGGCGAGGCATCTGCGCGGGAGGTGTTTCTGGCGCAGACGGCGCAGTGGATTAGCTTATCGGCTACCCGGCGAGCCGGGGGATGGGTACTGTACGGGCAGGACATCACCCCCCAGAAGCAGCGCGAGCAGCAGTACCAGACCCTGGCCGAGAACACGCCTGACGTGCTCACCCGCTGGACGCCCGACCTGCGCCTGCGCTATGCCAACGCCGCTTTTGCTGCTAAAACCGGCCAGTCGGTAAGTGCCCTGCTGGGCCGCACGTTTGCGGAGATGGGCGCGTCGTACGACATCACGGGCCCGTACATGGCGGCCTTGCAGCGGGTGTTCGAAACGGGCCAACCGCAGGAGCACTCCAATCCCTTTGCCGGGCCGCACGGCCCGGTATACTACCACTCGCGCCTGGTGCCCGAGGTGCGCGACGGGCAGGTGGCTACCGTGCTCGGCATCGCCCGCGACATCACGGAACTAAAGCAGATGCAGACAGAGGCCCTGCAACTGCGCGATGAGTTACTTCTGCGTGCCACCAACCAGTATCAGGCCCTGTTCCACACCATAGACCAGGGGTTTTGCGTGGTGGAAGTGCTGTTCGACGCCTCTGGCCAGCACCCTGTAGACTACCGCTACTTGGAGCTTAACTCGGTCTTTGCCCAACAGTCGGGTATGCCAGCCGACGCGCAAGGCAAAACTATCCGCGAGCTCAGGCCCGACATCGACTCGTTTTGGTTCGAGACCTTCGGGCCGGTGGCCCGCACGGGCGCAGCCGTGCGGCTGGAGCACCACGTGCCGCAGCTGGACTACTGGTTTGACGTACATGCCTTCCGGCTGGACCCGCCCGAAGCCCGCCAGGTGGCCTTGCTCTTCACCGACATCACCGCCCGCAAGCAGCAGGAGCAGCAGCAAGCGTTCCTGCTCCGGTTTTCCGATACCTTACGGGCGGAAACGAGTGCCACCAGCGTGGCGGACCAGGCGCTCGGCATGCTCGGGGAGCAGTTGCAGCTCGACCGTTGTTACATCGGCCTCTATGACCTGGCGGGGGACCGCGGCATTTTCCCCCATCAGGTGGGCAACCACCGGATACCGCCCCTGCCCGCTGAGGTGCGCTTGTCCGATTTTCCCGACGCCCTGCGCGTCGCCCATGACCAGACGTTGGTCATCGACGACCTGGCCCACACCGCCGGCCTTTCCGACACGGACCGGCACAACCTGGGGGCCCTCGGCCTGCGGGCCCTCGTCGCTGCCACGCTGCGCCGCGGGGGCGCTGGGCCGCAGTGGGCGATAGTGGCCCTGTCGGCGGACGTGCGACACTGGACGCCGGGCGAGGTGGCCCTGCTCGAAGATGCGACCGAGCGCACCTGGGCGGCCATGGAACGCGCCCGCGCCGAAGCCGCCCTGCGGGCCAGCGAAGCGCGGTACCGCACCCTGTTCGACTCCATCGACGAAGGCTTCTGCACCATCGAAATGCTGTTCGACGCGCAGGGCCACGCCACTGACTACCGCGTCCTGGAAGCCAACGCGGCCTTTGTGCGGCAAACCGGCCTGACCAACGCAGTGGGCCGCACGATGCGCGAACTGGCCCCCACGCACGAAGCTTTCTGGTTCGATACTTACGGGCAGGTGGCCCGCACCGGCGAGCCGATGCGTTTCGAGCACGAAGCCGCCGCGCTGGGCATGTTCTACGATGTGTATGCCTTCCGCATCGACGAGCCGGCGGCCCACCGCGTGGCTGTTCTGTTCCACAACGTTATAGAGCGCAAGCAGGCCGAAGAAGCCCTGCGCAAGTCGGAGGAGCAGTTCCGGCTCTTTGTCACGGCCAGCTCCGACGTGCTCTACCGCATGGATGCCGGCTGGCAGCACATGCTGTACCTGGACGGCCGCAGCGTGCTGGCTGACACCGCCGGGCCCACCGCCACCTGGCTGGAGGCCTACATCCCGCCCGCTGACCAGCCCGCCGTGGAAGCCGCCATTCAGGCGGCCATCGCGGGCCCGCACTTCTTTGCGCTCGAACACCGTATCGTGCAGGCCGATGGCTCGGTGGGCTGGACGTCTTCGCACGCCGTGCCGGTGCTGAATGCACAAGGTGAGCTGGTGGAGTGGTTTGGCACGGCCACCAACATCACGGCCCGCAAGAAGGTTGAGGAAGCGCTGCGCCTGAGTGAGGAGCGCTTGCAACTGGCCCTGCAGGCCGGCCACTTGGGGAGCTTCGAGTGGACTTCGGCCGACAATTGCCTCCGCTTGTCGGCCATGTCGGAGCAAGTGCTGGGGCTGCTGCCCGGGGCTGCCGATGCCACCAGCGACACGGGCTTAGCCCTGGTGCACCCCGACGACCGCGCCCGCCAACAAGCTATATTTGAGCAGGCCAGCCGCACGGGCGAAGATTTCCACAGCATTTACCGTATTGTGCGCCCCCGCGACGGGCAGGTGCGCTGGCTGGAAGAATATGGCCAGGGCACCCGCGACCCCACCACGGGTATCATCCAGCTGCGGGGCGTGCACTGGGACGTGACCGAGCGGGTGCAGGCCCAGCAGCAGCTGGCCGAATTCAACACGCAGCTGGAGCAGCAGGTGGCCGCCCGCACCCAGGAGCTGCAGGAAAGCCGCAACTTGTTGCAAACCGTATTCGACGCCTCGCCCACCGCTATTGTCGTCCTGCGCATCCTGCGCGACGCGGCGGGTCAGCCTGAGGATTTTGAAATTCTGCTTTACAATGAGTTCAACAAGCAGATAGTGGGCCGGGCCGACCTGGCCGGGCAACGCTTCACGGCCATGTTCCCCAACACGGTACCTGCCGGCATCCTAGCCCGGTTGCTAGCGGTCGCTACCACCGGGGAGCCGGCAGATTTTGAGAATTGGTACGAGGGCGAAGGCATGCAGCACTGGTTTCGCCATATTGTCGTGCGCCAAGCCGGCTTGGTCGTGCTGACGACGGAAGTGATCACCGCCCGTAAACAGGCCGAGCAGGAGCGCACCCGCAACCTGCGGCTGTTGGAACAAGCCGAAGCCGTCGCCGGCCTGGGCAGCTGGGACTACGACCTGCTGACCCAAGAATTTTTGTGGTCCGAGGGCATGTACCAGCTGTTTGACCTGCCGCTCGGGCAAACCATCACCCCCAACATCTACCTGGATTACGTGGTGGCAGAAGACCGGCCCCACGCCGAGCAGCTCGTGCACTGCCTGACCACGGGCACTGACTGCTTCGAGGACACCCTGCGCCTGCGGGTGGGGGAGCAGGTCAAAACCGTGCGCATCAAAGTCGTGGTGCTCTACGACGAGGCGGGCCAGCCGGTGCGGGTGCTGGGCGTGGACCTGGACATCAGCCAGCTGCAGCGCCTCGAAGCCGACAACTTGCGCCTGCACCTGACGCAGCAGCAGGCTTTGTTCGAGGCCGTGCAGGCCGTTCAGGAAGCCGAGCGCAAGCGCATGGCTGAGAGCCTGCACAATGGCATCGGCCAGATGCTTTTTGCCACCAAGCTGCGCCTGGACCAACTGCACACCCCGGTGCTGGACACGCTGCCGGCCCTGGCCGCCGCCCGCAACGAGGCCTACCAACTGCTGAGCGAAGCTATTCAGCAGACCCGCGCCCTTTCCCACGAGC
The DNA here is from genome assembly GCF_042681145.1 of Hymenobacter bucti. Taxonomy (NCBI): domain Bacteria; kingdom Pseudomonadati; phylum Bacteroidota; class Cytophagia; order Cytophagales; family Hymenobacteraceae; genus Hymenobacter; species Hymenobacter bucti. The sequence goes on from NZ_JBHUFD010000008.1 coordinate 51,253, forward strand.
TGGTGCCGCTGGCGCTCGAAAAGTTTGGCCTGGCTGCCGCCCTGCGAGACGTTGCCAATAAGATGAGCACGCCGCAGCTGCGCCTGCGTAGCCACGTGCTGCTGGATGAGGCCGCGGCCCCGCTCGCGTCAGCGCTGCAGATGGCCCTTTACCGCATGGCCCAGGAACTGGCCCTGAACATTGTGAAGCACGCCACCGGCGCTACCAACGCCAGCCTGGAGCTGGAAACCATGCCAGGCTGGGTGATGCTGCGGGCCGAGGACAACGGCCCTGGGTTCGCTCCGGGCAACAGCCCCGGCCTGGGCCTGCGTAGCATCCGCGATCGGGTGGCCCTGCTCCGGGGCCAAGTCGAAACCGGCACGGCTTCGTTCGGCGGAGCGTACGTGCGCATTCGCATTCCAATCCCTGATTTCCTGACCCTATGATACGCTTATTTCTCGTAGATGACCACACCTTACTGCGCGCCGGCCTGCGGACGCTTTTCCAGCACCCCCCCGAACTGCAGGTAGTCGGGGAAGCCAAAAATGGCGCGCAGCTGCTCGCTCAATTGCCCAGTACCCCCTGCGAGGTGGTGCTGCTGGACCTGCACATTGCCGGAATTCAATGGCCTGGCTACCACCCAGCGTTTGCGCGCAGAGTTTCCTGAAGTGAGGGTGCTCATCCTCTCGATGGCCGATAACGCGCTAGCTATTGGGTAGGTCCTGGCGGCGGGGGCCAGTGGTTACGTGGTAAAAAATACCGGGCCCAACGAGATGCTAGTGGCCGTGCGGACTATCGCCGCCGGCAAGCGGTCTTTGTGTTCCGAGCTGGGGTTGACCATGCTGGAGCAGGTGTTGGCCGGGGTGCCCGAAGTGGCCGCTAAGCCCACGAGCGGCCTCACGGCCCGGGAGCATGAAATCCTGCGGCTGGTGGCCGACGGGCTCACCACCGCCCAGATTGCCGACCAGCTCTTCACCAGCCCGCGCACGGTAGAAACGCACCGGCAGCACCTGCTGGAAAAGACCGGCACCAAGAACACGGCGGCCCTAGTGAGAGAGGCTATGAGCCAGGGCTGGCTGAGCTGAGTTCGCTGGCGGCTACTCCCCTCCAAAAATAGACCGTTTTTTGGAGGGTTTACCAACGTGCCCTAGTAAGCCAGAAATGCAGGTTTTTGGGGGCGTATTTCGACACCGTTTATTGGAGGGCTTATCAGGGGCTTTGTGCGTAAGAATTAGGCCTTACTTTGCCACCATGAAGTCTTTGCTCTTTCTGCTATTAGTCGTCCTGCTTATTCCCTTCAAGAGCTCGGCGCAAGCTGCCTTGCCCGATACCTTACGCTACCAAGAGGTGGTGCCCGTCCCGGGCGTATCGGCGGACGAATTGTACGGCCGGGTACGCGAATGGGTCGCGCTTACGTTTGAAGACGTGCACCAAGTCCTGCAGCTGGAGGATGCCCGGCGGCATGTGGTGATCGGAAGCGGGTATTCGCGGGTGCATACGCGTCGCCCCAATGGCAAGCCCGGGGCGAGTGATAAACTCTGGCTGCGCTTTCGCGTTGAAACGCGCGAGGGACGCTACCGGGTAGAAATCTCGAATTTGGGGGCAGTCCGCGATTTCTCTACCTCTGACCATCCGGCTTACGTCTTGCATGACCTGAATCGCTGGATACAAGCGGCCCAGGCGACGCAAGCCGAGAGCCGGCGGCATGAGGCGCTGAGCCAGGGCTTCCCCGCCATCAGTACTTATCTGACGACCGAGCAAGTGGGTCTACTCAAAGCCGGGCTGGATGAGAGCGTGCAGCGGCTGTTGCAGAGTCTGCGCAAAACAGTGACTGCCCCCCCTATCGCTTGGTGAACAACCGTATGCGCGTCGCGATTTATGCCCGGGTGTCGACCAAGGACAAAGGCCAGGACACCGAAAACCAGCTCCACCAGTTGCGTGCCTTTGCCGAACAGCACGGGACGATCTATCAGGTATACACCGACCAGGAGTCGGGGGGCAAAGCTGATCGTAGTGACTTCAAGCGTCTGTTGCTGGAGGCCTACCAGCAGAAGTTCGATCTGATCGTGTTCTGGCGCCTGGACCGCTTCAGCCGGGAAGGTGCGCTGGCCACGCTGCGCTACCTGAAGGAGCTCAAAGACCATGGGGTGAATTACAAGTCCTACAGCGAGCCCTACCTCGATTCACTCGGGCCCTTCGGGGACGTGATTGTCTCGATGCTGGCCACCATCGCGGCGCAGGACCTGATTAAGATTTCGGAGAATACGAAGGCGGCCCTGGCCAAAAAGAAGGCAGCTGGCGTGCAGCTGGGCGCGCCCACCAAAAGCGCCGAAACCGTGGCGCAGGTACGGCGGCTCAAAGCCAGTGGCGCCTCAAATCAGACCATCGCGCGGGCGCTGAAGATGTCGCCTAGTACCGTAGCTAAATACCTTTTAGAGGCCTAAAAAGGGCCTTTTTCAAACTTTGCTGCCGCTGTATCTGCCACTAAAAATAGGCATGATGCCCATTCGCAGCGCAATAAAGAAGCTTTTCTTGCCGGGTGGCGCGACCTATTCTCGTGGTACGCTCACCCGACTGCTGCGTGCTACTCGATTATTACCGCGCGCAAGTGCGTGCAGCCAACGGACGGCCGCCTCCAGCGGCTCCGCTGAACCTGCAAAGGCCGTGTTATGGCCCAGCGCTGGAAATAACTGGTACTGGTAGGCTTTGCCCTGGGCGCGCAGCGTATCGAGGTTGGCCATAGATTCGCGTACGGGGGCTTGGATATCTTGGCCGCCGAACAACCACAACCCCGGGATGGTCAGCGTAGCCAGCAGGGCACGCGCATCGGTGTCAGTAAACTTATAGCGGTCGGGGTCGTGGCGCAGGTGCTCTCGGGCATCGGCTTCGGTGTGCGTTTGCCAAAAGTGGGCGTCGCCGGCCGTGTAAAACTGGAAGCGCAGTTGCTCGCGTACTGTCACCACGGGCCCGCTGAAGAGCACTAGAAAGCGCACGGCTGGGTTTTGCTGGGCGGCCAGCGGCATCACCCAGCCTGCCTGACTCCCGCCCAGCAGGCCCACTGGGCCGTGGTGGGTAGGTAGCCACGCCACCAGGGTCGTCAGGGCGGCGCTGGCATCGGTAGCAAGCAAACGCAGATTGGCGGCCGCCACGTTGTTAGTGCCCACCTCGGGCCCCACGTACTCCCCGCCCGAAGCGCCCACGCCACGCTTGTCGTAGGTGAGCACGGCGATGCTCCGCGCGGCTAGCTGTCCCGCTAGGCCAAGTTGCCGCGGTTCCTGCCCGGACCCGTGGACCAGGACCACGGCCGCCACCGCGGGACGGGTGGGTAGCACGAGCGTGCCGGCCAGCGTAGTGCCCGCACTCACAAAGGTTATAGGGGTGGTGCGATAGTGGGAAGGCTGGGCCCGCCCAGGCGCCGGGGCGAAGCTGGCCAGTAGCCCGAGCCAGACCAGCCATCGGCGGCTAGCTGCATCAAAGAGCGAGGCGAGTAACAGCAGCTGGTGCATAGGTAACAGGTGAAAAAAGGCGGTCGGGAAGGCTGGGCGCTGAGGGGTAGCCTAGCGGGCGGTGGCGGCGGCTCGCAGCAAGTAATAGGCGACGACCAGGCTCAGGCCCGCGCCGAAGAAGATGGTGGCCGGGTACACGTAGTTTTGCTCGCCCAGGAGCTGGGTCAGCACGGCCCCGGCCGTAATGCCGGCCGCGATGCCCATGCTGAGCACGCCGAGCAGTAGTAGCAGGGGTAGATAGCTGCTCGACTGGGCAAACGCCGTGGGGTCCAAGCCCTTCTCGATAAGGGCCAGCCGTTCACGCGAGCGGGTCGTGAAGTAGTAGTAAGCAATCCCGAACCCAGCCAAAGCGAGGCTGATGGTAATGGGGATGGTAATAGGGGCGATGGCTTCGAGCGAATGATCCATAAGTGACGAGTGCAGTAGTTTGCCCCTTAGACTACCAAAGGCCGCGTGTGGTCACACGGTGTGACCACACGCGGCCTTTGGTAGTCTAAGCCCGTACATGGATTTCTTTCAGCCCCCTTCCGCGGACGACCGGCTGCTGCGGCAAGCTGGTCAGGGCCAGCCCCAAGCCCTAGCGCAGCTCGTGCAGCGCTACCAAGCCCTGGCCTATACCGTGGCCGTGCGCGTGGTGGGCAACCCGGAGGATGCCGAAGAAGTCGTGCAAGACGCGTTTCTCAAGGCGTTTGCGGCCCTTCGGCAGTTTCAACGCGCGGCCAAGTTTTCGACCTGGCTCTACCGCATTGTCTACAACACGGCCCTGACCAAGAAACGCGCGCAGGGGCGGCACCGGGAGCTACCGCTCACGCCGGCGACCCCCGAGCCCCTAACCACGAGCGGCGACGGCTGGGCCGCGGTGCGGCAGGCCGACCAGCAGAAATACCTGGCCCTGGCGTTGGCCCGCTTACCGGCCGACGACGCCTTGGTGCTCACCCTACATTACCTGGGCGAGCAAAGTATTGCCGAACTGTGCACCATCCTGGGCAAGAAAACTTCGGCCGTCAAAATGCAGTTACTTCGCAGCCGCCAGCAGCTGGAAGAGGCCCTCCTGCAGCTCCTCCCCACCGAACATCAGCACCTGCTATGAGCCAGCGTCTGCCTTCCGCCCCCGACCCGGTCAAAGCGTTGCTCCAGGCGCAGGGACTGCAGCAGCCCTCCGCGGCTTTTTCCGCCGCGCTCACGCGCCAGGTGGTGGCCCGTTATGCCGCTCCCCCAGTCGCGCCTTACCAGGCAGGGGCCTGGCTGGGCAAGGCGATTCTGCTCGTGTTGGGGAGCCTCTTAGGGCTGGTCCTGTACGTGCGACCCCTAGTTACTACAGGCATCCTGGCGCCGTCGCTCGCCGCCGCCGTGCTGGGCTTGGGTGGCGTGCTCTGGCTGTTCGAGCACTATCGCCAGCACCAAAGCAAGCTTGTCACGCCTTAAAGAGGCTCGTTTAAGAAATGTGACAAGCCTAAAAATACATTTCAGATGCTGGAGTCGTTGCTGCTAGTAGGTAAAAAATTAGTAGGTGGCCGTTGGATGACCTAAACCAGTGCGTATCCCCTTGGCTTACCTACTCCCGCGTGCGAAACTTCACCTCGTACTGCTTTAGGGGATAGCCATTTTCATCTTGGAAGCCACCGCCATTGAGCACAAAGGAGTACGTGTGCCCTGGCTGAAGCGCTACTTGGTAGGTGTAGAAACGTGTATCAGTGCCAAAGCCCGGCTGTTTAACGACCGGGAACGTAGCTTTTCCGCCGGGACCATAGTCCGTGCTATGGCCGCTGGGATCCATTGGACTAGCAAACTCTATCCGAATTTCGCGCACCGAAGCATCAAGCAAGCCCTGCGCATCCGGCGCCGGCCAGAAGCGTGTGACGACGGGGCGGCGCTGCTCATAGGCCGCCAGAACCTGCGCTTTATCCAGCGGCTGCGGGTAGTAGTGGGTTTTGGTTAGGAACGCTTCGACCGTTTGGTCATTGGTGTAGTCTAGCTCAATGAGTTCTTTCAGGGCCTGCTGCTTATCGCGTGCCTGTTGGTAGTACCGCTTGCCTATCGCATAGCCCATGTAGTAGCCTAGGTCGGGGATGTGGCCGGGTTTGTCGAGCTGATTGTAAAACCAATTGGAAATGTTGGGCGTGAACAACTCCAGTTTGAAGCGCTCTTTCAACTCGGCTTCGTGGGCCGGCCCGTAGCTCATGTAGGGCAGCTGTACTTTTTGGCCGGTTACCAGTTCCACCACTAAATCGCAGGTACCTTCATAGAGCGCTTGCCCCAGCACGGTGTTGCCCGGCCCATGCTCTTGCGTGTGCACGTACTCGTGCACATTGAGCGGGATCATATTGTTAACAGGCGTGCGGGCAAACACGCTCGCCAAAAAGGCGTGGTCCTTGCCCGTAAATTCTGAAATATCGGTCTGAGGATTGCCCGTTTCTAACTCGGCGCCAATAAGCACCAAACTATCCTTAGTCGTTCCGCCCGAGCGCAGGGCCCCAATCGTGAAGTAGATACTGGCGGGTCGCAGCGCGGGGTAGAGCTGCTGAAATTTGGCGAGGTAAGGGGCTAAGTGCTGCGCCCCCGTCTTGGCGAGCTGGGTGGAGGGGCGAATCGAGTTCCAGAATTTAGGATGGCGGCGAATCGAGCCGACCCATTCGGCGGCCGTATAGCCCTCGACTTGCTGCAACGCACGCAAGCCGGGAGTACCAGGGGCGAGATAGAGCCGCGTGAAGAGCGCCACCTGGCGCAGGCTGTCGGAGCTGGTGCGCACACTATCATACGCGAGCCAAAACCGGTCAATGTCGGAGGAGAAGACTCGTTGCTTGGGTTGTTGGGCAACGGCTGCTGTAAAACTTAAAAAGCTGATGAACAGACACAGTAGGCGTAACATAAGAAAGTACAAGGCAGAAAAGCTACGAGGAACGCGGTTAGCTACTAAGGCTACCGCTAGCGTAGCTGTTTCGTTACTGCCCTGCTAAATAAGCGAAAAGTGCCGAGTGCCAGAAGGCCATGCTCCGAACTAACAAAGTAGGATACCGCGCCTGGCGGCCGAGTCACGAACAGCCTAGCTGGTAAGACTCGACCGAGAATACTTTTTTTAGTAGACAGTAGTGCCGAGTTTATCACGGTACTTAAACGCACGTTTACAAAACGTCTTTTGCGGCCGGGCAGCTAGTAATCTTGGATGCCCATGGTTGACCACTCGTCTAGCAGGTCCCAGAAATCTACGACATCGGGCGCTTCGTCATCCCACCAGACTAAGCCGGCAGGTACTGCCTGATTAAAGTCCCAGCAGAGGTAGCCCCCCGCCCCTGACGAAAAGACGCTCACCACGTTGGCTAGAGAGAAAGAGCTAGGCAAATCTAGTTCGTCGAGCAAGCCCCATTCGAGCTCGGACAGCACCATGGTTTCGGCCAGCGGGAGGAGCCCGACGGCATGGGAGACGACTTCATACCAGCCATTATGAAGCTGGGTGTAGAACAGGGCAAATCGGTCGGGCCAGGCAAAGCCCTGCAGGGTAGCGGGGAGGTGGGTGGACGCCACGGGGGCGTGCCCTAGGTAATGCAAGACCTCGCCGCGGGGGTTCTGGAACACATAGAGCAGACAACAGCCCGTGGCGTGGACGAGCACTTCTACCGTGACCAGATGCTGCCGAAAAACGCGCAGCAGGGTACTGAATTCGTCTGGATAGCATTGCTCCCAGAGAGCGATGACCAAGCGGACTCTTTCTGGGGCCGTCGCCCCGAGCAGCCCCTGCCAGGCCGGGGGCACTACCATCTCTGTCGGGAGGTCGCGGAGCACAGAGAAGGCACCTAGGTACTGGGAGAGATCGGCGTAGGGAGCAGGCATACCAAGCAGGAGGAAGTGGCGTCGGGGGCTAGCAGTAGGAGCTAGCAGCTACGCTAGTTGCGCAATACTACACAGCTCCACAAAAGCATAAATGCGATTACCCCAAGCAGTTTATTATAGCACAAGGGTTGCAATAACGAGCTAAATACTATTATATACCACCTGATTAGTAGTTAGTTACCAGCCCAAACAGCCGAGAGTTTACTCTTCAATAAAACCATCGTTGCCGCGGCTACATCTTCCCCCGGTTTGGCTTTTGTTTCAAAGTCGCGCAGAATAATATGGTCGTAATACTAGAACATACTTTAGAATTTCGTGGCATTATTAATACTTTGCCTTCGCAATGCAGCCTGCACAAACCAGGTAACACTTACTTCCTTCTGTAATCGAGTTACCCCCTTTTTGTAGTCGCATCATACAGCTAAAAAGTATCGAAAACTGCCTCTAGTGACTACAAGAGCTGTTTTTCTCAATGATGCGACTACAAAAAGGGGGCGTGCCCCCTAGGTGATAGACTACTCAACGTACCCTGCTCTTTCTCAAACCTTTGAAATCAAAACTTCTAAAATAAACTAGCTGTTTATTTTCTTTATAAACTTTACTAGTTTACGGGTGCCGTAACTAACTGATTTTTAGATGCCCACAAGGGCATACGACTACAAAAAGGGGGCGATACGACTACAAAAAGGGGGCGATACGACTACAAAAAGGGGGCAACACGACTACAAAAAGGGGGCGAAAGCGGGATAATGCGACTACAAAAAGGGGGCAACACGACTACAAAAATAAAAATGTGTAGTCGCATTGACTGTCTACCCCTATTTTTGAGTATCCTTAATCAGTAGTCCGGCCTTCTTGTGGAAACAATCCCGACGATATCTGCCAATCCGCTGGTTGTGCAGCACAATGCGTTAGTCAATGCCAAGTTTGACTTGAACACGCACGAAGCTCGGCTATTTCTTGCGCTCCTTGCGCGGCTGCAACGCACGGACACAACGTTCAGCAAGTGTCAACTGCTAGTACGTGAGATTGTGCCAAGTACCGGCAGCAACAACGTGTATGACCAGGTACGGCGGATGCTGAAAGACTTCGCTAGCCGCACACTTACTATCGAGAAGTTGAGTGCCGACGGCCGCCCGCTGAAGAAGCCCAGTTTTACAGTCATTCCTCTGCTAGCTTATGCGACCTACCTAGAGGGGGAGGGCATGATTGAGGCGCAATTCAATGACCTGCTCCTACCCTATTTGTTGGAGCTACGTGACAACTTCACTAAGGCCCAGCTAGCGGAGCTGCTAAAACTGAAAAGCGCGAGTTCCTATCGCATCTATTGGTTGCTACGCGAGTATGGGGCCTTTGGCAAACGTACCATCCGCCTGGATGAGCTAAAAGCTATACTGGGACTGGACAAGGAGTACGACCGCTTTAACAACTTTCGCGCTCGCATACTTGACCGAGCTCAGGCCGAACTGGCCGCCACCGATTTACCATTCACTTACGAAGCCATCAAGCAAGGTCGGGAGGTAGTAGAAATCAGATTTTCGTTTAAGCCTGTTTCAACGAGCCCGCCCGCCGCGGCACTAAGCAACGACTATAGCGAGTGGGAAGCCGCGGTATTGGAGGCTGGAGTGTCTGCGGCTAGTTTACCGCTTATTCAAGCTCGCTTAGCTGCCGGTGACTACGACCTCGGCTATGTGCGCTATGTCTTGGATACTGTGAAAAGTCAGGTTCGGACGGGAAAAATCAAGAAGGAAGGTGGGGCTGTATTCAAAGCACTGACGGATGGCTATTTGCTACCAGAATATCAGCAAAAGCTTAACGCTAGCGCTAGTAAGAAGAAAATCAATCCTGCTTTAACTGCTCAGCGTAAAAAGCTTCTGAGTGAGCTAGAAGATGCTCACAACAGCCTGAAATTTATTCAAACAGCTGTCATCTATAATGATGATACTAGGCTAGTAGCTCTAGCTGAAGTACAAGCAAAAATTAATCAGTTACAGAAGCAGTTATCTGCTTAGCTAGTAGAATTATAGATAATAAAACAGCACTCTATTTTGCACGTAGTTTTACACTTATT
>NZ_JBHUFD010000010.1:0-1450 GCF_042681145.1 Hymenobacter bucti
GTTCAAAGGTACATTGACCTGAATACATAGGGTTCAATGAGCGAACCCGGGGAACTGAAACATCTCAGTACCCGGAGGAAAGGACATCAACCGAGACTCCCGTAGTAGTGGCGAGCGAACCGGGACCAGGCCAGTGCTGTCGTGACATAAAGCCGAACGATCTGGAAAGGTCGGCCATAGCGGGTGATAGCCCCGTAGGCGTCAATTAGCGACAGACTCGAGTAGGGCGGGACACGTGAAATCCTGTCTGAACATGGGGGGACCATCCTCCAAGCCTAAGTACTCCTCAGTGACCGATAGTGAACAAGTACCGTGAGGGAAAGGTGAAAAGCACCCCGACGAGGGGAGTGAAATAGAACCTGAAATCGGAAGCCTACAAGCAGTCGGAGCCACCACGCGTGGTGACGGCGTACCTTTTGTATAATGGGTCAGCGACTTCATGTGCCGTGCAAGCTTAAGCCGTTAGGTGTAGGCGCAGCGAAAGCGAGTCTGAATAGGGCGAATAAGTACGTCGCATGACGACCCGAAACCAGGTGATCTATCCATGAGCAGGTTGAAGGCTGGGTAACACCAGCTGGAGGACCGAACCCGTGCCCGTTGAAAAGGTCTGGGATGACTTGTGGATAGGGGTGAAAGGCCAATCAAACCTGGACATAGCTGGTTCTCCGCGAAATCTATTTAGGTAGAGCGTCAGACGAATTCCTTGGGGGGTAGAGCACTGGATGGATGCGGGCGGCGCGAGCTGTACCAATTCTAACCAAACTCCGAATACCCAAGAGAACTATCTGGCAGACACACGGCGGGTGCTAACGTCCGTCGTGAAAAGGGAAACAACCCTAACCATCATCTAAGGCCCCCAAGTAACGGCTAAGTGGGAAACGATGTGGGATTGCTTTGACAACCAGGATGTTGGCTTAGAAGCAGCCATCATTTAAAGAAAGCGTAACAGCTCACTGGTCAAGCGATCCTGCGCGGAAAATGTAACGGGGCTCAAGCCGTTCGCCGAAGGTATGGGTGTGCGCAAGCACGCGGTAGCGGAGCGTTCCGTAAGCCTGTGAAGGTCAGCCGTGAGGCTGGCTGGAGGTATCGGAAGTGAGAATGCTGACATGAGTAGCGACAAAGAGTGTGAGAGACACTCTCGCCGAAAGTCCAAGGGTTCCTGCGTAAAGTTAATCTGCGCAGGGTTAGCCGGCCCCTAAGGCGAGGCCGAAAGGCGTAGTCGATGGGAACCAGGTAAATATTCCTGGGCCAGTTGGAAGTGACGAATGACGTAAGTTGTCAGGGCTTATTGGATTGCTCCTGGCAGCGAAGTTGTTCCTGGAAATAACTCCAACAGAGACCGTACCCGAAACCGACACAGGTGGACTGGTAGAGCATACCAAGGCGCTTGAGAGAACTATGCTGAAGGAACTCGGCAAATTGCACGCGTAACTTCGGGATAAGCGTGACT
>NZ_JBHUFD010000011.1:0-752 GCF_042681145.1 Hymenobacter bucti
GCGGATGGTGCCGCTCGATTCAGACGGGGTTTCTCCGGCCCCGCCCTACTCAGGATACTGCTATCGTGAATCAGAAATGTCACTTACCGGGCTCTCACCGTCTCTGGCGCAGTTTCCCACCTGCTTCAGTTATCTCGATTCAATCAAATGTTGCAGTCCTACAACCCCACAGCGGCCGTAACCGCCGTGGTTTGGGCTCCTCCCCGTTCGCTCGCCACTACTTGGGGAATCATTGTTATTTTCTTTTCCTGTCGGTACTGAGATGTTTCAGTTCCCAACGTTTGCTCTAGTCCTATACAGGAGTAGTCTTAGGTCTTCAACCTAAGGGGTTGCCCCATTCGGAAATCTGGGGATATAGCGGGTATGTGCCCCTCCCCCCAGCTTATCGCAGCTTATCGCGTCCTTCATCGCCTCTGAGACCCTAGGCATCCCCCGTGTGCTCTTACTTACTTCTCGCTTGCGCTTTATCCAACACGGGGTTGGAGTAAAGTGCATACTTATTTGTGATAAATATGCCCGCTTTTTACTTCTCTTTCTTGTTTTCCCTTACGTCAAAGAACGTTTGTAGCACAATTTGCTACAAATGAGAATGATAACCAGGTGGTTATCATTCTGAATAACTCAGAATGAGGAAATAGACAATTTAATAAGTACAAGCGTACTCTACTATTTAAACAACTAAACGTCACGAACAAGGATGCTCCAGAAAGGAGGTGATCCAGCCGCACCTTCCGGTACGGCTACCTTGTTAC
>NZ_JBHUFD010000012.1:0-92279 GCF_042681145.1 Hymenobacter bucti
GGCGCCTCACGAGATCCCTCTGGAGCCAGCCCCAGAGGGGTCTCGTGAGGCGCCCACACCACGGTGGCTACTCCACTCGAAACCAATCCACATCGGCATTGCCCGCGTCATTAAACTTGGCCGTGCGCGAGCAGAACAAGCCCACCTTGGCCCCAATCCATTTGCCCTCGCGGGCCTGAAACTCCGCGCCCAGCGGCTGAAACTGCTGCCCATCGTAGCTGTAGCTGAACTGGCATTTGGCCCCTGCCCGTACCGCCACGCGCAGGTAAATGGGCTGCCCGGCCTGAGCGGCGGGCACTTCCACCGGGGCCGAGGCAGTTTCGGGCGTCAGCTTATCAGCGCTTTTGCACACACTCTGGCTTAGTTGCAGCTTGCTGCCTAGGTTGCTGAGCGAGAGGTAGGCGTAGTCGAGGCCCATCATCAGTAAGCCTACTTTCTCGCCTTCCACGCGGGGGCTGAACGTGAGCTTGGTAGTAACCGTGAACACCTCGGCCGGCAGCTTTTGCAGCAGTAGATTAGGCACCTGCCAGTAGTTTTTAAAGCCCTCTGGCAGGGGCACTGAGTAGAGGCGCAGGTAGCCCTGCGGGCCGTTTAAATAAGCCCAGTAGTCCTGTGGGTTGGCGTGCCACTGCCACTGCCGGCCCAACTGGCTGGTGCTGAATTCGTCGGAGGTAAGCGGGGTAGCCCGCGGCTGCGCCAAGCCCTTGATGCGCGGCTTGCGGTGCGTGAGCACGGGCTGGCCCTTGCCGTCGCCGTCGGGGTCTTCGCCGATAACGGGCCAGTCGTTTTTCCAGACCATCGGCTGCAAATGCACCACCCGGCCATACGGCCCCTGGTCCTGGAAGTGCAGAAACCAGTCTTCGCCCGCGTCGGTGTCAACCCACGCGCCCTGGTGCGGGCCGTTGATGGGTGTTTTGCCCTGGTCCATTACAATGCGCTCGTCATAAGGCCCGTACACATTGCGCGAGCGCAGCACTAATTGCCAGCCCGTGGGAACGCCGCCGGCCGGCGCAAAAATGTAATAGTACCCATTACGCTTGTAGAACTTGGGCCCTTCGAGCGTGGGGTGGTTTTTGTGGCCATCAAAGACCAGCGCGTCGGGGCCAGTCAGGCGCTGCCCATCGGAGCTCAGCGGGCTCACGGCCAGGATGGTTTTGATGCCCGCCCGTGAGCCCGCGAAGCCGTGTACGAGGTAGGCCTTACCATCAGTGTCCCAGAGCGGGCAGGGGTCAATCCAGCCGCTGGCTTGCTTCACGCACACCGGCGTCGACCACGGTCCGGCCGGGTTTTTAGCCTTCGTCACGAAAATGCCCAGGTCAGGGTCGGGGTAGTAGATGTAAAATTCCTGGTTGTGGTAGCGAATGGCCGGGGCCCACACGCCGTTGCCGTGCTGGGGCAGGGCGTAGCGGGCCAGCGGCGGCTGCGCCTGAAATACGGCCCCGATTATCGACCAGTTTACCAGGTCTTTGGAATGTAGGATTTGCAGGCCCGGCACGGCGTTGAAGCTGGAGGACGTCAGGTAAAAGTCGCTGCCCACGCGCACCACGTCGGGGTCGGAATAGTCAGCGTAGAGTACCGGGTTTTTGTAGGTGCCGTTGCCCAGGTCGGGCACCCAGACTTTGGAAAGCGTGCCCTGCGCCTGGGCCTGGGCCACTCGCAGGCCGAAGGCCAACAGGGCAAGCAGTACCCAGCGCCCGCCGCAAGGATAGCCTAACTGGATGTTCAATAAAACAGCAACGGAACGGAATACACGCATGGGCATGGGGCAAGCAGATAGCGAAGTAATAAAAGCGCTTGCAATCAGCTAGTAACAGAGACTAAAGCTGCGGCTGGAGGGCAATAAAGTGGAGGACGGCCTCGGTAAAAGCGGTGGGATTGTCGAGGTTGGCGACGTGGCCCGCGTGGGGCAGCACGGCCGTTTGCGCGCCTGGCACGAGCTGTTGCAACACCTCATTGTCGTGCTGGCGAGCGGCCGACTCCCGCTCCCCTGCCAGCAGCAGCAGCGGCACGCGCACGGGATGCGCCGTGAGCCGAGGCACCAGCGACTGGCCCAGCAGCACCCGGGGCTCGACGTGCAGCGGCTGCCACATCGACCAGTCCTGCACCATTAGGCGCAGCAAGGGCTCCGAGCTGGCCTGCTCCGGCCCGCTGGATTTGAGCAGCGAAGCCAGCCACTGCTCCTTGAAAGTAGCGAGGCCGCGCGCCTGGAGCTGCGCAATCTCGGTGCGGCGGCGCGCAATCTCGGCCGCCGTAATGGGCTGCTCGGGGCCGGGCCGGGGGTAAATGCTGCCGCTGCACGACACCACCGACAGTACGCTCTCGGGGTGCAGGGCCATGAAATCGATAGCCACGAAGCCGCCGAGCGACAGGCCTACGAGGTGGGCTTTGGGAATGTGCAGGGCTTGGAGCAGCCGGTGCAGGTCGTCGGCGTGCAAAAACTCCTGGCCCTCCACCGGCAGCGACGAGCGGCCGTAGCCGCGCATATCATAGCGAATGACGCGGTAGTGCTGCGCAAGCTCCGCCAGCTGCGGGTCCCACATGCGGTGGTCGAAGGAGTGGCCGTGCAACAGCACCAGCGGCGCGCCGTGGCCGGCTTCCTCGTAGTAAAGCTGCGCGTCGCCGAGGTTGATTTTGCCTTTCTTAGTGGCGGGGCCGGTTGCTTTGGGGCTGGCTTTCTGGCGCTTTGCCTGGCCTGGATTCGGCTGCTGGGATAGCAACTCTATTTCATTGCCAGCCAGCATAAACGCGCCCATGCCCTTGATATCGTTCGTGCGCACCGGCTCCTGCACGTAGTAGCCGTAGCTGCCGTCGCGGTAGGGCTTGCCGCCCAGACCCGCCACGGCCACAGTTCCTTTCAGGTTTACCTGGCCCTTCGCATCGGTTTCGATGAACTGCTGCAAAATGCCCTGATAGGCTTTGGTGGCAGTTTTTAGGTACGAGGCGGGCAGGTAGCCCTGGCGCACGCCCTTGGCCAGCGCGTAAGTAAGCAGGCAGGACGCGGACGCTTCCAGGTAGTTGCCCTGGGCGTTGCCCTTGTCCAGCACTTGGTACCAGAGGCCACTTTTGGGGTCTTGGTAGCGCTGGGCGGCGGCGGCCAGGCGGCCCAGAATGGCCACCACCGAGTCGCGCTTGGGATGCTGGGCTGGGAAGTAGTCGAGCGCATCGACCAGCCCGGCGGCATACCAGCCCATGGCCCGGCCCCAGAAGTTGGGCGACTGCCCGGTTTTGGGGTCGGCCCAGCCCTGCTGGCGGGCATCGTCGTAGCCGTGGTAGAGCAGGCCGGTTTTGGGGTCGCGGGCGTGCTTCTCCATGAGGATAAACTGGCGGGCCACGTCGTCGAAGGCGCTGGTTTCGTGGGTAATGGCGGCGTACTGCGCGTAGAAGGGCTCGCCCATGTAGAGGCCATCGAGCCACATTTGGCGCGGGTACACCTGCTTGTGCCAGAAGCCGCCATCGGGGTTGCGCGGGTGGCCCTTCAGTTGTTCGCGCAGCAAGGTGGCGGCTTTCAGGTATTTCGGCTCGTGGGTTTGCTGGTAGAGAAACAGAATCAGCGTGCCGTTCTTGACCTCGTCGATGTTATAGTTGCCCAGCCGATACTTTTTGATGCTGCCGTCGGGCTGCACAAAAAAATCGATGCTTTTCTTGATGTAGTTGAAATACTGCTGGTCGCCGGTGCGCTCCCACAGGCCCTTGATTCCTTCCAGGGCCACGCCCTGGCCGTAGTTCCACTTCACGGGCTGGCCGGGCACCTCCTCCAGCGAGTCGGGCCAGATGGTCATGATGGTGCGCGCCAGCTGGGCGGGCCCCGCCGCCAGCGCTTGGGCGCGCACCAGGCCCGGCAGCCCGAGCAGCCCGAGCCCTAGTAGGGCACTATTGAGAATTCGGTTTGGC
This sequence comes from Hymenobacter bucti, assembly GCF_042681145.1. Lineage (NCBI taxonomy): Bacteria > Pseudomonadati > Bacteroidota > Cytophagia > Cytophagales > Hymenobacteraceae > Hymenobacter > Hymenobacter bucti. Next base: position 3,892 of record NZ_JBHUFD010000012.1, read on the forward strand.
AGAAAACGAGGGTTCCTCATGGGTTTTTGGTTTGCTTGCCGGCCGGCGGCGCCGCTCAGCGTTTGGTAGTGAAAACCACCCGCAGGAAGTCGGCCGTGTAGTTGAGGGTGGGCTCAAACCACGGGTTGAACAGCGGAAACGGGTGGGGCGCCTCCGGAAAGGTGTGCGTTTCGTGGTAGATGTGACTGGCGTCCAGCTGCTTCACCATGTCGTCGCGCCCGGCGTGCATCCGGTCCACCGAGCTGTTGATAAAGGCGATGGGCGGGGTTTGTGCCGAGACGTGGTTGAGCCCGCCGGCCTCCGCCCACAGGTCGGGCTTTTCCGTGCTCAGGCCCCCAAACCAGTAGGAGGCGGGCGAGGGCTTGTCGTTGGCGCGCTCACCCGATTCGGGGTGCGTGAAGGAGAGTGTACCGTCCACATCCACAATGGCTTGCACGCTACTGGAGTGACTGGTATTGCCGGCAGTGCCTTCGAGCGGTGCGTAGCCGTTGGTGGTGCCCACGAGCGCGGCCAGCTGCCCGCCGGCCGAGAAGCCCCACACCGCGATTGTGGTGGTGTCGATGGGGTAGCGCCCGGCGCTGGCGCGCAGCCAGCGGACGGCCGCTTTCAGGTCATGCACGGCGGCCGGGTAGTGGGCTTCGGTCGAGAGCCGGTACTCGACGGTGGCGGTGACGTAGCCCCGGGCCGCCAGCTGCTGGGCCATCGGCACGTGCTGCGAGCGGTCGCCCGAGCGCCAGCCGCCACCGTGGATGAGCAGCACCGCTGGGTAGCCCTGGCGGTGCTTGGCCTTGGGGTAAAAAATATCCAGCCGCAAGTTGCGCGCCCCTAGGGTGCAATACGTTACGTCGTAGGCGGCCCGCACCGTGGCGGGCAGCGTGGGCCGGGCGATGCTGATGTCCGGGTGGTGTTTCTTTTCCTTCACAAAAGCACTGTGCACCGTGAAAGAGGTATCGCGCGGGGCCGGAAACTGCTGCGCCCGCGCCGAAAGCGTGAGTAGCGCCGCGCTGCCAGCCGCCAGCCAGCCCAACCGGGAAATCGACGTTGAAAAGGGCATGGTTAATTTTTAGAGGATTTATGCAGAAGACGTCTGTCCTTGCGAGCGCAGTGAAGCAATCGCATCAGGACGAGCCACCTAGGTGCGATTACTTCGCTGCGCTCGCAAGGACAGACGCCTTTGCAAGAAGCCTATCTTTTAACTTTGAGGGCCTTGGCGCTGGCTCCGGCTTTGAATTCCGCCGCCGGGCGGCCCGGTCCGGCCTCGGCTTTGGCTACGCTGATGTCGGCGGCCCGCGGCCCGCTCACGCTGAACAACGGCTGGCCGGTGGGGGCCGCCACGGTAAGGCCCTCGAAGCGCAGGCCATGGCTGTTTTCGACCGACACGATGGGCGCGGCGGCCAGGGTTTGCAGGTGCAGGTTGGTGAGTTGAATATCCTGCGCCTCCGTCATTTCTACGCCTTTGTTGGCGCGCAGCGTGAGGTCGTCGAGCCTGATTTGCCGCACGTTCATTTCGGGCAGGCCACGCATGAAAATGCCGCGCTCGGCCCCGTCGCACACGATGTGGCTGAGGGTGAAATTGCGAAACTGCGGCGTGGCCTCCGTCACGGCGGGGGTGGGCTCGGGCGCGGCCGGCTGCCCGTCGGCCAGCTTGGCGGGCGGCTTGGTAAAGTAGTACATATCGAAGAGGATGGCATCGTGCACAATGTCCTTCATGGCGATGTTGCGCACGAAAATATTTTCCACCAGGCCGCCCCGGCCCCGCGCCGTTTTGAAGCGCAGGCCGTTGTCGCTGCCCATAAAGGAGCAGTCCTCCACGAAAATGTTGCGCGCCCCGCCCGACATTTCGGAGCCGATGACAAAGCCGCCGTGCGAGTGGTACACCACGTTGCGCCGCACGATGACGTTTTCAGTGGGTACGCCGCGCTTGCGGCCTTCCGCGTCCTTGCCCGACTTGATGCAGATGCCATCGTCGCCCACGTCGAAGGTGGAGCCTTCCACCAGCACGTTGCGGCACGATTCCACGTCGATGCCGTCGCCGTTTTGGGCGTAGTCGGGGTTGCGCACCAGCACGTTGCGCACGGTCAGGTCCTGGCACAGCAGCGGGTGCAGGCACCAGGCCGGCGAGTTCTGAAACGTGACGCCTTCGAGCAGTACCTTGCGGCAATTATTGAATACCAATAGGTTGGGGCGTAGATAGTCTTTGATGGCGGCGTAGTCCGGGGCGGTTTTGCCCGGGGCTAGGTTGCCGGCGTTGGGGGTTTGGGAGCCCAGCTTGGTTTTGACCGATGGGTACCACATGCGGCCGTCGTCGCTCACCAGTCCACCCGAGGCCACCTTCTTTTTCCACTCGTTTTCGGTGAGGCGGTCGCGGCCGACCATGCGCCAGGCATCGCCGTTGCCGTCCACGATGCCCCGGCCGGTGATGGCCACGTTGTCGAGGTTGGTGCCCGAAAGGGGCGACTGGTTGCGGTAGGCGGGCAGGCCTTCGTAGCTGCCCAGCACCAGCGGGTACTGGTCAAAATCGGCCGTGAACTGGAGCACCGCTGCCCGCATCAGGTGCAGGTTCACGTTGCTTTTCAACTCGATAGGCCCCGTGAGCCACAGCCCGCCGGGCACCAGCACCACGCCGCCGCCCTTACTGCTGCACGCGGCAATGGCCCGGTTGATGCTGGCCGTGTTCAGCGTGTGCCCATCGGGCAGCGCTCCAAACGTGCTGATGTTGAAGGTATCGGCCCGGAAGCTAGGCTGCTGCACCTGGGGCAGGTTGGCCCACGAGTAGGGCGCCGACGCTTGAGCGGCGGCTATGCCCGGCAGTAGCACCAGGGCCGCCCCGGCCAGGGCTTTGCGCAGGGCAAGTAGTTGTTTCATAGTCAGAAAGAGCAATAAGTCGGGAAAGCGGGTCGCTGGCCAGGCGGCCGGTTACTTGCGCACAGGCTCCCAGCCCGCTGGCCCGCCAAAAATGGCTTTGAGCGTGTACTGCCGGGCTTCTTTGGCCGTGAGCTGGCGCGCCCATTTCACCCGGCCGACCGGGTTGGCACCGGGGCCCGTGCTGCCCGACTCGGCGTAGTAGGTCGTGGCCTCGTTGCTGGTTTTGCCCCAGTTTTCCCAGCCTTCGGGCCGGATGTGCGCACCCATTTCGGTGTTGACAAAAACGACGCGGGCATTGGGCCGCCAGGGCCGGCCGAGGTACACCTTAGTGGCGGCCGGCGCGGCCGTAAGCTTACAGTTCAGGAACACCAGCCCAAACGGCTGCCGGAGCCAGGTGGAAGCCGCCGTGATGTAAGAGTTGGTTTTGCTGAAGATGGTGCAGCCCTCAAACACGGCCGTGCTGGAGCCGAAAATGAAGTCCGTGGTGCCCTCGATGTAGCAGTCCTGGTAATACTGCCGGCTGTTTTCGATGGCCAGAAACAGCGTATCCTGGTGGCCCAGCATCCGACAGTGGCGGAAGGTGGTACGGTCGCCCTCTACGTGCAGGGCGACGGCTTGGCCCACGGGCCCGGCCGAGTTCTCGAAGGTGACGTTTTCGGCCGTGAAATCGTTGCCCTGCACGCGCACCGTGGCCGAGGTGTAGGTGCTGTGCTTCTCGGCATCGCCCGAGTAGTCGCCGTAGGTAATGACTACGCCCTCCCGGCTCTCGCCCAGCAGCGTGATGTTGGTTTTTTGGGAGGGAATGAGTAGCTTCTCCTTATAAATACCGTTTTTGAGGAAAATGGTGGCCGGCACCTGCATGAAGTCGCGCACGGCCATTACCGCTTCCTGAATGGTGCGGTAATCGCCGGAGCCATCCGGGGCCACTGTCAGGCGAATGGGCACCAGGAAGGTTTCTACCTTGGCGGCGGATTGGGCAGGAGCTACCTGGGCGTGAAGGGCGATGGGCAGCAGCAGGCTGCTGGCGAGCAGGAGGTGGCGGAAAGTCATTCGGAATGGTAAGGAAGCAGTTGCGGCAGCGGGGGTAGTTCTGGCGGGCTCGCCTGGCAAGCAGCACAAAACCACCCTACGGCGTAGTAGGCTGGGCATCCTTGCCGTTAGTGGCAGGCGGCACGGCGTTTTTAGCCGTGGGCTTGGCCAGGTGCTCCGACAGGATGGGCAGCTTCTGCGCCGTGATTTGGCCTACGGCCAGCTGCGCCATTTTGCGGGCGCCTAACTCGGTGAAGTGGGTGTTGTCGTGGTGGCCGTAGGGATAGTTGGGGTGGTCGCCGGGGGCTAGCTCCAGGTACAGCAGCAGCGACTTATCCACGCCGTATTGCTGCACCAACTCGCGGCTCATTTTGTCGAGGTCGATGAGCGGTACTTTGTACTGCGCAGCCACCTCGGCCGTCACCTTGGAGTAGGCCACGTGGGTTTCCTGGATGCGGCCTGCCTGGTCGAAGCGGCGGCGCGTGATGGGCGTAAGCAGCACCGGGTAGGCTTTTTTGCCCCGCGTTTCGCTCACAAACTTGCTGAGGTTTTTGCGGTAGTCTTCGGGCGGGGTGTAGCGGTCGGGGTAGTTGTCGGCCTCGTCGTTGTGGCCAAACTGAATGAACACGTAGTCGCCCTCCTGCAAGGCCTGCACGATGGGCTGCCAGCGGTTTTCGGCCAAAAAGGTGCGCGTGCTGCGGCCGTTCTGGGCGCGGTTATCGACCACCACGGCGGCCGTGTCAAAATAGGTCGCCAGCGGCATCCCCCAGCCGGTTTCGGGAAACACCTGTTGCGGCTTGTTGGCCATCGTCGAATCGCCAATCATATACAGTTTGGTCTTCTTACGGGGGCCGGGCGCGGCAAAAGCCGTGAGCAGCAGCAAGCTCAGTCCGGCAGTGGTTTTCAAGAGGGAAGTACGCATGAGAAAAGGGGGTGGGAAAGAAAAGGCAGGGGCTTGAAACAGCCCTACTTGCTGCCCGTGAGAAAGCCCATTTCCAGCAGCCACGCCTCGCAGAGCGTCGTCCACTGGCCGGCCGAGCCGGGCGTGTTGCGCAGGGCAATGGCGTGGCCGCCCTGCGGAAACGTGTGCAGGCTGCTCGGCACGTCATGCTCTACCAGGGCTTGATAAAACAGGAGGCTATTACGCTGATTTACTGACTTGTCATTATAAGCGTGGGCCAGAAAGGTGGGCGGCGTGGCCGACGTGACGTGCAGCTCGTTGGAAAACTTAGCCACCAGCTCGGGCGAGGGGTTTTCGCCCAGCAGATTTTTGCGGCTGCCGGCGTGGGCGTACTGGCCCATCGTAATGACGGGCGACACCAGCACTATAAAATTGGGCGCGAAGGCCAGTCGGTCGAGCGAGTCGCCGATGGCCGACACATCCTCTGGGTGCGTGCCCAGGGTGGCGGCCAGGTGCCCGCCCGCCGAGCCGCCCATGATGCCGATGCGCTGGGGGTCAAGCTTCCAGCGGGCGGCGTGGGCCCGAATCAGGCGCATGGCGCGCTGGGCATCCTGCTCGGGGCCAAGGCTGCGGTCTTGCAGGTCGGGCGAATTGGGCAGGCGGTAGTTCAGCACAAAGGCCGTGACCCCCATCGTGTTAAACCACTTGGCCAGCTGCGTGCCGCCCAGCAGGTAGGTCAGGCGCTCGTAGCCGCCGCCGGGGCAAATGAGTACGGCGCAGCCTTTGTTCTCCTCCTTCGAAGTGAAAAAAGTATACATACCCGGCGTGCCCACCTGCAAAATTCGCTCGTTTTCAATCTTATCCGCCAGCTTCAGGCCCTTGGAATTGGGCATCTTTTTCTTGGGCCACAGCGGCATAAAATCCTGCGCCCGTCCCGGCAAAGCACTCAAAATCAACAAGCAGCAGACAACAACACGAGGAACTAGCGGCATAGTGGAAAGACGGCAATTGATAAAAATATCAAGTCGGAAAAGCAAAAGCGAAGAACCAGTCAAGCTTTTCCACTCACTGCTCTTCGACCTTCGCGGCGGCCCTTAGTAATTAGGGTTTTGCTTCAGATTGGGGTTAGCGGTAATCTGCTCGGCCGGAATCGGGTAGATACCCCTCCAGGTTGGCGTCTGGGTGGTTTTGAAGGTCCAGGTTTCGGTGAAGTAGCTCCCAAACCGAATCATGTCCCGGCGGCGCTGGCCTTCCCAGATAAACTCGCGGGCCCGCTCTTCCTCGACGTTTTTCAGGGTGAGACTGGTCAGCGCCGAGGCGTTGCTGCGGGCTCTTACTTGGTTGACCAAGGGCAGGGCTGCGGCCGCATTCCCGTTTCTGAGCAGCACCTCGGCTTTCATGAGCAAGATGTCGGCGTAGCGCGTCAGCACCAGGTCGTTGTCGGCGTTGAAGCCCGACCAGCTTACGCCCTCGGGTACGTATTTTAAGACCCGGTAGCCCTCGTTGTCTTGCGCGCTGATGTAGTCGCGCACCGGTACCAGATTCAGCTGCACGCCCCGGTTATCCACCAGCGGCTGGCCGTTGGCATAGGTTTGCGGGCCGTATTGCAGCAGGCTTTTGCGGCGGTCGGCGTTCTCGTAGCGGTCCAGGGCCTCCCGGTAGGTGCTGTAGCCGTTAGCCGGTGTGAAGGGCAGGTTGTAGCGCTGCTTATCCAGAGCGGGCTGCGCGTAGAGCATAAACTGGTTGGCCCCCGCGTTTCTGGTGGGGTTTATCGAAAAGGAGAAGATAATCTCCTTGGAATTCACTTCGTTAGTGGCTTTAAAGTTGTCTACTACGTTGGTCTCCAACGAGTAAACTCCCGCGTTGATTACGTTGTCGCACATGGCCAGGGCCTCCGTCCGCTTGGGCGAGCCAGTATAAACCTCGGCATTCAGGTATAGGGTGGCCAGGGCCGCGTAAACGGCTTCTTTAGTAAGTCTGGGGTAGTAAGTGGCCTTTGCGTTTTTAGCCGACGGCAAAACGCTCACCGCCTGGAGCATTTCCCGCTCCACAAAGGCAAATACCTCGGCCCGGGTGTTGTTGGTTGGCAGGTTCTGAGGGTCTACCCGGGCCTGCGTGAAAATGGGCACGTTGCCCCAGAAGTCCATGGCGTAGAGATAGCCGTAGGCCCGCAGCGCCCGGGCCTCGGCGATTACGCCTGGGAAGTTGGCCTTGTTGGGCGAGCTTTCCAGGCTTTCCAGCACGGCGTTGGCCGTGCCTATTTCCTGGAAAATACCTTTCCAGGCGCGGCTGGTAGTCGCGTTATCGGGTTTTACCTGGTGGAGCATGATATCGATGTTGTTCTGGTCGAACCAACCGCCGCTGGCCCGGCCGGGCACCAGAAATTCGTCGGTGCCAAACTCCGCGATGCGGAAGGGGTCCCCGATGTCTGCCACCCCCGATAATTGCTGGTACACGCCCACCACGGAGGACAGCGCTTCTTCTTCGGTCCGGTAGTACGTGGCCGGGGACAAGCTACCAAATTGCTCTTCGTCCAGGCCGGTGCAGCCGGCCAGCACCACCACGGCACTGACCAGGATTTTTGTGATGATATGTTTCATCTGCTTAACTCAATAGGGAATATTTGCTGCAATTAGAAAGAAGCGCTGGCGCCGATGCTCACGGTCTTGGCGCGGGGGTAGCTTAGGTAGTCTATCCCCAGCGGCGCCACTCCGGTACCCGAAATCTCGGCGTTTACTTCGGGGTCCAGCCCTGAGTATTTGGTAATCAAAAACAGATTCTGGCCGGTCACGAAGACCCGGGCGTTGGAGAGCAGCGTGCTTTTCACGTTGAAAGCGTAGCCGAACGTGATGTTGTCGAGGCGGGCGAAGGAGCCGTCTTCAATCCAGCGCGAAGAGTACTGCTTGGGCTGCTGCCGGCCTACCCCGTCGGTGAGCGCCGAGACCAGCACGTTCCGGCCGGGCAGGTTGCTTTTGTAGGCCATATTGTTGGCGGTCAGGTTATAGACATCGTTGCCTATCGAGCCCCGGACGTTGAAAGACAAGCTCCAGGTCTTGTACTGGAAGGCGTTGCTCAGGCCGTAGGTGTAGTTTGGCTGGGCGCTGCCAATAACCTGGTTGCCGGGCTCATACTTCTCCACGCCATCGACTATTCCCGTGAATTTCCTGCCGTAGAAAGTACCCAGTGGCTGGCCGGGCATAATCAGCTGGGCGTAGCCGCCGGCCACCGTTCCTTGCAGGGGGGCTATCTGGATGTTGTCGCCCTTGTAGAGGTCGTTGGAGAGGCTCAGCACTTTGTTGCGGTTGCGGCTGAAGTTCACATCGGCGTTCCAGCTGAAGGCGCCCTTGCTGATGATGCTGGCCCCCAGTTCCAGCTCAATGCCCTTATTTTCCACGCTCCCGACGTTGGCCAGCTGGGTGCTCACCACCGAGGGCGACGGCACGGCAATGCGCAGCAGCAGGTCGGTAGTTTCCTTGCGGTAGTAGTCGAGGGTGCCGTGGAGGCGGTTGCCAAACAAGCCGAAATCAAGCCCCACGTCTACCTGGGCAGTTTGCTCCCATTTCAGGTTCGGGTTGGCGTATTGCTGGGGCAGCACGATGGTCACGCGCTGACCACCCACCAGGTAGCCCCTGGTGCTGGCGCCGAGCGTAGTGAGCGAGTTCAGGTTGCCGATTTCCTGGTTGCCGGTTACCCCGTAGCTTACCCGCGCCTTCAGGTCCGACACGGGGCTGGTGGGGAAGAATTTCTCCTGCGAAATCCGCCAGGCCACCGAGCCGGAAGGAAACATGCCCCACTTATTGCCCGAGCCAAAGCGGCTCGACCCATCGCGCCGGATGGTGGCCGTGGCCAGAAACCGGCCGTCAAAATCGTAGTTTACCCGGCTGTACCCGGAAATAAGGGTGTTGCTTTCCTGGAAGCTGCTGACCCCACCTACCGTGCTGGCGGCCTGCATACTGTACCACTTAAAGGAATCGGACAAGAACCCGGAGGCCGTGGTGCGGCTACCCTGGCCCAGGAAGTACTGATACGAGTAGCCCGCAATGGCATCAAAGGCGTGGCGGCCGAAGGTCTTGTTGAACCGCAGCACCGTTTCCAGCAGCTTGCTGTAGTCGGCTAGCTTTTGAGTGCTGGCATACCCGCCAAAACCTTCCCCTAGGGGGTTAGATTTTTGGATGAAGGAATTGCGGTCAATCTCCTGCCGAGTGTAGCCCAGGCTCACGTTGATGCTCAGCGGCTCCGTGATTTTGTAGGTGGTAGAGAGGTTGCCCAGCAGCCGCTGCGCGGTTCGCTCGTCGAATACTTCCTGGGAGAAGGAAACCGGATTTATTCGGAAAGGCCCCACGTGGTAAAACCCGCCGCTCGGATTATAAACCGGGTAAGTAGGGTTGAAAACCAGGGCTTCATAGTTCATGCTGGTTCCCGATTCGCTGCCCACCGTGTTGGACACGGGCGCCGCCAGCGACTTGGTTTGCCCGTAGTTGATGATGAAATCAAACCGCAGCCGGTCCTTCAGCGCCGAGTGGTTGACGTTGACCGCGGCATTGGCCCGGGTCAGCTCGGAGCCGAGCATCACGCCCTGCTGCTTGCCGTAGCCCAGCGACGCGCGGTACAGCGTCTTATCCGTGCCGCCCGTCAGCGACAGGCTGTGGTCCTGAGTTTTCGCAGTCCGGTAGATTTCGTCTTGCCAGTTAGTATCCGCCCCTTTGTCGTCCAGCGGTAGGCCCAACTCCTTCACTTCCGCCCGGTACTGGTCAGCCGATAACACCTTCAGCGTGTTGGCCACCTTAGACACCCCGGCCGTTACGTTGTAGGTAACCTGGGCTCTGCCAGCCTTGCCTTTCTTGGTGGTAATCACAATCACGCCATTGGCCCCCCGGGAGCCGTAGATGGCGGTGGCCGAAGCATCCTTGAGCACCGTCACCGACTCGATGTCGTTGGGGTTCAGCGTCATCAGGGGGTTGGTGGGCTCCTGGTCGAAAACGTCGGTGCCATTGCCCCGGATGTTGGCTTGGCTCACGCCGCTGGTGGTGGAAATGGGCACGCCATCAATCACGTACAGCGGGTCGTTGGAGCCCGTGAGGGAAGTACCGCCCCTGATTCTGACTGTGTTAGAGCCCCCGGGCTTGCCGCTGTTTTGGGAGATATTCACGCCCGCCATTTTGCCCTGAATCAGCTGCTGCGGGCTAAGCTGGGGCCCCACGTTGAAATCCTTAGAAGAAACCGAGCTTACCGAGCCCGTAAGGTCGCTTTTCTTCTGGGTGCCGTAGCCCACCACCACCACCTCATCCAGCGACTTGGTATCCTCCACCAAATTGACGGTTAGGTTATTGATGGCACTGGTTACCGCCACTTCCTTGCGCACGAAGCCTACGGCACTGAACACCAGGGTGCTGTTGGCGGGCACGCTGAGCGTAAAGCTGCCATCGGGCGCGCTACTGGTGCCGATGGTGGTGCCTTTTACCACCACCGTAATGCCCGGCAGGCCCTCGCCTTTGGTATCTACCACGCGCCCGGCCACGGCAATATCCTGCGCACTAGTAGTCGCACTGCTGCTGCTTGGCTCAGCCGCGACTATGACGTAGTTGTTCGGATGTAAGCGCTTGAAGCTCAGGCCTACCTGCGCTAGGGTGCGCGCCAGCTTGCCCTCCAGCGTGCTGGCCTCCGCGGCGGGCGTCACGCGCTTGTCGCCCACCACGTCGCTGTCGTAGGCAATCGTGCTGTTGTACTGTCCTTCCCACTGGGTCAGCAGCTGGCGTAATCCCACGGTGGCGGTGGCGCTGGTTGGCTGCCCCTGCACCGGCCGAGTTGAAGCCAGCAACTGCGCCGCGGCCGGCGAGCTGGGCGCTTGCAACAGCACCGTCCCGGCCACGAGGAAGAGGAAGCGGGCAGGCTGCCCGCCAGGTAAAGTAGGGGTTTTACGCATGAGAAGTAGGGTGGGAAAAAGCGTTATTTAGATAAAACGAGGCGGTTTTGCTGGCGCTTGATGTGCAGGTGAAAGGCCTCGGCCAGGTCTTCGCAGAGCACATCGAGGTTGCCTATTGGGAGGGTGCCTGTGAACTTGCGCTGCGCTAGGGCCGAGTCGGGCACCACCACTGCCACGCCGTAGGTGTCTTGTAGGCGGGTCGCTACGTCGGCCAGCGGCGTGGCATCGAAGCTCATTCGGGCGGCGGTCCAGGTGGCATAGCTAGCAGCTTTTACTGCCTTGTGCAGAACTACCTTAGGCTTATTATCAGCTGTTTGCAATAGCTCGCCAGGCTTTAAAATAATATCGGGCCGGGTGTGGTCGACAAAATCCACGCGCACCTTGCCTGATAGCAGCACCACCCGGGCCTGCTCGTGCCGCCGGTACACGGTAAACTTCGTACCCAGCACTTCCACGTTGAAATTGCCCGTAGTGTGCACCACGAAGCGCTGATTATCAGCCGTGTGCTTCACCGAGAAAAAGGCTTCCCCATCGAGCCACACTTCGCGGGGCTGCCGCGCATCGGCGGAGGCGGCGTAGCGCAAGGTCGAGTGCGCGTTTAGCGTCACCTCCGAGCCGTCGGGTAGGCGCACCACCCGCGTCTGGCCATAGGCGGTGGCGTAGCTGGCTGTAGCCAACTGGTGCTGCTCCTGCCAAAACCAGCCCGCGCCAATGGTCAGGCTGGCTACCGCCGCCGCGGCGGCCCAGCGCCGCCAGGCACGCGGGGCGGGGCGCAGCAGCACCACCTGCGGCGCGGGAGCCACGCCCAGGCGGGCGTGCAGGTTCTCGCGCATAGCCGCGTAGTTGAAGGGGTCGCTGTCAGCAACTGGCACAGCGGCTTCGGCGGCGGAGCGACTCATCCAGTCCTGCACCTGCCGTTCATTGGCAGGGTTGGCGAGCCAGGCCCGCACGGCGCGTGCTTCGATAAGGGAGGCTTCGCCGCGCAGATAGCGCACATAGGCTGCGTAGGTAATTTCCATGTAGTGGGGCGGGTCAGATGCCCCGCTGCTACTAAGAACCATGGACCCCCTTCTACCCCAAAGCTGGCCCGCAAAATAATTTGCTTTTTTTTCGGGCTGCCGCTAACTACTTATAAATAGCTGGTAATCAAGATAGCATTTAAGCTGAGCCGTTGCGTAAGCCCGGGTTATAATTGTTGGCGGGCGGCTAGTGCGTACTTATTGGCGACTTGTATATTTGGCGCTTCTTACCCTACCCTTCCATTTCCCACCCGTGAGAATCAACCAAGAATTCTCGGACCACGCGTGCCTAGCGCGCCTTCAGCAGGACGATATCCGGGCATTCGACCAGCTATTCGACCTGTACGCTCCCGCGCTGTGTCGCTTCGTGCACTGGCACCTCAAGAGCCACGCCGATGCGGAGGATGCCGTGCAGGAGTGCTTCCTCAAGCTGTGGGAGCGCCGCATGTTCTTAGACGAAAACATCGTTTTCAAAGCCTACCTCTACAAGTCGGCCTACCATGCCGTGCTCAATCAGCTGCGGCAGCAGCGCTACTGGGTGTTTGAGGAGTGCGGCGAAGAAACCCTAATCGAGGAAGCTAGCCCCGGCCAGATTCTGGAGTACCAGGAGCTGGAGCATTTTTACCAGACGGCGATTGCGCAATTGCCGCCCCGCCGCCGTGAGATATTTGCCTTGAACCGACAGCAGGGCCTTTCCCATGCGCGCATTGCGCAGGAATTAAACATTTCCGTTAAGTGCGTTGAAAACCAGATGACCCACGCCCTGAAGTTTCTCAAGCTCTATTTCCAAGCGCACGGCATGTCACTAGGTTTAGCTTTAATCGCGCTTTTCAACTATGGCTAGGGTCAGATAGCTATCAATTCATACCCTTTAATTGGTAGAATGAGTAAGTTGACGAACGTTTTGCCCTGGTCCAGCACAATGCGCTCGTCGTAAGGTCCGTACACGTTGAGCGCACGCAGCACTAGCTGTCAGCCCGTGGGCACGCCCCCAGCCGGCGCGAAAATGTAGTAATAGCCCTAGCACGTGTAAAACTTGGGCCCATCCAGCGTGAGGTGGTTTTGGTGGACGTCAAATGCCAGCGTGTCGGGGCCGATGAGGCTCTACCCTGCTTCACGTACACGGGCACTGACCACGGCCCGGCCAGGTTTTTGGCCTAGGTCACGAAGATGCCCAGGTCGGGGTACTAAATGTAAAACTCCTGTTAGTAGCGGATGGCCGGAGCCCGCACGCCGTTGCCGTGCTGGGGCAGGGCGTAGCGCACTAGCGAGGGCTGCGTCTGAAATACGAATCGGTGAGAGACCAGCTAGCCAAACCTGACGCTAGCAGGCACATAACCCACCCGAATGGCCGAGCCAACGGCGCTTCAAACTCAAAGAATACCTCCATAAAGAAGTAAACCAGGCCGCCAAGCAGAATCAGCAGACTGACAAAGCCACCGGAATAATCATATCCGAGAGAGCTTATTGAAAAACGCTTATGATGGTCCGCCGGCCATAGCGTTGGCTCAACTGCCGGATGGCCGTAAAGGCCAGGAAAATACGGCGTCCTATTATCGCAGCGGCCTAGGCAACGCAGCCTCGACCTGGAAGAGCGTGGCTATTTGTTGATTTTGTACTCATTTGAGATACAAGCAGTCTTGATAAAGCTCGACCTTAGCACCTAGCCCCGCCGATGGGGCGGTGAGCGGTGTTAATACCACCTACTTTGTGTGGTGCCCGTCTGGGTAGCTTCTACCCCACTTTGGCTCTGACAACGTTGCCGGTATCGTTTGCATAAATAATAGTGGGGCGGGTTGTAATAATTTAATAAATCCTACTTCATCTTTAGCCCACTGTCCGGATGAACTAATTGCGGGTTGGCGGCGGCTCCCCTCCCCACCCAATTGCAATTATACCAGACGCTGCTGCGCTGCAGCCCGTTGCTGGCGGCTACGGCCCCAGCGCCCCTCTCGCTCCCCTTCCTTTTCCCACCCCTTGCCCCAACGCAATGAAAAAACTTGTATGCCTGTTTCTACTACTAACCGGGTTCTCGCTGCTGGCGGCGGCGCAAGGCCCCGGCCGCCGCACGCTCACGGGCGTTATCAAAACTGAGAAAGGGGACGGCCTACCCGGCGCCACCATCGTGGTGCAGGGCACTACCAACGGGGCTTCTTCTAACTCCGACGGCAGCTTTTCGCTCGCCATCCCGGCCACGGGCGGCACTACGCTGCTCATCAGCTCCATCGGCTTCGTGGGCCAGACGGTGGCCGTGGGCGACCGCACTACCATCACGGTGACGCTGCAAGACGATAGCAAAGCCCTGGAAGACGTAGTGGTTATCGGCTACGGCGAGTCGGCGCGCAAGGACGTGACCGGGGCCGTGTCGTCGGTGAGCGCCAAGCAAATAAAGGACATTCCCATCAACTCGGCGGCCGATGCGCTGACCGGCCGGCTGGCCGGCGTGCAGGTGACCTCCTCGGAGGGCACGCCGGGAGCCGACGTGCGGATTCGGGTGCGGGGCGGCGGCTCGATTACCCAGGACAACTCGCCGCTCTACGTGGTGGACGGCATTCAGCTCGAAAACGCGCTGTCCGTGATTTCGCCCCAGGACATCCTGACGGTGGACGTGCTCAAGGACGCGGCTTCGACGGCCATCTACGGCGCACGCGGGGCCAATGGCGTGGTGATTATCACGACCAAAAAGGGCATCGAGGGGCGCACCATCGTGGCGTACAGCGGCTTTGCCGGGGTGCGCCGGATTGTAAAGACGCTGGACGTGCTGCAGCCGGGCGAGTTCATTGATTTTCAGTATGAGCGGGCGGCGCGCCTAGCCGGCGACCTGGCCACGTTCAGGGCGGCCTACGGCTCGCGCAACTACACCGGCGACACGCTGGCGCTGGCCCGGCAGTCGCCCTTTACCGACTGGCAGCAGGAGGTTTTTGGCCGCGATGCTTTTCAGCAAACCCACAACCTGTCCTTAACGGGCGGCGGCAAGGGCACCACGTTCTCGTTGAGCCTGACCAGCAACCGCGAGCAGGGTATTCAGGTGAACTCGGACTACGACCGCAAGCTGCTCAACTTTCGCTTCGACCACCGGGCCAATGACAAGCTGCGCATCGGCTTCAACGTGCGCGGCAACGACCAGGTAACCAACGGCGCGGGCACGGCCAGCGGCGGCCTGTCGAGCGGCTCGCGCCTCAAAAACACGGTGCAGTACCGCCCCTTCACCAACAACCTGGGCACGGGCGTATCCGTGGACCTCACCCAGCCCGATGAGGACTACTACCTGCTGAGCGGCGGCGTGAGCGGGCTCATCAACCCAATTGCGGTGGCCGAGGCCGAGTATCGGGCCAACAAAACGCGCTTGGCCAACGCCAGCACCTACGTCAGCTACAGCTTTATCAAAAACCTGACCCTGCGCTCGACCTTCGGCCTCGACTACTTGAACACCCGCACCGAAGCCTTTAACAGTAAAGTCACCGGCGTGGCCCGCCAAAACGGCGGCTTCCCGACCGCTACCCTGAACACGGGCTCGCAACTGACGCTCAACAACTCGAACGTGCTGACCTACCAGTTCGTCAAGGGCAAGCACACGTTTGACGCGCTGCTGGGCCAGGAAGTGTACCAGACCCAGAATTCGTCGCTGAACGCTTCGACGTTTTATCTGCCGCTCGACATCACCTCGGAGAGCGTGTTTGCCAACCTCAACCAGGCGCAGGCCCCGGCCGGCTTCATTCAGCCCGCCCCAACCACCAGCGACGACCCCAACCGCATTTTGTCGGGCTTCACGCGCTTCAACTACGCCTACGCCGACAAGTACCTCGTGACGCTGACGGCGCGCATGGACGGCTCCAACAAGTTTGGGCCGGGCAATAAGGTGGGCGTGTTTCCGGCCGCTTCGGTGGCCTGGCGCTTGTCGAGCGAGGAGTTTATGAAGCCGCTCACGGCCGTGTCGGACCTGAAACTGCGATTGAGCTACGGCCTGGCCGGCAACAACCGCATCCCCGGCAACCTCTACCAGCGCAGCTTCACCACGAGCGGCGTGGAGTACGCCATCGACGGTGGGCGCACGCCGGGCCTGGCCAGCAATGCGCTAGCATTTAGAGACCTGCGCTGGGAAAGCACGATTTCGCGCAACGTGGGCGTGGACCTGGCCCTATTCAACAACCGGGTGCAGCTGACGGCCGACGCCTACATCAACCACACGTTTGACCTGCTGGTGGCCCAGCCCATCACGCCTACCTCGGGCTACACCACGCAGCTGCGCAACATCGGTAAAACCTCGAACCGGGGCATCGAATTGCAGCTGAGCGGCGCCATCGTGCAGGGCAAGGATTTTACCTGGACGGCCAACGGCAACGTGTCCTTCAACCGCAACCGGGTCGAAGACCTGGGCGGCCAGCCCTACCTGCCGGGCGTGAACTCGGGCTGGACCAGCGACACCGGCCAGGATTACTGGGTGACGCCCGGCCAGGCGGTGGGCCTGATGTACGGCTACGTGACGGATTTCGACAACGGCCGCAAGGGCTTCTACACCGTCGATGACTTCAACGCTACGCAGGCCGCCAACGGCACTTGGAACTACGTCCTCAAAGACGGTGTGCCGAACAACAACGGCGTGGTGGCCGACAACATCGGCACCTCGGTGAACGGCGCTATTCAGCCCACGCCGGGCGCGGTCAAGTTCAAGGATATCAATGGCGACGGCGTGGTGAACACCCAGGACCGCACCGTTATCGGCAACGCCAACCCCAAGTTCACGGGTGGCCTCAACCAGCAGTTTACCTATAAAGGTTTTGATGCCAGCGTATTCGTCAATTTCGTGTACGGCAACGATGTGTATAATGCCAACAAGATTGACTTCACCAGCGCCTACCTGCCCAACCAGAACCTGCTGGGCATCATGCGCGACCGCTGGCGCACCGTGGACGCGCAGGGCGTGCAGGTAACCGAGCCCACGGCCCTGGCCGCCCTCAACGCCAATGCCCAAATCTGGCGGCCCACCCGCGGGCGCTACCTGCTGCACTCGTGGGCCATTGAGGATGGCTCGTTTCTGCGCATCAATAACATCACGGTGGGCTACTCGCTGCCCAAGGCCCTCTTGCAGCGCGTGAAGGTGCAGCAGCTGCGCTTCTACGTGACGGTGAACAACTTGTACACCTTCACCAACTACTCGGGCTTCGACCCAGAGGTGAATACGCGCCGCTCGTCGCCGCTCACGCCGGGCGTCGACTACGCAGCCTACCCGCGCAGCCGTTTGTTTTTGTTCGGCCTCAATCTTTCGCTCTAGCCTTTCCCCACCCGGTTTTTTTATGAAACGTTCTTTTCTGCGGCCCGCGCTGGCGGCCGTGCTACTCAGCACCGCCGCGGCGGCGGTTTCCTGCAAGGGCTACCTCGATGCCCTTTCGCCCTCCGTTTACACCAATGCGGTCACCTTCAGCAGCGTATCGGGGGCCAATAGCGCCGTTATCGGGACCTACGACCCGCTTTCGGGCGACAACGGCTACGGCGTGCGCCTCTCCACGGGCTACGCCTACGACACCGACGAGGGCCAGAACCGCGCCGGCGCCCCCGACGGCGGCAGCCGCGACGTGAACCGCTACCGCGTGACGGCCGGCACCAGCGAGCTGATAGCGCCCTTCACCACGCTCTACCAGGGCGTGGAGCGCGCCAATATCTGCATCGAGCAGATTCCGCTGATGGCGCTCTACACCAGCGGCACGGTCACCGAGAAGCAGCAGCTGCGCCGTCTCTACGCCGAAGCGCTGGCGCTGCGCGCCCTCTACTACCTCGAAATAACCCGCAACTGGGGCGACGTGCCCGCGCCCTTCGCCCCGGCCGGCGACGACGTAAACCTGCCCACCACCGACCGCAACGCCATCTACGACCGGCTGCTGACCGACCTGGCCATGGCCTCGCGCCTGCTGCCCTGGCGCACGCAGGCCGACTACGGCCCCTACGAGCGCTTTACCAAGGGCGCGGCCAAGGCGCTGCGGGCGCGCATTGCGCTGTACCGGGGCGGCTACCAATCGCGCCAGGGCCAGATGGTGCGGGCCGCCGACTACCAGGCTGCCTACCAGGTGGCCCGCGCCGAATGCGATACGCTGCTGCGCAACCGCGCCCAGCATACACTCAACCCTAGCTTCGAGGCCGTGTGGCGCAACGTGTCGGGTCTGGCCTTCGACACGCAGTACGGCGAGGTCATGTTTGAGGTGGCGATGGGCTCGGGCTCGGCCGCCTCGGACAGCAAGCTGGGCTACAACAACGGCCCGCGCCTCTCGCAACTCTCGCGCTGGGGCCAGACGGGCGGTGGCATCAGCATCCTGGCTACCTATTTCTACGCCTTCGACTCGACCGACACTCGCCGCGACGTGACTGTGACGCTCTACCGCTCGGTCGATGCCACGCCCAACGTGCTCAACAGCGTGAATGGCAATAGCCTGACCGATGGCAAGTTCCGGCGCGACTGGCGGCAGCCGCTGCTGCCCGGCACCTCCCAGAACCTGGGCATGAACTGGCCCGTGGTGCGCTTCTCCGACGTACTGCTCATGTTTGCCGAAGCCCAGAACGAGCTGGCCGGCCCCGGCGCCGCCTACAACGGCACCACCCCGGTGCAGGCCCTGGAGGAAGTGCGCCGCCGCGCCTTTTCGGCCGCCAACTACCGGGCGCTGCCCGCCACGCAAACCAGCTCAGCCACCGCGTTTTTCACTACGTTGACCAATGAGCGCCTGCTGGAGTTTGGTGGCGAAGCCATCCGCAAGTACGACCTGATTCGGTGGAACCTACTGGCCAGTAAGATTGCCGAAACCAAGACCAACCTCACGGCCTTCATGGCGGGCACCGGCGCGTATGCGCGCTGCCCGCAGTACCTCTACGAGTATAACCCCGTCCCCGAGCAGCTGCGCTATGCCCGCTCGCTCTACCGGCCCTCGCCCAGCACGGCCACGACCTTCCCCGTCACGACGGGCGGCGTTACCTACGCGGCCCGGCGCGTGAGCTGGCGCGCCGGCCTCAGCGCCGCTAACGTCGCCGACGTGGCCTCGGCCTACGTGCCCAACACCGGCGACGAGCTGCTGGCCTTCCCGCAAACGGTGCTCGACACCAACCCTAACCTGAAGCAGAACTTCGGCTACTAAGCTAGGTTGGGGCGGTGAGCGCCGGGTGGGACCTCCGTTTGCCGCCTTTGGCCGCCCCGCTCGATGCCGTAGCAGACATCGGGCGGGGCGGCCCTGCTTAGGGCTCGCCAGACTTTATGCATACGGGATTTTATGTCTCATTGACTGCCAAGCATTTCATGAAGAAAGCCATCCTCCTCACCCTGCTGGCAGCCACCAACCTACTAGCCCACGCCGCCAAACCTACCCCCACGCCCCTCAAGCTCTGGTACGACCACCCGGCCGCCAACTGGAATGAAGCGCTGCCCATCGGCAATGGGCGGTTTGGCGCAATGGTCTTCGGCACGCCCGGGCGCGAGCGGCTGCAACTAAATGAATCGACTATCTGGGCCGGCGGGCCGAATAATAACGTGAACCCTGATGCGCTGCCCGTCATCCGGCAGCTGCGCGAGCAGCTCAAGGCGGGCCAGCAGGTGGAAGCCCAGGCGCTGGCGCAGGAAAAAATGAAGCCCTACGGCAATAGCGGGATGCCCTACCAAATGGCCGCCAACCTTTACCTGACCTTCCCCGGCCACGAGAAAGCGACCAGCTACTACCGCGACCTCGACATCGGCCGGGCGGTGGCCTCGGTGAGCTACCAGCTTGATGGGGTGGGCTACAAGCGCGAAGTGTTCAGCTCCCTGCCCGACCAGGTACTGGTGGTGCGCCTCACGGCCAGCAAGCCGGGCAAAATCGACTGCCAGCTCAGCGAGGAAACGCTGGTGAAATACGCCCTGCGCACCGAAAACAACCAACTTATTCTTGATGGCAGCGGCAACGAGCACGAGGGCCAGCCGGGCAAAATCAAGTTTCAAACCCGCGTGCAGGTAGTGGCCGAAGGCGGCAAGGTAGTAGCCGAAGCACAGGGCCTGCGCATTGAGCACGCCAGCAGCGCCACGCTCTACATCTCCATCGCCACCAATTTCAACAACTACCACGACGTGAGCGGCGACGCTGCCCAGCGGGCCAGCGCCTACCTAACCCAGGCGGTTGGCAAAAAGTATGACCAAGCATTTAAAGACCAGGTAGCGGCCTATCAGCGCTACTTCAACCGCGTGAGTTTGAACCTGGGCGTGACGACCGCCGCCCAGCAGCCCACCGACGTGCGCCTGGCCAACTTCGCCAACGGCCAGGACCCCGCCCTGGCGGCGCTCTATTTTCAGTACGGGCGCTACCTGCTCATCAGCTGCTCGCAGCCGGGCGGGCAGCCCGCCAACCTGCAAGGCATCTGGAACGACAAGCTTAAAGGTCCCTGGGACAGCAAGTACACGGTGAACATCAACACCGAAATGAACTATTGGCCCGCCGAGCCCACCAACCTGACCGAGCTGCACCAGCCGCTGTTTGCCCTGCTCAAAGACCTGAGCGTGACCGGCCAGCAGAGCGCCCGCCAGATGTACGGCGCCCGCGGCTGGGTCATGCACCACAACACCGACCTCTGGCGCATCACGGGCCAGGTCGACGCCCCCAACTTTGGCCTCTGGCCCATGGGCGGGGCCTGGCTGAGTCAGCACCTCTGGGACCATTATCAATTCACTGGCGACCAGGCTTTCTTGCGCGAATACTACCCCGTGCTCAAGGGCGCAGCCACGTATTACGTCGATGCTTTGCAGGAGGAACCTACCCATGAGTGGCTGGTGGTGGCCCCATCGATGTCACCCGAAAACTCCTACCAGCTCGATGGCCAGAAAATTGCCATCGTGGCCGGTACTACCATGGACAATCAGCTGGTCACGGATTTATTCTCCAAAACCATCCGGGCGGCGGAAGTACTGGGCGCAGACCAAGCCTTTGCCGATACCCTGCGCACGCTGCGGGCGCGGCTGGCCCCCATGCAGATTGGCCAGTACGGGCAGGTGCAGGAGTGGCTGCAAGACCACGACAACCCCAAGGGCACGCACCGCCATATCTCGCACCTTTACGGGCTGTTTCCAAGCGGGCAGATTTCGCCCTACCGCACGCCCGAGCTGTTCGAGGCGGCCCGCACCACGCTCACTCAGCGCGGCGACATTTCCACGGGCTGGTCGATGGGCTGGAAGGTAAATTTCTGGGCGCGGATGCAGGACGGCAACCACGCCTACCAGCTGCTCACCAACCAGCTGCGCCTACTGCCCGGTACCGTCGAAAAGGTCAACGAAGCCACCGGCGGCGGCACCTACCCCAACCTGCTCGATGCCCACCCGCCGTTTCAGATTGACGGCAATTTTGGCTGCACCGCCGGCCTGGCCGAGCTGTTCGTGCAGAGCTACGACGGAGCCATCGACATCCTGCCGGCCCTGCCCGCTGCCTGGCCCACCGGCGAAGTAACCGGCCTGGTGGCCCGCGGCGGCTACGTGGTGGACCTGGCCTGGAACAAAGGGAAGGTCACGCACCTGCGCATCACCTCGCGCCTGGGCGGCAACTGCCGCCTGCGCCTGCGCACACCGCTGCAAGCCACCGGTAAAACCCGGCTCTCGACAGCGCAAGGCGAAAACCCCAACCCTTTCTACCAGGTACTGCCCGTGAAAGCGCCGCTTATCTCGGCCCAAGCAACTCCGAAAAAGCCCAGCCTACCCGCTTCCACACTCTACGACTTTGCCACTGAGGCCGGGCAGTCCTACGACCTGACCGCTCGCTAATTCTATGCCGCTGATTTCTTAGGTTATCGTTTTTTGCTTGTTGTATCTGCATTGTGCACGATGCCACCCTCTTCGATAGGTACTACTTCACTAAGATGGCCGCTCAGCTGAGCTACGAGCGGTTAGCTGCGCTCGCGCTCACTCCCGCCGTGACGGAGGCCACGCCGCAGCTCCAGAATTTCACCCTCAGCCATATCGTGTGCGACGGGGCCGCGCGCGGCATTTTCCTGCGCGGCCTGCCCAAGCTGAACGAACTCCTCAAATCCCACGTGACCAAGCAAAATGAGCCCGCTTTTCCTCTCAAACCGCTTTACCTACCTCATCTATTTTGTAGTGGGGGGGCTACTGTTGCTAACCGCTCAGGCCCAGGCGCAGCGCCGTCTAGTGGTGGCGCCAGACGGCAGCGGCGACTACCGCACCGTACAGCAGGCCCTTGACGCCTTGCCTGCTGGGCAGACGCAGCGCACCACTATTTTCATTAAAAAAGGGGTGTATAAGGAAAAACTCACCTTGGCAGCTGGCAAAGACTTTGTGTCGTTGCTAGGCGAAGACGCGGCCACCACCATTCTCACCTACGACGACTATGCCCAAAAGCAAACCTCACAGGGTCAGAATATTGGCACGTCGGGCTCGGCCAGTTTCTTTGTGCGGGCTACTAATTTTTCGGCCGAGAATATCACTTTCGCCAATTCCGCTGGCCCCGTGGGGCAGGCGCTGGCCATCTGGGTGGGCGGCGACCGGGTGCGCTTCAAAAACTGCCGCTTCCTAGGCAACCAGGACACGATTTACACTGGCGGGCGGCGGCAGTATTACCAGGATTGCTACATCGAAGGCACCACCGATTTCATTTTCGGTAGTTCGACCGCTTGGTTCGAAAACTGCGAGTTGTTCTGCAAAAAGGGCGGCAGCTACCTCACGGCCGCCTCTACGCCCGACACCGTGCGCTACGGCTACGTCTTCAATCGGTGCCGCCTCACCGGCGATGCCCCTGCCCAGAGCTACTACCTAGGCCGGCCCTGGCGGCCCTACGCCAAGGTGGTCTTCTTTCGATGCCAGCTCGGCTTGCACATCAAGTCCGAGGGCTGGCACAACTGGGGCAAGGCCAGCAACGAAGCCACGGCCTACTACGCCGAATTTGCCAGCGCTGGCCCCGGCGCGGCCGGCGCGCAGCGCGCGGCCTGGTCGCACCAGCTTACCAAGCAGGAAGCCAGCGACTACACGCTGAAGCAGGTGCTGGGCGATTGGCAGCCGTAGGGCGGCGTATGCGGTCGCTACACTGACGTGATTTCCTGCGATGACGTGAGCGCTTGACGAGTTATAGCGCGAAGCTCTGCTTACTGGGCAGTTCGCCGGCTGCGTCGGAGCTATCGGATGGCAAGTTGTAGCGCTAAGCTCTGCTTGGCGTAACGTTAGCGGGACGCAACCAAATGCCTCACTAAGCTGGAGCTTGGTGGTATAATGGTACGGCGGCACGATTAGTTATCAAACTGTACGCTTCCCTTACAAGAAAGCCGGTACCATTTAGAGTCTAGCCGTCTTGTAAACCTGTAAAAGGGCGTCTTTTAACGTCCATTTCATAACATTAAATAATCCACCGACTACAGCTTGTAAAATAAGCTGAGCTTAGTTGGGCTAGAAAGGCACACCATACGGATACCCCCTCCCCCATCACCTGCGCACCACAAAAGGGCTTGTTTCAGTGGGTCAAGAAGTTGATTCCGAAAATTTTGGCGCAGTAGCTGTGTGACCCCTACTTATTGAGCCAATGCTGCACTGGTCAGCTCGCGCCCGCGTTTTAGCCCGCTACGTTTGCTGCAGAGCGCTAAGCTAGTTCCCGTAGCGCTTGGTAGCTGCGTTTACTGGCACTCTTGAAAGACAATGGGCGCTGTCTGCGCAATGACCACGCTTCGGCCTGCTCCGGTGTTGCGATGCAAGTAGAAGTAGCACGTGATAGGCCGTTTGAGCTGGGTGTTGCGTCGAATAGCGGCGATGGGGTAGGTGATGGTAACCGTATCGTGGCGGGCGGAAATAGCTACGATGCCCTGCCGCCCATCGGAGAACGTCATGCGCGGGTTCGTGCTCTGAAACTTGATGGAAACGGCAAAGCCCTCCGTTGACTGTTCCGTCTCAGAGAGGCTGTAGACTAATTTGGCCCGAATTACGGAGGTGGGCTGTAACGTCGCGCACGGGGGCTGATTGAGCGCGAGTAGGGTGAGGCGATTGGGGGCCAGGGTTTGCGCCAGGGTAGCGCTTACGGTCAGCAGGGCCAGGCTACCCGGTACTACTCGCAGAAGCGTAAGATTTATCACAGGGTACGGGAAAGGGACGACTCGCTGACGAAGCGGTTCGTAAAGGTAATAATGTTGCTCAGCTAGCTGCCCTCCAACAAAGGATGTTTTTTGGAGGGTTTCCGGGCCAGCCCAAACGCCCCTAAAAACGCAGGTTTTTGGGGGCGTTTTTTTATACCCTTTTTTGGAGAGTATCTTGAGACACAGAAACCACGAGCATGAGCCCATTCGAAGAGAGTTTTTACATCTGCGAGCTTGAGCTACAATCTGAGTTAGCTAAAGGTGAATACCGAGCGATAGGGAGGATGCTATCGATGCTACGAACTTTACGTCCTGACGATGGACCGCAGTACAAATGGACATTTAATGATGTCTTTGGGCGTGTTCACTCCTTTCTAACTCATGCCAGCAATATCTCAAAAATGTTCTGGCCTATGGTAAGTTCTGATGCGCCTAAAAAACCTCAAAAGCTGGCTATTTGGCAACGCACTACCAACCGCGGGCAGCATTTAAGGAGCTTGTATAATATAGAAGCTACAAGTCCACTAGCGAGTAGGGATTTGCGCAATCATTTAGAACACTTTGATGAGAGACTAGATGCTTTCTTCGCTGAGATATCGACTCCAGGTGTATCACCAGTAATAATTGGTGATATGAATCTTGGTCCCATGAGCGCATACTCTGGTCCCACTGAATTTAAGCTGCGCAACTTTGACCCTGATATTCAGGATTTTCATTTTCGGGGAGAACTATTCAATCTCAGGGTTATAGCTGACGAGGTCCGTAAGGTTCACCAACAATCTTGGACACTTAATAGAAAGTAATGCGAGTCGCCATCTACGCCCGAGTGTCGACGAAGGACAAAGACCAGGACACGGAGAACCAACTCCACCAGCTCCGCGCCTTTGCCGAGCAGTATGGCTCTATCTACCAGGTTTACACCGACCAGGAGTCGGGCGGCAAAGCTGACCGCACCGAATTCAAGCAGTTGCTGCTCGAGGCCTACCAGCAGAAGTTTGACCTGGTGGTGTTCTAGCGGCTCGACCGCTTCAGCCGCGAGGGTGCCCTGGCCACGCTGCGCTATCTGAAGGAGCTAAAAGATCATTGGGTGAATTACAAGTCGTTCACCGAGCCCTACCTCGACTCGCTCGGGCCGTTCGGCGACGTGATTGTCTCGATGCTGGCCACCATTGCGGCCCAGGACCTGATTAAGATTTCGGAGAATACCAAGGCGGCCCTGGCCAAGAAGAAGGCCGCGGGGGTGCAGCTGGATGCGCCTCGTAAAAGCGCGGACGTCATTGCGCAGGTGCACCGCCTGAAGGCCAGTGGGGCCTCCAATCAAACGATTGCTCGGGCGTTGAAGGTGTCGCCTAGTACGGTGGCCAAGTATCTGCGTCCAGAGAAGTAATAGCTGTCTAGCCCTAAAGCTGGGTATTCTTTTAAGCAGGAGGAACGCGAGAATAATTACGATAAGAACTTGGCCGGTAGTGAGCTAGCCAAGTAGTCAGGCAAGCACCTCGGTCGTCCTGCTGGGCATGCTGCCGAGAAGCTAGTGAAGGGCTCATCGGAAGCCGATAGTATGCTGCTCACTGACAGCAGCAGCGCTAGGGGATACATAAACATTTACCTAGCTAAAGACTTCTTAACTAGTACCTTTTCCTCCTCCTATGAAGCCGAAGCGGTTAGCCCTATTCCTTGGTTTACTTGCCCTGCTGCTCGGGGGCAAGCAGGCCCAGGGCCAAGTGGTGCGTTATCAAAACGCGGGTAACCCCAAACTTTGGACGGCGACGGAAGTCGATACGTCTCGGCAAGTGATGAACCGGCGATTCCGGGCGGCTGGGCTAGCGTTTGAGGTCGTGGTTGGGCAGACCCTTACGCGGTCGGACACGGTTATCCACGAGTACACCTTGGTCGGCAGTCGTACGCCCGCGGCCTGGCAGGCGCGCCAGCAGGGCCTGGACGGCTTTATTGGCCAGCTACTGCCCGCCTTTACCTTACCCGATTTGCAGGGCAAGCTGGTGGACTCGCACCGCCTGCTGGGGAAGCCCGTCGTGTTGAATATGTGGTTCACGACGTGTGGTCCTTGTATCGCGGAAATGCCGACGTTGAACCGCATTCAGCGCGAAAAAGCTTCGACGCAGATCGTCTTCCTGGCCCTGACGTTTGAGCGCGCGCAGCGAGTGCGGGCTTTTCTGCAAAAGCACTCCTTCACCTATCGGCAGGTAGTCGGCGCCCAACAGTATTGCGCTCAGTTTGTGACGGGGTATCCCGTAACCTTCTTCGTGGGGCGCGATGGCCGGATTAAAAAAGTACTGGGTGGCCTTGCGGGAGACGTTGACTCGGCCACTCCGACGCTGCCTAGCATTGACGAAAAAGCGTTCTACGCGGCGCTTAAGCAAATCGAGTAACTTCTCACGGAAGAGCTATCACCTTTTAAGAGGTTGGTTTAAGAAATGTGACAAACTCAACTGCTAGAGACAATGGCAGCTTTTTCCTGGTAATAAGCGGGTCCCAGTGCCTCGTCTTGGGTGTCACATGAAATAAATACCCACCAAAAAGCCGCTACGACCCGGTAGGTGCAGCGGCTTTTCGAGGGAGGCAATCCTCGCGACTTACCCGGCGTCGCCGGACCTGGAAACGGTGGGGGCTTTGCGAGCCCGGGCCGAAGCCAGCAGCCGGCAGGCGTCGCGGTGCAACGCCGTAGCAGCACGGGCCACCGTCTTGTCCAGCTCCACGCCCGGCAGAGCCCCACCCAGCACTGCGATGACTGCGAGGCAGACCAGGGCAAGCCCCGCCATGAGCAGCGCGGCCGCCCGGAACAACAGATGGGCGTAGAACTGTAGCAGGGGCATAGGGCAGGGCGGCAAAAGCAGAAAGGTAAGTCCTTGCGGCGGGCTAAGATAGGGAAGAAAAATAGGCCAGCACCCAGGCGCGGGTGGCCGTATCCACCTGGTTGGTCAGCCTAGCAGAACTTGCGTTCAGGAAAACGGTGACTTAAACAGTCACTGTCTTGTTACATACTGTGAATCAATGTACAAAATATGTAAAAGAGGAGCCTATAACATTAATTAAACGCAAGTTCGGCAAACGTTATAAGCTATTCTCAGTAGAGTATTGATTTGGTAAGTCAGAACAAAAGGGGGGGACTTTGCCTCGTTGCAACGGTCTTTTCTCCCTTTTGTTCAATAATTACGCTATCTGTGACTCGCAGCCTCAGCCGAACTTGTAGTTCAACCCAAGAGAGGTGTTTAGAAAGAAACGGTCACTAAAATTATAAACTTCGTCTACTCGCATGCTCACTAACCCGTTGACCGTCAAATCTAGGTGAGATGAAATAGCCGCTCGCACCGCTGGCCCTAGCGTCAGGTTAAATCTGGTGTCGGAAAGAGTAGACTCATTATTAGAAGGAGGGGAGAAAGTGGTCCGACCCTTTGCATGGACCAGTGTAGCACCTCCTAGGAGGTCGAACTGAACAGGATTAGCGGGCTCCGTGACCGTGTAGCGGAGTAGCGCGGGTACGAGGAAGTATTTCGTCCTGACAGTAGCTTCTACGGCTGAGTTTGGATTAGCAATCATTTCGCGCTTGCCGTGATAGGAAAAACCAACTTGTAGCGCCCAGCGTGGCGTAAAGGGCAGGCCTACCATCAGCGACGGACCGAAGCTGCTGGGCACTATTCCTCGGTCTAGGAAGGGTAGGTTGGATAACAGATTAGCCCCAACCCCCACGTAAAAACGTGACGAGGCCGGTGCTACTTGAGCAGAACTAGCCAACGGTAGCAAGGTGCCTAGCACACCAGTGGTGAGCAGTAAGTGAGGAAGCATTGGCTAACAGGAAAAGGAAATCTACCAACGTAAGATGCGTTTAGGAAGTGTGCTGTGCTAATTGAATATAATGGCTGAGTTTGTCGCATTTCCTAAACGAAGGTTTGTTACTGGTTAGCAATAATATACTTACCAAATAATGTGGTCTTTATAGGGTTGCTGCTGATAAGTCAAGAAATCGGCGGCCTTCCAGTAAGTGCCCGTTAGGGGTGCTAATCGCCAAATAGCTGGGTGTTCCCCCCAAGGGTCGGTCAATAATTCGAGTAAGTCAGTGTCTACCAATCGCATTGCATGAACCCACTGTAAGGCAATAGTGGGTAGCAGGATGTTTTCATACGACGCTCGCCATACCGCCACATGCTCCCCAGCGACTACTGCCCAAGTATGTTGCCGACTGATATAGCCGCAACTAGGGTCACCGTAAAAATTATCCTCGAAAAGACAGCGACTATCACGTTTGCGAAGCAGATAGGCATCTTCCGACCGATGGCCAAGTACTAACTCATCAGTTTCATCGAGTAGCTGCAACCCCTCATACATTTTGGCTAAAGACATTTTGCAACGAGAATCTTAAAAATTATAGCACAAAATGAAGGCGCTAGCGATGAAAAAGGCGTTGGCCCTTCTTGGAATAGTTGACTAACATTGCATTCAGGCACACCTTGAAAAAGTGGTAGGTTGGAGCCTGTGCGAATAGCAGGCTCAGGGGTGGTCTTTGCTGCTTTGCCATCCTTAAGTGGATGGCTTCCCAACAGCCAAGCCGTATTGAGTTAACACCGCTTCGAACGCTTGATTGCCTACCCACCCCTCGCTTTCGCGCATCGCAATCAGCAAGTATCGCTTTGTTTCCTCCACTGATTGACTCTGGCCCTGTACGAATGCATCCTCCCACGGGCGCCTGTTGGCGGGCAGCAGGTATTCTATTTGATAGGCACTAGGTATAATGGCACTACTTAAGAGTACAAACCACGCATTTGTAAACTCAGGGTCAGGCGATAGTCCCAGCCGCGCCATGGACGTCAGCCCCCAGAGGGTCATCTACGGGAATAGCTTCTTAAGCACCTCCAGTAATTGGAGCATCTGCTGTCCTACTAGTTGGTCAATGGGGCCTTTGCTCTCCATCTCTTGGTAATACTCCTCTAGGGTCTGGCGGCCTTGGGCTGGGCTCCGTTGGATGGGCATGAGCTGCTACGGTTTGTCAATGCCCGACAAGCTACCAAGAATCAACGCTATAAAAAGCAATCCCGCGGTTCCTACTACAGCTGCAAGCACCTTAGTGAGCACCATCTTTTTCAGTTCACCATAACGGTCAGTTGAATAAAGTAAACCTTCTTCACAAGGTGTCGTCCGTCGTTGCTAATACGCAACGGAGATAGTATACTGCCTGCCTTCGACCTAAAGTGCGAACTCGCTAGCCAGTGGGGAGTAATTGATTTCATGTGAGGCAGCTTTTGAATTATTAGCTGCTGCTGATTTTAAGTTATGATACTTATCATGAACTGTGTTAAAAGTTAAGAAGAGGGGGCAAGTTTGGAGCGGGCCTTTTTCCTTTCCTGTCCACTTAGTGTGCCAGCGCTAGTTGCATGCCATCTGTTACTATTGGCCTTGGTTAAAAGTTTGGTACAGATGTTACATCAGTCCAGCTATCGGACTGGTAAACAAGCATAATGTACGAAAACAGGGGTTTTCCGGTACCGGCTCCCTACTGCCTTCCGGTGGCTGCTAGCACGACAAAACGTGGTGTCCGAAACTCATAGCGGCAATTAAAGTACCCGATAGACGCTTTTGGCAGCTTTTTGGTACTCTAATCCGGGTGAGTGTAACATCTGTACCAAACTTTTAACCAAGGCCAAGGATGGCTCGTATTCCGGCTTGGGGCCTCCCTTGGGGTTTAGCTGCTGACACCGCGGCTAAAGGGCTGACGATGGTACCACCCCGCAAGGAGTTAGGAAAGAGTAGTTTTAATCAGCCAGTCTTCCCCATTACGCTCTATAAGGGCGAATCCCTGACTTAAATAAATAGCCTCCAGATGCAGCTCAAAAGTGGGTTCCTGACGCTGTCGTTTCAAAAACGGCCCGGGGTTCTCGTACATGTCCCGCACTTCCCGCAACGGAAAAGCAACTTCTTCCAGTATTGGTAGCTTGGTCTTCGTGGTAACGCCGGTCTTTTTGCCTGGAATCATCTTGGGGGTTTGTTCCCCGGCCAAGTATTCTTCCAGTAAGTACTTCTCCACCAGAGCTTTGTAAACAGCGCCCGCCGGTTTCTTCACTTTCCCCAGTTGATGCTGCTTGCCAATGCGCGACAATACGAAATCTACGTATTCAAGGGGATACTCCTTATCTTCTAACTGCTTAGTAATCTGCTTAATGCTGCGCAGGCTTACCCCTATCAGCCGCAATGCTTGAACCCAAGCAAGCTCCTGTAAAGCAGCTTTCTCAACATTTTCAGAATGTTGAGAAAGCTCTGTTTTTTCAGTATTCTTGCTTTCCTGTATTTCTACCAGCTCATCTGAGCCGGTGCTGGACGTGTCGTAGCCAAACAGGAACTTGATGCGCTGCACCAGCTGGTTCTGGCGCTCCAACTCGTAGGTAAACGGCATGTCGGTGCGCGCCAGTTCCAGCTGCGCCCGGTCCAGTATCCGGGCTTTGAAGTTGCTAAAGCGCGGGTATTCGTTCTCAGCGATGTTGAGCATGAAGCGCAGTTGCTCCGGCGTGACGGTTCGTTGCCCAAAGTCCGAATACTCTTTCAGTAGCCAATAGATGCGCACCGAACTGGGGCTTTTCAGCTTGCGCAACTCGTCCAGGTCGGCCAGGGTGAAGTTGCCGCTTTCGCGCAGCTGCAGCAGGTACGGCATGATGAGGGGATTAAAGGCCGCCACTATCCCGCCCATGTCCCCATCGTAGCCCGCCTTGGCCATCAGCGGAATGTAATCGTACTTGGGCCGCCGTCGTCGTTTGCGGGTGCTGTCCTCCAGTATTTCAATGTACAGCTTAAAAGAGGTGATGTCGTCGCACATCTCGTCAAGCTGCTGGTAAGCCGAACCGCCGTGCCGTTCGAACAGCAGTTCGCTGACCGGGATAACGTGCTCTTTGAATTCGGTATCGTCCAGGCTGATGCGGGCAAGCAGCGCCAGAAACAGGCGCATCTGCAGGGGCACGAAGCTGAAACGCGCGTTGACGAGCGCATTGTGCTGGGCTACTATTTTGTCGGCGTTCTGTTTGGGCGGCTTTTTCATGGCGGATAAGTCGGGGCACTGGAGAGCGAAGGCCGTCTATTTTGCACTAGTCTAGCGTCCTTTTTGTAGTAACCTGGCCTTGGTAGCGTCTTTTGAGTAGCACCCTGATTTTGCGTAGCGTCTATTCTGTAGCAACCTAGCGTCTCTTTTGTAGCAACTTGACGGGATAGCGTCCTTTTTGTAGCAACCTAAAATCTGGTAGCGTCCTTTTTGTAGCAACCTAGCGTCCTTTTTGTAGCAACCTAGCGTCCTTTTTGTAGCAACTTTAACTCATAAATTATTGTTTGTCAATGCGTTATGCAGCCTATAATACTAATACTATAATTTGAGTTTTAAAGACAACTAGCTAGTGAGTTTTTTTAAGCGTCTATTTTGTAGCAACCTTGTTCGCTTAAAAGTAGAAAAAAGTACAAGCATAGAGTTATTTTGAAGCGGTTGTACTTTTTTATGCTAATTATTGGTGGTCAATGAGTTGCGGTTTTGTACTGTGAGAAAATCTATTTCTATTGAATTGCTTTTTCATGGTGTAATAGTGAAAATGTACAATATCGGTAGTAGCTTCAGAAACTCTTGCTGCTGTAATCTCCTCAATTGATCCCACGCAATCGCCCTAAAGTAGTCGGTTTGCTGGCCCTACTCGCTATTGGGGCTGCAGCTTGCGGTTTGTTTTAAGCAGCTTTTCTAGCACGGGTGCTGGCAAAGTCCGCTGCGCGGCGGGCATCTGCGCTAAGGCGGCTTGCAGAGTGTCTTCCAGAAACTGCCGGATTTCGAAGCCGGGCTCCCAGTACTCCGCCTGCTTGAGCTGCAGGTACGTTTCGTCGCGTACGTATGACCCAAAGGGCACCCAGCGCCCGGTGGGACCAGCCGGTGCAGGGACGTCCGATGAGGGGCTCGAGATTGAGCCTGCGGTAGGAACTGCCGGCAGCGGGCTGACGGCTCCGAACATCAACTCGTCGGGGGTGGGGGCAACGGGCTGGGTCAGCGTGCTGCCGAAGCGTTTTTTGGGGCCGGTACTCATAGACGGGCGAGAATTTCAGTAGTGAGGTTGCGGTAGTCTTCGGCGCCGTTGCTGGAGGGCGCGTAATCAAACAGGTTTTGCTTTTCAATCTGCGCTTCCGAAAGCTTGCCGTTTTGCCGGATGCTGGTGTTCATAAGTAGTGGCCCCGTCACGGCGTTGTCCCGCATGATGGCCACCACGTCATGGTGCAGCGAAAGGCGGTAGCTGGCCGAGTACTTCGTCAGGAAGAGCCCGCCGACCTTCAGGCGGGGGTTGAAGTTTTTGCCCATGATGGCGCAAGCGTCCAGCAGCGTGGTCAGGCCCTCGTAGCCGTAGAACTCGGGCTGCACGGGGATAAACACGGCGTCGCTGGCCACCAGCGCCGCGTAAGTGAGACTGGTGAGGGCGGGGGGCGTATCGATGAGCACGTAGTCGTAGTCGGCCGCTATGTCCTCCAACTGGTCGCGCAGGAAGAACTGGTAGGTGGGCTGCTGCCCCAGTATCTTCTCGAGCTGCGTCAGCTCCCGGGCCGACCCGGCCAAGCCCATCCCCTCTCCCACCCCGACGATGATTTGCTTGAGCATGCGCTCGCCCTTGATGACGGTGCCTAAATGAGTTGCCACGTTGGCGGCAAAGCTCATGGTCAGGTTGTGTTGCGGGTCACAGTCCAGGAAGAGCACCCGCTGCCCGCGACGGGCCAGTTCCTGACCGACTGTCAGCGTGGAAGTGGTCTTACCTACTCCGCCTTTATGGTTTGCAAAAGTGATAACTTTCATGAAGCAGCAATGACAGTGATGCGGCAATATTACAACGCATCAGGTAAGCGAGCACACTCCACATATTGCAAATACTAAAAATACTTAACATTCTGAGTATTTTAAGAATATCAAATAGATGGATTCTGATGGCTGTCTCAAACAACTATGATAGTGCAGCTTGCACGCATGAGTCAACTTTTGAAAATACTTAGAACACTAGGAGTTTTAAGAATATTAAGTATGCTAAACGGCTAGATGACCACAGAGTATTTTGTGCTTGCTGTGTATGCCTAGAATGTTGAATATGCTGATGATACTAGGGAACGTGTTTTAGCATTTGAGTATGACTCAAATGCCGTGGTGCTATGGTAACCGAAATTCCCCTGAGTGGCTACGATAGGGTAGGGGAATGGTCTACACCAAGCCATTGGGCGTTGGCAAAGCCGGCAATGAGAAATGGGCTGGTCCAATGCGCTGAAGCAGTAAGCATATTCCAACCGGTGATGGCTTAGCTAGGCGAGTTTATCCGGCGCACCTGGGCATATGGTCGGATTTCAGAAATAGTGTGCTTCGATAAGTTGAATTCAATATTTTTTTGTGCGTGATGGTGCACGCAGTGACTTTAGGTCCCAAGCCCTGAGGCGGTCGAAGTAAAAATGAAAAAAGAAGGCCGTCTACTTCTACTGAAATGACACCCAAAACCAGCTAGGCGTCGTCCGCCCAACCACCAGCATACTTACGACAAGGAGCTGAAGGCCGGACCCCTGCGCTTCGCCAGCGAAGCCCGTAGCACCCGGTTAACTCGCCCGATACGGGACCGCACCGAGCAGGAGCTTTCGCGCCAACTACCTTGGCCACAGCTGAATCCTTTTGAAAGCGATTCAAAGCCACACTACTCGACAGCAGCTGTTTCTCGGCCTGACTAAAGCTAAGCTTGAAATCAACCACAACGTCGCTTGCTTCAGTACCTGACGGCGGTGCTCGGTCCTCGATTACTAAAATCTTACCATGATGCGAACAACAGGAATCGCATATCATCGCTCGGCATATTCCACATAACCCCTAGACTTCTGGGACTTGCTGGATGAGTGGTCGGCCATGGGTATCCAGGACTACTAGCTGCCCGGCTGCAAAAGACACTTCTTGAACGTGCGTTTAATTAATGTTATAAACTCGGCAATACTACCTAATATACCGGTCACTATAAACTCACTCTTAAAACAGGTGCGGGTCTGCTTGTCACATGCTTCTGCACGTAAGTACTATAAAAGCAAGCAGCATGTAGCTACTGCTACATGCTGCTTATTGAACGAACCGCTAATTGACTATTGCTTTACAGACAGCTCTTAAAAGCGCGTAAGATTCGGTATCCCGCGCCTCAACTAGTGAACCCCGAGGCCATAGAGTACTCCTAATGAGCCCGTAAGAGCGGTACGCGTACTTGCTTTATTAGGGCTAAATACACTGCTGCCGATTGGGTCCTCCGTTAGGCGATAATTTGCTACTACCTCCGCCACTACCTGCCAGCGCGGCGCTACCCGATAACGGAAGCTTGGGCCGAGCGACAAGTGGACGTCCGTAGTAGACTTCTTATACGCAACGGCGGTTGTCTCGGGCGTTGTTCCTGCCGGGGGCGGCGTGCCGTCAGGCGACGGAAAATAGACCTGAGACTGGTACTGGGTGGAGCGGCGTACCAGCGTGGCACCCCCTAACAGGTCCGCTTGAAACCGGCTAGTCAAGTTGTTCGTGAGGGTGTAACGTGCCAGAATAGGGACGGCTACGCTGTGCAGGCGAAAACTATGAAAGCCCGGAACAAGAACTACTTGACCGGCTGCGTCCTGCAGCCCGAGCACATAGCTGTAGGTATCGTTTTGCTGGGCATACTGCCCGCTAAGTTGTAAGGCTAGGCGCGGCAGTACCTGCCAACCGACGGTCAGCTTCGGCAGCAGGGGCACCTGATTGTAGGTACTGGGGCCAGTAGGCGTCCCGGAAAACCCATCGGGGGACCTTAACAAGCCAGTCGCTGCGGCCACTCCCAGGTGGAAGGTAGGGCTGCGCCGAGTCGCTGGCCCGTCAGGCCCAGCGGTCGGCACCGCTTGGGCGGCACTGAGCAGCGGCAAGGCGAGGACGGCTACCGGAAAAAGTAAAGAAGATTTGGTAAGCATAGCACAGGAAAAGAAGTAGGTTTCAGAATAGAGTCAGTTGCCACTACATAAGTTGCACTTGTGTACGCGTAGAATGGGACGTTGTAAAAGGCGGCGTCATTATGGCCAGTCCGGTCTTTGTCACATTTCCTAAACGGCGCTTGTCAAAAGTGACAAGCGCCCCTTGCCGCTAATTTTACGTGCTAGGAGCAGTTACTACCTTCGCCGCCTCTCCCTAGCTCTCCCCGCGCGCATGCTGGCTGTTTATAGTTTGTGGGGCCTGCTCTGGGGCCTACTGTGCTTGGGCTTGTGCGCGAGCCGCCTTTTCTTAGCCCCCCGCTCACTGGGCTGGGCCGCCCTGGCCTGCGGGGTCCACGCGAGCCTACTGCTGCTGCCCCCCTGGCCCGTGTTTGCCTTTTTGCTCGGGCTACACCCGCCAGGTAGCTGGTTCGGGCCGCCCCAGGACCCGGTGAACTGGCTCAGCAAAAGCGCCGCCCTGGCGGCCTCCCTGGCGTTGGTCTACGTCGGGCAGCGCCCAACGCCCGACGCAGCGGGCCTGCGCGCGCCCGCGCCGGGCGCGTGGCTAGTGGGGCCCGTGGTGCTGGCAGTGGCCGCCTGGGTCGCCGTGAGCGCCCACTACGAACGCCACTTGCCCCTGGCGGGGGCGTGGAGCCAGCACCTGTTTTATGGGCTCCTGCCCGGCCTGGAAGAGGAAGTGTTTTACCGGGGCGTCCTGCTGGGCCTGCTCGCCCCCGTCTTTACGCGCACGCTGCCCTTGTTTGGGGCGCGCACCAGTTGGGGCGGGGTAGTGGGCGTGGTGCTCTTTGTACTGGCGCACCATTTAGTCGTGCCCGAGCGCTTGTTTGGGTTGGGCCTGGGGGCGGATTTGGGGCGCTACGTCCGGGCGTGGCTGTCGCCGGCTCACTTTCCCCCCGGCGCGGTGCTCTACGAGTTCGGGATGGGCACGCTCTTTCTGTGGGTGCGCGAACGCACGGGCTCCTGTTGGGCGGCCGTGGCGGCCCATTGCCTCATGAACGGCTGCTTAGACCTGGGACGAGCCCTGTCGTAGCCCCCACGCAGCACGGTCACGGTTCTACTCCAATACCGCTACCCTCAAAAAACGCCCTTCCTAAGCCTCTAAAAGGTATTTAGCTACGATACTAGGCGACATTTTGAACGCCCGCGCGATAGCCTGATTAGAGGCGCCACCGGTCTTTAAACGCCGCACCTGCTCCACCGTCTCCGCGCTTTTAGTGGGCGCTCCTAACTGCACGCCAGCAGCCTTCTTCTTGGCCAGCGCGGCTTTCGTGTTTTCCGAAATCTTAATCAAGTCCTGCGCGGCGATGGTGGCCAGCAGCGAGACAATCACGTCGCCGAACGGCCCTAGGCTGTCGAGGTAGGGTTCAGTGAAGGACTTGTAATTCACCCCATGATCTTTGAGCTCCTTCAGGTAGCGCAGCGTGGATAGGGCGCCTTCCCAACTGAAGCGGTCTAGGCGCCAGAACACCACCAGGTCAAACTTCTGCTGGTAGGCCGCGAGCAGCAGCTGCTTAAAGTCGGTGCGGTCAGCCTTACCCCCCGACTCTTGATCGGTGAACACCTGATAGATGGTGCCGTGCCGCTCGGCAAACGCGCGCAGCTGGTGCAGTTGGTTCTCGGTATCCTGCCCTTTGTCCTTCGTCGACACGCGGGCGTAGATGGCGACTCGCATGCCCAAAGGTACTGCTACTCTAGTAGGGGCCTCAACCCGCACACTCCCTGCTATAAAGCCGTGAAAGTGTAGTCCTCTACTCCCGCATAGTCATGGTTATCTTGCCGATACGTATACGTGTGACGGATTTGCAAGGTCTTATCAGTGAGATCCAGCACTTGAAACGGGCCGTGGAACTGCTGGGCCTCAAGGGTGAGCATGGTTTGGTCTTCATTGAAGAACCAGGAACCCATTTGGGGCTCCGTAACCGGGGAGCACGAAGTCGCCCCTTCCGAGTAAATAAGCGACTTATCGCTATTGAACTTCGTTACATCGTCGCGTTGGCAAGCAGGCGTTCCAGCGTAGGTTTCAATGACATCCGCTTTGCCATCGTGGTTAAAGGTGAGTGTCTGCGCGGTTATTTTCCAGTGGTGGGCTAGCAGCAGGCTGGTGCGCACGTCGGCTCGGGGCACAGGCTCGCTGTCTTTTTGGCAAGCGCCCAGCGCCAGCGAGCTAATACCCAGCAGAAAGAAGGTTTTTTTCACAAGAAAAAGAAGAGTAGCGGGTGAAGTGCAAAGCTAAGCAAGTTGCCAGCCAGCTTAAACTCGCCGCCCTGCTGAGTGCGGACAGCTTTTAGCGGACACTGCCCATCGCCGACTTTCTGCCCGCCACCTCGCGCCCAATTTCTGGAGTTTCTACTCGCTAGACGAGGCTGTCATTCACAACTTACTAATGGGTAGTAAACTAAGGTCGACAAACGTTAGAAGCTTGCTTGCTGCCTACCCCCAAAACGGGCAGGTTTTAGCCTCCAATAAAGGGGGGGGTAGAAAAACGGCTCTGAAAACCTGCGTTTTCAGTCTATAGGAGCACTCTCGTTAACTCTCCAAAATACGGTCGCTAAATAACTTGTAGACTGTTAATTACGGTTCAATTAGAGCCCCTTCTCACGAGGTGTTTTGAACGTCCAATACCCACCTGACATTGGCTTTAGCCATTTCCGTTGCCTGGCCCGCTCCTTTTTGCGCAACATGTAGTGAATGTCGCCAACGACCGTGCCTTCCGAAGCGAAGTATGAATGAGCCAGAAAATCGCTGGCTACGCCAGAGGCGTCAATTGTTTCGACCCCGGGTAGAACTAATAGCCTTTGGCCCGCTTGGCCAGCGCGAGGCGCGAGGTTAAGTGCCATAGATGTCTTTAAAGGAATGTCATCGTTACTGGCATACAGCGTGATATTCGTTGCTCCTTTTTTCACAATAGGCACAATATCTTGTTTAAAGTCTTCAGCACTAATATCGGGAGCGGTAAGCACTATCTCCTGAATTGTATGACCGAGAAATACCTGTGGTTCCTGCACCATCATTTCTTTGAGAGCAGCAACCATGATGCGGTTCCCCATGCTGTGGGCAATTAAGTACACTTGGCGGGCCTTGGAGGTTTGCAGGAAATGGCGCAAAAATCCTTTAAAGGGCGCTACGGAGAGGGCATTCATTTTCTCATCGAGTCGGTACTGGTCTACTAAATTTATAGCAGGCCCTTGCGAAGGCCAGCTAAACATGACCGGAACCCCCGTAAAGCCTAGATCGTATGCAAATTGCGCTGTGCGCAGCGTGGCATCTTCAAACGTATTGTTAAAGCCATGGACGAAAATGAACGCCTCCTTCCGGGCGGACTCCGCGATTTTGTTATTCATCAGCCCTACCAACTCCCCTCGCGAGGCAAGCCGGGACGTGACGACCACGACGTGTTTCTCGGGATTTGGCTTTTCAAGGGTGAAACCCAGTAGAGAAATGGGTAATTCCAGTTTTCCCATCTTATGGTCCCGAGGAATGCTGACTCTACAGGTACCATACCGAAGCGCGGTGGGGTTTTTACCAAAAGCCAGCTGGGGCTTATCGCTCAGCAGGTTACGGTTCGTGCAAAAAAATACTGTTACGCGGCGGCGGTCCTTTTCCGCCACTTCTTGTGCCACTAGTGCCGCCCGTTTCTGCGCGTCCGACAAATTTGCGGGCAAGGGAACTGGGCAGCCGTTGTTGTAGAGGGGACCTGCAGTGTCCGGGCAATAGTCTTGGTTGTCCGCTATCCCATCGCCGTCAGCGTCGGCGCAAGGCGTTCCTTTTTGGGTGGGGCAAGGGTCCTCATAGTCAGCGAGACCATCGTCATCGCCATCAAGCGGACACCCATTTTTATCAACCGACACCTTAGCGGGGGTTTCGGGGCATTCATCCCGTAAATCCTCCACCCCGTCTTGGTCGGAGTCGGCTGGCCCGTCGACACCCACTGGGTCAGTGGGTGTCGAGGATATCATTACCTGTGAAGTGGTTATTGGAGCTGATGGCCTAGAGCAGGCACCCAGGTATAAAACCAAGAATATCAACGATAGGAGCTTAGCGAAGCGCTGTTTATCTTGGTAGTTGCGGTAGGTTAGCTTCATCATAGTTAAACCGTTGTGTTGAGTGGATGCAAGCACTTGTCTGTGCGAAGTCAATGGCATTATAAATATAGATATATAATTAATTTTTAGCAAGGCGTAGCAGCTTTGGGTAGAGGTAGGGTAATGAGACATTTTAAGAAGGACCGTTTGTAAAATGTCTTTTGACTAAATTTGCCTGAAACCACTCTCTTTTCACCCCGTGCCCGCCTACTTCGCCTACTACCGTGTCTCCACCCAAAAGCAAGGCAACTCCGGCCTGGGCCTTGAAGCGCAGCAAGCCGCCGTGCGGAGTTTCTTACAAGGGGCCGCGCCGGTGGGGGAGTACGTGGAAGTGGAAAGTGGTAAGAAGAACCAGCGGCCCCAGCTGCTGGCGGCCATTGCCGCGGCCCGGGCGGCGGGCGGGGTGCTGCTCATTGCTAAGCTCGACCGACTATCTCGGAACGCGGGCTTTATCCTGGCCCTGCGCGACTCGGGGGTCAACTTCGCCTGCTGCGACATGCCCGACGCCAATACCCTTACGGTGGGCTTGTTTGCCGTCATTGCCCAGCACGAGCGCGAAACCATCTCCCAACGTACGAAGGATGCGCTCAAAGCTAAAAAGGCGCGGGGGGCGCAGCTCGGCACGCCCGCCAACCTCACGGAGGAGGTGCGGCTACTCGGGCTGGCCGCCCGGCAGCGCAATGCGCGCGAACATGGGGGGATTCGCCAGGCTACAGCCCTTATTCTGGCCCGGCGGGCGCAGGGCTTGAGCTGCGAGCGCATCGCAGGGGAGTTAAATGCCCTCGGCTTTACCGCTAGGAGAGGGGGGGGCTTCTCCCAGAAGCAGGTCCAGCGTCTGCTTGACCGCCACTCCTCTGCTGCGCTATCCTAATGTCACAGGCCCTCGCTTATTCGTTTGACGATGAAGTCGCTTCCAAGTTCTGCTATGACATAGACCAGAAGCGCCTGGAAATACATTTTACTGGCTGTTGGGACCTCGCCACCCAGCACTACCACGAAGGGCCCTGTTATCTGCTCATTCACCAGTGGCGTGCGGCGCATTGTCAGGAAGAAGCCGTAAGCAAGCGCTTTGTTCGCCTAGAACAGGGGATGGGCATCGTCAGCTTATTGCTCGCTGTCACATGGGTCGAAGAGCAGTTAGAACTGGTTGTCAATACGATTGACAACCGCTACTTTCTGCTTCGATTTGCTAATCCGATTGTGGAGGTAGTACTCTAGCCAAACGAACCCCCTCCAATATTCGGTCTATTTTTGGAGGGAACAGATAAAAGATTCATTTAAAATAATTTTATATATTAATTTTTACATATTAACTTTAGGTCTCCTCTTTAAGCGTCCTTCGACCCTTCTGTCAAAAACGCGATCCCTAAGGTTATGGCCTGGATTATTCTCGACTCTAATGGCGGTCCCGTTACGCTGCATGTAAGGGTGACGAGCCTTTGCAACTGGTTCTTTTACTACGGCGTAGGCGG
This sequence comes from Hymenobacter bucti, assembly GCF_042681145.1. NCBI lineage: Bacteria > Pseudomonadati > Bacteroidota > Cytophagia > Cytophagales > Hymenobacteraceae > Hymenobacter > Hymenobacter bucti. The sequence goes on from NZ_JBHUFD010000012.1 coordinate 44,220, forward strand.
TCATGCTGATACCGATTCTTCACGATGCCCGGACGGGGAGTTCTCGCTACCGTTAGGTATAGCCTCGTCCAATACCGGTAGCGAACCTATCTCGTTATTCTTCATCAATCCTGGCAATCAGGCAGAAGGCTACCGCGTCGATTTAGAGTGGTTTCAAACTGATAAGCAAGGTAACAACCCGGTTTTACGGGGGGTGGAAACGTTGCGAAGTACTGGCCCAGTGCCCGTAAATGCTACACCCGTGCCACCCGGCGCTTCTAGCACAGTGCCCTCAGGGGTCAATTATCAATTAATGCCCCTCGGCCGTTTAGGAGCGACGGCTGCAGCAGTAAATGTAGACCACCTATGAGTCGGCACTGTTGGTTAGCTGGGGCGTTGCTGCTATATAACATCTTAGTTTGGCACTCGAACGTGCAGGCTCAAACTGGTCCGGTCCTAGCTGGCCGGGTACTCAAGACTCTAGGCGCTCAAGAAGATACAGTGGCTCTCAATGGCCTGTACGAAAATATGGAGCCCGCTACGCAAATAGCGCCCGGCCTGCTGGGCATTGGGACTCAAAGTGTGCATGCGCCAGGGGGCTTGCAGGATATTTCGCTCAGCTTGCTGCAATCCTTCGTCAACCTGCCTACCCAGGGTTCCGGCGTGGGTATTGAGTTTAGCCCGGTGCAACTGCTGGAAAAGACGACGTATCGGCCTATGAAGCGTGACAGTGTTATTGCCCGCTTCTTAGGTATCGCCCCGTTGCGCCGCGACTCTGTGGCATACCGTTCGCTCCACGAGTACCGCCGCACATATTGGCGGCGCGGTTTTACCCTGTCGGGGGCCAGCGTGGGTGACTCCGTTGCCAGTCGATTGGCGGGTGGGATAAGTTACACGTTTGGAGCCGGCCAGTTAGATCCTTTCAAGGCCAAAGGCTACAGTGAAAGCATAACCCGGCAAGTAAACGCACTATTGGTGAAGGGCTTAATAGATCCTTATCTTACGTTGAATAAGGAATTTGTCCGACAGCAGAGCAAAGCTGTGCTCCAGGCGGTGCAAGAGGCAGACATTACCCCAATAACTTTCCTCACGGTCGAGGCTTATCGGCAGTTTCTACAGCACATTACCAGCCAGACACTAGCCCTTCCCCAACTCAACTCGACAGACACTAGTGCGACGAAAAAAGCCGAGCAGCTGAAACTGTATTCTACCGAGACGCTCCGCCTCCGCTTGGCTAGCTATTTAACTACTCGCCCCGAGCTGAGTGCCGCTCAAAAGCAACAGTTTGCAGCCAGTCTAGAGAAAAACTTATTTAAAATTCTTCAGGATGCTTTGGTAACTTATCAAGCTGCCGTCAAGCCTTTATTCCGCGACGCTGGTACCTTGCTCAAGTCGGCTTCACAAGACTTTGAGCGCCGCAATTGGAATGCACCGCTGCTCCAAGTGGGCTTCGGTCAGGTCTGGCGCTCTGCCGATCATAGCTGGCGGGGGCTCTCGCGGCAGTCCGTCCATGGGTTCGCCCGCGGCTCCATTCGCCCGCCTGAAAGCTGGGGAGAGCTTCACCAGCATACACAACTCATTGGCAACTTTCAATATGTGTACCAAACCAGTGACTCCTTGCGGCAGCAATTAGGGTATGGGCTGCGCCTGTTGGCCGGCAATGAGCGGCTACGCTTTTCGGCCGAAGGCTCGTGGAAATACCAACGATACCGCGCTAGCGATAAGCCAGTTCAGGAGCCGAATACTATCAACCGCTTCACTGTTGGATTAGAGGTGCGTGTGGCTGACAACCTTTGGCTAGAGGTCGCTGTAGGGCGAACTAATGCCGCCGCTGTACCTGGCCAAGTAGCCAATAAAGCCAGCATCTTAACCCTAGCCGACCTTAAATACGGCTTTCGTAACCACCGCCGATTTATTTTCCGGTAGATTGAAACAAAAGCCATCTTGTTATCTGCTTTATCAACGCCTCTCACAGTACTGTTGACCATTAGTAGCCTGGTTGAGCGGTTTATTTACAAGTGGGTCTGAGCATATTAAAAACCGTATCTAGAGGTTAATAAAGCCATTTGTTCAATGTAATCTGTATTATTCTAAACTGCGAGCGGGTGAGTCTAGAAAGCGTACCTTAAGAAGGTTCAGAAAGCCCGCATCGAGTGCGTGTCTGGCTTGTAGAGGGGGTTCAGGAAGTCGAAAGATGACGGGTCCGACAGGTTCAGTGGCTGTTGCAGAACTCGGCGTGCCACTTTCCAGCAAGGATTCAGTCAGCTTAACTATGCTAGAAAGGCTACTAAACGAGTCTTTTACCTGTGCTCGCCAGCTTGTGTATACGGCTGCCACGCCGGCTAGCGAGTAACAGCCACTGTACCTGTCGGAACGAGCACTCTAGCTAATTCTGTTTGCTTAAATAGGGACGCAGACGGGATAATTATAGTCATAGGCATGAAAAATATAGGCGGGGGAATTCACTTCACAATATATTTTTATATGTATATTTGATTTATGTACTTCGATAGCATATCGGCATCCATGGAACCTGCTCCTATACTCACTACGCCCACCCCTTCTCCCCTAGCATCTGAAGTCGGATTCGACATTGGGCTGGTGATGGCTGGGGCCGTGTCGGCCGGCGCGTACACAGCTGGGGTTATCAACTTCCTGTTCGAAGCCCTTGACGAGTGGAATGAAAGCCCCTGGGCAACTCTCAAAGAAGGCGGTACGGGGTGTCCCTGGTCCGTTCGGCTAAAGACCATGGCGGGCGCTTCGGCGGGCGGGATGTGCGCCGCGCTCACGGCCCTAGCGGCTCTCAAAGGGGATGCTAAGACCTTCTATGATGCCTGGGTTAAAAAAATAGATATAGAGCAGCTACTGGATGCCAGCGACCTAATGCCAACGCAGCGGTTGCTGAATTTATCTAGCATCCTGAACTGTGACACCTTAGACCGCATTGCTCGAGACGCCATCAAGCTACCAGAAACTCCCCGCTGGCCTAGGTGGCTGGGCGTTGGGCAGGAGTTCAATTTTTACTTGACGCTCACCAATCTGAATGGGCTTACTTATTCCGTACCGCAGATTGGTGCCTCTTCTCAGCGCTTTACTGACCACGCCGACCGGATTCATTTTCGGCTACGTCCGCGGGCAATAACAGGGGCCCCGCCTTCCCCCGAGCTATGCGAGTTGCCCGCTAACGATGCGACCTACCCAGGCTGGGCTATTCTACGCGAAGCAGCTTTGGCTACCGGTGCCTTCCCAATTGCCCTGGCCAGTCGCACGCTGACTTTCGACAATGCTTACTTCGATAAACGACTTTGGTATACCGGCGCGCAACGGCCCCTTTTCGTCGAGCGAGCGGCCCTGCCTACCCTGAAAGCAGGTGAAATGGCGAAGTATCGGTTTGTCGACGGGGGCGTGACCGATAACAAACCGCTGGAGCTAACCCGCCGGGCGCTCTTCGAAGCCGGCCAAACGAGCCTACCCCGGGGGGATACGCATGCCCGGCAAGCCGTGCTCATGGTCGACCCCTTTCCTAGTGAGGATAAAGACGGGGCGTATCAGGAAATCGAAGCTAAACTGGGCTCCTTAGTAGCGCACCTTTACCAAGCACTGCGCAACCAGTCGCGCTTCAAGGTAGACGAACTGCTAAATGCACTCGACCTAAATGTTTCCAGCCGCTTTGCCATCGCCCCTAATCGTCGAGATGCCCAAGACCGGCCTATTACTCCCGCTTTGGCCTGTGGCACGCTAGGCGCCTTTGGTGGCTTTCTATTCGAGGGGTTCCGGCAACACGACTATGATCTGGGGCGTCGAAACTGTCAGTATTTTCTTCAGCAATGGTTTGTGCTCTCGGAAAAGAATCCCTTATTCAGGCACTGGAACGATACGCAATGCCAAGAGTTCCGAATTAAGAAAAGTCTAGCACAGCTACACCACGAGCAGGAGACACTTGATAAGCGTATCCATGAAGGGGCAGCAGCCGAAGAAATAAGAGCACTGCAAGCGGTAGTTGCTGACCCGTACCGACGTAACGAGAACCAGGAATATTTGCTTCCGATTTTGCCGCTGCGTCCCCATAGCAAGCTCACACGGCCCATTAGCAATCCGGACTGGCAGGCAGCGCGTCTGCTCCCTAAGCGAGAATAGCAACTTAGCACGTGGCTGTATCAGCGGCTTGATGCGGTGGCTGGCCTCGTAGCAAATGAGCTACCCGGTACTGGCTTGCAGGGCTGGGCTGTTCGCAAAATATACGGCTGGAAACGTCGCTCCTGGGTAGCCAAGGGCTGCGCCAAATTAATGACCGTTCTCACATCTCAGCTCGATAATGCGGCCTTGCGCTGATTGATTTTCACCCTTCATACTTTAAGCGATGCCTACTTGGAAAGGTATTGTCGGGGCGGCTTTCTCCCCCGATACATTCGATAAGTATTGCCACTCGTTACAGTGGCTGGCATGGCGCCCTTCTTTCATGGTGCTGCACAATACAGCTATTCCTACGCTGGCTAACCGTCCGACGGGCCTTTCACACCAGCACATCCTTAACCTACAGCAGTACTACCGCGATACGTGCGGCTGGAGCGCTGGCCCTCATCTGTTCATAGACGACCGCCAGATTTGGGTCTTCACCCCCTTGACGGTATCTGGGGTGCATTACCCCTGCTTCAATAAAGTGGCCTTAGGAATTGAGATGCTCGGTGACTATTCGCAAGAGTCCTTTACTTCTGGCCGTGGTCTACAGGTGCGACACCATGCCGTAGCAGCGCTGGGTCTGGATCCCACTACACTCAAGCTTCACAAGGAAAATAAATGCACCGACCATGTGCATCCTGGTAAGAATGTGGTCAAAAAAGAGGTGATTGCTGAGGTGCAGGCTTTGTTGCAGCAGCGCCATGGAGGCGACCATCTATTTCCAGCAGACTTGACTTACTTAGGTGCTAAATATGAATAAATTATCGTACACTTTTCTATTTAATACCCTAATAATTAGTCAAGTTTGATAAAGTATAGGTGCTATTGCAGAGCCAAGCGTTAGCCTTTAAAAAGAAAACAGAAGGATGTAGAAACTATCTTTTAGTATCATTACCAATGTGCGGTTTCATCGAACTTGTATGGTTTGCTATTCTTTTAAAAGAAAAAGCATTATTGGCTTGCAATTACTGTTTAATAGATCCATTTCTAGTCACTTGTGATAGTTTTAGTTATTATAATTATACTATGTAATTTGCTAAATAAAATTTAAATTCATCAAAACCATGTCTCCACAAAACGATTTAGACCTCAAAATAGATGCAATTGGAAAGCTTTTGAATTTATTTAAATTAGAAAGGCTTATCTATGCAATTGTTACAATAATCTCTCTAATTGTTCTATTGTCTTGTGCTATTTTTTTATTAAAGGATCATGACTCGGCAAAAGCTATTGGATTATTTGGTTCTTCTGGTGCTATTACATTTACTTTAGGGCGTTTGCTGAAAATGTGGAATGATGCATTAAATATTTTATCTCTTCCTGTTACTTCTTCGAAATAGATTATGGAACCCGAAATTGATTACAAGAATAATTCAAGAACAGCCTCAATCGTTACAGCAATTGGCGCTTTACTTACAGTTGTATCAATAGCAGTGATCCTTATTATCAATGAATATAAATCAAGAAGGTTAGATGAAGCAAAAGTTACTGAATCTTTACTGAAAAAATCAGCTAAAATTTTACAGGATAGCATAAAGATTTTGAAGCCAAGTATTGAGCCGTTTTCATATGCGGTTCCAACAGGAAAAGTTAGTTATCCAGGAGTTTCATACATGTCTGGAGAAACCCCTGAATTTGCATATTACATAGGATTAAATGTTGCTGATAGCTTAAAAAGTAGTATTTTGACTGTTGATTATTTTTTCGATCACCCAACTTTCAAAAAAAAACATCAAACTTCAAACAATGCAGCTGATAGTTTTAGAGTAAGTTACCGAGGGTGGGGTTGCCTTGATAATGTACTCATTTCTATTTCGAAAAGCAATGGTGTAAAAGATACCTTAAACTTCAAAATGTGTAGTAATCTTAAACTAAAAGGACAATCAATTGCTGTTCATTAGATATTATCTCGATATCAAAAACATTAATAATAATTTTCTCAGTATTTCCGTAATCGTATCATTGAGATGATCCGCCTTGGTAACCTTTCCTTTATTTTATATAACCAGACTTATAACGATAGTAAATATTGAATTATAAACTATCATAAGCGCAAGCACTTTTTAATTAGATATTAATAAGTGGCTGCCAAACATAAAATTCGTTCTCGGACAAGGCTGAGAAAGTAGCTCGTTTTCTCATAGTCGCGCTAGCCTGCGCTCTATTTCAATCGAACGAGGAAGTCCATAAACGTGAGTGGGCCAACTGGCACTTGGTAAGTCGGGCGAAAAAATACTTCCCGTTGCACGTACTGGACCACGAGCGGGAAATAAGGCAAGGAGCGAATCAGGTAAGGAATAGTAGGTTCTTGGTACTCCTCAAAGTCAATAGAGAGCGTCGCTTGTCCCGGCTCGGTGACGCGCACTTTCTGGACCCGGACTAAGTGATGCGCGCCGGTTGGCGTAATGGCCACGCGCACGGCGACGAATCCGGTGAGGCCTTTGCGCCGTAAGCTATCGGGCAACAAGACATAGTCCGTCCGGCGGCTCAGCGTAAATGAAGCAGGCAAGACCGGGTCGATGATAAGGCCTGCCTGCGGGAGTGACTTGGTTTGCGCGTGGCTGAGTAGGGCCGTGCTGCAAAAGCCGAGCAGCACGACCCACCGGCTAGACCGCGCGCCAAACGAATGCGTTTTCATACTTGCATATTACATCGGGTTGCAGGTGAGCCAGCGAGTTCTCAGACCCATTTCACAGTCGTTAAAGGAACATTCAAGGACTGTGAAAGACGGGTAATACAAGGGTAAAAGTAGCGAATTTAATTAAGCTACTTTCAGCAACGAAATACACTAAATAGGCCGATCTATGAGCTCTGTATATACCACTAAACTAGATATCGACCTGGTAAATCAACCTAACCATAAGCAATTGAAAGTCAGTATTTTATAGTTTAGTAACCATAATTAATGACTATGGTTCCTAAACGCCTGATATACAAATAATTAACTGACACACAATCCCTTGCAAGCCTTTCGTTTTGAGATAGACTAGATGAATAGAGAAGCCTAACCAAGCAACTGGCATGGTCTCTGTGACCTTTCCAGTTTGCGGAAAAATCGACTGGTTTTCTTCTTAGTCCAGAGCGATTTGCCAGCTATCTGCTTGCATGTGGTGCCCGCTTCAACTGCCCAGAAAAAACCACGGCTAATCGCTGCTCTTTTTAATAAGAGCTAGTGTCGCTTCTAAAGCGGAGTCGACATAAGTGTGGTAGACACGCTAGCGCTGTGTGACTAGCTCAGCGCACTGTAAGCACGTTGTATGCCTTGATATCCCTTCAGGTGGGCTGTCACACGTCAGGTATTCGAAAGGTCTACCACACTCTGGTACCGACTTACCAGCCACGTAATAGTGATGAGGAGGAATGTTGAGCGCTCGCGTTCGCCACCCACTAACAGTGGGCACAACGGGTGGGAGGTAGTGCTGATACTGCTGGAGGTCTGCTGCGCTACGATGCTCACGGGCAGGACGGGGCAAGAGTTGTACAAGTAGCGTTGTGATACGCGCTTGGATAAATGAATCTTGAGCATCGCGTCGCAGCGCAACGAGCCCTTCAAACGTTTGACGTCTTTCCTCATCAGCCCACCGCTCTTCGAAGCTGTAGGGAGAACTTGGTCTCGCATCCGCCGTGAAGAGCCAGTTAAGATTGACTCCTTGACTGTGGTAGAAGCGGGCCAAGGCCGCCAAACTAGCAGCGGTGCCACTACCAGTCTGTTCTAAGCGGACGATAGCGGAAGTAGGCAGCTGTGCTTCCTGCGCCACGCGAGTGCGGGACCAACTGGTCCAGGCACCTGACGCCGCACGCAGTGCCGTAAGGCGCTCACCAAGAGTAACTGGGGAGGGAGAAGCCAATTCAGACATAGGGTAAGGGTGAGTAGTTAGAAGTCACGGCTCGCATCATAACTAAACATAAAAAGGCTCAGCTAAGAATAGAGGCAGTAAACATACTATAATATGTTTAATAAATAGAGTTTAGTACAATAGGTTACATTTAATAACCTTATTGCTCACCTTTCGTCTATCATGACGGAAGAAGTCACCCGGCCAGATCCCCGGCTAAAACAGATTGCCCAGAAACTGAAGCAGCTACGAGTAGCGAAAGGCTATTCTTCTTACGAAGCTTTTGCTTTTGACCACGAGTTACCCCGCGTCGGATATGGCCGTCACGAGCAGGGGAGTAATTTGACCTTGAATAGCTTATTGCGTTTGCTCGACATCCACCAAATAAGCTTAGCAGAGTTTTTTGCTGACCTTTAGCCATAGCGTCCAGTTAGTCTGATACTTCGCGGAAAGCGCCGCGTTGGGTGTATAAATCATCCATAGGCCGAACAGCTGGTGTGTATCCAGTTCTCCTCCCAGATTACTTCTAATCAGTTGGTATATAGTTCATGAGCCAGTATCAGGCGCCTCAATTTAGCGAAACAGAGCAAACGCCTGCGCAGCGATGGGAATCGGTGGCGTGGGCCTTAGGCGCCAGCAGTGCCGATGAGGGCGGACCCAGTCCTGAGGTAGTGCGGCTCTATAAGTTTTATGTCGCGGGCGATATCGACCTAGCGATGGTGAGCGGCGAGCTAGACCGCCTGTATCCGCATTACCCCAGCGGCGACCCACACTATCCGAACCCACCTACCCCACGCCCAGTCTTTGCACCACTGGTGCTGGTCGAAGAACCAGATCGGGTGTTTCCTTTCGCAGCCGAAATAGCGGCCTTGGTACAAGCAATAACTGCTTTGCCAACGCGCCAGCCTTATCTCCAGCTAGACGTCTAACTGCCCCTTTTCGCAAGTATTACAGCAGTGAGGCCTTTACTGGATTAATTACTATTAATAGTTAGTATATTAAAAGCAGAATATCAAACCCTGCTTTCTTATAGTCACCGGCTTTCAAAAGTGCCGGTACTGTCACCACAATGCTAGGCGTTTAAGTCACTTCGTACTAATTCTCTTATTCTTATTTCATTGGCCAGAAACCCAAAGATGCTGCGTTCCCCAAGTCTTACTAGGTACGTCAGAAGATACGAACACTAAAGTCCCGCCAGCCACTAACTCCTGATGCGTGAGCCAGTTGCGGGTTAGGGCCCGTCCGTTCAAACGGACTGCTTGAATATAGGCGTGGGTGGGCGCGTAGTTGTCTACCTGAATGACCAACGGTTTGCGACCAGTCGTTTGCACCCTGATCTGCCTAAATAAGGGCAGATGGAGGTAATATACTGGCTCGCCCACGCAGGCTGGCAGCAAGCCGCAGGATGCGAGCACAAACCAAGCCGACATAGCGCCCGCGTCGTCGTCCATGGTGCGTAAGTAGGCTTGGGGCTGGTTTCGATAGATGCGGCCCACGTAGGGGTCGATGCCGCGGCTGTTGTCGTTGAAGTAGTGCTGCACCATCGTGTCGACGGCTAAGTGATGCACCAGAGCCTGCGCTTGCCAGGGCTGCTGCGTGGCATTGTAGAGGGTAGGAGCCTGCAAGTCGGTTTCGTTGGCGTGGTTGTAATAGTCACCCCCGAAGAACGTATCGAGCTGCTGGCGGAAGGTGACCTCGCCACCCATTAATTCCTGCAGGCCGTGCACGTCGAAGGGTACATTCCAGCGGTATTGCCAAATAGTGCCCTGGTAGAGACCGCGCGTAGGTAGCCGGTCCACATCGGACTTGGTCATATCCTGGAAATCCTTTTGCCAATAGCGCTTGTAATCCAGTGCTTTAGTATGCCAGAACGCCGCCTCCTTGGGCTCTTTCAGGATACCTAGGATTTTACCGAGCGCCCAGGCGTCGTACGACGATTCGAGAGCTTTATCGGGGTGCGAATAGTCGAGGCGCCGTGCCTGGCTTATGAGCGAGTCGCGGATGCCGCCGAAGTCTACGGCATAACCTTTGCGGACGGCATCGAGCAGCACCACGCTAGTGTGCTCAGTGCGCACCGTGGGCGAGGGCTCGTGCTGGGTAGCGTAGTCTTTTTTGCCGAAGCGATATAGGTTGGCAAGTGAGGTAGCGATGTCCTGAAACTCGGTAGGATAAGCTAGCGACAGTAGCGGCAACTGCGTGTGGTAGTTGTCCCATACCGCCCAGCCGTTGTAGACGGGCCGCGTGGAGTGTTGCAATGAGCCGTTGGTGGCTTGGTAGCGCCCGTCAGGCTCCGATATCACATAGGGCGACTGCAAAGTGCGATACAGCAGCGAGTAAAAGAGGCGCTCGCGGTCGGGCTCGCCCTGCACCTGCACGCGGTTGAGCAGCGCGCCCCATGTCTGCGCGCTCGCCTGCCGCACGGCCGCAAAGTCGGCGGCAGCTTGCTGCTTTAAGGTGGCCTGCGCATCGGCTAAGCTTACTGACGAAAAAGCCACGCGCACTTCCACATCCGACGCTCCTGAGGCAGGTAAGCGGGCTACCAGCTTATGTGTTCCTGCGGGCTCCCACTGCACCGGCTGGCTGGTTTCGAGGTAATAATAGAGCCGGTAAGTGCCTACGCTGCACGTGGTGCCTGCTTCGAGCCAGCCGCTGAGCGCACCGCCAACTGTGGTGTGCTCCTCGCGCTTAAACCCATTGGCGAAGGAATAGCTGATATCAATGGCCAGTCCCCGTGCTGCGCCGGTCGGAAAGTGGTAGCGGTGCAACCCAAAGCGTTGCGCCACCGTGAGCTCGGCCTCGATGCCGTTGCCAAACGTGACGCCGTAGTAGCCTGGCGTGGCGTGCTCGGTCTTTTTGAGCAGCGTGGTTTGGGCCGGGTCGACGCCCAGGAAGGGCTTTACCAGTAAATTGCCGCCCGCGCCCTGGCAGCCTACCCCCTCAAAGCGCGTGTGCGTGAACCCTAGGAAGGTGCGCGCCAAGTGCTCGTAGCCGGTGTGAAGATTAGGATAGGTCTGCGGCCCCAAGCTCAGCATACTGAAAGGGTAAGATGCTGCGGGTGACAGCTGGCCGTGGTCGCCCGAGGAACCTAGGAACACGTTGACTTGCTCTACTGGCGTTTGGGCCAGCGCGGGTAACGCGAACAGGGCTGACAGGAAGTAACCTAGGTATCTTTTTATGCTGAAAATCACGCGTATTGTATAAGAAGTACTTGTGTAAAAAGTGATTTTGACGCTAAAAATTGCGTCCGCCCTGATGAGCGCAGCGAAGCAGGACAGTTGCTGATTTTACGATTCTTATACATGGCTACAACGTCGCATATTCCCTACGGGTCGAGCGGGTCAAATGGGTCGGGCTGCCCGGCTTCGGCCACCAGGTAGCAGCTGTTTTCCGTGTCCGAAATGCGCGTGAGATCGCGGTACGGCACGTAGCCCAGCTCGCGGCGGCAGCGCTCTGCCATGCCCAGGATGTAGCGGCTCTGCGCCGCGTCGGTGACGATGAGCAGCGGCCGGCCCGCTGGAAACTTAGTGGCGTCGAGCAGCCGGGCGGTGTTGCGTAGGTTGGTGGTGGTGTGACGGGCGTGGGGCTCGATGAACACCGCCGCCGCCGGTACCCCTAGGTGCTCCACGAGGTACTTTCTCATCTCGACCGCTTCGCAAACCGGCGTGCGAAACGGATGCACGTGCCCGCCCGACACCACAATGAACGGCGCCTGCCCCGCCCGGTAGCGCGCCGCCGCCAGCTGGCAGCGCCGGGCCCCCGCCGAGTCGAGGGCCACGCCAGGCTGCTCGGGGCCGCTGCCCGGCACCAGTAGCACGGTGTAGGGGTAGCGCGCCCAGTCGGTGCGGGCCACGGCGGCCGTGGGAGCGGCGTTGAGGCCGCCCGTCAAGGGCTCGTAGCGAGCGGCCTCGTCGCGGCCGTTGAGGCGCAGGGCACCTAGGGCCACTTGCAGGGGTAAGGCGTAGAATACCGTGGGCTGACTGGATTTAGCGGCCGCGGGTAGCTGCTGGCGCAGCTGCCGAGCCAGCTCGGCATCGCCCCGCCGGAAGCCCGTGGAATCAATGGCGGGGTAGCGCGGCTTGGCATTGGCCAGGTACACTTGCAGGATGCGGTTGATGCCTAGGGCCGCATCTTGCCAGACCAGGCGCAGCGCGGTGGTGTCGGGCTGGTTGGCGTAGCGGGGGTAGCGGCCGGTGCGCGTGAGCAAGGGCCCTACCCCCGCCCGGAAGGCGGCATTGCGGGCGTAGGCTTGCTGCAAAAGCTGGCCTATCTGGCGGATTTCCCGCGGCTGCCACGCCAGCGAATCGACGTAGCGCGGCAGCGCAGCCACGGGCTGGGCCAGCAGCGGCGCGCTGCGCCGGGTCTGCCGCTGCGCCACGCGTTGCAGTTCGGCCGACGCTCGCAGCACTTGTCGCAGCGCGGGCTGGGCTTCGAAAAGCGCGAGCAGCGGGAAGGTTTTGGCCACGATAATCGAATCGGCGCGGGCCGCCGTTGGGCGGAGGGCAGGCGCCTGCCCTAGGCTGGGGCGGGCCAGCAGCAGGTAGCAGCAGAGGAGGAGTAAGCGCGAGGGCATGCAGAATAAAGGGAGGTTGAAATGCGGCGAGCTAGGGGCCGGCTCGCATAGGAGCAACCACTTCCTACGGCGCGGCCCCGCTGCCGTCCGGGCTTTTGGCCCTGCCAGCGTAAACATAACGGCCCGGCAACACTGATGTAAAGTGCTAGTAATTCTCGAAAACGTCCTTTGCACCCAGAAAAAGCCGCCTAAACGGGCGGCTGAAGTAGCAACTGGCCGCTTCTCGCCACGCGGCAGCGTGGGCGAACGGCTAGTCAAGGGGAGGGGCTGAGTATGAATAAATTACTACTCCTAGGTGCCGGGTTGGTCAGCGCATTTACGTTTCCTAGTTCGGTCGAGCTGGCCATTACGGCTACTACCACGGCCAGCGCCCTAGGGGCCTGCCAGGGCGCCAGCTACCAGCAAGGGCGGCTCTACCTCTATGGCGACCGCGAGGTGGGCGTCATCCGGGCGTACCAGGCCGGGGCCGACTCGCTGACCTACCTAGGGCAGGAGGTGAAGCTCACCGAAAAGGGCCAGGATATCATCAACCACCCCACCGGCGTGGCCTGGAACGGCAGCAGCCCCACCTTCATCGGCAACAGCATTCGCCTAAACGTAGAGGGCACCAAGTGGCGGGCCATCATCTACGCCGTCGATTGGGCGGGCTTGCTGCGCACGGGCACGCTTGATGGAAACCTGCTCAACACCATCGAGGACGATGCCTGCGTGCAGGGCACCCGCCCCGAGTACGTGCAGTACCAGGGCAAGGAGTATGTGGCCACCGCCGACTACGGCCCCCAGGGCAACGAGGTGCGGCTCTACGACCCGGCGCGCCTGGCGAAGGCCCACAAGACCAGCGAGCCGGGCGTGCTAGTCAAAAAATTCACGTGCTCGCCCTGGGTGCAAAACCTGCTGTGGGTGCCCAGCAAGGGCGCGCTGGTGCTCATCCAAAACCGGGCGCAGGGCCGCCGCTGGCGCTTCTCTATCCTCGATTTAAACCAGTCGCTGGCCGCGGGCCACGAGGTTGTGCGCCAGGTCATCGACGTGGACAAGGCCGACGAGCTGGAGGGCTTTACGCTGCTGGGCGACCTAAGCAAAGGTCTGGCCGTCACCTCGTCGCGCCGCGACAACGTGCACGCCGTGCGCCTGGCCTGGTAGGCCGGGGCGCGGGGCGGGCTTTTACATTTTACTCTTTTCCACCTTCAAAACCCCGGGGTTATTGATATGACGCATTACTCTACTACCCTGCGCCGGTGGCTGGCGGGACTACTGCTGGCGGGCAGCCTGCCGGCCGCGCACCAGGCCTACGCCGGCCGGCCCGCGCCCACCCGGCTGGCGCCGCTGGCCGTGCGCATCACGGGTACCATCACCGACGACCAGAACCAGCCGGTGCCGGGCGCCAACGTAATTGAAAAGCAAACCTCCAACGGCACCGCGGCCGATGGCACCGGCCGGTTCAGCATCGAGGTGAACCCCGGCGCTACGCTGGTGTTTTCGGCCATTGGCTTCGTAAGCCAGGAGGTAGTTATTAGTTCGCAAACTACGGTTAATGTGCAGCTGAAGGGCAGCGCCAACGAGCTAAACGAAGTGGTGGCCGTGGGCTACCAAACGGCCCGCAAAAGCGACCTGACCGGCGCCGTGGCCGACGTGAAGGCCCGCGAGCTAAACCTGGCGGCGCCCACCCTGGGGCAGGCCCTGGTGGGCAAGCTGGCCGGCGTGCAAGCCACCCAGGTGAGTGGCGCGCCCTACGTGAGCACCAAAATCCGGGTGCGGGGCGTGGGCTCCATCAACGCCAGCTCGGACCCGCTCTACGTTATCGACGGTTTTCCAGCCGCCAACGACGTGTTTATCAATCCCAATGATATTGAGAGCGTTGACGTGCTGAAGGATGCGGCTTCAGCGGCCATCTACGGCTCGCGGGCTTCGGGCGGGGTGGTGCTCATCACCACCAAGCGCGGCAAGGAAGGCAAGGGCCGGCTCGACTACGAGTACCAGTTTGGCATCAACCAGCTGGCTAAGAAGGTGAAGTTGCTCGATGCCAATGGCTTTGCGCAACTGCTCATCGACGGGCGCAACAACACGTATCGCGACCTCGTGCAGAACAGCGGCCGGACCTGGACCGATGCCATGTTTTCGGACGACAACGCCACGCGCATCGCGCGGGTGGGCAACGCCAACTCGGTCAGCATCCCGACCGACATCTATAACTTCGGCACCCAGTCGCTCATTACGCCCAAGTACAACACCGACTGGCAGGACGAGCTGTACCGCAGCGCGCCCTTCAACCGCCACAATCTGACTTTTTCGGGCGGCAACGCCGGGCTGCGCTACCTGCTCAGCGGCGACTACCAGATGCAGGAGGGCATCATCGTGGCCACCAAGCAGGAGCGGATAAACTTCCGGGCTAACCTCGACGCCGAGCTCAGCAAGAAGTTCCGGGTGAGCGCCAACCTGTTTGTGACCTCCAACACCAACCGCGAGGTGCAGGAGGGCCGCTTCAACCAGGGGCCCATCCTGGGCGCGCTGATTTATCCACCCACGTTCCGGGCTTACGACGACAACGGCAACCTGGCCAAGAACGAGGTGGCGGCCCAGCAGTCGGCCTACGGCTACCAGACCGTCGAGAACCCGGTGGCGCTGGCCCAGGAAACCAACATCACCCGTAAGGGCCTGCGCGGCACCTACAACGGTACCGCTAGCTACGAAATCCTGCCCGGCCTAATCGCCAAGGCCAACGTGGGCTTGCAGACCTACAACGAGAAATACGAGTACTACCTGCCTACCAGCTTGAGCAGCGGCAACAACGCGCCCTACTCGCCGCAGGCCATTGCGGCGGCCACGGCTACGGCCTTGACGCTCAACACCCAGAACATCCTCGGCGAGTTCACGGCGACCTACACCAAGCAGCTTGGCAAGCACAGCCTGAACGCCCTGGCGGGCTACACCGCCCAGCGCACGACCCTCGACCAAATCAGCGTGTCGGCCCAGGGTTTTCAGAACGATGCGGTGCAGGAAATCACGGCTAAGGGCGCCGACCCGACCAACTTTTTCCAGAGTGCTACCACCAGCAGCGTGGGCTTCACGGGCACCGGCAAGCAGGCCGAAACCCTGCTCTCGTACCTGGCGCGGGTGCAGTACAGCTACGATGAGCGCTACTTCGTGACCGCCGCGTTCCGTACCGATGGCTCATCGCGCTTTGGGCCCGAAAACCGCTACGGCAGCTTCCCCTCGCTGTCGGCGGGCTGGACGATTTCCAATGAGTCGTTCTACCGCGATATGCTGGGCGAATCCTCGACGCTGCGCCTGCGCGGCAGCTGGGGCCTGACCGGTAACTACAACATCCCGCTCTATGGCTACCAGCAGACGATGGCCAGCCCCACCGGCGCGGTATTCGGCACGGGTACCATCCAGACGGCCTACTACGCCGGAGCGCTCAAGGACCAGCGCCTCGGGTGGGAATCGACTTCGCAGTTCAACCTAGGGCTCGACGTAGGCTTGTTTAACAACCGTCTGCTGCTGATTTCTAACGTCTACCTCAGCAACTCTTACAACCTGCTCTTCAACCAGCCGATTTCGGCTATTTCGGGCACCACCAGCATCCTCACCAACCTACGCGACTCGCGCATTCGCAACCAGGGTCTGGAATTTCAGCTCGATGGCAAGGCCATTCAGACGGCTGATTTCAACCTGAACCTGAGCGGCAATATTTCCTTCAACCGCAACTTGGTGCAGGACATGGGCGGCGCCAACACCATCACTTCGGCGGGCGCCGAGCGCTCCTACATCACCCACATCACGCAGGAAGGTCAGCCGGTGGGCATGTTCTACGGCTACCGGGTGGCGGGCATGGTACGGCAGTCCGACGTGGACAACATCGCCGCCGACAACGCGGTGTACAACGCGGCTACCCAGTCGTTTCCGACCGGCTACGTGCGCCGCGGCCCGGCCCGCTCCACGGCCTCGACCAACCCGCTGCGCCCCGGCGATTTGATTTTTGAGGACGTGAACAACGACGGCGTGATCAACGACGCCGACAAGCAGGTTATCGGCTCGCCTTACCCCAAGTTCAACTACGGCTTCTCGCTCACGGCCAACTACAAAGCTCTGGATTTCAACGCCGGCTTCAACGGCGTGTACGGCAACCAGGTGCTCGACGGGCAGGACTACTACGTCTACAACATGGAGGGCTCGGGCAACCAGTACGCCAACGTGGCCAACCGCTACCGCTCCGAGGCCGAGCCCGGCGACGGCACGGTGTACCGGGCCGCGCGCGGTGGCACCCAGAGCAACAGCACCCGCCTCTCGACCTTCTACTTGCAGAGCGGCTCGTTTTTACGCTGCACCAACCTCACGCTGGGCTACAACCTGCCCGCCACCCTGCTCAGCAAGGTGCACGTGAGTGGCCTGCGCGTGTACCTCAACGCCAATAACGTGTTCACCCTCAGCAAATACAAGGGCTACAACCCCGAGGTGGACTACAACAACGGCGCCAACCTAACCCCCGGCGTGGACTACGGCAAGTACCCGCTGGCGCGGGGCTACAACGTGGGCGTGCGCCTGTCCTTCTAATCTCGCCGCACTTCTATTACTACTTGATTATGCGCTACCTAACTAACCATTTACCCCGTTTGGGGACCCTAGGCCGGCCGGCCTCACTACTGAGCCTGAGCCTGTTGAGCGGCCTGCTGCTGACCTCGTGCAAGAAGGATTTTCTGGTCGAAAACAACCCCAATGCCGTAGCCGCCGATAACTACTACCGGTCGGAAAACGACGTGCTGCTGGCCCTCAACGGCGTGTATGCCGCCCTGCGTGACAACAACGGCCTGGCTGAGGGCGGCGACCTCTATGGCGAGCAGCGCTCGGACAATACCGGCACCAACGACAACCAGTCGAACGCCGGCGAGCCGTTCCAGTTCAACGCCTTTTCGCTGCTGCCTAGCAACTCCTACCTGCAAAACCACTGGACGGCGCTCTACCAGATTATTACGCGGGCCAACTACGTGCTGGCAGGCTCCGAAGCGGTGACCTTCGCCCAGGCCAGCACCAAAACCCAGTACCAGGCTGAAGCCAAGTTTCTGCGGGCGCTGACCTACTTCAACCTGGTGCGCGAGTGGGGCGACGTGCCGCTGGTAACGGTGCCGCTCACCACGCCCAACGCCGTGACGGCCAACACCTTCCGCGAGAAAAAGGAGAAGGTGTACGCCCAGATTGTGGCCGACCTCACCGACGTTATCGCCAGCCCACTACCCGACGCGCAGTCGGCCGCCAACACCGGACGGGTGTCCAAAATCGCGGCTAACGCCCTGCTGGGTAAGGTGTACCTGACGATGGCCACCACCCTTGACCCGGCCACCCGCACCGCCAACCTGACCCAGGCCAAGACCTACCTCACGGCCGCCTACAGCAAGCGCACGTTTGGGTTGCTGCGGGAAATCCCGTACGCCGACGTGTTCGACGTGACCAAGAAAGCGGCCAATCCCGAGGCCATTTTCCGCATCGTGTACCGCCAGGGCGACATCAACTATTCGTCGCGCATCGCCGCCAACTACCAAGCCCAGGGCGAAACCATCAACTCGCTGCGCCCCAACACGGGGGTTGGCGGCAACGTGACGCCCGACCTCGTGCTCGATTACGAAACGGGCGACGTGCGCAAGGACTTCTCCATCAAGTACGCCAACGCGGCCGTGGTGAAAGACTATTTCATCACCAAATACCGCGACGCGAGCGCCGCCGCCGGCACCACCGGCTACGGCGGCAACGACTGGCTGCTCCTGCGCTTCGCTGACGTGCTGCTGCTACTGGCCGAAACCAATCTTTACCTAGGTGACGCGGCCACTGCCACCAGCCAGCTCGACCAGGTGCGCGAACGCGCCGGCCTGCCGCGCTACGCCGTGGCCAGCGCCACTGCCAGCTACAGCGCCAAGTACCCCACCCTCAAGCTCGCCATCCTGCACGAGCGCCGGGTAGAGCTAGCCTTCGAAAACCAGCGCTGGTTTGACCTCCAGCGCGCCTTCACGGCCCAGGAATTGGTCAGCTATTTCCAGACGAAAAGCCAGACCAACTTTGGCTCTGCCCAGCTCACCAACTTCGGCTTGAAGGATTATTACTACCCCGTCCCCTTCAACGAGGCCAAGCTGAACCCCACGGGCATGTACCAGAATCCGGGCTACTAACTCATTTTTTATTATGCATTTACATAAAACAGCCTAGGTCCTGCCTAGGCTGTTTTAGTACCACTCCACCCATGAAACAGTTCTTTCTATCCCTCGTCGCGAGCCTGCTCCTAGGTGGCCCGGCGCTGGCCCAGCAGCCGGTGCAGGCCATCATCCGCACGCTCAAAGACACGAAAAGCAACCAAGTACTAGTAGTGGCGCACCGCGCCGACTGGCGCAGCGAGCCCGAAAACTCCCTGCGCGGCATCGAGTCGGCCATCAGGATGGGCGTGGATATGGTCGAAATCGACCTCAAGAAATCCAAGGACGGCGTGCTCATCCTCATGCACGACGGCCTGCTCGACCGCACCACCAGCGGCAAGGGCCGCCCCGCCGACTACACCTGGGCCGAGCTCCAGCAATTTACCCTCAAAAACCAGCACGGTGGTCCTACCCGGCAGCGCATCCCAAGCTTCGAACAGTGCATGCTGACGGCTAAGGGCCGCGTGATGGTCAACATCGACAAGGGCTACGACTACTTCCAGGAAGCCTACGACATGCTGGTGAAAACTGGCACCGTGGACCACGCCGTCATTAAGTCCTCCGAGCCCTACGAAAAAGTAAAGGCCGAGCACGGGGCGCTGCTCACCAGCCAATTACTCTACATGCCCATTGTGGATTTGCGCAAGCCCACGGCCGCCGCCATGCTGCAAGAGTACGAAACCAAGCTCAAGCCCGTGGCCTACGAGCTGGTGTTTGCCACCGACAGCGCGTTGCTGCGCTCGGCCTACCAAACCATCCCCAGTACTGGCTCCAAAATCTGGTACAACAGCCTCTGGGCCAGCCTAGACGCCGGCCACGACGACGAGCGCAGCCTCGAAGAAGCCCAGCCCGCCGACGGCTGGGGCTGGCTGCTGGCCCACGGTGCTACCCTCATCCAAACCGACCGCCCCGCCGAGCTACTGGCCTATTTGCGCCAGCGCAAGCGGCATCGCTAATACGCCTGGTTTTTAGTACTGACCTGCTGAACCTGCCACGGTCTTCGGTCTTATTCCACAATAGAAAAAGCTTTTCTGACTAAGAGCCCTTATTGGATGGTTTTGACAAGGGCGTTTCCAGCACGTAAAGGCACTTTTTTATGGTGTTTTCAACTGACCCTTATTGGAGTACCTTCCGGGCATGACAACCGTCGCCCTCTACGCCCGTGTCTCGACCAAGGATAAAGGTCAGAGCACCGAAAACCAGCTGCCCGAACTGCGGCGTTTTGCGCAGGCCCACGGCTATACCGTCTACAAGGAGTACGTGGAGCACGAGTCGGGCGGCACGGGGAAGCGCTCCGAGTTTCAAGCGCTTTTTGCCGATGCCCATCAACGGCGCTTTGACTTGGTGCTCTTTTGGAGCCTAGACCGTTTCAGCCGGGAAGGAGCTTTGCCCACGCTGCAATACTTGAATCAACTGCAAGGCTGGGGCGTGGGCTATAAGTCCCTCACGGAGCAATACCTCGATTCGGTCGGCCTATTTCAGGAGGCGATTATCTCCCTCTTAGCCACGCTGGCTAAGCAGGAGCGCATACGGCTGAGCGAGCGCACTAAGGCGGGCATGGCCCGACGTAGGGCAGAAGGTGTGCTGATAGGGCCGCCCACCAAGAGCGCTGCGGTCATCGAGCAGATACGCGAACTGAAAAAACGTGGGTTATCGAATTATGCTATCAGCAAGAGGCTGCGCGTATCAGCAAGCACCGTAGCCAAATACGCTTTTAGTTAAGTGGTTGGCCTAAAAAGTAACTAGCTGCTATTAGGTGAGATAGCAGTTTGCTGCCTTCAGGCAGGAGAGGCAAAGAAAACTAGGTTCCTACTACCTACTCGCACCTAAGAACTGCGCGAAGAACCAGAGCCAAATTTCACCCGCGTTCCGTTATTTTTGCAGTGGTCTGACACTAGATTATTCCGGAAGTAGGACTTCCTGGGGCCACGCAAGTGGCCCCCTTTTTTGGCTAAAACAAAGGCCAGCAGCTTGTTGCTTGACTAGCAGATTGATGGGAGCCAGCCGATTAAAGTAGTCGTGCGCCTCTTTTTCTAATACCGGCGGTTGGGCTCGAACAATTGCTTGGCGAAATAGAAGATGACGTCTACCATTTGGTCTGTGTACTGGTAGAATATTAATATGTAAGCATTTTGTCAAGTTTTTGCCGGTAGAAACTTGACAAAATACTTTAACTGGTTGGCATACGCGGCCCAGATTACAAGTGAAAGCCTATAGCGATTGGCCAACCTGGCCAACTTGGCCAACTTGGCCAATCGCTATACTAGCAGCTTTGCTACAAGAGAAGGGGAGAAGCTGCATGTTCGGCTCACTGCAATAAACCAGTCGGCAGCTGGCCCAGCCATTCGCTGCATTTAGAAAGCTAATTATCAGCTATTCGCACTGCGACTACTTTCGTGCTACTACCTGCTGACTGGCTTTTTTTAAGCAAACAGGCTTATTTATTAGGGGTTTATTGTGCACCGTGCTGTACTCTGACTTTAAAACCCGCTGGCTGAAATCGGGTGGCGTGGGCTAACTATGGCCTGTTTCTGACCGGCCTCTGCGACTCATTGGGCGTAGCCAACGACTTACAGGTAATAATGAAGCATCCGGGTTGCCTCTTGTTTGATATTGTCACGCAATACCAGTGGTGCTACTACTTCTACATCCCCGCCGTAGCTCAGTAGCAAACTCACCAACTCACGCGTTGGTACTAGGTGTAGTGTTACTTCACCGGTTACATTATCTACTCGTTGTGACGTATGTAGCGGTTTAGTCAGCACATAGGGTAAACGCTTTGCTGCAAATCGCAGCCTTATTTCTGCTAATTCTGCCTGAGGCAGAATAGAAACTCCTATTAGGTTAGTAAAGAACTGGCTTACCTCTCCCTCGTGCTGAATGAATGACAAATCAGCCTTTGCTATATGCTGAATACGGTCTAACGCAAATATTGACAAAGCTTCTTCCCACTTGTCTCGTTGCGCAATTAAAAACCACCGCCCATTATACTGTTTCAGCAAATAAGGGTGCACTAGCAATTCTACTGGCTGCGAAGTTCCAAACGGCTGGTATAGTAGGCGCTGTGCTTGCTTTTGCTGCACAGCTATATACAGCGGCTCTAGCCAACCTTGCCCCTGGTAACTAGTAGGCTGCTCAAATTGGCAAATAATACCTTGTGCGTCTTGCATTTGGCCACTTAGCCTCAATTCTAGCCGCTCTACTATTCCTCCTAGTTCGTGTGATAGTCCCAGGCCTACTAATTGCTGCAGCACACCAAATGCCTGTTGCAAAGCGGGTAAATCATTTATTGTTATGGGACTATTGAAGATTGAGTAATTAACCTCACTATAGTAATACCCGCGCTCCGATTCGAATAAGATAGGCGCATCATATCCCGTTGCCCCACCCGGCCGCATATTTTTCAAGTCATCCCGTAGTGTCCGTATGCTTACGCTACCTGCGCTATCTACATGTTCAGCCAGGGTTGCCGCTACTTGCTGCCGCAGGCGCTCAAAGCTCCATGTCTGAGTTGTCCGTTGCAAGCAGGCATCTATGGCTGCGTAGCGCAGCAAGGCATTTTTGGTAGATGGCATAAAATTTTTCTGAAAATTACACACTGTGCAGATTGGCTGCACACCCCCACCTTTGCTTTGCACTGTCGACTCAAAGGAGGTCGGCTTGTCCCTACATTATGAAACGTCCGTCGGCCCCTTCGCTTAATCTGCAAAAGCAAATAATTAAGTTGTTTTCTATTGTCCGAGAAGAAGGCCACACATCTTCCTATAGTATTGTTCCAGCGTTTCTCATCCTAGGCCGACTATCCACCATCCTCGGAGTGGATGCCTATTCCAGCCAAGCTTTTTATACTTCTGCCCTTAGTAACAATAGCTATCAGAGAGAAAGAAACGCTGCAGATTCGGCATTGGCTTGGTTAGGAGATTACATGCTTCGTTTAAGTCCTAGTATGCGACAGCGTCTAGTGCATGAAATTGAATTATTTAATCTGCCTACTCTCACGCAAGTAGAATTCGAAGACGTTATTGATTTTGCCTTCGACCAACTTCCCCGTTACAACCATGGCTCGGGCGAATTTTCGACACCAGCTGAGCTTACGGAATTAATTGCTTCTATCTACAAGGCAAAACCTGGCATGTGTGTGTACAACCCACAGGCTGGTACTGCTGCGCTTATCTCTTTTTTAGACCCAGCAGTTATCTATTTAGGGCAGGAGCAGAGCGATGAGGTGCGCAAGCTAGCTTCTCTACGCTTAGTGGCACATCAGCGCTCTTCTGCCCATTTGTTGCCAGGTACAGCAGTTGAACAATGGCCACAGTTGCCCGCGGCTGACCTGATTCTGGCTACTCACCCCGTATTTGGTGGCTCTAATCGTGTTAATCAACTGTTGGATGGCCTGCCTTCCAGCATGCCGGTCGACGCTGCATTCGTTCATGCCATTCTGCGTCATATGCAGCCACAGAGTCAGGCTGTCATTCCCGTTGCACTTGGTTTCCTATTTCAGCAAGGCAAATCTTACCGCCTTCTTCGCGAAGAGCTGGTGACATCTGGTGTGTTAGAAGCAGTTGTAGATTTTCCAGCTGGTTTATTATTACCATACACCAATGTGCGGCTAGCCTTACTGATGCTCAACAAAGCACGCTCTTACGGTGCGCCAGTTTTGATGCTCGATGCGGAGTCATATGTTCATCGCAAAGGCAAACAGGCTATTTTGGATACGTCCGCCTTGTTAACTGCTTTAGCGCAACCAACTGGTGCAACTGGTGCTCATTTTATCGCTCCATCTGATTTCAGCCGGCACGACTACGATTTAAGTTATCGCCGCTACCTACTGCCTGCTGAACCGGTCCAAAACCAAGTCCGCTTCGAAGAAATAGTCGAGCCTATTCGTCTGCGCCACGAGCGGCCAGTGGAAGGTCGACTGCTGCGTATCCGGGACATGAAGTCAGATAATCTGAATTTTACGCTAGCAAGCAGTGAATTACCTGTTGACCAATTTAGTGGTCGTTCGCTAGTATCGCTGAAGCAGGATGCGCTGCTAGTCGCGCTCCAGGGTGGCCGACCCAAGCCTACCTGGTATACGCACCAGGCTGGAGACGAAGTATTCTTCTCGCCCAGTAGCATCCTGCCGTTACAACTGAACCAGGATAAGGTGGTTCTCGACTATCTCATAGCCGAGTTGAATTCTGATTTTGTGCAGGAGCAGTTTCGCAGTATGAATAGAGGTATGGCCATGCCTACCGTGCGTAAAGCGGACTTATTACAGTTGATTATCAATCTGCCAAGCATAGTCGAGCAGCATAATTTAGTTAGGCTAGCCAGTTAGCAGGCGACGAAAACTAAGCAAGTAGAGTCTAACGCGGCCCAGACCGAGCGCACGCTCAAAGCTGAAGCATATGCACAACTTGCTGCTTTGAAACCCGCTTTAGGGCGGCCACAGTTAAATCTGATATCCAATGTAGACCTGCTTGAGGCCGCGATTCAGCGTGCCGCTTCTCATAATCAAGTGCTAGCTCCACATTCCCCTCTCTTTCCAGGCGAAGACTCAACCGTGCAGGATACACTCACGGCCATAAAAAGAGACTTGGAGTTCATGTTCCAAACGCTCAATCGTAATGAAGCCGTACTAGTGTTAGAGGAGTTTCCGCGCCAAGTTGTGGATATACTGGCCTTCCTACGTGAGGAAATAGCACTCACGCGTGCCAGTTTACCACCGTTTGCCATTACGCTGCATGAGAAATTTTTGCCATTGTACAATTTTCTTGGCGATAAGCCGAGAGTTGCTCAACGCATAGATTCAGTCTCTGTATTGGCTAATAAATATCTGCTCAAGCTGCTGTTTAACCATATTATAGCCAATGCCCAGCGGCATGGCTTCCATGAAATGCCAGCAGAACACAATAAGATTAGTGTTACCGTCGAAGAGTTATTTGTTGACGAGAATATGAATTCGTTTGCGCTTGACATCACCATTGCCAATAACGGGCGCCCATTTCCGGTAAATTTCGACATAGCTCAACTTACTCGTAAAGGAGCTACCGTTGGTGCCACGGGCAACACAGGTATTGGCGGGTATGAAGTTAAGGAGATTATGAACTACTTCGAGGGTGAACTAGAGATTATCAGTCAGCCCGAAAGTTACTTTCCAGTAACCTATCGGTTGGAACTACCAGTCGTTGACGTTCAATATAAAAAAGGTTAAGTAATGGGCCACTACCGCGTCTTGTGGATTGACGATGAGTACCAGCAACTCACAGCTTTCAGTAAGCTAGCGCTTTTAAACGATATTGTCTTGGTTCCTTTTCAGTCTACTGAAGAGGGAATGGCTTATCTGGCGGCGAACATGAATACCATCAACGCCGTGCTTCTCGATGCCATGGCATTTCAAAAGAAAGGCCAGGAAGAAGGTACAGAAAGCCGCAAGGCGCTCTACGAGGCATGGGAGCAGATTACGGCGCTTGGTAGTGCTCACCAAAAGCCATTGCCTCGCTTTGTACTTACCGGTCAGCTCAGTCTTTTGCGGGATACAGGTTTTCAAGAGCAGTACGAAGGCTTCTTTCGTAAAGGCTCTAGCGAGGAAAATCAGCGTTTATTCGGAGCCATCAAGCAGGCCATCGACGACTTACCCCAAGCCCAGCTCCGGCACCGCTACGCCCCAGCATTCGCCGCCTGCACTCCTGATGTAGTCAGCGAAAAGGCTGGCCGGATGCTCTTGGAGGTTTTACAAGCTATCGACAATCCTCAAACTAATCACCAGGACGACACCAAGTTTAATACGCTACGCATCATTATTGACGAGGTGTTTGCTGCCGCCATCCGCCATCGACTATTGCCTGCCCAATGCGTTTCGCGCGGGGAAATCAATCAGCGAAATTGCAGCGACATCTTGAGTGGTAAACCAAAAAAGGTTTCTGATACAGAGTTTGCTACACCTGCGACTGCACTACTACCAGCTATTTTGGCAACTGCTGTAAATACCTGCCTCGACCTCACTAGCACAGCTTCGCACGGCGATAGAGTTAACACCGCCTCCGCCTTGGCCGGACTTCGCCAGACAGTTCGTACGCCATACTTACTCGTCGCGCTAACCCATCAGATTATGGACTTGCTGGTCTGGTTTAACACCTTGCGTCTTGACACTGAACGGCTAGCCCGCCATCAAGGTGCTTGGACAATTAGCGCTGCACGTCCACGGTAAGCCTGCTTCTTGATACTACCTCGTCAAGATGCATCTGAACGGTGCGGTAGGTAGCGCATAAGCAGGCTAACGTAGTTGGCCCATTTTTACGATGCCTGATTCGGTGCTGCTTACTTTAGCATTCCGTTCCCCACCTGCCTAAATGCTTACCCCCGAACAGCACGCCCGCCAACTCATCGATGCGCAACTAACCACCGCTGGCTGGCTCGTGCAGGACTATAAGCAGCTCAATCTGGGGGCCGCTGCTGGTATCGCGGTGCGGGAATACCCTACGGCCTCTGGCCCAGCCGACTACGCCTTATTGATTGACCGGCGCCTAGTAGGCATGGTGGAGGCGAAAAAAGAAGGCACCTCGCTCACGGCCGTGGCCGAGCAGACGGCCCGCTACCGTAGTAGTGCCACTAAGCACGCCCAGCGCGTGTCCGATGAGCTGCCCTTTGGCTACGAGGCCAACGGACAGGAAATTCGCTTCATTGATGCCCGCGACCCCGAGCCGCGCTCGCGGCCGGTGTTCGGCTTTCACCGGCCCGAGACGCTGCGCGACTGGACCCGGCAGATTGGCACCTTGCGGGCGCGGCTGCGCACGATGCCGGCCGTGAACACGGGGGGGCTGCGTGACTGCCAGATTGAGGCGCTGCGCAACCTCGACGTAAGCTTAAAGGACGACCGGCCCCGCGCCCTTATTCAGATGGCCACCGGCTCGGGCAAGACGTTTACGGCGGTGTCGTTTATCTACCGGCTCATCAAGTTTGCGGGGGCCAAGCGGGTGCTGTTTCTGGTGGACCGGGGCAACCTGGGGCGGCAGACCTTACAGGAGTTTCAGCAGTACACCGCGCCGGATGATGGGCGTAAGTTTACGGAGCTCTACAATGTGCAGCACCTGACCTCGAACCAGCTTGATTCGGTGAGCAAGGTTACGATTACGACTATTCAGCGGCTGTACTCGATGTTGCGGGGCGAGGCCGAGTATGACGCGGGTAACGAGGAGCGCTCGGGCTTCGAGTTGAATGCCGACGCGCCGCAGCGGCCCCGCGAGGTAGCCTACAACCCGGCCGTGCCGCCCGAGGCCTACGACTTCGTGGTGATTGACGAGTGCCACCGCTCCATCTACAACGTGTGGCAGCAGGTGCTGGAGTATTTCGATGCCCACCTCATCGGCCTCACGGCCACGCCGGCCAAGCAGACCTTCGGCTTCTTCAACCAGAACCTGGTGATGGAATACAGCCACGAGCGCGCCGTGGTAGATGGCGTGAACGTGGGCTCCGACGTGTTTCGCATCCAGACCGAAATCACGGCGCGGGGCTCGCGCATTGAGGCGGGCAGCAGCGTGAAGCGCATGGAGCGCCAGACCCGTAAGAAGCGCTGGGAAACCCTCGACGACGACCTAGTGTACTCGGGCACCCAGCTCGACCGCTCTGTGACGGCGCCCGACCAGATTCGGACGGTGCTGGAGGAGTGGAAGGCCCGTCTATTTACGGAGCTGTTTCCGGGGCGCGGCATCGTGCCCAAGACCCTGATTTTTGCTAAGAGCGACCACCACGCCGATGAAATCGTGGATTTGGTGCGCGAGGTTTTCGGCAAGAGCAATGAGTTTTGCAAGAAGATAACCTACGCTGCCGAGGAGAAGAGCGACGAGCTAATTAAGAAGTTTCGCAATGACTTCAACCCCCGCGTCGCCGTGACAGTGGACATGATTTCGACTGGCACCGATATCCGGCCCCTGGAGTGCCTGCTGTTTCTACGAGACGTGCGTAGCCGAGTGTATTTCGACCAGATGAAGGGGCGCGGCACTCGCGTCATCAGCCCCACCGACCTGGAGGCCGTGACCAGCGATGCCATCGCCAAAACCCGCTTCGTGCTGGTGGATGCCGTGGGCGTGACCGACTCCGAAAAGAAAGACACCGAGAGCGTGGAGCGCCAGCCCGGCGGCTTGGGCTTCGAGAAGCTGCTACATGCCGTGGCGCAGGGCAACCACGAGCCCGCCCAACTCCGCAGCCTGGCCACCCGCCTAGCTAGGCTCGACCGTCAGCTCACGCCCGACGACCGCGCTGCTGTGCAAGCCGCCACCGGTGGGGCCACCGTACAGCACCTCGCCGCCCGCCTCTACGACGCCGTGGACCCCGTGAAACAGGAAGCTGAGGCCCTGCGCCTAGCCACTGCCGAGGCCCGCGCTGCCGGCCAGCCCGCCCCCGGCGAGCCAGGTGCGCCCCTGGCCGAGCCCACCGATGCCCACTGGCAGGAAGCCGTGCGCCAGCTCACCGACACGGCCGTGCTGCTCTTCGACGACCCGGCCCTACGCATGCTGCTCACCAAGGTGCACGCCCAGCACGACCTCGTGATTGACCTCGTGAGCCAGGACCGGGTGCTGCACGCTGGCTTTGAGGGCGAGCGCACCTCGCCCGAGGCGGCGCAGGAGGCCCTGGCCCGGCAGCGAGTCGATAAGTTTCAGGCATTTATTGCGGCGCATAAGGACGAAATCACGGCCTTGCAGCTGCTGCACAACCAGCCCTACGCCCGCCGCGCCGTCACCTTTGCCCACATTCGGGAGCTGGCCCAGGCCCTGCGCCTCGACAACCCCCAGCTCACGCCCGAAAGCCTCTGGACGGCCTACGAGCAGCTCGAAAAGGCGCGAGTGCGCGGGGCCGGCCCCAAAACCCTGCTCACCAACCTCGTCAGCCTCGTGCGCTTCGCCCTGCACCAGACCGATACGCTCACTGCCTACCCCCTCACCGTGGACGAGCGCTACCACGCCTGGCTGGCCGCCCAGGCCACGGCTGGCCGGAGCTTCAGTCCCGAGCAGCGGCAGTGGCTGGCCATGATGAAGGAGAAAGTGGCTACCTCTCTCAGCGTTGACGCCGAAGATTTCACCCTGCCGCCCTTCGTGGACCAGGGCGGCTACGCCCGCGCCCGGCAGGTGTTCGGGGCCGATTTGCAGCAACTGGTGGATGAGCTGAACGATGCGCTGGCCGCGTAGCCTATTACCCTCTTTTCAAAAAATTAAGCTATGCGGGCGCTGCCGGCTAGCCAGATGAACCGAATGAACGAAGAACAGGAATTGCCACAGGGCTGGGTTTGGACGGGCTTTGCTCAGCTAGCCGCACGCGAACCAAATGCTCTCAAAGCAGGGCCGTTTGGTTCAGCTTTGAAGAAAGAATATTATGTGTCTGAGGGCTACAAGGTTTATGGACAAGAGCAAGTAATTCGCCAAGACGCCTTTTATGGCGACTATTTTATTGACGAATCCAGATACGAGATGCTGAGTTCTTGCAGAGTAAAACCTGGCGATATTTTGGTAAGCTTGGTTGGCACAATTGGCAAGGTATTGATTCTACCGGAAGGCATTTCGCCGGGCATTATCAATCCGCGTTTAGTAAAGCTTTCGCTGAATAAGGATGCTATAAAAGCGGAGTTTGCGAAAATGTATCTCGACTCACCAACGGTGAAGTCGCGGTTTTCCAACGTCTCACACGGTGGAACGATGGACATTTTGAATCTATCAACGCTTAAGGATTTACCAGTACCCCTGCCCCCCTGCCCGAGCAGCGCCGCATCGTGGCGAAGCTGGAGGAGCTGTTCAGCAAGCTGGATGCGGGCGTGACGGCCGTGCGCCGCACCCAGGCCCTGCTGAAACGCTACCGCCAATCGGTGCTACACGCCGCCGTCACGGGCGAGCTGACCCGCGCTTGGCGCGAAGCCCACCCCGCCGCCTCCGCCGAAACCGGGGTCGCCCTCTTGCAGCGCATCCGCGCCGAGCGCCGGGCGCAGTGGGAAGCCGCCCAGGTGACCAAGCGCGGCGGCCAGCTCCCGCTGGGCGAGGGCTGGAAGTCGAAGTATGCGGAGCCGGAAGCGCTGGATACTTCAAAGCTACCTGAGTTGCCGACGGGGTGGACATGGGCTTCGATGCGCCAGCTAGGTGAGGTGCGTTTGGGTCGGCAACGCGCTCCACAGCACCATTCTGGTCCACACATGCGCCCCTACCTACGAGTGGCTAATGTGTACGAAGACCGGTTCGACTTGCGCGACGTGATGGAAATGAACTTCACGCCGGAAGAGTACGAAACCTACGCATTACGTGAAAACGACATCCTGCTCAACGAAGGCCAAAGCTTGGAGTTGGTTGGCCGGCCAGCCCTATATCGTAACGAAGTCCCTGGCGCTTGCTTCACTAATACGTTGGTGCGGTTCCGAGTTTATCAAAATGTGCTTCCAATCTATGCACTGTCGGTATTTCGGTCATACCTGCACAACGGTGAATTTCAGAAGATTGCGAGTTGGACCACCAGTATTGCCCACCTCGGAGCTGACCGGTTCGCGGGGCTGCACTTCCCCTTGCCTCCCTTACTAGAGCAAGCCGAAATTGTAGCCGAAGTAGAGCGCCGCCTTACCGTGCTCGACGCGCTGAGCCAGACACTCACCGATGAGTTGAAACGCGCTGAGCGCCTGCGCCAAAGTATCCTGCACCAAGCCTTCACTGGCCGCCTCGTGCCCCAGGATGCGACCGACGAGCCGGCCGCCGCCCTGTTGGCCCGCCTGCGCGCCACGCCCGCCTCCCCCACCAAAGCCAAGGCCGGGCGCGGGCACAAAGCCACCACCCAGCAAACCACTTTGAATATATAATATTCATATATTAGGGCTTTGGATTTTCAAGTTCATCGTTCTATGCGTTTTCTCCTCCCGCTACTTGCTGGGCTGTTGTTTGTGGCGGCCCTGCTGCAACTCTATACCGAGACCAACACCTACAACTACCTCGCGCAAGCTCCTACTTCGCTCACCACAGCGGGCTTTGCCGATACTGAGCAAACGAAGGACTTAGATGAGTTGCTGAACAAGTATCAGACCTTCATCAAAGCGCATGCGACCGAACAGAAAACACTGGGCAACTACCAGACCGGCGTCAATTTTATGGTAACGGCCCTGGCCGGGCTGGTTACCCTGCTCACCGCCCTCAAGGCCAAAGACCCGGCCAATCCGCAAACCGTACCGCGCAGCACCTTCGTGGTGCTGGCCATTCTGGGGTTTGTGTCGGGCCTGATGAACTGGACCGATGGCCAGCTGACGCAACGCAAAGCCGCGGCCGTTGATGCGGTGGTAAAAGGCCGCGATACGTGGGCCCAGCTCCTGAAAGACTTCCAGGCGGCCAAGCCCGAAGAGAAACCCATTATTTTGAAGCAATATGAAGGGCGTTTGGTGGCACTGGAGCAATAAGCTGTTGGTCGGCGCGCTGGGTTTTGTACTCACGGCCTGCCCTGGCAACCGCACTAAAGAGGTGCCGTTGCAAGACCGCGAAACCCAGGTGCTGCTTCAGAAAAGCGGAGCCCGGGACTACAGCCTCAACAACGCCCTGGCGGCAGCCTTGCCGGGCCTCAACTGCATCAGTCAGGCGCGCCTAGGCCGGCATCTGGTGCTGGCCCAACCCGGTGCCACGTATGACACCCAGGATACAAGCGTGGTGCTGGTGATTCCCTACCGCCCCACCGACCCCAAGGCCTCAGCTGGGGTGTTCTCCAACGTAAAAGAGCGGTACGTGCTGCTCAATCCGGACTATATCCGTAGCTGGGTCCTGAAAAACAGTCTTTCAGGCACGAATACAGCCTTGCCCGATGTGCTAAACCTGGTATTGCTGCACGAGCTGGGCCATTTCCGCCTGGGTCGCACCGGCCGCTTCGACGAGCCGGTGGCTGCGGCTCCTAGAACCGGACAGATGGAGATGCAGGAGGTAACGCCGCAATACCTGACCACCGACAAACGCCTAGAGCTAGCCGTCGATTCGGTGGCTATCGGACTGGTAAACCAAGCGGCCCGTCCTGGCAGCCCCCCGGCCTGCTTCAGCACGGCCGTCACGGTGCAGCTACTGGTACCGGGAGCCAATTTTAATCTGGCGGGGCACCGGACCGTGGACCAATTTGGCTCGCCCCACATCCTCTACCTGCCCGACTACACCTCCACCCATCCGAACTTAGAGTTGCGCCTAGCTTTCATGGCATACTACCTTCATCGCACGCCCGAGGGCCGCCAGCAAATCGACGATTACCTGTATGCCCGTGAGGTAGCGCCCATTCACCGCCAGGAAATGGACCCACGGATTTTCCAAGGCAACGGGCTCAAATTCTGAAACTGCTTTGCAATCAGATGTGCGACTGAAAGCCTTGTTGTTAGTTATCAAGCCCTGCATGCCGTTGCGCAGGTCTCTTAATTATGGCCCGCATATTATACAAGCACCAGGCCACCGCGACCAACTACTTTTGAGCGTTGAACCGGTTTCTACTATGCGTGAAGGGCAAGTTTTTGAGAAGAAGAGTTACCGCAAGGCCTTCGGCCCCACGGCCGACCTGAGCGACCTAGCCAAAACCTGCGTGTGCCTGGCCAACGCCCAGGGTGGTCTGCTACTCATCGGTATCGAAGACCGCGACGAGGTCCCGCCCATAGGTCAGCAGCTCGACCCAGCAGAGGTGCATAAACTCATTCAGAAGCTAAGCACCCGCGCTATGAATGTCAGCTTTGCTTCGTCGGAGTTGGTCGTCGCGCCCAATGGTGGTGAGTACCTGGAAGTAACTATCAGCCCCTCGTTGCACGTGGTGGCCACCACTTCCGACGGCCGCACCTATGCCCGCCTCAGCGACCAGTGCCAGCCCGTATCGGGCGAAGACCTGCGCCGGCTGGTGTACGAAAAAACGGGTTTGCAATGGGAAATCCGCCCCGTGCCAGATGTGTCCCGCGCCGATTTAGCCCCCGACGAAATCCGCTATTTCGTGGACCGGGTGCGTAGCGTCGGCAAAGTCAGCGCCTTCGTGCTGGCCAAGTCCGACCCCGAGTTGCTGGAGTATTTCCGGCTGGTGGATGCCCACGGCACGGCCACCCACCTGGGCGTGCTCTGGCTGGGCACCCCCGCCCAGCGCGCTCGCCTGAGCTACGGCCTGCTGGTGCAGTACGTGGTGTATAACCAGCTGGAGGAGAAGGTGCGCAAGGAAACCTGGTTCGACCACCGCCTCAACCCCGCCCGGCTGCTGGAAGACGTGCTGGCCCAGGCCGTAGAGCTGCACTATTCGCACGAAATCCCCTGGGGCACCACCCGTCGCCTGGTGCCGCACTACCCGCCCGCCGTGCTGCGCGAGCTGCTGGTGAATGCCTTCGCCCACCGCCTCTACACCACGGCCACCGATGTCTTCATCCAGGCCTACCCCGACCGGGTGGAAATCACCAGTCCCGGCGGGCTGCCGCTGGGTGTCACGCCCACCACCATTCTGCACGAGCGCATGCGGCGCAACCCGCACCTGGCCCTCACCTTCGAAGCCACCGGCCTGATGGAGGGTGAAGGCTCGGGCTACGACCTGATTTACCAGCAGCTCAGCCGCGAAGCCAAGCCCCTGCCCGAGCTCGACGACCGCGGCACCAGCCTGCGCGTGACCCTGCCCGCCCGCCGCCCCAACCCCGATACCCTACGCCTGCTCGACTACCTGAGCGCGCATTACACCTTCAGCCAGAAGGAAACCATCGTGCTGGGTCTGCTGGCGCAACACCGCCGCCTGAGTGCCACGGCGCTCAGCCAGGCGCTGCAATTGCGGCAGGAAGAGCGCACCCGCTCCTGGGTGGGCCGCCTGGTGGATTGGAACATTGTGCAAACCCAAGGCACTCGCAAAGGCACCGAATACGTCATCAACCCCGAGGTATTCGCGGCGGCCGACTTGCAGGTAAAGCCCACGTTGAAAACCATCGAGCCGCATCATTTGCGCGCCTTGCTGGTCGAAGACCTACGCGCCTACCCAGACAGCTCACTAGCCGAAATGCACAAGCGGCTCGGGGAGGAACTACCGCTGCCAGTAGTACAACGAGCTGTGTACAAGCTGGTGGAAGAAGGCCAGCTAAGCGCCACCGGCGCGAATCGAAACCGGCGCTACGCCCTGCTGGCTAAAAAAGAATAAATGTCGAATAAATCACAAATAAGCGAAGCCGAAAACCCTAATTATAGCTATTAGAAGCTGTTTTTATTGTTTTATCGGTGAAAACGAACGGGAATAAATTCACTAAAACGAGAATAAAACCCGCTACAACATCCCAGCTATGCGCCAACCTACCCTCAATGCCACCGCCCAATCTCTCGTCCAGCGCGTCTGGGGCTATGCCACCGTGCTCCGCGACGACGGCGTGGGCTACGGCGATTACGTCGAGCAAATCACCTACCTGCTGTTCCTGAAGATGGCCGACGAGCAGGCCGGCGCGCCTAACGCCCCCGCCGTACCCGTCGGCAAGGACTGGGAAAGCCTACGTGCTCTGGAAGGCGACGCGCTGGAAGTGCAGTACCGCCACATCCTCACCGACCTGGGTAAGGAGCCCGGCATGCTCGGCGTCATCTTTAAAAAGGCCCAGAACAAGATTCAGAACCCCGCCCGCCTCAAGCACTTGCTGGTGCTTATTGACCGCGAAAACTGGTCGGGCCTGGGCTTCGATGTGAAGGGCGAGATTTACGAAGGCCTGCTGCAAAAGAACGCCGAGGATGTGAAAGGTGGTGCGGGGCAGTACTTCACGCCGCGCCCGCTCATCCAAGCCATCGTAGAAGCCGTAGCCCCCAAGCCGGGCCAAACCATCTGCGACCCGGCCTGCGGCACCGCCGGCTTCCTACTAGTAGCCCGCGACTACCTCGTGGATACTTACGGTGCCGAGATGGACCGCGAGCAACTCAAGTTCCTGCGCGACCACACCTTCCACGGCACCGACATCGTGGACTCTGTGGTGCGTCTGGCCGCCATGAACCTCTACCTGCACGGCGTAGGCTCCACCGAAAGCCCAGTCAAAAATCAGGACTCGTTGCTTTCCGACCCTGGCGAGCGGTATGACTTCATCTTGGCTAACCCGCCCTTCGGCAAGAAGAGCAGCATCACGGTAATGAGCGAGGAAGGCCAGACCAGCAAGGATACGCTCAGCTACGAGCGCACCGACTTTGTAGCCACTACTAGCAACAAGCAACTCAACTTTGTCCAGCATATTTACACCATTCTGCGGGTGGGTGGCACGGCCGCTGTGGTGCTACCTGACAATGTGCTCTTCGAGGGCGGCGCGGGCGAAACCATCCGCCGCAAGCTCTTGCAGGACTGCAACGTGCATACCCTGCTACGTCTGCCCACAGGCATCTTCTACGCCCAAGGCGTGAAAGCTAACGTCATTTTCTTTGAGAAGCGAGCTGCCGCCGAGCAGGCCCAGACCAAAGAATTATGGGTGTACGACCTACGCACTAACCAACACTTTACTCCCAAGAGTAACCCACTCACGCTGGCCCACCTACAGGATTTTATCCAGTGCTATGGCATGTCCGGCCAGCGTGCCCAGCGCCAAGAAACTGAGCAGTTCCACTGCTATGACTTAGCCCAACTACTGGCCCGTGATAAGGTAAACCTAGACATCTTCTGGCTCAAAGACGATGCCTTGGAGGACAGTGCTACTCTTCCTGCCCCTGATGTGCTGGCTCTCGAAATTACCGAGAACCTGCAAGCTGCGCTGACTCAGTTTGCTAGTATCGCCGAAGAATTGGAAATAGAGGTTTAAAGAGACCTATGCCTATCCTATTAAATCACTAATTTTAAACTAGATGAATTCCAATAGTCCATTCATTGCCTTTAACAGTTATCCTCTAGAAGAAGAACCCCAATATAAGATATAAAAAAAGCCTTGCTATTAAGCAAGGCTTTTTTTATATCTTATATTGAAGCTAAGGAATAAAATTATTTTTCTTGTAGATAGAATTGCACTTGTAATCCATTTTTTCCTCGTGGCACAAACGTCCTAATACAGATTGTGCTGGGACAGATATAGACTTAGCGAACTTTTCAATATAAGTATCAGAATAATGTCCCTTATCTTTATTCCTAGTAAATTCATCCCACTTATCGGCCGGCACTAACGTATTTTTAGCGAATGTGTTTGCTTCGGCTTCTTTACTTGAAGTATAATTTATATCCGTATCCTCTAGACTATCAACGAATCCAGTTTCTCTATTTTCTTTATCGTTGAAATGGAGAAAAATATGGCCTAATTCGTGAAAAACGGTAAAAAGAAAATTGTCATAACGTGAATGACGTAAAGTCAAGCCAATTACAGGCCGATTCTCATGCCAAAATGCTGCTCCATCTAAAGGTGTCTTATCAGGCTTATGCTTAATAACCAACTTGACACCATATTTTTTTAAAGTAGTAGCTAAATTATATTGGACATTAGTAGCTAGAAAAACTTTTCTTAAGGATTGCAATAATTCATCTTTGCAGGATGGATCAAACACAGCTACTTTTTGGGAGGCTGAAATATGTTTTACATATCTTATCCAAGAATTAACATATGGCTTATGCTCTTTGAGCATACCAGATTTTCTGAAATGTATACCATTAGGAGTATTTTTTTCAAGCTCGCT
Organism: Hymenobacter bucti; assembly: GCF_042681145.1. NCBI lineage: Bacteria > Pseudomonadati > Bacteroidota > Cytophagia > Cytophagales > Hymenobacteraceae > Hymenobacter > Hymenobacter bucti. The sequence continues at coordinate 80,551 of NZ_JBHUFD010000012.1, forward strand.
AATAAGTTGCGTAACAGATTTGAAATCTAATGCAGTAAGTAGCCTTTCAATATCGGTGGTTACTCTACCACTTGATAAAATATTTTCTTTTCGAAAATATGAAACATCAACGACTTCCTTAATCTGTTGCCATTGTTCGATTGCTTTGACTTTATCTTTTAATTCGCGTTGAATTTCAAACTCATGCAAATCATAGTTAGTCTGAAGTGTTATAAGATGCCTAGCTGATACTCCAGGCAGTGCAGCAGCAATCAAAAAAGCTTGCTCATAACTAATAGGTTTTTTGCATTTAATTAACTCATTTAACTGAGTAGGTTGAATGCCGGTCTCGTTAGCTAGTTGGACTTGTTTAAGGTGGCGAGCGGCAAGTTCATCTTTAATTAGCAGCCCAGGGTGGGTGGACTGGTTCGGAGTGAGGGTCGCACCGGTGGTCATTTAGACAAAGAAAATTGGGTTGGGTACAGAGAGTGTATAGTGATACTGGTAAGCATACCATCTACTTCGAAGCATGAAAGCTTAAGCCGGAATTTGGCAGTAACCTTCACAGTAAGTTTAAAGCCAGTTTCATCTAGAAACTCGCTTTCAAAAAGTCGATACCCCGCAATGTCCCCTTTGCGTTCCATGCCCACAAGGCAGTTGAGCACTTTTATATAGGTTTTGCGTGTGGCTACAGAGCAGGGAAAACATTGCTTCTTAGGCGAATCATGTTGATATAGGCCTTGAAGAAGAGGGTCGTCAAACCGAAGGGGTATCAAAATTCAACACTCAAAGGTAATAATTTTTGCGTTGATTTGCAAGGATTTACGATGAAAAGTTCGAAAATTATCGAAGATTTTTTCTTCGACATAGATTGAACGATTTTTTCCTTATACCTTTGATTCGTTCAAACAAAGCGAAGGGAGGTTAAGCCATTATGTAAAGCCACTATATAGTTGACCGTAGTTAAAAAAATTGAGTCTGCCTACAAGTTCATTTGCCGTGAACTCACAAGCAGACCCAAAAGCACCAATTTTTAATCTACGCTTCGTGTATCGATGAGAAGGATGACGAAGCGTAACACTCCCCAAATGTATGCTGTCGGAAGACAAAATCATTCAGGCGGTGGCTGGTAGCCACCCTGAACAAGACGTAAACGTTACCATCAAGGTTCGTATAATTGACATTGAAGTCCATTCCAGCAGTGGCATTCCTCATCCGCCTCATGACCCTGGGGAAGTGATACATTATCGCTTCAAGGTGGATAAGCAGTACTTCGAGCGCCCACAGCACTTGTGGACTCGTGACCAACTGCTGGCTCTAGTAAACGCAACGTCGCAGACTCATGAGCTGTTTGAAATTGGTGATAGTGGGCGTTCTGTCGGCCCACATGAGGTCGTGGACCTACGTAAGCCCGGAATAGAGCGCTTCAAAACCGTAGCAAAGGAGGCTCGTGATGGTAATCTGTCAGCACCTGGCTTAGCTGTGGCACTTCGCCAGCAATTTGAACCGATTGCGGAAGACAAAATTTTCCTTAACAAGCAGGGTCTCCTATGGGAGACCCTGCTTGTCAGCAACGTGGGTTGGGTGCTAATTCACAACTTTCCGTTACCAGCTGGCTATAACATTGCTACGACGACGATGGCATTGATGCTACCCAGCTCATATCCAACAGCTGAGATTGACATGATGAACTTCGCGCCGGCTATTAGCCGGCGTGATGGTCGTCCAATCGCTAATTTAATGGTGCAGGTAGTAGACGGTCAACAGTTTCAATGCTGGTCGCGTCACCGTCCAACCAATATGTGGCGGCCTGGAATTGACAATTTAGAAACGCATGTACTAGCAGTACGCGGGTGGTTAAATCATGAACTAACTCGCTAATAATTCGCTATGTATAAGCTCCGTATGAATGGGCCTGATTATATAGCCCTACGCCAGCACCTGTTTCCTGGCGATGAAAATGAAGCAATTGCGTTCGCACTCTGTGGACATAATCAGTACGATGATGAGGAAACGTTCCTGGTGCATCGACTTGAGCTGTTCTCTCATGACAAGTGCCTTGAACGTCGACCTGACTTAGTCGTCTGGCCACCTACAGCCATTGTGCATTTACTCGAAGAGTGCCGAGTCAATGGTTGGATGTTACTTAAAATCCATTGCCACCCAGGCGGCGGATATCCAAAGTTTTCAGACCTAGACGACGAATCAGATTTACAATTAAGCGATACATTGACAGGCTGGATTAACCGGGATGAATCATTCATTTCGGTCATTATGCTACCTGATGGTCATTTGTTTGGTCGTGCTGTTACAGCCAAAAGCGAATTCATACCGCTCACTTCAATACTGGTAGCTGGAGATGACATTCATCTTTTTTTACCAGAAAAAACACCTAGTTCGGATTGTGAAGAGGATAGTAGTGAAGTGCAACTACGGACTCGACAAGCTTTTGGTGAAGGCGCAGTAAGACAACTTCGAAAGCTACGAATTGGTATTGTTGGATGCTCAGGGACTGGTAGTATTGTTGCCGAATTGCTTGGTCGACTAGGAATAGGTGAGTTAGTTTTAGTAGACCACGATGTTGTCGAACACAAGAACTTAAACCGTATTCTTAATGCCCGACTTACTGATGCGGTCGCCGCACGTCACAAAGTGCATGTATTGAAAGAAGCTATTGAAGCTAGTGGTACTAATGTAATTGTACACGCCATTCCTCTCGGTTTGCACGATTACTTAGCGTATAAGGCTATCGCTGCTTGTGACATTGTATTCGGCTGCATGGATTCAATCGATGGACGCCATCTATTAAATCGAATAGCAACTTTCTTCATCTTACCTTATTTTGACCTAGGAATTCGATTAGATGCTGATGGCTTTGGCGGAATTAATGAAGCAATGGGTCGAGTAGATTATATCCAACCGGGTGGCTCGTCATTACTGTCACGGGAGCGCTATACATTAGAATTACTGCGTGCAGCAGATTTAGCACGCACTAATCCCGAAGAATATGAGCGTCAACTCGAAGCCAAGTACATTCGCTCAGCAAATGTGGAGAGCCCAGCCGTTATTAGCATAAACATGGCTTTTAGTGCGCAAGCGGTCACTGAGTTACTAGCCAGATTGCATTCTTTTCGGACAGAAGATAACAGTCGATTTGCTGAAGTAACATTTAGCATAGCAGGCTTCTTATTGCATCGCAAGCGTGATGGCATGCCCGATAAGGATTTAGCTCGTTATATAGGGAGAGGCACAATGTTGCCATTATTAAACGCTCCTACACTGATTATCAATAAACCTGCGGGCCTGTGAAGCGGCTTCGTCAGTGGTGGAATCGCTGGCTTGTTTTTACAGGCCAGCGATTACCTTCATACTCGTATCAGTATGTAAGCGATTTTCCGGATGCTAGACAAGTTCACACCGTGTATTTGCTCGGCAAACCTGGCAGAGAGTGGCTAGTAGGATTCCTATGCCCTTGCAATTGTGGACAATTCATTGAATTGTCTCTTTTACCAACTACAAAGCCACGATGGAAACTAGCAGTGCATGCTAATGAGGATACAGTGAGCCTTAGACCTTCAGTATGGCGAACAGTTGGGTGCCGCAGCCATTTCTTTCTTACTAACGGGCTTATTAAATGGTGTTAAATGTATACCTATTACGGTATCCGTTAGCCATCTATTCAAGCACGATAATTGGTCTTTAGTTACATTGTGCGCTTCGGTGTTTATCTAGCTAGTTGTTGTGATAGGCAGCCATGAATTGCGAAAGTCTTATTGCTGTACTTAGCGCTTTAGCAACCGGTGCACGGACATAGGAAAGAACAACTGCCCCCTCCGTGTTCGGTAACCCCCGTCATTGAGCTCCTGGGCAATCTGCTGCAACTTATATCCCTGCGCATGCAGTAGCCCTGCAAGTCGGGCTGCTTGCTGGTTCTGCTGATTAGTACGGGCATTCTCCTGCCGAATATTCAAGCTCTTCGCGATGGCTGCTGGGGTCATGTTAGCCGGCGTACCCAGCACGGCCCCGCGGGCCTTCTTCGCCGTGAGCGCGTCTATAGTTCGCTTCGAAATCATCTCCCGCTCGTGCTGAGCGATGACCGCGAATAGCCCAACCGTTAACGTATTGGCATCGGGCATGTCGCAGCAAATGAATGCCACACCCGAATCACGCAAGGCAAAGATGAACCCCGCGTTCCTCGACAATCTATCCAGCTTGGCAATCAGCAACGTCGCCCCCACCGCCCGTGCCGCGTCAATAGCCGCGAGCAGTTGGGGTCGCTGATTTTTCTTGCCGCTCTCCACTTCGACAAACTCCCCCAACAGCTGGGCCGAGTCCGCGACGAAGGCTGCCACCGCCGTGCGCTGGGCTTCGAGCCCGAGGCCGGACTGACCTTGACGAGCGGTGCTCACCCGGTAGTAGGGGACGTAATAAGTAGGTGCGGGCAGCATAAAACGGGGATTGGTACAAAAATAACGGCTATGGAGGAGTTTATAACATTTATTAAACGTACGTTCAACGCTTGTCAAATGTCTGTTTATAAGTATTTTATAAGGCATTGTATAAAGTGCTTTTGAGGTAATCAGAGTTACCGAATGGCGCGCTGTGAAAAAGCCTGTACACATTGACTTAAATAGAATAGTTAACTCCTGCTTACAAGCAAGTAGTACTGTGCTATTTGCTCTCTCCACTTGCAACTAGTTATTTAGCTAAGCTTGGCAGTGGGTAGTCCACTGCTTAGCTTTCGGTATGTCCACGCTGCCTCACCTAATGCGCCAGCCCCGCTCGCGACGCTCCCAGCGCCGCCGCCACCGTCGGCGCGTGCTGTTGGCCGTGCTGCTCGGCGCGACTCTAATTAGCGCAGCTTATCTGATTCACTAAGAAGGTACCTTGACCTATTACAAAAGCACGAAATAGGCATTTTCACCTTAGTACCGATAATTAATGTTTATCGGTACTAAGTTTGTAGAATCGAGCGTCAGTCATCCGCTGTTCTTTAATCCTTATTATATGGTCCCCATGGAAAAGACGTCTTCGCTGCCGGTTATCGTACCCACCCGCAGTCACTCGTTAGTGGAGATGCCAGCTTCAGTAGGTCGTTACGTCGAGGCTGGCCTGCAGGGCGCGGCCAACACGAAGCGCGGCTACGCAGCCGACCTGCGCAGCTTCGAGGACTACTGCCAGTACCAGCAGCTCGCTTACCTGCCGGCCGAGGTCACCACCGTCGCGGGCTACGTCTCGCAGTTAGCCGACCGGGGGCTTAAGTATGCCACCATCCGCCGCCACGTGGCCGCCATCGCCAAGCTGCACCAACTTGCCGGCCAGCCCTCGCCCACCAGCCACGAGGCGTTGGGCGTCGTGCTCGACGGCGTGGCCCGCGTGCACGGCAAGCGCCAGCGGCAGGCGCCCGCCTTCACTGTGGCCGAACTCAAGCAGGCCATCCGCGGGCTGGAGCTGACCACGCCCACCGGCCTGCGCGACCGGGCGCTGCTGTTGCTGGGCTTTGCCGGGGCCTTTCGGCGTTCCGAACTCGTGGCCCTGAACGTAGAAGACGTCGAGCTCACCCGTTTGGCACTGGTTATTCACTTACGGCGCAGCAAGACCAACCAGTACGGGGAGGAGGAAGACAAAGCCGTCTTTTATGCCCCTTCGGCCGACTATTGTCCGGTGCGCGCCGTGCAGGATTGGCTGGCCGTCCTTGACCGGCCGACGGGGCCACTTTTTACGCGCATGAGTCGGGGCACCAGCCGACGAGCCGCGCAGCCGGGTACGGCTCGGCTATCAGACCAAAGTGTGAATGATTTGGTGCAGCGCCACCTAGGGGCGGCCTATACGGCCCACTCGCTGCGGGCCTCGTTCGTGACAGTAGCCGTGGAGGCGGGCCAGAGCAATAAGGCCATTAAGAACCAGACCAAGCAAAAAACTGACGCTATGATTGAGCGCTATGCCCGCCTCGATGATGTCAAGCGCTTCAATGCGGCTCAGTATTTAGGCCTCTGATACGCAGCGGGCAGGTGGCAACCTCACTACTTATTCGGCTCCCCACGACGGCTCTCTAAGCGATGGCTTAGCCAAGTGGGCCAGCTCAAACCTTGCTTAAGCTGCTAAACTCTTGCCTAGGCTGGCCTTCTTTGAAGGGAAGCTGACAGGCAAAAGACGACAAGCGGCGGCACCTATTTTACCCTCCTCCCTGGTGGGCGCTACCTTGCACAATGCCTCTCTACGAAGTAGAACCGCCCCCTGAACTGCGACAGGTCATCAAAAACTTCTGGCACTTTCGCTTGGACCTGGGGCCGGGACCAGCCAGCTTCGAAGTGCTGCCCGACGGCTACGCGGAAATCATCTTCTACTTCGGCAACGCGGCTGGCCTGACCGTGCAGCCGGGCGGGCCGCGTCTGCCTTCTCCGTTCCTGCTGGGGCTGCTTGACCAGCCCGTGCGCTTTACCGGTAGCGGCTGGCTGGACGTGGTGGGCATTAAGTGCTTTCCCTGGACCGTATTCGACTTACTGGGGCTGCCAGCCGGCCGAGGCAGCGTGCAACCGGTGCGCCACCCGCTAGTGCAGCTGCAAGTCCCCCTGCAACAACTGGTGGAGGCGGCCCAGACACCGGAAGCGTTGGCGGAGGTGGCGCAGTACTTCCAAACAGCCCGGTTAGCAGGTGCCGACAACCTAGTTCTGAGGAAAGCGGGAGCCGCCATGCGCCGGGCGAATGGGACGCTACCGGTGCACGAAGTGGCGGCCGCGGCCCACGCCACAGTACGTACCCTGGAGCGCCGCTTCAAACAGGCGGTGGGGCATACGGTGAAGGATGTCTCGGCGCTAATGCGCTTCGAGCAGGTGCGTGACCGGCTCTGGCGTGACCCGGCGGCTAGCCTGGCCGGCTTGGCGCACGAGTTAGGCTACGCCGACCAGTCGCACCTGGGACAAGAGTTTAAGCGCTACAGCACCACCACCCCCGCCGCCTTTGCCCGCCAGGTGAAGCAGGTGCGCCGATTGATGGACCGTGATTTTGTCGCATTTCTCCTAACCTAGGGGAGCGGCAAGCGGGAATTTTGTGGACTATTCATCCCCCAAAGCAATGACCCCGCAGCACGCAAAAACGACCCTCGTATTGGGGGCCAACCTCGTTAGGCTGGCTACGGCTTACTGGCTTACCGGACTAGGCATTGGTGTGTTCCCTCACAAGTAGGTCATTGTTCAACTTAAACAAGAATCATGATACTAGTAACTGGTGCCACAGGCAACTTAGGCAAGGCAGCCATTAACTCACTATTAGCTAAAGGTGTAGCGGCAGCCGACATCGCGGCGTTGGTGCGAGATGAAACCAAGGCAGCGGAGTTAAAAGCAAAAGGAATCCAGGTGAAGCTGGGCGACTACCAGGATGTTGACTCCTTGAAAAAGGCGTTCCAAGGCATAGACACGCTCCTGCTAATCTCTTCTTCAGCAGCTATTGCTGATCGGTTTGGGCAGCACAAACATGCGATTGATGCCGCGAAGGAAACGGGCGTCAGTTACCTGGTGTACACGGGCTTTGCTATGAAGAATTTACATCAAAGCACCATGACGGCAGACGTGCAGTATCACGCCTACACCGCTGACTATTTAAAGCAGTCAACCATCCCGTATACCGTGATGAATGACACGTTTTATGCGGATTTCATTCCGTTCCTCATTGGCAAGAACGTGTTGGTGGAAGGAGTCTCTATTCCTGCCGGCGACGGTAAAGTCCCCTTTTTACCCCTAGCCGAAATGGCGGAGGCGTTAGCCGTTGTCCTGACTACGCCGGGTCATGAAAAGAAGGAGTACACTATCGCGGCAGACACCGCCTTCTCTTTCGCGGAAATTGCGGACATGCTAGCAGCCATTACCGGGAAGGCAATAGCTTATCATCAACCTGAAGTAAGCGTATACATTGCGCAGCTTATGCAGGCTGGTCTTTCGGAAGATGACGCGGCCTATATTTCCAGATACGCTAAGGCGTTTGCGCAGGGGGAGTTTGATACCGATAAAAGTGATGTAAAACAGTTACTGGGCAGGAGTCCGGTCCGGTTAGTAGATTTTTTGCGAACTATCTATAGTAAATAAAGAGGTGGTCGGCTAAATCTATGCAAAACAGCAGCTTATATTTCCTTTATCAGGAAAGACAACCCAGCATCCATCAAACGTCGGTGGGAGGCGCAGAACAAATGGCCCTCAGCCAACTAGGAGTCGGTAGGAAAGTTGCTTCCGTCGTGTCCATTCCCACCTAACCACTTTACCTAAAGTTCTTGGCGTCGGATTGTCAAATACAAGGCTGATAATAGGGTCTTATCAGTCCTTATTACCTCAGCCGAAGGAGCGACTCCCTTTACCTCTCGCTCTCTATTAGAAGCCCGGTCGCTATACTTCCTCGGGCGATGCGTTGGCATGAGGTACCTGACTACTCGACGCCCACCTGCTTCGCTCGCTGGCCCAGGTGCGCCAACTCGTCGACGAGTGGCGGCACGACTATAACACGCAACGGCCTCACCAGGCCTTGAATTTTATGACCCCTATCCAATTTAAACAAGCGGCTTAACCTCTGCCTGCCACTGGCTTATCGAACGGGGAAGCGTACAGCGCTACTTAGCCCAGCGCAGCATGTTCAGCAGCAACTGCTGGCCCACCACGTTGGCCCGGTTGCCGATAGAGGTATCAAGCGAGGTCAAGGCCGCGTTTTCACCGTCGCCTTCGGCTTTTTTGCTGGCTTTCACGCCGCGCAGGGTCGAGAAGATATCTAGAGAGCAGAGGAGGATGCGGCCCCGGCCGTGCGGCACCACGCTCAGGGCCGAGTACACCTCCTTTTTGTGGTCGGATACGCAGCCCACAATGGTTTCGCCGTTGAACAGGCGCAGGCCCACGCGGCTGCGGTCGTAGGTGGCAAAGCACTGATACTCCCAATTGAACACGCAGGCCTGCGGCAAGCCCACAAACAGCGGGTGGTTTTTCACGAAGTAGTTGCCGCCGTACCAGCTAGTGCCCAGCTCCTTATAGCCTCGGTAGTCTACCACTTCCTTGCGGCCCAGGTGCGTGGCCCACTTGTCGGCGTTGTTGACCACGATGAGCGTGTGGCCTTCATTAACCCACTCCAGAATATCCGTTACGAGCGGGTTGCCGGTTTGCTGCGGGTTGAAGGCGCCCACCAGCAGGTAGTCGCCCTGGGGCCGGCCCGACTTGAACTCCTTGAACGACGTAACCCCCACCGACCGGAGGTAGCCCGCCAGCACGCCGCTGGTATCGGCCACCGAGCCGGTGGGGAGTAGGCCACTGGTAGTCAGGCGCACGGCAAAGAGTTGGTCGTCGCCGCTAGCCACGGCCTGGGGGCCGCGCAGTAGCTCGGCCCGCACGGTGGTGTAGCCCGCGCTGGCCGGCACAATAGGCAACCCGGCCGCGAGTAGCTCGCCGTAGGTAGTGCCGCCGGTGGCCCGCACGGGCAGGGTTTTAGTGAAAATTACGTTGCCGCTTTCGTCGGTGGCCTGCACGCGCAAGCGGAAGATACCGCGCAGGTTAGCCTCGTTGATGAGGTGGAAATCGGCGCGGGCGGTGTCGCCCACGGCCAGCACCTTGCGGGTTAGCTTCACGGCCACGTATAGGGGGCGGTTGTAGCGCGCAATGAGCTGCACGTCGCCCTTTGGATTGCGGTAGTTGTCCACGATGCCTGAGTGGTTTTCTAGCATCATGCTTTCCCAGCCGTTCACGGCGTAGCCATCGGCCACATTGTTGAGGCGCACGTTTTCGATGGCGCGGCCCTGGTAGTAGTAGGCCGTGTTGCCCATAGCGGTGGTCAGCGCGTCCACCGTCGGGAAGGCCTGGCGGAAGCCGGGCGTGTTAGTCAAAAACTGGTCGTAAGCATCGTACCACTGCAAGTAGCTGGCGCTTTCCCACCCGACGTTCCGACCCGTTTTCAGAATTTCGTCCCGAATCAGCTGCAAGCGCGGCGGCGTGCCGATGGCCCCTTCCTCGCCATAATACACGATTTCGGCTCGGTGGTCGGTGTAGCGCAGGTACTTACTCGGCCCCGAATAAAGCGCATTGTTGTACACGCCCGGCCCACCCGCGTGGTGTTGGTCGAACCAGCCGAAGTCGTAAAATTTCGCATCGTAAGGCCGCAGGTGCAGCTTGAAGCGCGGATTAGGTTTTAGCGTAGGGTCGCCGTTGGAGGAGTTGTAGGTCAGCAGGCGCGTCTCATCGAGAGCGTGAGCAGCGCTCATTTCGGCGCGGTCGGGGGCTTCGGGCGGCGCGCCACGCTCGTTGTGCAGGTTGTAGATGACGAGTGCGGGGTGGCTGCGGTCGCGCCGCACCATGCGCAGCAGCTTTTCGGTGCGGGTAGCCAGGTAGAAATCCGTCTGCTTTTTGCCCAGCGAGTCGGTGGCATTGAACATGTTAGCGGGGTAGGAATTGCCGCCCGGCTCCTCAAAATAGAGCAGCCCCAGCTCATCGGCATAGTCGAGCACGTTGGCCTGGCCGATGGTGCGGTGGAAGTTGAGCATGTTCAGCCCCAGCGCCTTAGCCGTCTCAACCTGCTTGCGGGCCAGCGCGTCGGTGGGCGCAATGCCATTCACGGGCCAGAACCCCCACGAAATGGACGTGCGCAGTACAATACGCTGCCCATTGAGGAAAAACTGACGGTCGCCGCCCGCCACGTCGCGCACCTCAAACCACCGAAAGCCGAACCGCTGCCGGTAGGTATCGCTCCCGGCGGCCGTAGTCAGCGTGGCCACGACGTGGTACAGGTTGGGGTGCTCGACGCTCCAAAGCTGGGCGGCCGGTAGGCGCACGGTCACGGTGCGGGTGCTCTGGCCGGTGGGCACCTGCGGCAGGGTTATTTCCTTGGTGAAAACCGGGGGCTGCGCGCCGCCGGCCGCCGTCACGGCCAGCCGTAGGGTGCCGGGGGTGGGCCGAGCGGTCTGGTTGTCAAGGGTTACCTGCATATCTACTTCGCGCAGGGCGGGCTTGTTTTTTACGAACACATCCTGCACGTACACCAGTGGCGTGGCCACCAGCTCCACCTTGCCCGTGATGCCGCCGAAGCCGTGCGTGGGAATAGTGCGGTAGCTGCCCCACATAAAATTTTGCGAGTCGCGCCAGTCGAAGTTACCGTTGGGGTCGGTGATGCGCACGGCCACCTCGTTGGCCTGCCCGTAGCGCACCAGCTGGCTAATGTCAATCTCAAACGGCGTGCTGTTAACCAGGTCGTAGCCCGCCAGCTGCTGATTGACAAATACTTCGGCCCGAAACCGCACGCTCTCGAAGCGCAGCACCAACCGCTGCCCTTGTAGCGCGGCCGGCACCGCTAATTTGGTGCTGAACCACGACACCCCCAGGTAATTGCCGCTCAAGCCGAACGCGTTGCCATTTTGGCCCCAATAGTATTGCTCCACAGTGGCGGGTAGGTGCACGGTTTTGCCCTCAGTACCGGTCAGCTTGGCCCACCCGCCCGTGGGCGGGTTTATCGGAAGTTTGGTCACCTCAACGGGCGGCGCGTACAGCCGGTCGTGTACCCACGGGGCAGCTGGGTCGAGCCACAGGTGCCAGTCCTGGCTCGATAAATCCTGCACGAGGTGGCCGGTGCCGGGCTGCGCCTGGGCAACTAGGGTGAGGAAGGACAGGAGGGCGAGTAGCAGTCGGGCGGGAAGGGGCATGAGTAGGTAGTGATTAAATTTTTGGCTGTGTCTAGCCACCGTGGTGTGGGCGCCTCACGAGATCCCTCTGGAGCCAGCCCCAGAGGGGTCTCGT
>NZ_JBHUFD010000013.1:0-1701 GCF_042681145.1 Hymenobacter bucti
TCAATTTAGCAAGGGTGGTATTTCAAGGTTGACTCCACTAGAACTAGCGTCCCAGCTTCAAAGTCTCCCACCTATCCTACACATGCTAAACCAATTTTCAATACGAAGTTATAGTAAAGCTCCACGGGGTCTTTTCGTCTTGATGCGGGTAACCAGCGTTTTCACTGGTACCATAATTTCACCGAGTCCAATGTTGAGACAGTAGGGAGATCATTGCGCCTTTCGTGCAGGTCAATAATTAGTTGACAAGGAATTTCGCTACCTTAGGACCGTTATAGTTACGGCCGCCGTTTACCGGGGCTTCAATTTAATGCTTTGCGTAAGCTAACATCTCCGTTTAACCTTCGGGCACTGGGCAGGCTTCACCCTCTATACGTCGTTTTACAACTTAGCAGAGAGCTGTGTTTTTGATAAACAGTCGCCCCCCCTATTTTCTGTGGCCTATTAAAAATAGGCGCCCCTTCTCGCGAACTTACGGGGTTATTTTGCAGAGTTCCTTAACATTGGTTTTCTCGCTCGCCTTAGAATACTCATCTTGGGAACGTGTGTTCGTTCTCGGTACAGGTTGATAAAAAATTAACACTAGAAGCTTTTCTTGGAAACATGAAATCATTCAATTCGTTACTCGACCGAAGTCTTCACTATGCATCACAACTCAAGATTATGCTATACGGATTTGCCTATATAACTCTCTTGTTGCTTACCCCACAATCCAGTAAGTGGTAGAACTATCCTTTTTCGTCACTCCATCATTCTTTTACCAAGTACAGGAATATTAACCTGTTGTCCATCGACTATGCATTTCTGCCTCATCTTAGGCCCTGACTAACCCTGGGTGGACGAACCTTGCCCAGGAAACCTTTCCCAATAGGCGTCGAAGATTCTCACTTCGAATCGTTACTCATGCCGGCATTCTCACTTTTAATCTCTCCACCAGTCCTCACGGTCTGACTTCAACGAAATTAAAACGCTCTCCTAACGCACATAATGTGCCCGTAGCTTCGGTATTGTGTTTGAGTCCCGTTACATTATTGGCGCAAGATCTCTTGACTAGTGAGCAATTACGCACTCTTTAAAAGGTGGCTGCTTCTAAGCCAACTTCCTAGTTGTTTATGAAATCTCACAACCTTTCTCACTTAACACAATTTTGGGACCTTAGCTGACGATCTGGGTTGTTTCCCTCGCGAGCGTGGACGTTATCACCCACGTTCCGACTGCATAGCTTAATTTTAATGGTATTCGGAGTTTGATTATAGTCAGTACAGCTAGATGCCGCCATTCCACATTCAGTGCTCTACCCCCATTAAACAATACTATACGCTAGCCCTAAAGCTATTTCGAAGAGAACCAGCTATCTCCAGGTTCGATTGGAATTTCACCGCTATCCACAAGTCATCCGGGCACTTTTTAGCGTACTACGGTTCGGTCCTCCACTTAGTTTTACCTAAGCTTCAACCTGCTCATGGATAGATCACCTGGTTTCGGGTATATGCCAATATACTAAAGTCGCCCTATTCAGACTCGGTTTCCCTACGGCTCCGCTTTTTTCTGCTTAACCTTGCATATTTTAACATAACTCGCCGGCCCATACTGCAAGATGTACGCCATCACACTTTAACGTGCTCTGACTACTTGTAAGTAAATGGTTTCAGAATCTATTTCACTCCCCTCTCGGGGTTCTTTTCACCTTTCCCTCACGGT
>NZ_JBHUFD010000013.1:1726-2293 GCF_042681145.1 Hymenobacter bucti
ACCATTTATAGTCCTCTAACTGCTTGTAAGCACACGGTTTCAGGTTCTTTTCACTCCGCTATCCGCGGTTCTTTTCACCTTTCCCTCACGGTACTGGTTCACTATCGGTGTCTGATTAGTATTTAGCCTTACCGGGTGGTCCCGGCAGATTCAGACAGGGTTTCACGTGCCCCGCCCTACTCAGGATACATCTATGAGATTTTATGATTTCGTATACAGGAATATCACCTTCTATGTTGAAGCTTTCCAACTTCTTCTACTATCATAAAATTTTGTAACTCAATGTAAGATGTCCTACAACCCCTTTTTACAGGTTTGGGCTCTTTCGCTTTCGCTCGCCACTACTGACGAAATCATTATTTATTTTCTTTTCCTGTTGCTACTAAGATGTTTCAATTCGCAACGTGTCTCGCTAATTTGACTATGGATTCATCAAAATGCAACTGAGGTTTGCTCAGTTAGGTTACCCCATTCGGAAATCTCCGTATCATAGTTTATTTCCAACTCCACGAAGCTTATCGCAGGTAATCGCGTCCTTCATCGACTTTCAGACCCAAGGCATCCACC
>NZ_JBHUFD010000016.1:0-2388 GCF_042681145.1 Hymenobacter bucti
CAATCATCCAACGCCCACCACAGATAGGGACCGAACTGTCTCACGACGTTCTGAACCCAGCTCACGTACCACTTTAATCGGCGAACAGCCGAACCCTTGGGACCGACTACAGCCCCAGGATGCGATGAGCCGACATCGAGGTGCCAAACCTCCCCGTCGATGTGGACTCTTGGGGGAGATAAGCCTGTTATCCCCGGGGTAGCTTTTATCCGTTGAGCGATGGCCCTTCCATGCGGAACCACCGGATCACTAAGCCCGTCTTTCGACCCTGCTCGACTTGTAGGTCTCGCAGTCAAGCTCCCTTATGCCTTTGCACTCTACGAATGATGTCCAACCATTCTGAGGGAACCTTTGGGCGCCTCCGTTACTCTTTAGGAGGCGACCGCCCCAGTCAAACTGCCCACCTGACACTGTCTCCTGCCCCGATAAGGGGCATGGGTTAGAAGTCCAATACAACCAGGGTAGTATCCCACCAACGCCTCCTCCGAAGCTAGCGCTCCGGAATCTAAGGCTCCTACCTATCCTGTACAGGTTGCATCGGAATTCAATATCAAGCTACAGTAAAGCTCCACGGGGTCTTTCCGTCCTGTCGCGGGTAACCTGCATCTTCACAGGTACTATAATTTCACCGAGTCTCTCGTTGAGACAGTGCCCAGATCGTTACGCCTTTCGTGCGGGTCGGAACTTACCCGACAAGGAATTTCGCTACCTTAGGACCGTTATAGTTACGGCCGCCGTTTACTGGGGCTTCAATTCGAAGCTTCGCTTGCGCTAACCTCTCCTCTTAACCTTCCAGCACCGGGCAGGCGTCAGCCCCTATACTTCACCTTGCGGTTTTGCAGAGACCTGTGTTTTTGCTAAACAGTCGCCTGGGCCTATTCACTGCGGCTCTCTCGGGCTTTAACACCCTACCAGAGCACCCCTTCTCCCGAAGTTACGGGGTCATTTTGCCGAGTTCCTTAACGAGAGTTCTCTCGATCACCTTAGGATTCTCTCCTCGCCTACCTGTGTCGGTTTGCGGTACAGGCACCTCCCGCCTCGCTAGAGGCTTTTCTTGGCAGCGTGAAATCAGGGACTCCAGGGAATACTCCCCTTGCCATCACAGCTCAATGTTATAGAAATGGGATTTGCCTCATTTCACACCTCACTGCTTAGACGCACATAACCAACAGTGCGCTCACCCTATCCTACTGCGTCACCCCATTGCTCAAACGGCGGGGAGGTGGTACAGGAATATCAACCTGGTTCCCATCGACTACGCCTTTCGGCCTCAACTTAGGTCCTGACTAACCCTGAGCGGACGAGCCTTCCTCAGGAAACCTTGGGCATTCGGTGGAAGGGATTCTCACCCTTCTTTCGTTACTCATGCCGGCATTCTCACTTTTAAGCGCTCCACTAGTCCTTACGATCTAGCTTCGACGCCCTTGGAACGCTCTCCTACCACTGACACAAAGTGTCAATCCACAGTTTCGGTGATCTGTTTAGCCCCGGTACATTTTCGGCGCAGCGCCACTCGACCAGTGAGCTGTTACGCACTCTTTAAATGATGGCTGCTTCTAAGCCAACATCCTGGTTGTCTGGGCAACGCCACATCCTTTTCCACTTAACAGATACTTGGGGACCTTAACTGGTGGTCTGGGCTGTTTCCCTCTCGACTACGGATCTTATCACCCGCAGTCTGACTCCCAAACATAAATCTTCGGCATTCGGAGTTTGTCTGAATTCGGTAACCCGGGATGGGCCCCTAGTCCAAACAGTGCTCTACCTCCGAGATTCTATCGTTTGAGGCTAGCCCTAAAGCTATTTCGGAGAGAACCAGCTATCTCCAGGTTCGATTGGAATTTCACCGCTACCCACACCTCATCCCCGCATTTTTCAACATACGTGGGTTCGGGCCTCCAGTAAGTGTTACCTTACCTTCAACCTGCTCATGGATAGATCACCTGGTTTCGGGTCGACGACCCCATACTTATTCGCCCTATTCAGACTCGCTTTCGCTGCGGCTTCGCATTCTCTGCTTAACCTTGCATGGAATCAGTAACTCGCCGGTTCATTCTACAAAAGGCACGCCATCACCCAGCGTATTTCCCCGAAGGAAAATACGCACCGGGCTCTGACTACTTGTAGGCACATGGTTTCAGGTTCTATTTCACTCCCCTCGCGGGGTGCTTTTCACCTTTCCCTCACGGTACTTGTTCACTATCGGTCACTAGGGAGTATTTAGCCTTGGGAGATGGTCCTCCCGGATTCCGACGGAATTTCACGTGTTCCGCCGTACTCAGGATACACTCTGGAGAGAATGAACTTTCGACTACGGGGCTTTTACCCTTTATTGCGGACCTTTCCAGATCGCTTCGTCTAATTCATTCCTTTGTAACTCCGTATAGA
>NZ_JBHUFD010000017.1:0-43925 GCF_042681145.1 Hymenobacter bucti
CAGTTTAGCGACTCGTTTTCTTGCCGTTTGCAAGCCCTGTTTGTGATTGGGAGTGCAAAGGTAGCTAATTTTTCTGACTTTCCAAATTTGAAGTGAAAAAATTTTAAGCTTTTCTTTTCTTGTTTTTCGATCTAATCGCCTCCTGTTGAAGCGGGGTGCAAAGGTAAGGTAGCTTTTTCCGACTTTGCAAGAGGTTAAGAAAATTTCTTTTTTTAACCTCTTATGTGAGGGGCAAGGTGAGTAAGACACGTTGGCCAGCCGGGGAGTTCCGTAAGTTTTGCTTTTACTAGGAGACTTGCATTTTTCCAGGTTTCCAGTGGGCCGATTGCCGTTTGGGACTGCAAAGGTAAGGAGACTTTTTAGGCGGGCAAGCGGTGGATTACGAAATAAAACGGGCGAGGGTTGTAAGTGGCTGAGAATGGAAGAGAAAATTTTATATCATCTCCTACTTCCACTTTGAGAGCTCAACAATTCTCTAGCTCTTCCTCTAAATCAGCTCTAAACTTGTCTGATGAAACAACGAAACCAGTTTTACTTGGCTTCGAGAACACGTTTATCAAGAAGCCATTTTTCTCAAACGACTCTAAACGAGTCGATAGCAACTCATTGAGAGATATTACTAGTGTTTGGTAGTTCGCCCAAACGCCGGTTGCGTTAGCTTGTGCATATACCGCTGCTGGCCACAAGGCAACGATAGTTTTTCTTTCAACCTTTGCTAGTGCCCAAGTTCCATCTTCGTGAACGAGCGTATAGACTAGCTTAAAGTCAGCCACCTTCTTAGCAGTGTATTTGTACCTGTCAAACGGCTTTAGGGCTGATACCTTATCAACTTCTATCGGATTGGGATTATACTCCATTATGCCTGACTTGGCTACTAGGCTTCTAAATTAGAGGAAAAGCTAAAACGAATGTCATGCTGAGCGTGATGAAGCATCTCTACCGCTCCGCCGAACGTGCGGCAAAAGCGACCAAGATGCTTCACTACGTTCAGCATGACAATTGTTTACCAGACGCCTGATTTGAAGCCAGGCTGCTTATCGAAATAGCGTGCTCACTCTATCTGGGCCGACGCTGACGATGCGGATGGGCACTTGCAGCTCCTTTTCGAGGAAGGCTAGGTAGTCTTGAAGGGGCTGGGGGAATTGGGCAGCGTCGGTGACCTGGGTGAGGTCGGTATTCCAACCGGGGATGGCGACGTACTCGGGGGTGATGGTTTCGAGCTGGCCAGGGTCGGGGAGGTTGGGGGTGCTATCGCCGGTGGCGGTGCGGTAGTGCGTGCAGGCCTGGATTTCGGCGAAACCATCGAGCACGTCGGCTTTCATGAGGTGCAGCTCGGTGACGCCATTGAGCATGATGGCGTAGCGGAGCGCGGGCAGGTCTATCCAGCCGGTGCGTCGGGGGCGGCCTGTGGTAGAGCCGAACTCGCGGCCGGCTTGGCGGATTTGCTCGCCGACTTCGTCGTGGAGCTCCGTGGGGAAGGGGCCGCTGCCGACGCGGGTGCAATAGGCTTTGGTGATACCGTATACCTTATCTATATGACGGGGGGCGATGCCGAGGCCGGTGCAGGCGCCAGCGGCGATAGTGCTCGACGACGTGACGTAGGGATACGTGCCGAAATCAATATCTAGTAAGGAGCCCTGGGCGCCTTCGGCCAGGATGCGTTTGCCCTGGCGGAGGAGGTCGTTGAGCAAATATTCAGTGTCGATGAGCTGGAGCGTGCGCAGAAACTCAACGGCAGAAAAGAAGTCGGCTTCGAACTCGCCAATTTCCAACTCTTTATTATAGTGAGCGGCGATGCTAGCGTGATGGGCTACGGCTTCCTTATAACGCTCCTGAAAATCGGGGAGCAGGATGTGGCTGACGCGCAGGCCCACGCGGCCGATTTTGTCGGAGTACGTGGGGCCGATGCCTTTGAGGGTGCTGCCGATTTTGGTGTTGCCACGGGCTTCTTCGCTGATGCGGTCGAGGGCGCGGTGCGAGGGCAGGATGAGCTGGGCCTTCTTTGAAATGTAGAGGTTTTGGCTCCAATCCACTCCCCTATCGGTCAGTTTTTGCAGCTCGCCGCGGAAGACGACGGGGTCGAGGACGACGCCATTGCCCACTACGTTGAGGATGTGGGGGTGGAAAATGCCGCTCGGCACCTGGTGCAGCACGTGCTTCATGCCGTCGAAGGTGAGGGTGTGGCCGGCGTTGGGGCCACCCTGGAAGCGGGCTACGGCATCGTAGGTGGGGGCGAGCACATCCACGATTTTACCTTTTCCTTCGTCGCCCCACTGGAGGCCTACTAGTACGTCTACGGGCATTTTTTCAATTATCAATGAGCAATTAGCAATTATCAGGTTCTGCTTGATAACAGCTAACAGCTCGGGGATTGAGGTATTCTGATGGTTGGCAGCGGAAGCTACCGGCTATTTAGGGCAAAAAAACAGCCGCCTAGGAGGCGGCTGTGGTGAACTGTTGGCGGGCGTCGGCTTGGTCGGCGGCTACGGTGAAGATATTGCTTAGCTTGGTGAGGGCCAGCATTTTGCGGGGATGGTCGGCGGGATTGATGAGGACCATTTCGCCGCCGCGGCTGCGGAACTTGGTGAGCAGCGACACCAGCACGCCGATGCCGGTGCTGTTGATGTAGCGAATGCCCGAAAGGTCGACGGCGCAGTTGGTGACGGCGTCGCCTAGGTAGTCATTTACCGAATCGAGGAGCTGCTGGGTGTCGGGGCTGCCGATGAGGTCGCCGGTGAGGGTAAGGTAGAGAACGCCGTCGGCGAGGGTGCTGGTGGTGGTCATCTACTTAGTGGGCGCGGGGGCGGAGTGGGCGGCGGCTTTGGCGCGGCAGTCGCCGCAAATGCCGTACAAATTTAGGGAATGATGCAGAATATGAAAATTCAGCAGGTCGCCCACCATCGTTTGGATGCCGTGGATGCGGGGGTCGCAGAACTCGACCACCTTATGGCACTCGGTGCAGATGACGTGGTCGTGCTGGCGGTAGCCGTAGCTTTTTTCGTACTGCGCGAGGTTGCGGCCGAACTGGTGCTTGCTCACAAGACCTTGCTCGACAAGCAAATCCAGGGTATTGTAGACCGTGGCGCGACTCACCTGGAGGTTGCGCTCCTTCATGCCGGCGTACAGCTCCTCGACATCGAAGTGACCCGAGCGGGCGTAGATTTCTTCGAGGATGGCGTAGCGCTCGGCAGTTTTGCGGAGGCCTTTATTTTCGAGGTGGGCGGTGAAGATTTTCTTGACTTCTTCAAGGCGGTCGGTATTGAGCGTGGCCTGACTGGCGGCGCTGGGCGCATGGCGCGCGGCGTAGCCGGTTTCGGTCGAGCCGCCGAGGCTGGAGCCGGGGCCGCTGGTGGGCACCGGCATGGGTGGGGCGTGGAGGTCGGTTTTCACGAAATATCAGACGTTATATGTAGTATAAATTTCTGTTTGATTACTACAAAGCTACTACCGCTAAGATTCCTACCTAGGGCGCAGCTAATCGGCCGTGGCCGGGCGGGCCAGGGCGGCCACGGCCAGGCCCATCACGGCGATAATGGCGAACGACACCCGCAGGCTAGTCGCGCCCGCCACCAGCCCGATGAGCGGCGGCCCCAGCAAAAAGCCCGCAAAGCCTACCGTGGACACGGCCGCCAGCGCTACCCCGGCCGGCATGGTGCGCGACTTGCCGGCCGCGCTATACACCAGCGGCACTACCGACGATACGCCCAACCCCACCAGCATAAAGCCGATGGAAGCAATAAGCAGCGTTGGAAACGCCACGGCTAGCGCCAAGCCCACCGTGGTCAGTGTACCACTAAACTGTAAGGTGCGCGCCCGGCCAAACTTGTCGGTAAACCAATCGGCGAAGAAGCGGCCGGTGGCCATCATAGCCATGAAAGCCGAGAAACCGAGGCCGACCTGCGCTTTTTCGGCGAGAACTATCTTTTTGAAGTACACGCCGCTCCAGTCGAACATGGTGCCTTCGGAGAGCAGCGAGCAGAAGGCTAGCACCCCTAGGAGCATCAGGCTTTTATCGGGTAGCACGAACAGCGGCTGGTCGGCGGGGCTGGGGGCATCGGCGGGCACCAGGTAGGGGCGCATCAGGGCCACGCCCAGCCAGATGACGAGGGCCATAATGGTGAAATGCTGGAGCGGAGCAATGCCCCAGCCTATCATGGCCGTGCCTAGGGCGGCGCCCACGAAGCCCGCTAAGCTCCAGATACCGTGAAAGGTCGCCAGGATGGACTTGCCATAAATGGCCTCCACCCCTACCCCCTGGGTATTAACGCTAATATTGGCCATGTTGCTGCCGAAGCCAAATATCACCAGCGCGGCCAGCAGTTGCGGCACGTTTTGGGCCAAGCCTAGCAAGGGCAGCGCGCCCGAGTAGAGCAGCACGGCCAGCACCGTCATAGTGCGGCTCCCGTGCTTGGCCACCAGCCAGCCCGTGATGGGCAGCGACACGATGAGACCCACTGGCACCGCCAGCAGCACGCCACCCAGCTCGGTTTCGGAGAGGTGCAGCTTTTGCTGCACCGTGGGAATGCGCGAGGCCCAGGTTGAAAAACACAGGCCCTGCAGTAGAAAAGAGGCACTCACGGCCAGCCGATGAATGTGACGGGGCCGCGAGGCAACAACGGAAGCTTGCATACGGGGACTACGCCCGGCGGGCGCAGTGGCCTAGGTGCCGAAGCAACCTGAGGCTTTAAATAAACGGACTAATACAGGCTGAGAACGTGAGGGATGGGAATTCCTGCTACTGCCGAGCACTAGCGGGGGATGCGGCTACATTTCGAAATACAATGGGTAGTGGTTGGCGCAGCCGGGATTGAAAGCGGCCTGGCACGCCGGGCAGGTATTGTCGCAAGCTAAGTACTCCGCAATTGACAGCTGATTATGGCAATTACCGCACAGAATGGCCTCGGCGTCGCGCTCAGTTTTTGGCCATACAACCGGCGCGTGGTCGGCTAGTTCGGTGTGACACTGGATGCAGGCGTAAAACGTGCCGCAACACTTGTGCTTAATGGCGATAATATCGCGCTCAGAATGATAGTGGGCGCACTGCGTGCGAGCGTTGACGCCGAAACCATGGACTGAAAGATTTTCGTTACTCATTTACGAATCAAATCGCTCTACTTGCAGCACGCCGTTGACCCGGACCAGCCGCTGAATGAGCTTATTCAGGTGGTCGGTATCGTTAACAAAAACCAGGATTTGGCCTTCGAAAAAGCCATCGTTAGCTTCTACCGTGATGGAGCGCATATTTACTTTCAGGGCCGTTGAGATGATGCGCGTTATATCGTTTACGATACCTACGCGGTCGGAGCCTTTGAAGCGGATGCCGGCTAGGAAGGCTAGTTCGAGCTGGTCGGTCCACTTGGCGCGCACGATGCGGTTGCCGTAGTTCGACATGAGGTCGACGGCGCGGTGGCAACTGGTGCGGTGGATGATGAGGCCGGTTTCGGTTTCGAAGCCGAATACATCGTCGCCGGGGATAGGGTTGCAGCAGCGCGCCAGGCTGTGGTTGAACTTGTCGGTGCGCTCGCCGACTACCAGCATATTAGGGTGCAAGCCCCTGATTTTCTGAATTTCGCTGTCGAATTTCTTCGGCTCCAGCACCGAGGGGCGCGGCGTAATGATACCTTCCTGACGAAACAGATTCTCCCGGATTTCGCGGCCGTCGAGCATCCCCATTGCCAGGCGAAAGTAGAATTCCTGGGCGGTGGGCACGTTGAAATACGTGAGCAGGCGCTGAAAATTCTCGGGCGTGTTCTCGACGCCAATCAGCTCCAGGCGCTTTTCCAGAATGAACTTCCCGTCGTCAGCTTTCGAGCGCTTGTCGTCGCGCAGGTAGTCCTTGATGCGGTTTTTGGCCTTGCTGGTAATCACGTAATTGAGCCAGTCGGCGGTGGGCTTTTGCTTGTGCGAGGTCAGGATTTCGACCTGGTCGCCGTTGCGCAGCTTGTAGCTGAAGGGTTCTAGCTTTTGGTTGACTTTGGCACCTAGGCAGCGTAGGCCAATGTGCGTGTGAATGTCAAAGGCAAAATCGAGCGCGGTGGCTTTTTCGGGCAGGATGATGAGTTTGCCCTTGGGCGTGAAGGTGTAGACCTCCTTCACGAAGAGGTTTTGCCGGAACTCGTCCATGAATTCCAGCGCGCTGGAATTGTTGCTTTCCAGCATTTCGCGCACGCGGTTCACCCAGGCTTCGAGCGTGCTTTCGGGCTGAAGACTGCCGGTATCCTTGTACTTCCAGTGGGCAGCGTAGCCTTTTTCAGCGATGTCGTCCATGCGCCGCGAGCGGATTTGCACCTCCACCCACTGGCCGGGATGCGACATGACGGTGGTGTGCAGGCTCTCATAGCCGTTGGCTTTGGGCGTGCTCACCCAGTCGCGCAGGCGGTCGGGGTTGGGCTGGTAGAAGTCAGTGACGATGCTGTACACCTGCCAACAGGCGGCCTTTTCCTGGTCGTGCGGCACGTCGAGAATCACGCGGATGGCAAACAGGTCGTACACCTCCTCGAAGGTCACGTTTTGCTTACGCATCTTCTTGAGAATCGAGTAAATACTCTTCGGCCGGCCTTTTATTTCGTAGCTAAAGCCCTGGGCTTTCAACTCGTCATCAATAGGCTGCACAAACTCCTTGATGAAGCGATTGCGAGCGCTCTGGCTCTGCTTGACCTTGCCTTTCAGGTCGGCATAAATCTCAGTGTCGGTGTACTTGAGGTGCAGGTCTTCGAGCTCCGTCTTGATGGCGTAGAGCCCTAGGCGGTGCGCCAGCGGCGCGTAGAGGTAGATGGTTTCGCTAGCGATTTTGAGCTGCTTGTGGCGCGGCATCGAGTCGAGCGTCCGCATATTGTGCAGACGGTCAGCGAGTTTTATCAAAATAACCCGCACGTCTTCGCTCAGGGTGAGCAGCATTTTGCGGAAGTTTTCAGCCTGCTCGCTGGTGCCTTGCTCGAAGACGCCCGAGATTTTTGTCAGGCCGTCTACAATGCGGGCCACTTTGGGGCCAAAATCGCGCTCTACGTCACTGATTTCGGTGGGCGTATCCTCTACCACGTCATGCAGCAGCGCCGCCACGATGCTGGTGGTACCTAGGCCGATTTCCTCTACCGCAATTTGGGCTACGGCCAGCGGGTGCAGGATGTAAGGCTCGCCCGACTTGCGGCGCATGTCTTTGTGCGCCTCCAGGCTTTGGTTGAAAGCTTTTTTAATTATCTTGGTATCACCGCTTTGCAAGTAAGGCTTGGCGGTGCGCAACAGGCGGCGGTACTGGCGCAGGATTTCCTGGCGCTCTGCTTCGAGGTCGATAACGGGGGACATAGTACTACAAATAACAACTTGGCGGGCGGAAAGGTGTGTGGCGCGGTCCCTGCGAGTCCGTGCCGGACGCGGCGTAAGTAACGTACATAAAGCTAGCTATTCGCGGGCTCACGGTATCCGAGCTACATTGTTTGCGTACTTCCAAAATAATATGTACCTTTGCGGCCCCGCAGCGAATGGCGACGGGCAGCCAAACAAGCGGATGTGGCGAAATTGGTAGACGCGCCAGATTTAGGCTCTGGTTCCTTACGGTGTGTGGGTTCGAGTCCCTCCATCCGCACTTGTTTTAACAAAACAGGCCCCTGGCTAAGTAGTTAGGGGCTTTTTTTTTAACCTTTCTCGACTGGCAAGCACCAGCTTGCTCCCACCGTTTTGAATATTACGCTTGACCGCAATGAGGAGCAGCTAACCGGGCTGCTGAACGTGCATCTGGAAGAGGCCGACTACACTGACGCTGTAGAAAAGCAAATCAAGGAAACCACCAAAAAAGCGCAGTTCAAGGGTTTCCGCCCCGGTAAGGTGCCGGCTGGTCTGGTGCGCAAAATGTACGGCAAAGGCATTTTGGCCGACGAAATCAACCGCCTGCTGGGCCAAAGCGTTGACTCGTACCTGAAAGACAACAACGTAAAAATCCTGGGCGAGCCGATTCCGGTAGCTAGCGATGTCGATTTTGACACCGCCAAGGCGTTCGACTTCCAGTTTGAGCTGGGCCTGCTGCCCGACTTCGAGCTGCCCGCCGATGGCCAGCTGGAAGTGAAGCGTTCGGCCGTGAGCATCGACGATGCCACGCTGGCCGAAACCAACGAGCAGATTACCCGCCAATTTGGCGAAACCACCAACCCCGAGGCTTCGGAGGCCGACGATTACCTGTTTGGCAAGCTGAAAAAGGCCGGTGCCGAAGGCGAAGGCCAGACAGTATTGTTGCCCATCAACAAGGTGAAAAATGGCCAGGAGCGCTTCATCGGCGTGAAAGGTGGTGACACGCTGACGTTTGATTTGAGCGATGCTTTTGCGGGCGATGCAGGTGCTATCCGTAGCTTCTCGGGCCTGAGCAAGGAAGAAGCCGCCGGTGCTACCGGCGACTACGAATTCGAGGTAGAGAAAATCAACCGCACGGCTGCCCCGGAGGAAAACCAGGAGCTGTTCGACAAAGTATTCGGCCCCGAGACGGTGGCTTCGAAAGAAGAATTCGACGCCAAGATTCGCGAGACGATTCAGCAGAACTACGACCGCGAGTCGGATAACCTGGTGAACCGCAAGCTCATTGACGCGCTGATTGACAACACCACGATTCAGATTCCGACCGAGTTCTTCAAGAAGTGGCTGGTGCGCGCCAACGAAGGCAAGCTCGACGCCGCTACGGTAGAAGAGCACTACTCGGACTACGAGCGCGAGTTGAAGTGGAGCCTCATCCGCAATAAAGTGGTGGAAGACATGGGCCTCAAAGTAGAGACCGAAGAAATCCGCAACCGCGTGCTGGACAAAATCCTAGGTCAATTTGGCGGTGGCATGGCGCTGACCGACGAGATGCGCCAGGGCATGGCTGGTTTTGCTGACAACTACCTGAAGCAGGAGAACGGCAAAAACTACGTACAGGAGTACGAGGCCATTCTGGCAGAGAAAGTAGTGGAAGCCCTGCGTGGCAAAGTTGTTGTTACGGATGAGCCCGTAACGGCTGAAGAATTCCGCAACCAGAACGAGGGCTAAACCTTCGGACTAGTTGCCAGTTAAAAAAGCCTTTACGCCCCGCGTAAAGGCTTTTTTGTTGTTTATCCGTACCGTTTGTCATTGCGAGCGCAGCGAAGCAATCGCACCAGAGCGAGTCCGTTCGGGCACTACCTGGATACGATTGCTTCGCTACGCTCGCAATGACAGAAGATAGCATTTACAACATTCAGCCGCTGGGCTCGTCTTTTGTTTTTGAACACGGGCAAGCTAGCGCTTACCCTACATTTTTACCCACATGCTGAATAAACAAGAGTTTCGCAAATTTGCTGTAAAGCATCAGGGCCTCAACGGTTTGGCCGTGGACCAATATATTCATAACGTAGAAGGTCAGACGCGCGGTGGGCTCATCATGCCGAGCAACATGACCCGTTCGGTCATCGAGGAGCGCCCCCAGAACTTCCGTGAAATCGACGTATTCTCGCGCCTCATCATGGACCGCATCGTGTTCCTAGGTACGGCCGTGGATGACTACATCGCCAACATCCTGACGGCGCAGATGCTGTTCCTGGAGTCGGCCGACTCGAAGAAAGATATTCTGCTGTATATCAACTCGCCCGGTGGTTCGGTGTACGCTGGCTTGGGTATCTACGACACCATGCAGTACGTGAACCCCGACGTGGCTACCATCTGCACGGGCCTCGCGGCTTCGATGGGTGCCGTGTTGCTGGCCGGTGGTGCCAAGGACAAGCGTTCGGCGCTACCCCACGCCCGCGTGATGATTCATCAGCCTTCGGGCGGCGCGCAAGGCCAGTCGACGGACATCGAAATCACGGCCCGCGAGATTCTGAAGCTCAAGAAGGAGTTGTATGACATTCTGGCAAAACACAGCGGCAAAACATACCAGGAAATCTACGACAACTCGGAGCGTGACTACTGGATGCGTGCTGATGAGGCCAAGGAATACGGCCTGATTGACGAGGTGCTGGAGAAGAAAGCGGCCGCCTAGACCGCAGATTCAAACGGATTTTTAGGATTTAACGGATACGCCCGCCTGCGGCGGGCTGACTAAGCGATAATAAGAAAAGCCCTGGCTATGTAGCTGGGGCTTTTTTATAGCCTCAAAATAAAGACAAAAACCTATATAATCTGAACATTACGCAAGTCGAGCTACTTAGGCAACTCATAAGCCCTCGTGGCTCGCTGCAGTTTGCAACGAAGCCCTACGTGCGTCATCATTGCCCTGCTGCGCGGCGTATCTTTGAACCCGTTTCGCCGAAAGCAGCTTCTTACTGCTTGCGTTCATTTAGTTTGACCCGATGCCGGAAATAGCCTGCTCCTTTTGTAATAAGCCTAAGCGTGATGTCGCGGTCATGATTTCGGGCATCAATGCCCACATCTGCGAGAAGTGCGTGGCGCAGGCCCAGCACATTCTGAGCGAAGAAACCAAGCTGCAAGCCGAGGCTCGCCAGCCCAAATTCAACCTCATCAAGCCCCGCGAAATCAAGCAGCACCTCGACCAGTACGTGGTGGGCCAGGACGAAGCCAAGCGCGTGATGTCGGTGGCCGTCTACAACCACTACAAGCGCTTGATGCAGAAGCCCCAGCACGACGAAGTGGTGATTGAGAAGTCGAACATCATCATGGTGGGCGAAACCGGCACCGGCAAAACCTTCCTGGCCAAAATGCTGGCTAAAATCCTGCAAGTGCCCTTCTGCATAGCCGATGCTACGGTGCTGACGGAGGCCGGCTACGTGGGTGAAGACGTGGAAAGCATCCTCACGCGCCTGCTGCAAGCGGCTGACTACAACCTCGAAGCCGCCGAGCGCGGCATCGTCTACATCGACGAGATTGACAAAATCGCCCGCAAGAGCGACAACCCCAGCATCACGCGCGACGTGAGCGGCGAGGGCGTGCAG
The DNA here is from genome assembly GCF_042681145.1 of Hymenobacter bucti. NCBI lineage: Bacteria > Pseudomonadati > Bacteroidota > Cytophagia > Cytophagales > Hymenobacteraceae > Hymenobacter > Hymenobacter bucti. Next base: position 10,887 of record NZ_JBHUFD010000017.1, read on the forward strand.
CAGGCGTTGCTGAAGCTGCTCGAAGGCACCCACATCAACGTGCCGCCCCAGGGCGGCCGCAAGCACCCCGACCAAAAGATGATTTCGGTGAACACCGAAAACATCCTTTTCATGTGCGGCGGCGCCTTTTCGGGCATCGACCGCATCATCAAGAGCCGTCTGAATACCAAGCCGATGGGCTTCTCCAAAACTAATCTGGAGGAGAACGTGGACACGCAGAATTTCTTGCGCTACGTATCGGCCCAGGATATCAAGAGCTTCGGCCTCATCCCCGAACTCATCGGCCGCCTGCCCGTGCTCACGCACCTCAACCCGCTGGACAAGAGCACGCTACGCCTAATTCTGACCGAGCCCAAAAACTCGCTCGTGCGCCAGTACAAGCGCTTGTTCAACATGGAGAACATCCACCTCGATTTCACCGAGGAAGCGCTCGAATACATCGTAGAGCGCGCCGACGAGTACCGCCTGGGTGCCCGCGGCCTGCGCTCCATCTGCGAGAGCATCATGACCGACGCCATGTTCGAAATGCCCTCCGAAGTCGGCACCGGCGAGCTAATGATTACGGAGAGCTACGCCAGAAGCAAGTTTGAGAAGTCACCGCTGCGGCTGATGCGGGCCGCCTAGGGCCGCGCCTGTCATTGCGAGCGTAGCAAAGCGAAGCGCGGCAATGACAGATGGTGGTCTACTTCCCCGTCACTTTAAACTCGGTGCGGCGGTTGAGTTGGCGGCCGAGCTTGGTATCGTTGGGCGCCACGGGGCGGGTGTCGCCGTAGCCGGCGGCGGCGAGGCGGTCGGCGGCGATGCCGTGCTGCGTGAGGTACGCCACTACGGCCTGGGCGCGGCGCTGGCTGAGGTCCTGGTTAGCGGCGGGCTTGCCGATGTTATCGGTGTGGCCGGCCATTTCGAGGCGGATGGTGGGCTGGTCGGCGAGCAGCTTTTGGAGGCGCTCCAGCTCGGCGGTGCTTTCGGGGCGCAGGGTAGCTTTGCCGGTGTCGAAGAAGATGTTGCTCAGCACGATAACAACACCGACTTCCAGCTTCTTGAGTGGAATATCCTTGGTCACCTCGGCGTATGCCGCGTCGGCGGGTAGGTCGAAGTTTTCGGAGTGGAACAGGTAACCCTCCTGCCGCACCACGATGCCGTAGTTGGTGCCCGAGGGCAGGCTCACGAGGTAGCGGCCCGAGGTGGCGTTGCTGTGGAAGGTGGCAATGCTCTGGCCGGTCTTGTTGTCAATCAGGTCGATAAGGGCTTCCACGGGCATCTTGGTCAGGTCGTCGGTCACGGTGCCTTTCAGGATGGTGACCTGGGCCGTGGCCACGGCCACGGGTGGCGCCAGCACCGTCTGGGTAATCGGGGCGAGGCGCGAGGCCAGCAGCTGGTTTTCTTCGCTGAGCACGGGCGGCTTTTCGGGACCTAGGAAGGTGATGCGGTAGATGTCCTTGCCGCCTAGTCCGCCCGGCCGGTCACTGGCGTAGTAGCCGTGCCGGCCCGAGGCCGAGGCCACGAAAAACACGTCGTCGTCGGGCGTATTGATGGGCCAGCCCAGGTTTTCGGGCTCGCTCCACTTGCCGTTCTGGTACACCGACTTGAAAATGTCGTAGCCGCCCATCGAGTTGTGGCCCTCCGAGGAGAAGTACAGCGTCTTGCCATCGGGCATAATAAACACGGCCTCCTCGCCGTAGGGCGTGTTGATAATCAGCCCCAGGTTCTCGGCGGGCCGGTTGCCGGCCAGCTCCACCTTATAAATATCGTGGCCGCCGCGCCCGCCCTCGGGTTTGTCGCTCACGAAGTAGAGGTAGCGCCCATCGGGCGAGTACGCGGCCGACGACTCGTGGTATTTCGAGTTGATGCGGCTGCCCAGCCCCTTGGGCTTGTCCCAGGTGATGCCGCGTAGGTTCGATTCGAGCAGGTCGCCGCCGCTCTCGTCGGCGTACACGAGCAGGCGCTGGCCATCGGGAGCGAGGCCCACGGTCGCATCGTGGTTTTTGGTATTGACGGGCGCGCCGAGGTTGGCGGCCGAAGTCCACTTTTTGCCCTGCCACGCCGCCTGGTACACGTCCTCAAAGTAGCTGTCGCCCAGTGGGTCTTTAGCCACACTGGCCGAGTTAGGCCGCCGCGAGGTAAAGAGCAGCGTCGTCTCATCGGCCGCTACTACCGGGCCGTAATCAGAGTAGGCCGAGTTGATTTCGGGGCCGGCATTGTCGATGAATACCCTAGCAGGACGCTTTTGCAGCTCCATTCCATTGCGGCACTCCCGCACGCGGCGCGACAAGTCCTCGGCTGTCACGGTCAGGGCACCGTCGGCAGCCTTGCTGCCGCCCATCGGCGCGCTCTGCTGGTATTCCTTGATGGCAGCGGCCCATTTGGCATTCAGGTGCAGCGCTTGGCCCAGCAGGTAGTGCGTGCGCGCATCGTTGGCGGGCTCTAGCTTCTGTGCTTTCTGCAAATACGGCAGCGCCGCCGCCTTCGTGCCCGAATGCAGGTAGCAGTCGCCAATCTTGGCGTTCAGCTCCGCATTATCGGGGTTGAATTCCTGCGCGGCTAGGTAGTGCGGCAGCGCCACGAGGTAACGCGCCGGGTCAGCCAGGTAAGCCTCGTCGCCGGCTTTCAACTCGCGCTGGGCCTCCTTCAGCCCATCCTTATTTTCCTTAAATTGGTCTTTGGTAAACAGGATGCTCTGCGCGGCGCTCGGCAGGCTGGTGGCCAGCAGCAAAGCCAGTGGCAAGCGGCGCAACAAGTGCGAATAAGTAGCCATAAATGGAATAGCGGTACTACGGATAACTATAAACACTATCAATTACTTAACCCTATTCTTTATCAGCAGATTCCTCAGCGGCCTGACCGGTGCAGCCCGCCGCGGCCGCGTAGCGATTGCCAATCAGCATACCTAGGGAGGCGGCCCGGCGCCAGTCTTGGCAGGCCTCGTCGGCTTGGCGCAGCATTTCGCGGGCGTGGCCCCGGTTGAGGTAGGCCTCGGCGTACTTGGGGTTGAGGCGGATGGCCTCGGTAGCGTCGGCGCTGGCTTTGGCGTACTGCTCTAGCTTTAGCTCGGCGGCGGCGCGATTGTTCCAGGCGTAGGCGTAAGCAGCGTCTAGAGCGATGGCGCGACCGAAATCGGCCACGGCGCCGGCGTAGTCCTTGTTATCGAAGCGGGCGTTACCCCGGTTGCTAAATGCTAGGGCATTATCGGTCTTTTGCGCGAGGTAAGCGTCATAATCACGCAGGGCTTCGGTGAGTTTGCCGGCGCGGCGCTCGGCGGCGGCCCGGTTTAGTAGCGCCGGCAGTAGCGTGGGCTGCAAAGTCAGCGCCCGCGAGTAGTCGGGCACGGCGGCGGCGTAGTTGCCCAGCCGCAGGCTGGCGCTAGCCCGGTCGTGGTAGGCGTAGGCATAGGTCGAATCGGCTTTTACCGCACCGCTAAAATCGTCGTGCGCCGCCTGGTACTCGCCGTGCTCGAAGCGCAGCACGCCGCGGTTGTACCAGGCCGGCGCGTAGATGGGGTTGGCTTTGAGGGCGGCGGCGTAGTCGGCTTCGGCTTCTGCGGCCTGGCCGGTGGCCTCCCGCGCTTGACCGCGTCCGAAATAGGCAGCATAGGCGCCGGGCTCCAGCCTCAGCGCCTGGTCGTAGTCGGTTACGGCGGCGGGGTATTCTTTCAGGGCCAGGCGGGTAGCGGCGCGATTGGCATAGGCGGCGGCAAAGTCGGGCTTGGCGGCTAGCGCCTGGTCGAAGCTGGTGAGGGCCGCCGCATAATTGCGGGCATTGAAGCTAGCCAGACCAGCGTTATAGGCTTTTTCGGCGAGTTGGCGGCCAGGCAGCGTGCTGGCGCGCACGCTATCGACCTGGGCTAGCGCGGGGGCCGCTTGCAGCAGCACCGCCAGCCCAAACCCACCTATAAGAAACGTACTATTACTGGACATATCTAATAGAAATAATAACTTAGGTAAGACGCGCTCGAATAGGCTCTATAACCTCCCGACTAAGGTAATAACCCAAATGGATTAGCTCTACTCACACCTGGCGCACAAATAAAATTTTTAGAGTTTCCAGGCTGCTTCGCAAGCATGAATACTTGTTATTATTAAATAATGCTATAAGCAAACAGCGCCTGAAATCAACTGATTTCAGGCGCTGTTTGTAACTACCGAGCAGTAGCTGCCTCAGCTCAATTCCTGCTCGGCAGCGGCGCGCTCGGCCGGCGTATTTATATTTCGCAGCACTTCGCCGGTGGGCGTAGGCAGCACTTCCACGTCGCTATTGATAAGCATCTTGCGGGGGCAGGAGTAACCCAGGCCTAAAAAGCGCAGCAACTCAGGGTAAGCGCGGGGCTCAAAAATGGTGATAAGCGGCTCGGGAAAATCGCTGCCGGGGCTCTGGAAAGCGGTGGCCAGGCGGCTGGGCTGGCGGCCGGCCACCAGTTGGCGCAGCGTGTCGGCGGTCATAAACGGCAGGTCACAGGCCAGCACCAGCCACGCCGCGTTGGGGTCGTGCCGCAGGGCCGACAAAATGCCCCCTAGGGGCCCCAGGCCCAAGAAAGTATCGGCCAAGGGTTGCAGGCCGGCCGGCAGCTCGGCCGCTTGGTCAGCGCGGCACGATACGAAGACATCCTGGCAGACTTCGGCCAGCAGGGCGGCGGCTACTTCGCGCTGCTCGCGGCCGTCGGGGCCGTAGCGGAGGCGGCCTTTATCGGTTTGCATCCGCTGGCTGAGGCCGCCGGCCAGCACCAGGCCGCGCAGTGGGGCCTGGCGACTTTGTAGCCATTGCTGCACCCAAGCGGCTAGGCCGGCCACGTCGGCTAGGGCGAATTTTGGGAGCTGGGCGTGGTGCGGCAGGTGCGCCTGCAGGTAATCCGGCAATTCGGCTACGCCGGCGGCAAAGACTATAGCCTGCACGTCGGCTAGCTTGTCAAGCTTGTGGGCCAGCGACTTGCGCGGGTCAATCAGCACGACTTGGTGGCGGGCGCGGAAGTGGTTGCCATTCACCAGCACTAGGTTGGTGCCGGCTAGTAGCTCGGGCTGCGAGAAGCGGTCGAGGGCCCGGAGCTCATCGCGGCGGCGGAAATGGATTTTGTCGGTTACTTCTACCGCCGCGCCGGCTTGCAGCAGCGCACTCATGGTTTGTTCGGCATCGGCGTCGCCGCTGGCGTGGTCGGCATCGACGTAGCCCACGCGGTGCCCGGCGGGAGCTAGAGCGGCCGTGAGGCGAGCGGCCAGCTGCTGGATTTCGCCGCAGGGCGCCCCTAGGAAGGCCAGCTCGTGGCGGGCAAATTCGCCTAGGTCGGGGCGGGCGAGGTCAGCGTGCTTGGTGCGGGGCGTGGGGGCGTTAGTCATAAGGCTGTAACAGCGTAGCGCGAACTTTGTAGTTCGCGTATGCAAATGGGTAGTGTGCCCATGCTGCACGTTGTCCGTCCACATACGCGAACTACCAAGTTCGCGCTACCTCGCCCCATGCTTTCCGTCGCTGACGCCTACCAACAGATTCTCGCCACCGCCCGGCCCCTCTCCTCCGAAACCGTGCCCCTGGCCGCCGCCGTGGGCCGCGTGCTGCACCAGACCATAACCGCCGACCGCGATTTTCCGCCCTACAACCGCGTAACAATGGACGGCATCGCGCTCAGTTTTGCGGCGCTGGCAGCGGGCCAAATCACCTTTCCCATCGAACGCACGCAGCTGGCTGGGGCGGTACCCGAGCCGCTACACAACCCGCAGGCCGCCATTGAGATAATGACCGGCGCGGCGCTGCCGCCCGGCACCGACACCGTCATTCGCTACGAAGACCTGGACTTTACGGACGAGCCCGCGCGCTGGGCCACCGTGCGCGTGGCCCCGCCCCGCCAGGGCCATAACGTGCACGCGCAGGGCAGCGACCAGGCGGCCGGCGCGCAGCTGCTCGCACCCGGCCAGCTCCTCAGCCCCGCCGAAATAGCCGTGGCCGCCACCGTGGGCGCGGCCACGCTGGCCGTGGCGCGGCGGCCCCGCGTGGCCATAGTGAGCACTGGCGACGAGATAGTAGACGTAACTGAGACACCCCTCCCCCACCAGATTCGGCGCTCCAATGCCTATATGCTGCAAGCCGCGCTGACCCTGGATGGGGCAATAAGCACGGTTTTTCACTTCAACGACGACCTAGACACGCTGAAAGCCAGCCTGCCGCCGCTGCTGGCCAAGTACGATGCCGTGCTGCTAAGCGGCGGCGTGTCGAAAGGCAAGGCTGATTTTTTGCCGCAGGCGCTGCGCGAGTCGGGCGCGGCGGAGCTGTTTCACCGGGTGGCGCAGCGGCCGGGGCAGCCGCTGTGGTTTGGGCAGCGGCCGGGCGGCGCGGTGGTGTTTGCCCTGCCGGGCAACCCGGTGGCGACGTTTGCGGCGTATTACCGCTACGTGCAGGGCTGGTTGCGGGCATGTCAGCAGGCGATACCTAGGCCGTTGGTTTTTGCGGAGCTAACCGAAGCCGTAGAATTCAAGCCCACGCTCACGTACTTTCTGGCCGTGCGGCTCGAAAACGCGCCCGGTGGCCGTCTGCTGGCCCATCCTGCTCCAACCGCTGGCTCGGGCGACCTAGCGGGCCTGCTCACGGCCGACGGCTTGCTGGAGCTAGCGCCCGAGCCGACGCATTTTGCGGCGGGCACGGCATGGCCAGTTTGGCCGTATCGGCAGGGTCTGTAACCCATCCGTGCAAACTCCCATCACAAAAAAAGCCGCCCGATTCACTAGAATCGGGCGGCTTTTTTATTTGCTATTACCGTTATTTAAACAGCGCCAGCGCTTTGATAAACGTCTGCGAGACGCCCCACGCTAGCGGAATGCCCACGTAGAGCCAAGCCAAAATGGTCGAGCCGCCGGCTGATTCTTCAGCAACGGGAGCAGTGGAATTTGCTTTTGGATTCATTATCGGATAGAATTAAGAATGATGGGCAATGACTTAGTGGCCGCCGGCTTCGGCAACCACGGGGCCTTTCTCCTGATACTTTGCGTTGACGGCCGTCACGGCCAAGTCGGCCAGAAAACCGACGGCCAGCAGGCCCGCCATGGTGTAAAACACCGTTTGGTAAGCAGCTGCGCCAGTGAAGCCGGCAGCCTTGCGGCCTTCCGACAAGCTGTGCACGATGAGCGGACCTAGGACGCCGGCCGTGCTCCAAGCCGTGAGCAAACGCCCGTGGATGGCCCCTACCTGGTACTTACCAAAGAGGTCGGACAGGTAGGCCGGCGCGGTGGAGAAACCACCGCCGTACATACTGATAATCACGCAGGCCACAACTACGAATAGCGTGAGCTGCCCACCAAGACCCAGCGTTGGAGCCAGGGCGTACAGAATCACCCCCAGGCCGAAATAGACGAGGTAGATGGGCTTACGACCTATCTTATCCGAGGCCGACGACCAGAAGAAGCGCCCCAGCAGATTGAACAAGCTGAGCAGGCCAACGAAACCAGCGCCAGCCGCCGCGAGCGCGGCGGTGTCCATGCCCTTGCCTTTCTCGGTGCCGGAAATAACGGCTTGGATGAGTGGTGAGGCAGTTTCGAGCACGCCAATACCGGCCGTTACGTTGCAGAGCAGCACCACCCACAGCAGCCAGAATTGCGGCGTTTTGATGGCGTTGTCGGCCGATACGTTGCCGGTCGTAATCATGGCGTTGTGGTCGGTGCTGGGCACGTAGCCGGCGGGCTTCCAGTCATCGGCGGGCACGCGGATGGTCCAAACGCCCCACTGCATAAACAGCAAGTAGATGATACCCATTGCGATAAACGTGGGCGCCACACCCTGCGGCGCCGAGCCTTTGAAGTGGTTCATGAGCGCCACGGCCAGCGGCGAGCCTATCATGGCGCCGCCCCCAAAACCCATGATGGCCATGCCCGTAGCCACGCCTTTACGGTCGGGGAACCACTTAATCAGCGTGCTCACCGGCGAGATGTAGCCGATACCCAGCCCGATGCCGCCCACGAAGCCGTAGCCGAAATACAGCAGCGGCAGGCTGTGAATGTGCACGCCATACGAGCCAATGAGAAAACCACCGCCGAAGCACAGCGCCGAGGCCAGCATGGCCTTGCGCGGCCCTACGCGCTCAAGCCATTTGCCAAAAATGGCCGCCGATAAACCCAGCAGCACAATGGCGATGGAGAACGTCCAGCCAATCTGGCCGGGCGTCCAGTCGGTGGGCGCGGGATGGGCCGGGTCACCGCTGATGAGTGAACCCAGAGGCTTATTAAACACGCTAAAGGCGTAGGCCTGGCCGATGGCCAGGTGAATGGCCAGCGCGGCCGGCGGCACCAGCCAGCGGTTGTAGCCGGGGCCGGCAACGGTACGGCTGCGGTCAAGCAGCCCAGCGGAAGTGTCGGGCATAGAAGGGAATTTTAAAGATGAACGGGAGGTGAATAATTGACGCTTAAAGCGCTACTGTAATGCAAGGTAGAGGTAGTACGTAATCGCACAAGCCGGCGGCGTAAGAATTTTGCTAATCTACTATAGCTACGCGCTGGCGGGGTACTTGTTGTGGACTTGGCGCAATTACCCCCAAAAGAAAAAGCCCCTGGCGCAACGCCAGAGGCTTTTCTAAAACGACAGTGGCACCTAGGCAGGCACGGCCTCAGCACGTTGCTTCTGGGCCGGCTGAGCCTTTTCGACTTTGGCCGGTACTACCGTCACGACCACGTACTTGGAGGTAGGCGTATTGCTCACCTTGGCCACGCTCGTGATGGGCACCAGCGGGTTAGCCTCGGGGAAGTAGGCCGACACGTTGCCCTTCGGAATATCGTAGGGCACTACGACGAATTTCTCCACCGTGCGCTGCTCGCCCTCGTAGTGGCTCGTGATGTCAATGAGGTCCTTGGCCTTAAGGCCGCGCGAAGCAATGTCCGCCTTGTTCATAAACAGCACGCGGCGCTCGTTGTGGATGCCCCGGTAGCGGTCGTTGTACTCGTAGATGGTCGTGTTGAACTGGTCGTGGCTGCGCACCGTCATCAGGATGAGCTGGTCGGGCTCCAGGGTGTACTTCTCTAGCTCGGTGGTGGAGAAGTTGGCCTTGCCGTTCTTAGTCGTGAACTTGCGCTCGCGGGGGCCGTTGGGCAGGTAGAAGCCGCCTGGCTGCCGCAGGCCCTCGTTGAAGCGCTCGAAGCCCGGAATAACCCGCGAAATATGGTCGCGGATAACGTCGTAGTTCTCCGTCATGGCCACCCAGTCGGTGGTGGTTTTCTCACCGAGCGTGGCAATGGCTACGCCGCTGATGATGGCGACTTCGCTCAGCATATCGCCGGCCAGCGGCACCAGGATGCCTTTGTTCTGGCTCACGACGCCCATCGAGTTTTCGCAGGACGTCATCTGGTGCCCCGATTTCTGCATATCGATATCGACGTGCGCGAAGGTGGGCAGCAACAGGCTGGTTTTGCCGGTCACGAGGTGGCCGCGGTTGAGCTTGGTACCCACGAACACGGTTAGGTTTTGCTTGCGCATGCCCTCGGCGATAAACTCCGTATCGGGGCCGGCGGCCAGCAGGTTGCCGCCCAGGCTGAAGTACACCTTGGTTTTGCCGGCGTTCATCATCTTGAGGCTTTCCACTACGTCGAAGCCGTCTTTGCGGGGCGACTTAAACTGGAATTCCTTGTCGAGCGCGTCGAGGAACGGCGCGTGCATCCGCTCCCAAATGCCCATTGTGCGGTCGCCCTGCACGTTGGAGTGGCCACGCACCGGGCAGGTGCCCGCGCCGGGCTTGCCGATGGCGCCCTTCATGAGGTGCAGGTTCACGATTTCCTGAATCGTTTGCACGCCCTGGCGCTGCTGCGTCACGCCCATCGCCCAGCAGGTGATGATTTTTTGCTTGGTAGCCAGCATATTAGCGGCCTCCAGCAGCAAGGCGCGGCTGATGCCGCTAATCTCCTCGATTTCTTCCCAGCTGGTGTTGCGGATGTTCTGCTCAAACGACTCGAAGCCGGTTGTAAACTCTGCTACAAAGGCCCGGTCTACCACCTGGCCGGGGTTGCGGTCTTCGGCCTCAAACAGGTGCTTCATGATGCCGCGCAGCAGGGCCATGTCGCCATCGACCCGCACTTGCAGGTAGAGGTCGGTGATGGGCGTACCGTCACCCATCAGCGCACCGAGGGCGCGCAGCGGGTTCATGAAATCTTGCGGGTTTTTGAAGTGGTTCAAGCCCGCTTCAATCAGCGGATTAGCGCTGATAATCTTGGCCCCGTTGCGCTTGGCGTGCTGCAAAGCCGAGAGCATCCGCGGGTGGTTGGTACCGGGGTTCTGGCCGATGACGAGAATTACCTCCGCCTCGTAAAAGTCGTTGAGCGTGACGGAGCCTTTGCCCAAGCCTAGGGTTGGGCTCAGGGCCGAGCCGCTGCTCTCGTGACACATGTTGGAGCAATCGGGCAGGTTATTGGTGCCAAACTGCCGCACGAAGAGCTGAAACAAGAAGGCCGGCTCGTTCGGAATTTTGCCCGAAGTGTAGAACACCGCCTCGTCGGGCGAGGCCAGGGCGTTCAACTCATCAGCCACAATCTGGAACGCCTCGGGCCACTCGATGGGCTCGTAGTGCGTGCCGCCGGGGCGCTTCACCATGGGGTGCGTGAGGCGGCCGGCGTTGTTCTGGTCGCGGTCGGTCAGGCGCGAGAGGTCGGCCAGGCTATGCTGGGCAAAAAACTCAGGGCCCGCGGCTTTGTCGTCGGCATCGGAGGCCGTAGCCTTCGCGCCATTTTCGCAAAACTCGGCTACCGAGCGGTGCTCGTCGGGGTCGGGCCAGGCGCAGGACGAGCAGTCGAAGCCGTCCTTCTGGTTGAGACCCAGCAGCGCCTTGGTGCCGCGGCCCACGCCGCCCTCAGTCCAGCTAAACTGCATAGACTTGATAACGGCCGTGACGCCGGCCGCAATTTTGGCGCGCGGCTCCAACTTGAGGCCGGTGAGGGCTTCGGGGGGCTGGGCCAGCACCGGGTACAGATACTTGGCCTCGGCCGTGGGCGGGGCCGGAATGTGCTCGTGGGCCGGCGGCGCGCCGGCATTTTCCTCGTGCTCGTCCTTAGTAGGGTTGTCGGAGGCAGTGTGTTCGTAGTCAGCCACGGGGGCCTCGCCCTGGTCGGGGCGTTCGCCGCTCACGGGGGCTATTTCGGCCTTTTGCTGGTGAAGCTGGCCAGACTTGCTGGCGTCGGCGATGGGAGAATCTTCCATATTCATAGAGGTAGTAAGGGTGGGATGCGTGACGATACCAAAGCTAATCAGGAATGCTGCTAGCGACCAGGTAAAAGGCTAGTGGCGACAGTCCAGGTCTTTTTCAACCAGGATACGTAACTGTCGACCTTCAGCGACAATGATTTGCGCCGAGAAGCCATTTTTTTCGGTTTCCGTCCACTCCTGGGCCAGGGTGGCGGGTACCTCCACGGCCAGCGCCCCGGCGGCATAGCGCACCTGCACAGCAGTAGTGGCAGCGGTAGCGGGCAGCTTTTCGAGGGCGTAGTGCAAAGTCTGGTCAGGCGCGGGGCCAAACACGATGGTGTAGGCCACGCGCCCGGTTTGGGCAAATTGCTGGACCTCAGCGGCCGAAAGCCGCAGGCGCAGCGAGTCTTCTTCTAGTCGCAGTTTCATACGTCGGTGATGCGCTGGGCGTGCGAGTAAATATTGAAGCGCTCATTGCGCACGAAGCCCAGCAGCGTGAGGCCGAACTCGTCGGCCGCCTCCACGGCCAGGCTGCTGGGGGCGCCCACCGCCGCCAGGATAGCGACGCCCGCCATTGCGGCCTTTTGCACCAGTTCGAAGCTAGCCCGGCCGCTCAGCAGCACCAGGTGCTGACCTAGGGGAAACTGCCCGCTCAGCAGCGACGCGCCCACCACTTTATCAAAGGCATTGTGGCGGCCCACGTCTTCGCGCAAGAGCAGCAGCTCGCCGGCCGCCGAAAACAGCGCCGTGGCGTGTAAGCCGCCCGTTTGCTCAAACACGGCCTGGGCCGCTCGCTGCCGCCCCGGAAGCGCATGGATGAGGGCGGCCGACACCCTAGGGCTGTCCAGGGCGGGCGGTACCGGGCACGCGGTGGCGCGCACAGCCGCAATACTGGTTTTACCGCACACCCCACAGCTGGAAGTGGTGTAAAAATGCCGCTCCAGGCGGTCTAGTTCCACGGCTACGCCGGGGGCTAGCTCAGCGCGTATCACGTTGCCGCGCTCCTCGGGCCGCCTAGGGTCGGCGCGGTGCTCGATGTGCAGGATGTCCGTGGGTTGTTGAATGATGCCCTCGCTCAACAGGAAGCCCGCCACCAGCTCGGCATCGTGGCCGGGCGTGCGCATAGTCACGGCGAGGCTGCGCGTCTGGCGCTGGGCGGCGGGGCCGTGCAGCAAGCTGATTTCCAGCGGAGCCTCCACGGCCAGCAGGTCGGTGGCGTGGGTGGTGGCCGCGCCGGCTACGCGCGCCACGGTGGTGCGGGTGGCACTGGCGGCGGGTGGGGGCTGGAGCGGCAGGGTCATTGGCGAAGTACGCTCGGCCAGCCGCAGCGGCCCACCGATTTATCGCTGTTTTAACCGCCAAAGGGGGTGAATGTTCAGCCGTAGTGCGGACTCTGTGAGTCCGCGAATGCTTGTCAATGAACACTTCTACTCGCGGACTCACAGAGTCAGCGCTACTTCCCTTCCCGCAAATACTTCACCATCAGCGTCGCCGTCTGGCGAGCAGCGTTGTGCTGCCCTAGCTTGGCGCGCAGCTCGGCGTAGCCGGCTTTTTGGCGGGCAATGTAGTCCTGGTCAGTAAGCAGGCGCTTGAGCTCATCGAGCAGGTTGCGGGCCGTGAACTTGCTTTGGATGAACTCCTGCACCACCTCGCGGCTCATAATGAGGTTGACCAGCGAGATATAGGGTACCTTAATCAGTGCCTTGCTCACCTGGTAGGTTACTGCGCTGGTGCGGTAGCACACCACCTGCGGCACCCCAAAAAGGGCCGTTTCGAGCGTGGCCGTGCCGCTGGTCACGAGCGCTGCGCTGGCGCGGCTCAGCAGGTCGTAGGCTTGGTCAAAAACCAGCTTGATGCCATTGCGCTCAAAGTGCTGGTAGTACGCGCGGTCGAGGTTGCTCACGCCGGCCACCACAAACTGGTACTCCTGAAACGCGGGCAGCACGGCCAGCATTTCGTGCAGCATTTCTTCGAGTTCCTGCTTGCGCGAGCCCGGCAGCACCGCGATTATCGGCTTCCCGGGGTCGAGGCCGTGCTGGGCCTCAAAGCCGGGGTTGGGCACGAAGTCGGCCACCTGGTCGACCGTGGGGTTGCCGATGTAATCAACCTTATACTCAAAGCGTTGGTAGAACTCCTCCTCAAACGGCAGGATGACGAACATCCGGTCCACGTGGGCCTTGATTTTCTCGACGCGGCTCTGGTTCCAGGCCCAGATTTTAGGCGAGATGTAGTAGAACACCCGCACGCCGTGCGCCTTGGCCCAGGCCGCCATCCGCAGGTTGAACCCACCGTAATCGACCAGCACCAGCACGTCGGGCTTATACTCCAGAATGTCGCGCTGGCACTCCTTCAGATACCCCCGAAATTTGAGAATACTCGTGGCCGTTTCCCAAAACCCCATCACGGCCAGCTCGCGGTAGTGGTGCACGAGGTGCCCGCCCTCGGCCTGCATCAGGTCGCCGCCCCAGTAGCGGAAGTCAGCGGCCGGGTCCTGCTCTTTCAGCTCGTGCAGCAGGTTGGCGGCGTGCATGTCGCCGGAGCGCTCGCCGGCAATGAGATAGTATTTCATGGAAGAGTTATGAGTTGAGAGTTATGAGTTAAGAGTTGAATAAGCAGACTCGGCTCGGGACGAAGAGCTAATCCATAACTCTTAACTCATAACTCTTAACTCGGCGCTAGCCGTAGTATTCCACCGCGTTGCGGGGCGTTTCGTAAATCTTGATGCAGTGCAGCTGGGCCGGCGTGAGGGCGGGCAGCTCGCGCACCAAGATTTGCCAGAAGGCCACGGCCAGGTTTTCGGTGCTGGCGAGCTGGCCTTGCAGGAAAGGCACGTCGAGATTCAGGTTTTTGTGGTCGACCTGGTCGGTGATATGCACCTTGATGAGGTCGCTGAGGGCCTTGAGGTCCACCACAAAGCCGGTGTCGGGGTCGGGCTGGCCCTTCACGGTCACTATCATTTCGTAGTTGTGGCCGTGCCAGTTTTCGTTGGCGCAGGGCCCGAATACTTCCTTGTTGCGCTCGGGCGTCCAGGAGGGGTTGTAAAGTTTGTGGGCGGCATTAAAGTGCTCGCGGCGACTAACGTATAGCATAGCGGATAGGAAGGTGGGCGGCAACGGCGGGCGGGCTACATACCCCCCGACCATCGGTTGCGGCACCAGTTTTGGGGGCGGCAAAGATACGCCGACTCCCTGCGGCGGCCCGGCCTCCGCTTTTGGGCGAGCCAGCACCGGTAGCCGCTACTGCCCCAAGGGTAGCTCGCCAGCGGGCGCTACCTTTAAGGCCAAATTTGCTTTCTTATGATAGTTGTAACCGGTGCGGCCGGCTTTATCGCCAGCTGCTTAGTCTCGCGCCTCAACGCCGCCAACTTTAACGACATTGTGGTGGTCGACAATTTTGCCGTGGAGAAAAAGCTCCCCAACATCCGGGGCAAAAAGCTACGCGAGTACGTCGACCGCCTCGAGTTTTTTGACTGGCTCGACCAGCACCACGAGCAGGTGGAATTTGTGTTCCACCTAGGGGCCCGCACCGACACCACCGAGCAGGACTACGCCGTGCTCGACTTGCTTAACCTCAACTACAGCAAGCAGATGTGGCAGGCCTGCGTGCGCTACCAGCTGCCGCTGGTGTACGCCTCGTCGGCGGCCACCTACGGCGACGGCACCCTAGGCTATTCCGACAACGAGGCGCTGCTGCCCGAGCTGCGCCCGCTCAACCCCTACGGCGAGTCGAAAAACGACTTCGACAACTGGGCCGTGCAGCAGGCCGAAAAGCCGTATTTCTGGGCCGGCCTGAAGTTCTTCAACGTGTACGGCCCCAACGAGTACCACAAGGGCCGCATGGCATCGGTGATTTTGCACGCCTTCCATCAGATTCGGCAGCACGGCAACATGACGCTCTTCCGCTCGCACAACCCCAACTACATCGATGGCGGCCAGATGCGCGATTTTGTGTACGTCAAGGACGTGGTGGAAGTGTGCTTTTTCCTGCTCAACCACCGCACGCAGTCGGGCATCTACAACCTAGGTAGCGGCCAGGCCCGCACCTTCATGGACCTCACGCTAAACACCTTCGCGGCCCTAGGTGCCGCGCCCGACGTGCGCTTCCGCGACACGCCCGAGGACATCCGCGACAAGTACCAGTATTTCACCGAGGCCGACATGAGCAAGCTGCGCAGCATCGGTTACGCGCTGCCCTTCACCTCACTCGAAGACGGCATCCGGGACTACGTGCAGCAGTACCTGCTGCCCGACCGGTTTTATTAAGCCAGCCCTATCGTTTTCCTAGGGCGCTAAAAAAGAAGCCGCCGTTTGCGTAAGCAAACGGCGGCTTTTGTGTGTGGGCACGGCCCTAGGCGGCCAGTGGCAGGCCTTCGGGGTACATGGGCACCACCGGCGTTTCGGGCTGGCGCTGGGGCGCGGCCAGCGCGGGAGTGGCTAGCTCGTCGGCGTGGCGGCGCAGGGCGCGCATGAGCAAGTATTTGTATTTCTCGGCATCGGCCAGGGCCTGCTCTACGGCGTGGAGCGCATCGGCGTAGCCCACTACGGGCTGCAGCTCGCAGCGCGGGCGGCGGGCTTCAAATACGTGCGGGGCGAGGTATTCGGCGGGGCTTTTCATAGTAGTAAATAGCTAGGTAATCGGTGCTTATACTGTCAACGCCCGGCCGGTTGGCAAAATTCACTTTTTGACGGTTTTACACCGAATTAAAACTGCTGTATATCAAGCATTAATAAAATATTTTCAACTTAATTTTGCTGCCATCAGCACGCAGCAGAAAGCAGTCTTTTGTAGGTTAAATAGCCTCGAAAGCTGACCGCTCCCGGTACTGTTGGCCGTAAAACTTGGCACGGCTTTTTCTAGTAAATGTCCTAGGTAGTTACCTGCGAGAACCCGGCGGCTTGCGCCTCGCCACCGCTTACATTTCTGCGGCGACGGGCTTTAAACCCAGGGACCTTAATCGCGTCTAACTCGTGTTGTTCGAGTATCCATCTAGAATTAACCAAAGCGCTTCGGCGCTCCAGCTATGCGACTCAAATCTTTGTTTGCCCTGTTTTTTGTAGTGGGCTTTAGCTTGCTGCTCAGCAGCTGCACGCCCGGCGTGTACGTGGGTGCCAGCACGGGCTACGGCTACCCGTATGGCGGCGGTGGCTACGGGTACGGCTATGGCCCCAGCTACTACGGCCGCCCTGGCTACTACGCCCCGCCCGTGCGGGTGCGGCCAGCACCCTACTACGGCCCCGGCCGGGGCCGTGGCGGCTACCGCGGCGAAGGTGGCTACCGGGGTGGTAACGGTGGCTTTCGCGGCGGTAATGGCGGCTTTCGCGGTGGCCCCGGCGGGGGCGGCCGGCGCGGTGGGCGGTAGCACCCGGCCCTGGTTGCCAGCACACCTCACCCACTGATTTTTAGGTACAGCTCTCGTTTTTCACCTTCTAACCCAGCGCGCTACGGCGCGCCCCACTCATGCGCCTTCAACCTGTGTTATTCGCTTTGCTGCTGAGCCTAGGAGTGCTCGGCGCCGAGTCGGCCTCCGCCCAAGTAATCATTAATGCCCAAATCGGACGGCCCTATTACGCTCCTCGCCCACGGGCTTACTACGGGCCGCGCTACTATTACCCGCCGGTGGCAGCGCCGGTGGTGGTGGCGCCCCCGCCCGTAGTGGTATATCCGCAACCTTACTACTACGCTCCTCGCCCCTACTATGCCCCGCGTGGATACTACAATGCGCCCCGTGGGCGGGGCTATGGTCGCCGGTGGTAGTTTACTACGCTAGTAGCCTTTATCCTTAGCCAAAGCGGCCCCGATAGCAGTTGTCTATCGGGGCCGCTTTTTTAGTAACCGCAACCCTAGGGCGCCAGCGGGTGCCTACTCGCCGCCCAGCTCGTGCACCTTTATGCCGCCACCATCGTCTTCGGCGGCGCGCAGCATGGCTTGGGCCACGGCGGTGGCCGCAACGGGCCGGTACTTCTGCCAGCGGCCGCGCAAGAGGGGACGCGCCAGCGCCAGCAGCCAGCCCCCGATACGCTCGCCCAAACGCGGGGCCGCGCGCGTGCCTAGCAGCAGCGAAGGCCGGAAAATGTGGATGGCCCGAAAGGGCGTTTGGCGCACGGCAGCCTCCATTTTGCCCTTGACCTGGCTGTAGTAGAAGCGCGATTCGGTGTCGGCGCCCAGCGCCGATACCACCAGAAACTGGGTCGCAAAATTGGCCGCCGTAAGGGCCGCCAGCTTTACAACGTGCGAAAAATCAACTTCAAAAAAAGCCTCTTTGGAGCCGGCCTGCCGCCTGGTGGTACCTAGGCAGCAGTACACATCGTCGGCAACGAGGCGCAGGCGCTCGGCGTCGAGCTGCCCCAGCTCCGTAACCACCTGCGTGAGCTTGGGGTGCTGCACGGCCACCGCCCGGCGGCCCACCACTATCACTTTGGCGTAGCGCTCGGAGGCCAGCAGCAGCGGCAGAAGCGCCTGGCCCACCAGCCCGGTGGCGCCGGCGAGTAAAGCTGTCTTTTTCATTTGAAAGCGGGGTGAGAGAGCGGTAAAAGACGCTTGTCGTTGCAAGCGCAGCGCAGCATTTTATGGCTTACGCAAAAAATCGCTTGTCATTAATGAGCGCAGCGAAGTAATCGCACCCGAACGGCGGTACTGAACAGGTGCGCTTGCTTCGCTGCGCTCGCAATGACGAGCGATTTAGACTATCTCAACTCGCTTCTGGCTCAGCGCTTACCCAACTCCTCGGCGCGGTCGCGGGCGGCGGTGGCGCCGGCCATGAGGCCTTCGCGCACGGACGCTTGGCCGAAGGCCCGCATGGCGGCCTCGGTGGTCCCGCCCTTCGATGACACGCGGGCTATCCAGTCTTGGCAGCTGAGGCCGGCCTGGCTATAGAGCTCCACCGCGCCGCGGAAGGTTTGGCTGACGAGCAGCTCGGCCTCGGCGGGCGCGAAGCCCATTTGGGCGGCGGCCGCCATAAGGGCTTCCATGCAGTAATACACGTAGGCCGGGCCGCTGCCCGAAATGGCAGTGCTGGCGTCGATGGCGCTTTCCTCCTCCACGTACACCGTTTTGCCGGTAGTTGAGAGTAGATTTTGTACCTGCACCAGCTCGGCGCGGGTCACTTCATCGGTGCTGGTAAAAGCCGTCATGCCCATGCCAATTTGGGCGGGCAGGTTGGGCATGGCCCGGATGACTTTGGGCGTACCTAGGGCTTCACGCAGGGTCCTGATTTGCACGCCCGCCATGATGCTGATAATGACCTGCTGCGGCTGCACCAGCCCGCGCAACTGCTCAAACAGCGCGCCCGAGTCCTGGGGCTTCACGGCCAGAATGATGATGTTGGCGCCGGGCACGCAGTCTTCGGGCTGGCCCCAAGCGGTGCCGATTTCGTGGGCCGCCAAGGCCGCCACCCGCTCGGGCGAGCGGGCAAGCAGCCGCAAATCGAGGCGCGAGGTAACGTGGGCACGCACAAAGCTGCGGGCGTAAGTGAGGCCCATGTTGCCACCGCCGATGATAAGAATTTTCATAACCTAACGCAGGCTAGCGCTTCCGGGCGAAGAACTAGCTTGTCTAAAATTTACGAGTTACTTAAAGGCTATCAATGAGTTGCGTATAATGCAACTAAGATGCAATTTACACAGTACTGTATTTGCAACATTATTGCACAGGGATTACCACTAGCTTTTGCTCACACTCTCCATACCCAGCGCCGATGGTATAAAAAGTTCAGCACCGCCGCCCAGATAAGCAAACATACCACTGCGCCCGCTAAAGAAGCGTTGCGGGGGTCGCTGAAAAACGGCACGATGCCGCTTTGATACAGCCACTCCTCTAGGCCCATTTCTTTGCCGCCCGGCCCCGCCAGCCGCATCAGTCCGAAGGTGCGCGAGAGCAGCGCCGAGCCCACAAACACCGCAATGGCATTGACCCCGAACGCGATAGCGGGCGTGGCCCAGCGCCGGTAGCCGCGCACATCGCACAGCCAGTAGAGGCCGGCCAGCACCACCAGCGCCAGCCCACCGGTGAAGAGCACGAAGGAACTCGTCCACAGCGCCTTGTTGAGGGGGAACCAGTGGTTCCAAAGCAACCCCAGGAGCACGGCCAAGACGCCCGCGCCCAGCAAGCCCCGCACTTTGGCCAGCGCGCCTAGGTCGGGGCGGCGGAGCCACTGCGCCGCCAGCAGCCCCAGCAGCCCGGTGCCGAGGGCGGGCAGCGTGCTCAGCAGGCCCTCGGGGTCCCAGGTGCGCGACTGCTTCCAGAGGTGCGGCTCGGTGAGTACCAGGCGGTCGAGCCAGGCGCCGAGGTTGGTAGTAGGCTCTAGGTTAGCGGGGCCAACGCCGGGCACGGGCACCAGTTGCAGCAGCGCAGCGTAGCCGAGCAGGAAGGCGACCAACAGCAGCACCTGCGTACGCCAGCTGGTGGTCAGGTACAGCAAGCTGCACCCTAAGTACACCAGCCCGATGCGCTGCAACACGCCCAGGATGCGCACCGTCGAGAAGTCGAAGTGCGGGTAGAGCGACGTCAGCAGCCCCAGCCCAAACAGCACCGCCGCGCGCCGCAGCACCTGCGCCAGCACGGGGCCCTGCGGCTCGTGGCGCTGCTTCACGCCGGCCAGGGCGTACCCTAGGCTAACGCCCACGATGAAGAGGAAGAACGGAAAAACCAGGTCGGTGGGCGTGCAGCCGTGCCAGGCGGCGTGCTCCAGTGGCGGGTAGATGTGGCCCCAATCGCCGGGGTTATTCACCACCACCATCGCCATCACGGTAAGGCCGCGGAAAACGTCGAGACTGATGAGGCGGGCGGTGGCCGCGGGAGTAGCAAGGGACATAGGCAACGACGCGAGGTGAGCGAAAGGCTCGCAAAGTAGTTTAAAACGCCTGGCCTGCTAGCAACGACAGAACAGAAGGAAAAGTGACTGTCATGCTGAGCGTAGCGAAGCATCTCTACCAAACGGCACCTGAACGGTGCAGCAGAGATGCTTCGCTACGCTCAGCATGACAGTCACTTTTCTGCATCTTTTTTCTGCCTCTCTCAAAACTCCAGAGCAAGCCCAACCAGCCTACCTAGGCTACCTCAACCCAAACAGGCGGGCGAAGAAGCCGCGGCGGCGGCGCTTGACCGGCTCCTTGGTTTTGACTTTCACTTTGGCGGCTTCGGCGCGGGCTATCTCGCCGGCTACTGGCGAGGCCGGGCGGGCGGCGGGCCTAGGCGCGGTGGCTACCGGGCGCGACGCCGGGCGGTGGTCCTGGGCCGGCATATTGACGGGCGCGGCGGCCAGTATCTCCACCGGCAGCTTGCCTTCGGAGAACACGCGTAGCGGCAGGCTCTCGTTGTGCAGGCGGTCGGCGGCGGTGAGAAAGTAGGCATAGGCCGTGCCGGGGCGGGCCGTGGTATCGGCAAAAGTAGCGGGCTGCCCTAGGCCGGTGGGCCGCACCACGGCTAGGATGCGGCGCGGGTCGGCAGGCGACATTACTTGGCCGCGCTCGAAGCGGTAGAGCACGTAGTAGGCGGCCAGGTCGCCGTCGGGGGCGGGCACGGGGTCGGGCGCCCAGGTGAGGGTGGTTACGCTGCGGGTGCGGTTGAGCACCATTTCGCGCACCGGGCGCGGGGCTAGGCTGTCAAGCCAGGGCATGGTGGGCACCAGCGCCGGGGCGCGGTAGAGGTTGAGGCGCAGCGAATCGGTGGTGTGCAGCGGGTTATTGAGCAGCGAATTGGCCGAGAAATACACGCTGCCCTGCACATCGTCGGGGTGGCTGCGGTTGATGCGGATTTGGGTGGGCAGCTCGCGCGGGTTGCGCCAGGCGGTGTCCGAGCGGGTGCTTTCGCGCATGCGGTACATGCCGTGGCCGATGTAGAGGTGGCGGTCGAAGCGGTTGCGGGTCCACCACTCCACCATCGTGGCGTAGGGCACCAGCTTGAACTTGGTGCTCCAATAGAGTTGCGGCACGATGTAGTCTATCCAGCCCTCGCGCAGCCACAGCCGCGAGTCGGCGTAGAGGTTGGAGTAGCTGGGCTGCCCGGCGCGGGTGTCCGAGCCATCGGGGTGGCCGCTCTTGTTCATCCACACGCCAAAGGGCGAAATGCCGAATTTTACCCAGCGCTTGGCCGCCCCAATGCTGTCGTGCAGGTCGTGGATGAGCGTATTTACGTTTTGGCGGCGCCAGTCGGCCAGCCCTAGGTTGTCGGGGTTTTGCTCGGCAAAGGCTTGCTCGTCGTGGAAAACCTGGCCCGCCTCTGGGTACGGGTAGAAGTAGTCATCGAAGTGCACGCCATCAATATCGTAGCGGCGCACCACGTCGAGTATCACGCGCTTGATGTGGGCGCGTACCGGGGGCAGACCGGGGTTGTAGAGGTACTGCTTGGCGTACTTGATAAACCACTCGGGGTGCTGGCGCAGCGGGTGGTTGGGGGCCAGCGAGCGCGTCACGGTGTCCATAGTGGCGCGGTAGGGGTTAAACCAGGCGTGGAACTCCATGCCGCGCCGGTGCGCCTCCGCGATGAGGAAGGGCAGCGGGTCGTCGCCCTCGCCGGGCGCCTTGCCCTGGCGGCCGGTGAGGTACTTGCTCCAGGGCTCTAGGTCCGATTTGTAGAAGGCATCGGACACGGGCCGGATTTGCACGAATACCGCGTTGAGGCCGGCGCGCTGGCCGGCGTCGAGCAGGCGGCGGTACTCGCGGCGGTACACTTCGGGGGCTTCGCCGCGCTGGCTGGGCCAGTCGATATTAGCCACCGTGGCAATCCAGAAGGCGCGCAGCTCGCGCTTGGGTGGGGCGGGCACCTCGGCTGCTTCGAGCAGCACGGCGGCCCGCGTGAGCCTAGGGCTGGGTGAGGTAATAGCGGCCTGCGCCCGCAGCGCGGCCGGGTAACTCAGCAGGAAAGTGGTAAATAGAAACCAGTAAAAGGGGAAGGCAGAACGCATCAGGGCAACAAAAGTCAGGCTGCAAGTTACGCCCGCCGGCCGGGGGCGGGTGGGCGCCTGTCCTTGCGAGCGCAGCGAAACAATCGCATCAGAGCAGCATTTGGCGAGCAACCTGCACAGGTGCGTTTGCTTCGCTACGCTCGCAAGGACATGCATTTTCCTACCCCAAAAACCGCCCAAATGACCTCGCTCCTATCCCTATTTCGGGGCCGCGCCAGTCTTGGCCGGTTCAGTCGGCGCGGGGGCTGGGGCCGGGCGGGTGGCCGCCGGGGTACCACCGCTGCCTTGGCTACCGCCACCGTTTTCGTCGGTTTTCAGGTCGTCGTTGCGCACACTTTTGCTGGGGCGGGCGTCGGCGGTGAGCTTGCCGATGCGGTAGCCGAAGTACACTTTGAAGCTCGTGATGTGCTGGATGGTGCTGGTGGTTTGGCTGAGCAGCGGGCTATCGATGCTAGTGCGCACCGTGTTGCTGGGCGAGAAGAAGTTTTCGGCCCCAAACCCTAGGCTACCTTTTTTCTCGGCAAAATCGTGCTTGATGCTCATGCTGTACACTGCAAAGCTGCTTTGCGCGCCTTGCAGCTGCACCTGCTGGCCGCGGTAGAAGCCAAACAGCTGCACGTTCCAGTTTTTGGGCAGGGCGTAGCTGCCGTAGAGCCGGCCACTCACCACGAGGCCCGCGTTGCGGGCGGCGTACAGCGGGTCGGCCACGTTGTTGCGCAGCACGGCGTAGTAGGTGTCTACCCCGCCACTCACGCTGAACTTGGTGCCCACATCGAGGCTGGTGTAGGCGCTGCCGCCGTAGGCGTCTTCCTGCCCCACGTTTTGGTACGTGATGCGCACCGCACCGGGGTAAGCCGCCTCGCCCAGCGGCGTGCGCATCGACTGGATGGAGCCGCTGGTGTTGCGCACAAAGGCGCTAAAATTCAGATTGGCCTGCTTGAGCAGCGTGCTGTAGCCCAGCTCGTAATTATTGGTGTATTCGGGCCGCAGCACGGGGTTGCCTAGGGTCTGAATAAGTGGGTTGGCAGCTTGCAGATTGGGGTTGAGAAACTGCAGCGAAGGGCGCTGGATGCGGCGGTTGTAGGCCAGTTTCAGCACATTGCCGCTGGGCAGCTTGTGCAGCAGGTTGGCGCTGGGCACCAGCACGCCGTAGCTCGGAATATCGCCCACCGTGCCTCGCCCAAAATCAGCGGCGATGCTGGTGTATTCGTAGCGCACGCCGGGCTTCAAGGTAAAATTGTGGGGCAGCCCTAGGGTGTAGGCCACATAGCCGGCCGCCACGTTTTGGTCGTAATGAAAGGAGTTATTGGGCTGCGTCAGCGCCAGTTGGCCGTAGTAGCGGTAGTCGCTCTGCACGGTGCGCTTGATGTCCTTCACGCCCACTTCCAGCAGCTGGTCCTTAGCCGTCGGCACCTGGTAGTCTACCTGGGCGGTCAGCTCCTGGTTGGCGCTGGGGTTGTCGTTGCCCGCGCGGCCGAGCGCGGCCGCTTCGCTGGCCGCGTAGGTATCGTTGTCGAACTGATAGGTGCGGTCGTTGCGGCTGTACAGCGCCAGCACACTCAGTTCCTGCTGCGGCTTGGCGAAGGTGTGCAAGTACGCTAGGCTGGCATCCACGGTGCCCGAGTCGTCGGTGGTGGTCACGTTGCGCACCGAAGTGGTGGCGGCGCCCGTGGCCAGCGGGGTAGTGCGGGTGGCCAGCGCATCCTGGTAGAAGGTGGCATTGCGCGTGCCGTAGGTCAGCGAGGCCGCCAGCGCATCGTGCTTGGTGAGGTCGTAATCCCAACCTAGGGTGTAGCGCCCAAACAGCTGGTTTTGGCGCGTGTCGGCCGTTTGGGCGGTGCGGGTTTGGGCGCCGGTGGCGGGGTTGGTGGTCAGCTGGTTGTTGCTGAAGCTGCCGGGCGTGTTGTAGCCCGCCCGCCCGAAGCCACCGAGCGCAAAGCCCATTTTGCCGGTGCGGTAGCCACCGTTCAGGTTCAGCGTACCCGAGCGGGTGCCGCCGCTGCCATCGAGGCTCAGCTGGCCGCCGCGCAGGTCATTGCCCTTCGTAATGATGTTGATAATGCCGCCCGTGCCCTCGGCATCGTACTTGGCCGAAGGCGAGGTAATGACTTCGACCGTCTTAATCTGGTCGGCAGGCAGCTGCCGCAGGCCGTCGGCAATGCTGCTGGCCATGATGGTCGAGGGCTTGTTATTAATCAGCACCCGAATATTCTGGTTGCCGCGCAAACTCACGTTGCCGTCTAGGTCTACGCTCAGCAGCGGCACCCGCTTAAGCACGTCGGTAGCATCGCCGCCGCGGGTGGTTTCATCGTTTTCGGCGTGGTACACCGTGCGGTCTACTTTTTCTTCTACCAAGGGCGGGCGGGCTATCACCTCCACTTCGCCGAGCTGCTGCGCACTAGGCAGTAGCGCCAGGGTGCCTAGGTCCACGGTGCCGCCGCTTTCGGGCACCACTACGGCCACCCGGCGCAGCTCTTGGTACCCTAGGAAGCTGATGCGCAAGGTGTAGGCACCGGGCGCCACGCCAGGCAGCACAAACTGCCCATCGCCGCCGCACGCGCCGCCACTCACTGGCGCATCCGCCGCGCCCAGCACGGCCACCGAGGCGTAGGCCACGGGCTTGCCGGTGGCTCCGTCGAGCACAGTGCCAATGAGGCGACCAGTCAGCCGGGCCGTTCCTTCGGGCAAAACAGCTGGGCGGCTGGGCGCCTGCTGGGCGTAGCTAGTAAAAGTGGTGCCGGCTATAGCCGCTGCTGCTAGCCGAGTGAATAGCGTAAATCGAAGGGACATAGGCGGTAAATATCCTTCGAAAGGCACCGGCCGCCCCGAAGGGTTGCCCCGCCTGCTTGCTATGCAGCAAAAAGCCGCCGTGCTACTTGGCACGGCGGCTTTTTCTAGGTAGCTTCTGGCAGCGCTATTGCGCTGCGTTGGTCGGGTTTTCGCCGGCGCGGTCGGGGCCAGCGTCGGCGGGCGTTTGCTCGCCACCTTCGAGGCCGGTGGTCTGGTCCGAGTCGCCGTAGTCGCCCCGGATGCCGGCGCCGTCGCTGCCGGCCAGGTCCGACTGGGTCACGGTTTCGGGGTTGCCGCTGGCATACTGGTCGCCATCGGCTTCAGCGTCCTGGTTGGTGATGGGACCAGCGGTGCTGGGCACTTTATTTTCGTCGATATCGGCGGGGCTGCCGGCATCGGGGGTGGGGTTTGGGGTAACCATGAGAAGGGGTAATTGGAGTAATGAGAGTGATTTAAGTACTGAAAGAACGGGCTCTAGGATTGCTCCCATTGCCCATTACGCTCATTACCTATAAATTAACCTGGCCGATGCTGGTGCCGCTGCTACCAGTGCCGCCGCTCACGCCGCCGCCTTTGATGGCGCCCTCGTTTTGGTCAGCCGACTCGATGGTGCC
Organism: Hymenobacter bucti; assembly: GCF_042681145.1. NCBI lineage: Bacteria > Pseudomonadati > Bacteroidota > Cytophagia > Cytophagales > Hymenobacteraceae > Hymenobacter > Hymenobacter bucti. The sequence continues at coordinate 36,321 of NZ_JBHUFD010000017.1, forward strand.
ATCTTCCTTGTTAGCGGGCACAGCGTCGAGGTTGGTGGGACCGGCGTTGCCGCCGCTGCCCGAGTTGTCGTCGGCGTTGCCGCCGTACAGGGCATCAGAGTTGGTAGGCGCCTCTTGGCGGCCGGTGGGCTGGTATTGGTCAGACTGCGTAGGCTGGGTAGCCTGGTCTTGCTCGGAGCGGGTGGTAGACATGGGAGGGAATCAGAAAAAGTGAACTACTACCTAGGTGTACGCACAGCGGCGCGCCTGGTTCCGGCCGGGCAGTATTCCATTTTTGTCGCCAACTTGGCCGCAGCAAATCCTATTCATTGCTTTAGAATCCACGATATGTCCTGGTTAACTAGTTATTATTTCGCTACTATTTTCCCCGGCTCGCCGCCCCTAGGGTCGGGCTCTCCTAGGTCTGCCGGGGCGGCGGCCAGCCAGCCCCGGCTGCGGCCCCTGGCCTACCTGCTGCTCGCGGGCTTTGGCCTGGCGCTGGGCCAGTGCCAGCCCGCCGCCCCCACCGAGCAGCCCGCCGCGCGCACCATTTCGCCCGATTCGCTCAAGCTCGAAACGGCCGTGGCCGCGCCCATCCCCAAGTTCGACGTCGAAGGGCCCATTCTGCGGCAGCTGGCGCTGCTGCCCGCCGCCGAACGCAGCGCCGACCCCGCCGCCATGCGCCGGTACCAGCAGCTCACCCGCCGCTTCTGGCTGGCGCAGTACTCGACGGAATATCTGCTGAAAGAAGCCCAAAAAGGCCACCCCAACCTGCCGGTGTTCGCGCAGCAGCTGGCCACCACCCAGGGCCACTGGCGCGTACTGCGCGAAGGCCTAAGCCAAGCCCAGGGCATGCCACCCACCATGGCCGACCACCTGCGCCGCATGCAGCAAACCGAGCAGCTCCAGCAAGCCGCCCTCGCCGACCTGCAGGCCGACGGCGCCAGCCAGCGCCCCCCCGCGCTCGATGCGGCTACCTTGGCCGCCCAGTCGCAAGTAGCCAAGCTGCTGGCCCCGCTACGGCGCGAGCCCGCGCCCCTCAACGTGCGCATCCGCTAGCCCGCCCGAGCTACTGTACCATCCCATGGCGGCTACTCCCGATATTCTGCACTCCAAAACGGCGGCCGAGCTGCGGTTTTTTGTCGATAACCCCTCCTACTATCAGCCCGAGCTAGTGGCGGCGGCCCAGCGCGAGCTCCGGCGCCGAGGCCCCGAAGCCGTAGCGCCCGCAATACCCACGCCACCTGCGCCCTTGCCCGCGCCACCGCTCGCCGGGGAGCCCGCCGCAGTAGCACCGCGCCCGCCGGCACCCCTAGCGGCCGCTGCCCCCGCCGCCTACTACCCCGCGGCGCAAGAAACTGCCGGTCAGTACGACTATGCTGAGCCCGCGCAGCGGCCCTGGCTATTGGTAGGCTCGGTGGCGGTGGTACTGTCACTGGCCGGGCTCGGGTTTTGGTTTAAATCGCCTTCGCCCAGCGCGGCGGCCACGCAAGCACCGCCAGCTGCCACGGCACCCGCGGCGACCTCACCCGGGCTCGAAGCAACCCCGGCCTCGCCCATCCCCTACTACAATGCCGAGAGCTACGTCGATAAAGCGCTGGCGCAAGTGCCGGCGGCGGAGAAGCGCGACGAGCAGCGCCTGAACCAGTACCGCGCCGTGAGCCTGCGCTTTTGGGCCGCCCAAAACCCCTCGGCGCACCTCATCGGGCAGGCGCAGGCGGGCCAGGCCAACCCGGTGTTTGGGCCGCAGGTGCAGCTGGTGCTGGGGCTGTGGCACGATTTCGACCGCACGCAGGTGTACAGCTACTCCTTTGGCCCCGTCATGGCCGACCACCTGGCCCGCATGAAGGTCATCGCCCAGTACCAGCGCGAAGCCCTCAAGGAGCTAGCCAACGACGCGGAGGCCCAGCGCCCGCCCCACCTCGACGACGACCAGACGCTAGCCCACCAGCAGGCCCTCCCGCCCTTGCTCGCGGCCCTGGAGCGCAAGGCCGGTCCCATCACGGTACACCTGTAGCCTAATAAAGGCAGCGCCCGCAGTAGCGCCTTATTCAGTACCTAGCATGTTAACTTTCAGCATTTCTACACCTAATTTGTCGCGCTTATCCCAGAGAACAAGCCGTTTGGAACGGAAGTTGATACCGCTTAGCTTTACCGCAGAATCTAACAAAAGGTGTTAATATTTCAATTCCTGACCCGTTAGCTTTCGTTTAGCAACCACCTCCATCCTTTTTTTCACCAATTCACCTTGCTTGCCATGAAAAACCTGCTGCTACTAGCCGCTTTGGCCGTTGCTACCATCGAGGTCTCCGCCGCGCCCAGCCAAACGACGCCCACGGGCACGATGACCAAAAAGGAGCGCAAAGCCGCCCGCCAGGCCAAGGCCCCCCAAGTGTACAAAGGCACGGTAGCGGAGCAGCGCCGCGTGGTCACCGACGCGCCCGGCGCCGAAGAATCGGACAACGGCGACAACACGACCACTAAGTCGAAGAGAAAATCGAAGTCTAAAGAGTAGCCTTAGCTGCTACCCACCTAAAAAAGGCCGCCTTACTTACGTAGGGCGGCCTTTTTTCATTTTGCTAGCTGCTAGTTAACCTAGGCGGCGGCGCAGCAGGCCATCTACTTTTTCGGCCAGGCGGCGGGGCTCGTAGGTGCGCCAGGGCAGGTCGTCGAGCTCGCCCCCAAAGTTGATGTAGTGGTCGAGGCTGTACTGGCTCATCTCGCGGCGCACGTGGTCCTGGAAATTGATGCCCGCAATCCAGCCGTCTTCCACTTCCTCAAACCACTCCTCGTAGTAGCTGTCGTCGGAGCCGTGGAAGTTGAACACGTTTTCGCCGATGAGCACGAAGCGCTTGATGCCCTCGTGCAACAGCACGTCGAGGATGTTGCGCTTCAGGTTCATGATGTCGTTCTCGATGGCGTCGTTCCACTCGCCGATAAACTCCAGAATGGCGATGCCATCGTCGTAGTCGGCCCACAGAATCTTGAAGAACAGCGTCTCCGATTCCAGGCTATCCCACTGCGGATGAATGTAGTAGCCGTAGATGGTATTGGAAAAAGTATCGAGGCTGTACTCGGCCCCGTAGAGCGGCGAACGCTCGTCCTCGGTGGCCGAATACTGGTCAATCCAGTTATAATGAGGTTCGATGGTGTGCATGGCAACGGGGCTGGCTAGGGCCAGCCTAGGTGCAAAAACGCTGTTTAAGCTAAATCGTTCGGTTCAGCCGCAGTTCGGCTACCCCTGCTTAGCCAGCAGCGCCGCCCGCACCGAGCCGTGTTGGCGCAGTAGCTCGGCGGCCTCGGGCTGGGCAATGCCGAGCTCGTCCATGAGCATGCGCTGGCCGCGGTCCACGAGCTTTACGTTGCTGAGCTGCATGTCCACCATCTTATTGCCGCGCACCCGACCTAGGCGGATGAATGTGGCCGTAGTGAGCATGTTGAGCGCTAGCTTCTGGCCCGTGCCGGCCTTGAGGCGCGTGCTGCCCGTAATGAATTCGGGCCCGGTCACGACCTCCACCGGAAACTCGCAGGCCGCCGCTACCGCCGAGCCGGCGTTGCAAACGATGCAGCCGGTGGCCAGCCCCGCGGCCCGCGCCGCTTGCAAGCCGCCAATCACGTAGGGCGTGCGCCCCGAGGCAGCGAGGCCCACCAGCACGTCTTTCTCATTGACTTCGAACTGCGCCAGGTCAAGCCAGGCCTGGCTAGCATCGTCCTCGGCGCCCTCCACGGCTTTGCGGATAGCCCCGTCGCCCCCAGCCATAATGCCCACCACCAGCCCAGCCGGCACCCCAAAAGTGGGCGGGCACTCCGAGGCATCCACCACCCCCAGCCGCCCGCTCGTGCCCGCCCCGATGTAGAACAGCCGCCCACCGGCACCTAGCCGTGCCACGGTGGCTTCAATCAGCTTTTCGAGCTGCGGCAGCGCCTTTTGCACGGCCAGCGGCACGGTCATGTCGAGTTGGTTCATGCCAGCCAGAATGGCCGCAGTAGAGAGCGTTTCGAGGTTGTTGTACTCAGAAGGGGTTTCGGTAGTCACGACGCGAAGAGAGTTTAAAGCAAGGAATTAGGTTTTGAGCGTGCCAATAACCGGAAATTTATCGAATACCGTGGCCAGGTGGGGCGAGTCTTCGTCGAGCTCGCGGGTCAGGTCCTGGCCGGCCCAGTGCTCGTAGTGGTTGCCGCGCTGCCACAGGCGCGAGCGCGTCACATCGTAAATAACACCTAGGTAGGCCACCCAGATTTCGTCGCGGTCCTGGCCGTTGCGCAGGGCGAGTTGACTGCGGGTGTAGGCTTTTACGTCTTCGGGCATCGAAATAAAAGGGTTGGTAGGGTGCGGGGCTTGCCCCCGCCCGGCGTTGTTAGCAATAGAAGCTAACGCCGGGCGGGGGCAAGCCCCGCACCCTACGTCAGCTTTAACCTAAAAGGGCCTGCGTCCGAATCCAGCGCTGCGGCAAGTCGCCCTGGGCGGCGTGCAGGTAGTCCTGGTGGGTGCAGGGCACGATGCGCTTCACCGACTGGTCGGCCAGGCTTTCCACTTCCATCCACCACTTATCAGTGTCGGAGCGGCGCGATTTGTAGAATATCAGCTCGGTGGGCTCGCCTTTGCCGGTGCCCGGTAGCACCAGCGTGTAGGTGAGGAAGCGGTAGGTACCGAAGCCCGTTTCGGGCTTGCGGTGGTAGTAGCCTTCGATAAAATACCAGAGCATGGCCGCCAGCGTGCCCGCCGCCAGGCCGTGGGGGTCGTGGTCGGGCCGGTAGCCGTAGAGGCCGATGGAGGTGAGCTGCTCGTTGTGGCCCGCGTACCAGCAGAGCTGCGCGGCGTCCTCGTTGCTAAGGCCAAACGGGCTGGCGGGGTAGTAGCCAGGCGCATCCTGCCAGCGAATGGCGGCAATGTCAAAGCTCAGAAAATTGGCCTGCCGCAGCACCGGCTCGGCCAGGCGGCGGTCGGTGCGCAGCTCGCCCACGCTCATGGTCTCAAAGTGCAGCTTCTCGAACGCGGCCAGGATGTCGGGCGGCGTGAGGTACTGCTGGTGCCCTAGGTGCGCGCAGCTGAACACGAAGTTGGGGTGGTGCAGCAGCAGGCGGCGCAGGTGGCTGTCCTCGGCCGGGGTGCCGGGCATGGGCAGCGCCATGTCGGGCCGCGAGTCAACCACGGCGAAGTTGATGGCCGGCGCCGGCTCGTCGTGCGCGGGCTCGTAGGCCAAGAACTGGCCGTAGTCGAGGTCGTGGCCGCCACCCAGCAGGATGGGTATCGTATTAGCCTCCAGCAAAGCACCCACTACCTCGCGCAGGCGCTCGTAGGTGTCTTCCAGGCTGAGGCCGGGGCGCAGGTTACCTAGGTCGACCAGGCGCAGGGGCCCCGTGCTGCGCTGCAATTGGTAGAAGCGCTGGCGCACGCAGTTAGCCCCGTGCTGGCCCGCGGCGGGCGCACCGGCCGCCGTGCCCCGCCACTCATCAAGGCCGATGAGGGCGAGGTCGGCGGTGCGCCAGTCGGGGAAGGCTTCGGCAAAGCGCGTGGCGTAGGCGGCTACCGTGGTGGGCGCAGCCGAAGGGGCGGTCAGCTCGTCGGGTAGCGAGTCAAAAAATAGGGCCAGATTCATTCGTCAGCGCGGCGGGGCGCGGCCAAATTTACGCGCTGCACCGGCCAGATTGATCCGGTTAGTCGGTATGCCTACCAATGCGCGGAAATATTTCGCAAAAAAGCTTGTTTCTTTAACGCCACATTCCCACGCTCCCACGCTCCCTGTTATGGACGTCCGCCGCTCCTTCGATATTCTAGCTCACCAACTCGCTACGTTTCCCCAACCCGACGCTCTGGCCGCCAAAATCAACGGCCAGTACCAGCCGCTCAGCAGCCAGCAAGTGCAGGACCAGGCCAATCTGGTGAGCCTCGGCCTACTGGCCCTAGGGCTAAAGAAGGGCGATAAGGTCGCCATTATCAGCATGAACCGGCCCGAGTGGCTGCTCGCCGATTTTGGCATTGCCCAAATCGGCGGTACCAGCGTACCGATGTACCCCAGCATCACGGTCGAAGACTACAAGTACATCTTTACCGATGCCGGCGTGCGGGCCGTATTCGTGGCTGACAAGCAGCTGTTTGATAAGGTAAAAGAAGCCACCACGGGCCTCGATATTCCGGCCGAAAATGTCTTCACGTTTGATAAAGTAGCCGGCGCCCGCCATTTCGACGAGCTGCTGGAGCTGGGCAAAAAAGGCAGCCCTGCCGACCTAGAGCCGCTCAAAGCTGCCGTGCAGCCCGACGACCTGCTCACGCTTATTTATACCAGCGGCACCACCGGCGCGCCCAAAGGCGTGATGCTCAGCCACGACAACCTGCTCAGCAACTGCCGCGGCTCGGCCCGATACGTGCCCGTAGGCACCAGCGACAAGGCCCTGAGCTTCTTGCCGTTGTGCCACATTTTTGAGCGAATGGTGACGTACCTGTACATGATACACGGCGTGAGCATCTACTACGCCGAGAGCATGGAAACCATTGCCGACAACCTGCGCGAGGTGCAGCCCAGCATCTTCACCACGGTGCCGCGCCTGCTCGAAAAAATCTACGATAAGATAGTAGCCAAAGGCCACGAGCAAACCGGTATCAAACACAAGCTCTTCTTCTGGGCCCTGGACCTAGGTTTGAAATTTGACCCGCAGAGAAACCAGGGCTTCGTGTACAATACCGAATTGGCACTGGCCAATAAGCTCATCTTCAACAAGTGGCGCGAGGCCCTAGGTGGTAAGCTGCGCTGCATCGTGAGCGGCGGCGGCGCCTTGCAGCCGCGCCTGGCCCGCGTGTTTTGGGCTGCCCAAATCCGGGTGATGGAGGGCTACGGCCTCACCGAAACCTCGCCGGTAATCGCGGTAAACGGCTACGAGCCCGAAAACAACATGATTGGCGCGGTGGGCCCGCTCATCGACAATATGGAGGTGAAAATTGCCGCCGACGGCGAGATTCTGACCCGCTCGGCCTCCGTGATGAAGGGCTACTACAACAAGCCCGAGCTCACGGCCAAGGAAATCGACGCCGACGGCTGGTTCCACACCGGCGACATCGGCGAGTTTGTGAACGGGCGGTTTCTCAAGATTACCGACCGCAAGAAGGAGATGTTCAAGACGAGCGGCGGCAAGTACATTGCCCCGCAAGTCATTGAAAACAAGCTCAAAGAAGACCCGCTCATCGAGCAGATGATGGTAGTAGGCGCCGACCGCAAGTTTCCGGCCGCGCTCATCGTGCCGGCCTTTGATGAGCTGAAAAAATGGGCCGAGAAGAACGGCGTCGCGGCCAAGTCGAATGCTGACCTAGTGAAAGACGAAAAGGTACTCAAGCTCTACCACGACCTAGTGAAGCAATATAACCAAGGCTTTGCGCAGTGGGAGCAGGTGAAAAAAGAGGTGCTGTTACCCGAGCACTGGACCGTGGAAAGCGGCGAAATGACCCCCACGATGAAGGTGAAACGCAAGGTGATAACCGAGAAAAACAAGGATATTATTGAGGATTTGTACGCGAAGGCTGAGAAGGAGCCGCACGAGCGTACGGCGCATTAGTAGCTTATGCCGCTGCTTCTCCACGTCCATCATGCCCATCTGGCGTCTGCTTGTCGAAGCATCTCTACCGCACCGTTG
>NZ_JBHUFD010000018.1:0-185553 GCF_042681145.1 Hymenobacter bucti
TCACCGGTGGGAGAGTCGGTCGCCGCCAACTTTACACGTGAGTCCCCTGTCGCGTCGCTTTCATCAGCGACCAGCAGAGGACTTTTGCATTTGGGGGGCTTTCTAAGCGAGTGATGGGGATGCTTACTGAGTTGCTATTCGCGTGAAGCGTTGAAGCAACGCGAATTAATGAGCCACATATTGGTATAAATCCGTTGTTTGGTTAATATTATTTGTTAACAATTTAGGAGGCTAGATGCTGGTTGTCATGGATATGTTGACATCTAGTAAGGAGCTCAGGGAGCATAATTTGAAGAAAAGCTATCCTCAGCTACCTACCTGATTACTTAATCCTTGTATACTGATTCTATATAAATCAGCAGCTGGGCTGGCGGTACAGTATCCTTGCTAGTATGCATGTCTTATCTAAAAAGAGAAGGCCCTAGGGTACTCCTCGCAAGCTTGCGGCGGGCGGACGTAGTACCCAAAAGCCAATCTAATCTCCGGACATAATCCGTTGGAACTGCGTAGAAAATAAACGCAGTTTGCCAGTCTTTTATTCTGAAAAAGGCGGATGCTTACTGCTACTTCACCACCTCAACCCAACCCTTGGTAGCGGTACCATCGGCGAGTTTGAAGAGATAGTAATAGGTGCCGGGAGTGGTGCTAGCTTCCTGGCCCCAGTTGTTCTGGTAGTTGGTAGCGGAGTATACTTCGCGTCCCCAGCGGTTGAAAATACTGATGGAGTTGCCGGGATAAAGCGTCACGTTGTCGATGATGAGTACATCGTTTTGCCCATCACCATTCGGGGTAATGATGTTGTAGAAAGTCAACTTGTTGGCAAAGTCGACGCAGGCAGCGTTGGAGTTAGACGCCAGCGCGGCTCCGCCAGGGCCCGCCGAAAGTGCTACTATCCGGAAGCATTTGGTGAAGCCCGTACCCGCAGCTGAGTTGGGGCTGCCATTCGGGACAGTGGCTTGCAGCGTAGTGCCGCCGACGGTAACTACTAGGGCATACGCACCCTTATCATTTTGCTGATATACCTGGTAGCTGCTAACGGGGAAACCTTGGTACGCCGTCCAGATGAGCTGCACGGAGCCCTGGCTGCGGCCACCTAGACCGGGCGTGGCCACGGCAACCAAGTGAATGGTGGTAGCGGGTAGGCTACTTAGCACGTCGCCGCAGCCATTGGTAAGCTCTAGGCGGTAATCGTAGGCCGTTTGGGCGGCAGCGGCGGTGGCATCAGTGTAGGCCGAGGTCGTGGCGGCCGCGGTGCCCACTTGCGCAAAAGCCGCAGTGCTGCCCGCCGGGCGGCGCAGTACCCGCACGGGATTGGGGGTGGTTTGGGCGCTGGCGACGGAAAAGGTGAGGTCTACCTTACTATTGTCTTGCGCGTTTACGGAGGCTACCGTGAGGCTGGGGGCTTCCGCATTGTCGGGCACTACCGTAATGGTGACCGGCGCGCCCGCGCAGCCCACCGCTGAAGATTCGGTGACGCTGATGGTTTTGGGCGCGGTGGTGCCCGCCGTAAAGCTGACGGTGAGGCTGGCCGTGCCCTGGCCAGCCGCGATGGTGCCGCCCACCACCGCCCACTGGTAGGTAGAGCCAGCGGTGGCGTTGGGGACTACGTAGGTGAGGCTGCCGCTGGCCGGGCACACAAAGCGGGGGCCATTGATGGCAATGGCGCCGGGGCGTGGGTCGACCACGAACTGCTTGGTATACAGTGGGCCCGCGCAACCGTTGGCATTCGTTTCGCGGGCAGTGAGGGTGTAAGTGCCCACGGCTGTAGAAGTTGGAATGATGACGCTATTGCCCACACTGGCCACGGCCGTGCCGTTGAGCTGAAACACGTAGGTAGAGCCTAGGGCGCCCGGCAGCGAATAGGTTACGGCGCCGCTGTTCATGCAGAAGCGGGCAGGGCCCTGGATGGCGAGCGTAGCCGCCGGCGACAGCTGCACGGTGATGTAGAGCGTGTCGCTCACGCCCCGGCAAATGCCCCCGGCGGGGTTGCTGGTTTCGGTGACTACTAACTTGGCCAGGCCAGGCTGCGAAAAATTAATGCTGGTTTTGTTCAGGGTATTGACCAGCGTGCCCTGCGCCGTGCCAAAGAGTTGCCACGCGTATGACGACCCCGTGACCAGCAGCGTCTGGTAGGGGTAGGGCCCGTCGGTCTGGCAGACGCTGGTAGGCCCGGTGGGCTTCACCGTCTGGAGGCGCTGGTTGATGATGACCGGGAGCAAGACGACCTCGGACAAGCACCCTAGGGCATTAGTGGCGTACACCCGCACAGCGCCCGCGCCGGCCGCGCCCCAATCGACAGTAATGGTAGCCGTACCTTGGCCGCTACCGATGGTGCCACCCACCACCGCCCACTGGTAAGCGGTAGCGCGCGGATTACGGACGGTGTACACCACCCCCGCCACGGTCGGGCACACCGACGCGGCGCCCACGATAGAGTCAGTGGCCGGGCGCGGATTGATGGTAACGAGGACCGAATCCTTCGCCACGCACCCTAGGGCTGTTGAGGCCACTAGCACGTACTTCTGCACGAGCGGCGCCCCGGTGGTATTCGCCCCCGTGAGGGTGGGTTGGGCGGCGGTGGCGCTGCTAAGGTTGGTGGCGGGCGCCCACAGGTAGCTGTAGCCGGGCTGAGCGGGGGCACCCAGGGTAATCGTTTGCTTATCGCACACCGCCTGGGCGGGACCGGCCGAGACGCTGGCCGCGGGGCTGATGCTGACGACAACCGTAGCCATGCTGGTGCACGCGCTGGCGGTGTTCGTGACGGTGAGCGTGTACGTCTGGGTAATAGTAGCGCTCGTCGCGTTGGCGAAGGTCAGCACCGGATTAGCTACGGTACTGCTGCTCAGGCCCGTGGTTGGGCTCCAGCTGTAGGTGTTGCCCGTCACAGCGGGCGCCCCTAGGGTAATGGGCACGCCCGAGCATGTAGTGCGGGTGGCGCCGCCTACCGTGGCGGCGGGTAGTGGCGCCACCGCTACCGTAACCTGGGCCGAGCTGGTGCACCCGTTGCTGGTAGGTGCGCCCGTGACGGTGTAAGTCGTGGTCTGGGCGGGGCTCACTACGAACGGGCCGGCTCCCGTGAGGGCCGCGGGGCCGCCCGTGAGGGTGTAGGGGCCGCCCCCGCCGGCCACGGTGAGGGTAGTGCTGGCGCCCTGGCAAATGGCGAGGTTGCCGGTCACCGCCAAGGCCGGAGCGGGCGCTACCGTAATGGCTTGGCTTACCGAGTCGGTGAGGCAGCCGTACTGCGACAGGCCTTTGGCCACCAGCGTGCCCGGGCCGGCGGCAGTCCACTGCACCTGCACCGAGCGGCCCCCGTTGCTGCCTACGATGGTGCCACCCACCACGCGCCAGCGCACGCCGGGCGCCGTGCCCCCGCTGGCCGAGTAGGTATAGGCTGAATTGAGCGCACACACCACCTGGCTGCCGCTGATGGCTGTGGGCCCCGCCGCCCGCGTAACGGTGATGCGCAGCAGGTCGGCCACCGTTTTGCCGCCGCAGCCGTTGTCCTTCACTGTCAGGGCCAGGTCGTAGGGGGCGGCGCGGGCCTCGCCGCAGGCCGAATTATACACAAAAGTGCCCGCCACCGTACCCGTGCCCACCACCGAGGCGGTGCCGCTGGGGTTACCGGCCACTACCGTGCCCTGGTTACCCCCTAGGGCCGCATTGTAGCCGCCGGCCCCGTCAAGTAGCCGGCTGTTGAGGGTCAGCACCAGCGGGTGGTTATCGGCCTGCGTGGCGGTTATCGGGATGCTTAGCGCGCTGCCTTCCTCTATGGTATAGCTGCGCGGCGTGGTGGTAGCCGGCGGCAGCACCGGCGGCGTGGTACTGGGGCAGTTGGCCACCACGAGCTGCAAATCGCGCCGGGTGGTGCCAATGAGCACTTCCCGCCCGTTGACGGTGCGGTACTCGCTCACGTCCACGGCCACCACGTACTTGCTGCCCACCGAGGTAGGGCCCGCCCGGTATTTGGCAATGCCCGTCGCGGCATTGATGCTGGCGTAGTTGCCGTTGGCGGTGCCAAAGGGCGTGGTGGCCCCGTAGCCCGCGGCGTAGGGCGCCCGCGGCGGCAGCGGCGTAAAAGCCGCGGGCAGCACGCCATTGCCGGCCGAAAATGCCCCGTAGGGATTGCCAAACGAGTACGCCAGCCGGTCGCCGTCGGCATCCACGGCATTGTTGAGCAAGATGGTAGTATCGCCCTGGCAGATGATGGCCACGGCCGTATCCGAAAATACCGGCGAGCGGTTGGGCAGCGAGGGCGGGGCCAGGGTGGCGTAGAGCGTGAGGGCCTGGTTGCTGGGGCTACTAAGGTTGGTAACGTCCACGTTGCGGGCGCTGCGCGTGTACACAGCGTAGTAGCCGCTGGCCGAAATGGGCAGGTTGACGATGCCGATAAACTTCTGCAAGCGAAATGGCTGCGACACGCCCGTGATGGTGCAGCCCGTGGGCACCTTGGGCGAAATGCAGGTGGGCGTGAGCGAGGTCGAGGCAATGTTCATGATGCCCGTCTGGGTGTTGTCCGCCACGGTCGGGTAGTTGACCGTGGTAAGCACGAGCTTGGCTCCCGTCGCCTGGTTATAGAAAGCCACGTTCGCGTTGTTGTTGGGGGCCGCAACGCCCGCGGTGCCGATGTTGCAGTTGTTATAAATCGTCACCGTTATTTCGTAGCGCAGCGGCGCGGCCGCGGGACCATTGGCATCGAGGTAGCGGTAGGTAAGCTCGCCGCCGAGCAGGTGCGTGGCCTGCGCCGGGCGCCCGGCGCAGGCCAGCAGTAGCAAAAGCAGCAGGGTATACCAGGGCCGGCAGGGTAGAAGTAAAGCCATAGAGCAAAGAAGTAGCAGCGTAAAAAGCAACCTAGGGCAGGTATCGCCCTGGCCCGGTATAGGTTATCGACGGGCCACGCGGCGCACGGCCGCTAAGCTTAGTAGTAGCGTAGCAGCTGTAGTGCAGCCGTATGCTTGGTGGCCACTGGCGTAGCCCGCCGGGCCGTTAGCGAGCATACCTAGGGGCACGCCGTAAGTCCTCAACTGATAAATCAACGTTGGGCTAGGGCTGGCGCTGGCCGCGTCGCGCCGGGGCCGCCGCAAAGAGCCGCGGCCAGCGGGGCGCTTTACCCACCAAAGTAGCGGTTGGGGCATAGAATAGGAGCGAAGCTGAGCGGAAAGTAAATCAGCCTAAGCTCAACAAGTGCCCTCACTACTGCCTAGGTGCCTAAAGATAGGCTGCTAATGGTTGGCCCGCATAAAGCAATCGACCAATGCCCCCGCCCGCTGGAAAACCGGCCCCGTCTGCTCGGCTAATGCTGCCGCGCGCACGCCCCGGCCTTAGGGCTGGCCCGGGGGGCGTAGCTTACCTTCGGGCCCGAATAATCCAGCGCGGGCCGCCCGCTTTCTTCCTCTTTGTTCTCCTTTCAATGAAAAATACCGTCGTTCTCATCACGGGCGGCACTTCCGGCATCGGCCGGGCTTGCGCGCTAGACTTTGGCCGGGCCGGCGCGCGCATCGTCATCACGGGCCGCGACGCGGCCCGGCTGGCGGCCACGGCCGCCGAGTTGGCGGCGGCGGGCATCGAGCACCGCACGGTGCAGGGCGATGTTGGTATTCTGGCCGATGCCAGCCGCGCCGTGGCCGACACCGTGGCCGCCTTCGGCCGCCTCGACGTGCTCATCAACAACGCGGGCCTGAGCATGCGCGCTAAGTTTGCCGATGTCGACGTGCAGGTGCTGGAGCAGCTCATGCAAACCAACTTCTTCGGCACTGTGTACACTACCAAGGCCGCGCTGCCCCATTTGCTGGCCAGTAAGGGCACCATTGTGGGCATCAGCAGCATCGCGGGCTACCGGGGGCTGCCGGGCCGCACGGGCTACTCGGCGTCCAAGTTTGCCATGAATGGCTTTCTCGAAGCCCTGCGCACCGAGCTGCTGCCCGAGGGCGTGAACGTGCTCACGGCCGCGCCCGGCTTCACGGCCTCCAACATCCGCCACACGGCCCTGCTCGCCAACGGCCAAACCCAGAACGACACCCCCCGCGACGAAGACAAAATGATGACCAGCGAGGAAGTAGCCCAGCACCTGCGCCGGGCCGTTGAAAAGCGTCAGCGCAGCTTCGTGCTCACGGGCGAGGGCAAATTAGTGGTTTTTTTAAATAAGTGGCTACCGGGCCTGATGGACAAGATGGTACTGAACAATTTCCGCAAGGAAGAGGGCGAATTGTAAGCGCGGCCTTGCCGCAACTCACGCGGTACTCATCTACCTAGGGAGTGCTTTGCCGGTTCTTTCCGCCCGTTTTGGGCGCGGAGGACCGGTTTTTTGCGTTCCCATTTTTCAGTTTGATGAAGTTACTACTACTCCCCGCCGTGCTCGGCGCGGCGCTCCTCTTGCCCACGCTGGCCACGGCCCAGGTCACCCCCACGCCCTCTACGCCCCCCGAGCACCCCACCCAAACCCAGGCCGAAGAAGCCACCGATAAGCCCCGCCCGGCGCCCCCCGCGCCCAATTTTTTCCTCAAGGATGGCAAACTGCCGCTGAACGCCGACGCCAGCCACTACGTCAAGTTCACGCTGCTTAACCAGGTGTGGATGCGCTACAACGAAAGCAACCCCGGCACCACCGTGGGCGGCTACAACGTACCCAATACCTACGACATCGGCATCCGGCGCTTCCGCATTCAGTTCTACGGCCAGCTCACCGACCGCGTATTCATCTACTCGCAAATCGGAATTAATAACCTCAGCTACAACGCCGACCGCAAAAGCGGCGGCACGCCGGGCGCCAGCCAAAGCGGCACGGGCGGCTTCTTCCTGCACGATGCCGTGGCCGAGTACGCCATCGTGAAGAACAAGCTCTCGTTTGGCGCCGGCCTAGGGGCCTGGAACGGGCTCGCCCGCTACGCGTCCTCGTCGGCGGGCACCATCATGGGCCTCGACTTGCCCACACTGGAAGAAACCACCAACGACGTGACCGACCAATTTGGCCGCAAGCTGAGTATGTATGTGAAAGGTAAGCTCGGCAAGCTCGACTACCGCCTGGCCATTTCCGACCCGCTGCTGTACCAGAAAGCGGCGGGCTACGTGGCCACGCCGGGCGCCAACGCCAACTTTGCCAGCACCCCGCCCAAGCCGCAGTACCAGGGCTATTTCTCGTACCAGCTCCGGGACCAGGAGAGCAACCTCACGCCCTACACCGCTGGCACGTACCTAGGTAAGAAGAGCGTGTTTAACATCGGCGCGGGCTTTATTGTGCAGCCCGAGGCCATGTGGTACACGCAGGGCAGCCCCGCTACGGTGCAAACGAAGGCCATGCAGCAGTACGCCGTCGATGTCTTCTACGACGCGCCCCTGAGCACCGCCCCCGACGCTGCCAGCGTGAGCTTCTACGCCGCCGCCCTGCACCTCGACTACGGCCCCGGCTACATCCGCAACAACGCGCCCATGAACCCCGGCACCGGCTCCAGCATCACGAGCACCACCATTGGGGGCTTCGGCAACGCCTACCCCGAGTACGGCACCGGCAATGCAGTGTACACGCAGCTGGGTTACAAGCTGAAGGACAACCTAGTGGGCACCAGTACCTTCATGCCCTACGTGGCGTATCAGTACGCCCACTACGCGCGCCTCAGCAACGACGTGAACTTCTACGATGCGGGCATCAACTGGCTCGCCGCGGGTCACACCTCCAAGTTCACCCTCTCGTACCAAAACCGCCCCTACTACATCACGCGCGCCAGCGATGGCCTGAACGTGGTAGACTCGCGCCGCGGCGCCGTGATACTGCAATACCAGGTTTACTTCAACTAAGCACCGCCGCAATATCAGTTCGCCAGGGGCTGTCGGGTAGCGTTTCTCTCGGGAGGCGCTACCCGGCAGCCCCTGGTTGCTTAGGGCGGGCCCTAGGTCGGCTATTCAATCACAAAGGTGTCGTCGGCGCGCACGTAGGCCACGCGCTCCTGCCAGCGCACGCGCAGCCAAATATCCTGGTGCCCCAGCACGGGCAGGCGGTCGCCGGGCGCGGCGGTGCTCAGCCAGGCCGCCCCGGCGCCCGGGCCGGCCATCAGGGCCACACCCGCGCGCGCCACAATGCCCGTGGGCACCGGCTGCAGCCAGTATAGATAGGCGCCCGTGCCGAGCAGGTAGGCGCCATACGCCACCCAGCCGCCCCGGCTGGTGCGCCCGCGCCGCAGCAAAAAAAACACGGCCAGCAGCACCGCCCCGGTCAGCAGGCCTTGCAGCACGGGGTAGTAGTAGCGCTGCACCTGCACGCGCACTTCCTGCTGCCAGGTAGTGGGGTAGCCCACCAGCCGCTGCCGCTGGGCCAGGCTCGCCAGCTGCCGCCAGGTGCTGAGGCGGGGCTGCCGGGCCTGGGCCATGTTCAGGTACAGCAGCTCGGCGGCGTAGTGGGCCTGCTGGTGCTCGGCGTAGGCCAGCCGCAATAAAAGACGGGCCGACACCTGCCTTTCTTGCCAGATTTGGGCCCGGTAGAGCGGCAGCACCGCCCCAAACTGGCCCTGCTCAAACAGCGAATCGGCTTGCTGCGTGCTTGCGAGCGGTGCTTGCGCGGCCGATACTAAATTATTTTTTGATTCTGTGGGCGAAGCCAAAATGCAGAATGGCAAGGCAATAAAGCTGCTCAGTAACGTCAGGACGCGTAATCGGCCGGGTTTTTTTTGCAGCAAGGTTGTTAAATTTAAAATAATGCTGTACTTTTGTACCACAATCACGGTAGCGCACCGCGGTTGTGAAAGACAAAAGTAACGGTTCTGTAGCTCAGCTGGTAGAGCAGTACACTTTTAATGTACGGGTCCTGGGTTCGAATCCCAGCGGAGCCACTAAAAGGCCCTCAGTCATGCACTGAGGGCCTTTTTTATTTTCTGCCAATGCTCCTGCCAACGCGAAGCCTTTTTCCACTGGAAAACTGTCTTAGCAAGACCCGCATCTCTACGGGGTAGTTTGTTAGCTACCAAAAAGCCCCGGCCGGCTAGGTCGGGGCTTTTTTTTATGTCTCTGGTTTCTCACTCGGCTTGGCCAGCGGCCGGCGCGTCTAATGTAGGAAGGAGTCTTGACTAATGAGCAGGCAGCAATGAGATTTACTACCTACACCACCAGTCGCCGCCGCTCGGGTGGCCAGCTTAATTGGGCAGCCTTACAGCCGTTTGGGGGGCAAGACGTAGAATTCCCACCGGTTGTAGCGAAAACTCACTAGGGGCTCTTGACCCCCAAATCTGTGAAAAATCGGGAAAGAACAAGGCCAGACTAGTCGAGGATTTTTCATGCTTGTGCGTTGATACTTGTTATCTGTCAATCACATAGCAATCGAGCTATTTGGCTTACTAGTTTTTTTCTGTTTTTTGGCCTATTATCGCTTCTTATCCATACAAGCAGTGAAAAAGCAACCTTCAGCCAAAGTCAGGTCAAAGTACCGGGACATTGTGGTTATTGGCGCCTCTGCGGGGGGCGTCGCGGCCTTGTTGGAGCTGGTGAAAACCTTGCCAACCGACTTTCCAGCCCCTGTTTTTATCGTGCAGCACGTGGGCGCCCACTCTCCCAGTATCCTGCCCGAACTGCTTAGTAGGGTGACGCCGCTGGCCGTGAAGCACGCGGATGATGGGGAGAAGTTTGCGGCCGGCACCATCTACGTGGCCCAGCCCGACCATCACCTGCTGTTGGAGGCGGGCGCCGTCTTGGTCAAGCGCGGACCGAAAGAAAACCGGTTTCGACCCTCCATCGACGCCCTCTTTCGTTCCGCCGCTTACGGCTATGGCTCACGCGTGATTGGGGTCGTGCTTACGGGCTATCTCGATGATGGCACCTCGGGTTTGTGGTCGGTGCAGCGGCTGGGCGGGCTAACGGTAGTGCAAGACCCCCATGACGCCGAAGTTCCGGACATGCCTGCCAATGCGCTCGAGTTCGTCCAAGCTGACTACGTTGTACCGCTGGCCGAAATCAGCGCCCTACTCGTGCGGTTGACCCTAGAGGCGCCGGCGGCCAAGCCCCGGGTGAGCAAGGCCGAACTGGACCTGCTCGGCATAGAGCTGAAGATTGCCAAAGCGGACAATGCTTTCAAGCTAGGAATTATCGAGCGTGGCCAGCTCACCTCCTTCACTTGTCCCGAGTGCCACGGTGCGCTGACGCAGCTCATCGAGGGCAAGCTGATTCGCTACCGGTGTCACACCGGGCACGCCTATACGGCGAGCGCGCTGCTCGGCGAAGTCACCCAAAAGGTGGAAGGCTTCCTCTACCAGGCGATGCGCGGACTGGAAGAAGTCCATATGTTGACGAGTAAGCTGGGCCAGCATTTCACGCAGAAAAAGCAGCCGGCCGTGGCGGCCCTGTTCAACCGCAAAGCGGAGGAGTCCGGCGCGCAGGCTATCCAGATTCATCAGGCTATTATGCGGCAGGAATCCCTCAGTGGCGACCTGCAATTTGAGATAAAGAAGTCTGATTAATCACCGCTGGTGCTGGCCGGGATTACGAGCGTTGGCAAGGGCGAAATCCGTCAACGCCCGGTGGGTGATTCGGTGCCGGAAGGTGCCGTTCCCGGTGCGGCAGATGGTACCCTGGCGGCGTAAAAACGATGATGGACGGAATGTTCCGGCAAGGAGTGGCAATATGTGCAGTCTCAGCGGAGCCACCAAAAGCCCCATAGATACCGTCTAGGGGGCTTTTTTATTTCTGCCCGCGCTGCTGCCAGCGCTAAGGCTTTTCCGTTAGAAAACCGTTTTAGCAAAGCTCACGCTTTCGTGGGATAACCTACCACGAGCACTGGTTTTATCTGGGCCGCCTTGCCTAGCGCCCAACCACGAAAAGGCCCTGCCTGAGTCGGGCTCGTCGTTACTATACTATAGTTGAATCAAAAAGGGCTGGCCTACTGGCCGGCACTTCTTTTTGTTCTCGTCCGGCGGCAGGTGCGCAGTTAGAGGCACGCTTGTGGATGCGGTGCGCTCGGCCTAGAATAGTAGCTCCTACCGGAATAATCAGTAGCAGGCAGCAAGATTCATAGCAATAGGGGAGGCCTTGCCAACAGGTCAGCAGCTAGCAGATGCTACCAGAGTGTGCACTGCACACCAAGCCCTCATCCAAATCCACTACCCACAGGCCCGCAATAGCGGGCTTTTTCCGGGTTCAGTTGCCTGCCCTGCAAAGAATAATTGGAGGGGAGTGCAATCTGATTCAACCCAAAATTTCGTTAGTTCATCGAAATAAATAGTCAGCCCTTTTCCGCTGTAAATACTTTTGAATCAGAGAATTTGCTTGTTATATAAAATACAAAATTGTGTCTACGTTTAGTCCTGCACCCGCCTTACTGCACACGTACTTCGAGAACCCAGTAGGAAGGGTGCTCGAACACCCCGTTGAGCACTACATTCGAGTAGAATACCGTACGGGCCCACGCCAGGCGGGTGAGTTGCAAGCCTTCCTCAATCACGCCGGCGAACTCCTGGCCCAGCACGGCTGGGACAAGTTTCAGCATTACGAGGGGAGTATGGCGGCCCTCACGCCGGAAGAAATCACGTCGATAGCCAATTACTGGTCCACCCAGAAACACTCCCCCACTGACCTGTACGCCGCCATGCTGCTGCCCCACGAGGTCTTTGCCCAGCTTTCCTGGAAGGGCAACGGCCTGAGCGGGCGGCCGCTCGCAGCCTTCATTAAAAGCGACCGCTAGCCCGCTTCCCCGCGCAAAGCCGATAAAGTGGCTACCGGGTAGCCGTAATAGGAAGCTCCGCTCTCGCGGGGCTTTTTTTCATGCCTGTTACCTTAAAAGCGCTTTGGTTATCACAGGCAAGCGCATGGCATGGTTAATGCACCCAGTTCTTCTGTAAAGGAAATGGCTAATAGCAAATCCTGGCTATAATTTTATCTTATTTATTGATTTAACACGACGCTAAGCTGGGTGCAACTACCTTTATATCAAGAAAATTTGTCTTATTAGTTACTTTTTATTATATCTGTGTATAGTTTTACTTCTACACCAGCAGCCTTTGCTTATTTTGAAAATACTATCGGGCGATTATCAGTCCATCCTTTAGACCAATGTATTGCTATCGAGTATCACAATGGACCTCGCCGCGCGGCGGAGTTGCATACGTTTCTCGTGCAGGCCGACCACCTACTAGCCCAATGGGGCTGGGATAAGCTGCTGGCTGCGCGCGTAACTATGCCCGACTTTACGGTGGAGGAAATAAAAGAAGTGTGCGCTCATTGGCACACGGAGGTGTCTCAGGGGCCCGCCCTGGTGCACGGCGCGCTATTATTGCCCCACAAAGTATTCGCCTCCCTCTCCCGACAAACGCGCTAGGACCCTCCACCATCCACCCCTGGCTAGGTGCACCGCCCAGTAATGCTGAGCAGGCCGGAGCCGCGAATAGCCCGGTACACTAGCCATATAGTTTAGCAGGTCACGGGCGCCGCTGCTCCTTTTCTGAAAGCTATTTGCTCGGCTTTGGCAGGGTAAAGCTGGTAGTTAACAACTGCGCAACAAGAACTTGCGTACTAGCAACGACAAACCTTATGACCTAAGGGGAGTATTTAGTTGAATAGTTAACTATAGCGGTGGGAGATGCGGATCATAGATAGTGAAAAAGAAAACCTGGTCGACTTGAAGTGGCCACGGCTGTTACCTGAAAATTTGCGGCAGCAAGCGGAAAGCCCTATTGTGCCAAAGCCCGCACCCGGGCCGAACCAAGGGCAGACCTTTCAACTGACGGGTTGGCGTGGGGCTGGCTGGCGCATGGTGTTCTTGGAAGGCCCCCCGCAGTAGCGCACCGGGCGCCTGCTCGCGTAGCATAGGCCAAGGGGAGATACTCGCGCACTGTTGACTAGTTTTACGGTAGGGTGCTTTACTGCAAAGTAGGGAAGCTAGCAAAGCGCGCAATTGAGCATCACACAGCTAACCGACAAGCGGTTAAGATGTAAAATCTACCTTGATAGCTATCCAGTCCCTGGTGCATTTTATTACCTAGGGTAAAGAAAACGTGGCGAGACCAATGCGGTGGTGTAGGTTTCACGTGGTTTTATCCTTGCTGCAAAGAGAATTAACTACTTTCGGGTAGGGTAAATACGTATTAAATCCGTTGTTAGGTGGCATCTGTATTTACTACAGTATCGTCGGCTGCTTCGAATGCCTACTTCGGAAATTTGGCAAGTCGGCTGCTCGAGCAGCCGGCCGGGCATTGTATCAGCGTAGCATACAGTTTGGAACTGTCCAACCGATGAGCTACAAGCTTTTTTGGTCTACGCTGGGTAGCTGCTGGCGCGTCGAGATTGAAACCAGTTGCTGGGGGTGGTAGGGCATGACGACTTTTTTCGCGCCCGGAGAGCGAAAGCGGACGATGAAGTACTGCCGCACAAAAGCGTGGCAGCGTCCCGATGTGCTTTACGGGCCGTTGCTGTTTCCCCACAATGTATTTGCGCAGTTATCCTGTAAAGGTAGACCCTCGACTACTGCTTCATGGTCTGCTGTTGCCTAGGGCCAGTAACCAGCGCTGGGCTGGGTTAGAGCCCAGCAAAAGCACCGCGCCCGCTGGCAATACTCGAGCCCTAGGCTAGCTTATAGCCGCATCAAAGCACGCTGTACACTCCGCCGCAATGGTCGCAGGCAAGGCTGGGTCTACCCATAGCATAGGTTGCATATTGACCCACTGCGGCTGCACAAACTCTGCCAGGGTAGCGATTCTAGCCTCGCCTTCGGCCGCATACCTCGATTTTTGGGAGGCAAAATAATCCTGGTGCTTGTGCTCCAGTGCTTTAAGGGCATTCTCTATTGCCCGCATCTTGCGGGCAACCACTTTGCCGTAGAGAAAGGCGTTGATATCTTTCATAGCGCAATAGGTAGGGTGGTATACTTAACATGTTAAGTATAGCAAATTTTCTCTGCACTTGCAATGATAGCGACTAATTCACGAGCCGCAACGCCCGCGCCGGGTAGGAAAAGCAACTCGTCTCTCCTTACGTAGCAGGTGGTCCTGATAGAGTAATAGCTAGCGCATTACTACTCTAGCGGCTCTTGCGAAAGAGAGCCGCTCTGCACAAGTGCAAAGGCGAAAAAGCTAACAATTGAGATGAGGCCAAACAGAATAAAAGCCCAGATAGCTAGATAGCAATAAATAGCCAGGCCACTGCTTACCCAAAGAAGGGTAATCAAGAAATTGGTGAACATACTACGGACGCGTGGTGGGAATTGAAGGAAGTGCTAAGTAGAGGACTATTGTCCGTTTTCTACTATTGAATAGAAAGTTATAACGAAATTGTATGTTTCCAAGCGATTGGATGATAAAGTCGAAAAAATAAACGTAAAATACCACCGGCCATCACTTTCAGTCTGCCAGTGCTGGCGTTTGCGCAGTATCAAGTTCATAGTAAACCCGATTGTTTTGATTGGCGAACACCAATTTACTTATAATTAGTGTATTAAACCAATAAAATGAGCTGCTTATCTGCGCAAGTTGTGTTGTATTTTTTATAAGCCGGTGCAATCCTACGAGGTCGTTTAGCATCGTAATGCCGCTTTACCCAGTCGGTGGTGGGCTTAGAATGGCTGCCGTATTCAGCGCTCGGAGTCGCTACTTTAAGGTAGAGCGCGCTCGGCGGCTTTGTAGGTCAGCAGCCAACCCGAGCGCTGAGCAAGGCAGGCGGGTACAAGCCCAGACAAAGGCTAATAGGAAGGAGGTGCGAGAATGGGCCGGGGAGGGACAACGACGATAGGCGGCATGAATTTTGTCTTTTAGTCAGCCGCACTGCCTAAGCTGGGCCAGGAAATATGCAAGGGTCTCTCTCCTTTTTATTCGGTAAAGAAGTTGCCAGCCGCATGCGAGCGCTAGATGAGGCACTGCGAGCGGTAGAGAGTAGGCACCAAGCCTATTTTGCTAGTCAAAAATCAAAATACGCGGCCGAAGACGAGGTCAGAACCGCCACTCTGGCAGAGTTTGTGCAGTCGCACTGGCGGGCGCACGAGCCAACACTCGAAATTGCTCCTGGCTTGCCACCCGCCATTGCAGCAGAGTGCCTGGCATGCGTAGCCCAACTGCCAGCTTTTACAGCAGCTCCCACATCAAGCCGGCGCATTCTGGCCAAGCTACGAGCCCTTGTGGTGCTCGCAGACCCGCGAATGAAAGTATAGGCAACCCTGCTCGGTCACCCTAGCGCCCACTTAACAAGCTAGTTTAGCGCAAGTCAACCCGCGCAGCGGCTGGTACTGAAGCCATGCGCAACTCAGAAGCCTGCACGGCCTTAGGTGAAGCCAGAGGAGCAGAATGGCGCGTGCCAGCCCGGAAAAAGCAGAACAGCCCTATCAGTAACAACAGAACTGCTGATAAGCCGATGAGGGCTGTGCGAATGACGCCAAAGGACAGGCAGGGAGCTTCAGCCTGGGTGGCATATTGAACGGGGGTGGGAGCCGAGCGTTTCATAAGAGAGTGGAGTGGGATTACATACCTTGCTAACGGTAGTACGCGGGTGACGGTTCACTATCTGAAGAAAAACTGATTAGTATTTAGGCAAGAGCGGAGCAACTATATATTGATGGACTGACCTGTATTTAAGAAAGAATAAATACTACTTTACTTCGAAATCAAGCGGCCGGAAAGGTGCCTATTGGTGATAAATTTTGGGCGTATAAAGTAAGTAAGTTATTGATTATGTGCATTATAAATGCACGATATATTATAGTGGCCTATCGCCTGTCTGAGTTAAGCGAATTGCCATCTCATGCTTATGCACCATTTTGCGCACGCTTAAAAATACTTTGTCGCTACCGAGCTGTAGTGCGATAATACCAAGCTCAGGCAGTACGCAAGCTTGGGTTGGACTGTGTGGGTGGAGGCTGGCTTGGGTTGGACAAGCGTCGCTACTTCAACCACTACTTTTCAGATTGCGCGTTGCGTCTGATATAGCCTCATATGAGTAACCTAAGACTAGGTTGTTTGCGCAATCAGCAAAATGAATCAGCCATCATTACCTAATTACCTGCCAACGGTATACCACCAGCTCAAATACGAAGCCGGGCCGTTTACCAACGCCATGCGCACCGGCCTTATTGCACCACCGGTATCCGTGAGAAAACGGCCACGGTTAGGCGCTGATTTTACCCATATCATCATGGTTCGTTAGGGTAAATGCCCACGTCTCTTACAATAATGCCTCTGCCAAACGCAGAGGGCAGACAGGCACAAGGGTGCTGTTTCGCGTAAGCAATTGGTCAGTAAGAGAGTGCTATTTATCGTGCGGCACCTTTGCCTCTTATTTACCGGGCGCTTCTGGTGCCGGTAAGCTTATGAATGGTTCTGGGAAGAAAATATGGTAGGCTACTAAACATAGTGCGCCTTGCACGGCTAAGACCGGGAATATTTGGTAAAAGTATATTGCTGGTATTAGATTTGTCCAAAATCATGTTCCTTAATGCCTATGTGCAGGGCCAGCTTCGCCCTTAGTACATGGGTAAGGAGGAGCGTAGCAGTGACAGATATTCCCAAAGCACATGTTTCACCGTCACATTAGCGATAATGCTATCTACCTGCTTATGCTCATTACGCTGAGCGTCATTAGCTTGTGGGTATATCGGCTTGTGTTCTGGCTCTTGGGTCAGCTGTGGCATTTAGTGCGAGCTTAATCGTTTTAGGGTCAACCTAGGGGGTGTCAGGTTTGCAATAACCTGCTGGCTTGCAAAGGGAACAGCAAAGAGCAGTTGGTTCACAAAGCCTGAATATATAGAATATACTTATTGATAATCAAAAAGTTAAGCATTATTAGTTTACAAGCCAGAGGTGAGTTGGCCATTGATACCAGTAGAAAACAGGCGTACAGGCACCTGGGGATAAGTTAAAAATGTAGATTGGATGAATAAAAAAAATACAAAATTATTTGTATTCTTGGGCAGGATTTGCATAAATTTGTATCGGATATACAAACGCAATTATTGTATTATATATGGAATATTATTGTTATAAAGACGCATTCGATGCTGTAGTACAGGATAATGACGGAGTGCTGCCGGATTTGTACGAAGTATTTAATTTTATAATATACTGCCGACCATCCAATTTAGAAGGGCCACTCACGGTAGCCGAGATAGTGGCTTATGCCCTCATAGAGGCCAGCGAAGCTAAGGTTAGTAGTCCAGCCGGTGCATTGCAGGTACCTTACGTAGCTGCGGTGGTGGGTGAACTGCCGTACTTAGATAAACTGCTCGACCAAGCCGTAGCATCGCTCAACTAAGCTGCCAAATTATGAGAGGCCACCAGTAGTGCTGGTGGCCTTTTTTGTGCGGTCCGACCTCATGAGGAAAGCGGAGCCTGCCACGGGCTGTAAGCTAAGAATGAGCGCCTTTTGGATTGCGGCCTAAAAATGAGCGATTATGTAGCAAGACATGTGGTATTAGTGAAGTTGCGTTTATATTTGGGTTGCTTAGTGCTCTATATTTAACTATAATTGGATTATATTACTTGTATTTTGTGTTGGTATGTTAACCACTCCTCCCACCCTGTTGCCCGCCGACGAAACGGCTCGTCTGCATTCATTGCACAGCTACAACATTGTTGAATCGCTGCAAGAAGATGTTTTTGACGAATTAGTGGCGTTACTGGCGAATCTATTTCGGCTGCCAATCGCCTACGTGGGCTTAATGGAAGCTGACCAGCTGAGTTTTAAAGCTGCTTACGGTGTTCCGCGCCAGCCTGCGCACCCACGGGCCAGCTCGCTGTGCGCGCTCGTGGTTAGGCATAGCCGGGTGGTGGTGTATCAGGACTTGGCCGAGGCTCCCCAAAATTCGCTTGATGCCTCTGCCATTCAAAATAGCCTGGCCTACCAGGTGCGGTTTTATGCGGGGGCACCGCTGCGCATGCCTGACCACCGCACCATCGGTACGCTGTGCCTGGCTGGCCCGCAGCCTAGGGAGTTCAGCCCCGCCGAGCAGCAGCTGCTAGAAGCGACGGCCGAAATAGTAAGCCACGCAATTGCGGTGCGCAGTCACTGCCGCAACAGTCTCAACGACCGGCGCTGGTTGGAAATCCGGACGCAGGCGCGCGATGAGCTCTACGCACTGGGTGCGCTGGTGCGCTACCTATCGGCACGCTACGGAAGTTCGACGCCAGTGCCCGAAGAAATACTTCAGCCCGTGATGCGGCGCCTGCGCGACTTGCGCACGATTTTGCAGGACTACGACTAAGGTCTGCCGTGCCGGTGCGTAGGTTATTGCCCCTTAATACGGTATGTGTTTATGGGTGAATAAGCTGGCTGTAAGTGTCTTGCGCTGATGCGAATGCGCGGAGCTGCGGCTGGCGGGACAAAAACAATAGCTTGGGCTACCTTCGCGTATGCCTGACTACTTGGACCTGTTTCGGCCTCTGCTTGAGCACGGCAATGAACTGTACTTTGCCTACGACCTAGGCGAGCAGCGGGTAATGTACGTGAGCCCGGCTTACGAGCAGATTACTGGCGACCCGAGCGAGCACATTCACGACGACCTGCCTTACCTGCTGGCCCGCGTGCACCCCGACGACTGGCAGTACCTGTTGCAGCGCGTGGCGCAGGCCGCGCCAGAAGAGTGCATCCAGGATGTGGAGATGCGCCTGAGCCGTACCCCGGAGGGTACGCAGTGGCTGCGCGTGAGCGTGTGCCCGCGGCAGCTGCCCACCGGGGCGCGCTACCTGGTGGGCACGGTGCGCGATATTACCCGCGAGAAGGAAGTGGTTATCAACGGAGAAAAATTTAACACCAAAAAGAACGCGACGCTCGAAATTCTGTCGCACGACCTGGCCGCGCCGCTCGCGCTGCTACAGCAACTAACTGAGCACCTGACGTGGGAGCTGGACGGCCCCAACGATAAAATTCGGGAGCTGCTGCGCCTGATGCAGCGCACCTGCACGCAGGGGGTAAACCTGATTCGGGACTTCGTCGACAATGAGTTTATGGAGTCGGCCAGCGTAGTGCTGCGGCTGGAGCGAGCCGACCTGGTGGCGTGGCTGCGCACCACCATGGAGGAGTACGAGCGCTCGGAGCGGCACATGCACCTGCGCTTCAGCGTGGTGGCGGCCGAACAGCCGATTTATGTCAACTACGACATCAACAAGCTGCAGCAAGTTATCAACAACCTGGTGTCTAACGCCATCAAATTTACGCCCGACGGGGGGCAGATTGAGGTGAGTATTGAGCGCCGCGGCACCCAAGCGCTGCTCACGGTGGCCGACAGCGGCATCGGCATCCCGGCCGATTTGCAGGATGCGCTCTTTGATAAGTTTACTAGGGCCCGGCGGCCGGGGCTGCGCGGCGAGCGCACCACCGGGCTAGATATGTCGGTGATAAAAACCATTGTGGAGCTGCACAAAGGCCGCATTTGGCTGGAGAGTGCGGCCGGGCAGGGCACCACGTTTTACGTGGAGCTGCCTGCTTTGCCGGCCTAGGTGCCCCTGGGGCCGCCGCCACCTATTTACCCGTTTCGGCGGTAGGGGCATCAACGGGCTTAGACTGCGGCGAGGACTGCTGACGCAGAAAGATAGACAAGCCCACCAGTGAGAAAATGGATACGAACTCGCTCTGCCAGTTCTGAAACGACTCGAACCAGAAACGCGCCGTGTGCATATAGCCCCAGGTTGATACCAGCGGCTGGCCGTCGTGCGCCTGCTCGATGTTGTACACGATGCCACCCCCCTTGGCGTGCAGGTAGAAGCACCCTAGGAATAGCCCAAACAGCGCCAAGCTCAGCGAGTGCCGGTAGAGCCCCAGCCACAGGCCGCCCCGGCGCACGGGCCAGGGCGCGCCGGGCTTGGCGGGGTCGGGCTGCTGGTCCACGTCCTCCGGCTCATCCAACTTTTTCGACTCGGGCGAGCCTTTTTGGCGCAGCCAGATGGTGAGTACCACGTAGACGCCCATCTGCAAAAACTCGCTTTCCCAGTTTTCAAAAGTGGCTTCGAGCAGGTGGCCCGAGCGCAGGTATTCGGGCAGCGTGAGGGTGGCCAGGCCCATTTGGTGCAGGTCGGCGTTGTTGTCGTGCCAGCCCGTGAGCACCTGCCCAACCAGCGCGCTCACAATGAGCCCAAACATGACCAGCAGCAAGCCATTCTGATAGAAAAAACGCGCGAAACGACCCATGGTAGAAGGAAACGAGTGAAAGCCCAGGGCCAACCACCAAAGCTACGCCTAGGTGCCTGGGTGCCCCCTGCGGCGGGGCAATGGCCACAGGTAGTATTGCGCCGACCCGTACCAGCAAAAAAGTCCCGGCCACCGGCCGGGACTTTCAACGAAAAGAGGAGCCGAAAGCTACCGAGCTGCCGCGTTGGCGGTGGTCAGGGTTTGTTCCAAGTTGTCGTGGTAGCCCAGGCCGTTGAGCATGAAGCGAAAATTGCTGAACGCCCGCACGGCCTTGGCCTGGCAGGTAAGGTTGACGTACACGGCGCCGGTGGGGGTGCGGCCGGGGCCGCTGGGTAGGGGGCCGGGCTTACAGGTGGCGTCGCGCATGGCTTTCACCAGCACGTTGGTGCGCAGGTCGGCCGCGCCGAGCTGGTACACGCGCAGCGAGGCTACCTGCGGGCAGCCGCCTTCCGAAACGGTGGTCCAGTCAATCTGGACCGGTACGGTCATCGTTTTGCCGGTGCCCACCACGATGTCGGCGACGTAGGAATACGAACGGGGCTGCTGCGCGGGCTTGGTAAAAGTGGTATCGAAGCACAGCGTTTTAGTGGCCGCGATGGGCTCGGCCGATGGCGCGCTTTTGACGCTGGTGTTAGACTCGCGGCAGGCGGCCAGCGCGGCGAGGGCGGCCAGGCCGAGTAAGGATTTTCTCATGACAGAATAAGGTGGACAACTGGATAGTGCCTCCTCAAACGTTAAGAACTGCGGGCTGGTTTTTCCCCGAATAAGCTCCCTAGGTCAGGCCGTGGCATAGTGCAGTTTTAAGGTAGAATAATACCGCTGCCAGGGCTTGCAAGTAGAAAAAATATGGTGTTACCTACTCAAAAGCGCCGTAAAGCCTTGCGGGGATAATCGGCTACGCCGTAACCTGGCGCAAAATTAGCCGGGTGTTTTTGAGCTGCCCGCCGCCTTAGCTCAGTGCTTGGTGCCGGGGCGGTGAGCGAGTTGTTGCCCGCCCCGGTGTCACTCTAGTCACTAGCCGAGCTTTGGGGAAGGAGCGTTGAGCTTGGTTATTACTGAATGCCAACCTGCTTGCTGCCCGCGCGCCCGTACTTGGTGGGGAAGTACACCAGCTCGGCGCGGGCGGGGTTGAGGGTGTACTGCCCCCGGTAGCGTGGCTGCAACGCCACCCGAAACGTATGCCGGCCGCTGGGCAGGTAATCGATAAAAATACCAACCTGGTGGCGCAGGTTCTCGCGGTGTGCTTCGAGCGGACTGCGCACCGGCGCGGGGCCGTAGGAGCAGCCGGCCGGAATGGGCACTTCGAGCAATACGTAGCGCGCCTCGGCCCGCACGTCCACGGTCACGAGCAGTTCGGCGGGCTGGCCGGCGCGCAGGCTTACGCGGCGGCCGGTTTGGCCACCTAGGGTGGTGCTTACGGTGAAGGGCTGGGCGGCGGGTTCGGGCGTGGGGTTCCAGCGGGTTTGGTAGGCGGTGGCGTACACGGGTAGCGGGCCGGTTTTGTGCAGCGTGAGCGGGCCGCTGGCGGCGGGCAGTTGCAGGCTGAAAGGAAACTTGCTGATGCGGCCCGCCGCCTCGGCTGCCGCCGGGCCGCGCAGCTGCACCTGGGCGGGCGCGGCGGCGCCACCGGCCGCCAGCAAATCGGGGCCGATAGTAGCCAGGATATTCGCCGCCTCGTAGGTGCTGCCCCAGTAGCCGCCGCCCCGCAAGCCCAGCAAAAACGTGCGAATCCGCACTAGCTCGGCCTCGTGGCCGCCCTGGGTGCGCAGCACGCGGTAGGCCAGCAGGGTGGTGGCCACGCGGTCGGGCAGCAGGTAGCGGTAGTAGGTGTTGCGGCCCGCCGTGTCGGCGTAAAACGCGCCGCCCAGCTCGGTGCGCTGGCGGTAGCGCGGCAGGCTGTCGAGCTGGTAGGGCAGGCCCAATTGTTGGCGCAATTCGACACTGGCCAGGTAGTGGTCCAAGGCACGGCGGCCGGGTTGGGCGCGGTTGAGGCGGTCGAGGTAGGTGCGGTAGTCGGTAGGGGTGCCGAGCTGGTGCAGCAGGCGCAGGAGGCGCAGCTGGTCGTCGGTTTCGGCGGGCGTGGGGCGGGGCACGAGGCCGCGCCGGCGCTCGGCCGCCGTGGGCGCGGTGATGGGCACGCTCAGGCGCGTGTCCAGCTCGCGCAGCAGGTGAGCTTGCAGGGCGGGCCGGTTCAGGTCGGCGCGGTAGCCGGCCGCCGAGGCCGCCAGCAACGCTTCCAGCACGTGGGCCGATACCCAGTAACTAGGCGCGGTGGTGGCCCAGGTGCCCCACAGGCCCTCGGCCGGGCGCTGGCTTTCCCGAAGCTTGCGCACCAGAAAATTAACTGCCTTGTCATTCCTGAACGCCACTTTTTGCGCGGCGCAAATGCGGCGCTCCAGCAGCAGAGCCAGTAGTTTGGAGGCCATTTGCTCGTTGCAGAGGTAGGCGTAGGCTTGCAGGTGCTCGATTTCGGCGCGCAGCGTGGGCAGCGCATCGCTTTCCAGGTGTACCGTCACGGGGCCGAGCTTGGGGTCGAGCGGCAAGGTCAGGGTCGTGTCGGCGGCCGTGACGGCCGCAAACGTACCTACCCGCTCGCGGGTGCCGGCCGGTACCACCATAATGCTGCGCTGCTCGCCATCGGCGTAGCCGCCCGCCGCTTGCAGCCCATAAGTAACCTGCACCGAATCGGCCCCGGCGCTGGGGGCCGCCACCGTCAGCGTATCAAGCGCGGAGCTACTGACGCGGTGCGCCTGGGTCCGCACGACCTGCGCGCCCACCTTGAAAGTGGTCGTGACTTGGGCCGTGTCGGGGCGGTAGTTCAGGACTTTGCCCAGCACCTGCGCCCGGTCGCCGGCCACCAGAAAGCGCGGGCCGGCCAGCTCGGCCAGCAGCGGCTTAAACGAGCGCAGCCGCCTGGTGGCTGCCCCCAGCCGCCGCCGCTGGTCGGAGCCAATTACGAAGGTGTCCCAGCTGGTTACGTCGTCGGGCAAGACCACCTCGGTGCTGGCGCGGCCCTGGGCATCGGTCACGAGCGTGGGCCGCCACCAGGCGTAGTCGCGGAAGCGGCGGCGCAGCGCCAGGCGCGGGTCGCCGGTGGGCACGTCGGGCAGGGTAGGCAGGGCTGGCAGGGGTGTGAGTCGGCTCAGATTGGGGCTGCCTTTGGTGGTGATGACGAGCACGCCGTTGGCGGCGCGGCTGCCGTAAAGGGCGGTGGCGTCGGCGCCTTTCAGCACCGTGGTGGTGGCGATGTTGTCGGGCGAAATATCGCCTAGGTTACCCGTGTACACGCGGCCATCTACCACGAGCAACGGCTGTGCACTGTCCGTTACCGAGCGGTTGCCGCGCAGCACGATGCCGCCGTTGAGGTAGCCGCTGGCGGAGGTGATTTGCACGCCCGCAACGCGGCCCTGCAAGCCGTATTGGACGGTCGCCACGGCTCCGGTCAGGTCGCGCCGCTGCACGCTGCCGTAGCCCACTACCACGACTTCTTGCAGCGATTTGGTGTCCTCCCGCAGTTTGAAAACTACTTCACTGCCGAATGTAATGTTCTGTTTTTCGGTGGCATAGCCAACAAAGGACGCCAGTAGCGTCGTGCTACCGGGCGGCACTTGCAGCGTAAAGCTACCGTCTACATCGGTAGCGGTACCTACGTCGGTACCCTTCACCAGTACAGTTACCCCCGGCAAGCCGGCTTCCGATTTATAGTCCAGTACCTGCCCGCGCAGCGTGCGCCAGTCGGGCTGCGCGGGCCCTAGGTGGCGGAGTTTTGACGGGGTTTCTGGCTGGGCGCTGGGGGCCGCTGGCTCCTGTGTCAGGGGCACGTAGCGCGCCCGTACCAGCCGGCCGATGCGACGGCTGAGCGCGCCGGCCGGTTGCCGGTCGGCCCAGCGTAGTTGCAGATAGGTTTGGCCGCCGGGGCGCACCACGGCCAGCTCGGCGGGTGCCAGGCAGGTGCTGTCGCTGAGCAGCGCGGCCACCCGGTAGCGGCCGGGGGCCAGGGCCGCTAGCCATAGCCGCCGGCTCAGGCGCCGGTACTTGGGCTGGTCGGGCCGCGTGAGCAGCACGTAGCGCAGCTGGGGCAGCGGGTATTTGGCACGAGCGGTATCGGGGCGCGGGGGCAAGCGCAGGGCCAGGCGGCCCTGGCCGGGCGGCGTTTGGGTGGGCTCGTCGAGCACCGCTTCGGGCTCGAAAGGGGCGGGGTAGAGGCTGGGCCGTACCTCGGCCTCGGTGAGGGCAAAGTCGGCCAAAGGCAGTGGATTACGCAGGCCCGTGCTGCCTAGGTAGCCCAGGCGGCCCGGCTCCACGCTCACCATCTTAAGCAGCTGCGGGCGCGGCGTGTAAGCGTACAGCGGCTCAAACAAAAACTTGAGCCGCAGGCCATCAGCGCGCCGCAGTAGCACCGAATCGGGCCGGAAGGGGCCGGTCCGGCGGCGCCCTAGGCCGTAGCCATCGCCGCGCAGCACGCGCAGGCGCTGCCCCTGGCGCAGGGTGGTAAAGGCCGGGTCGCGGGGCGAATCAACTAGCACGATGCTGCGGCCCAGCGCCAGCTGCTCGGCGGGCGTGAGCACGCGGGGGCGCTTCTCTACCGTGAGGTCGGGGCGCGGGTGGTTGAGGTCGATGCTGAGGGTGAGCTTGTGGCGGGGGCGCAGGTACACGTTGCGCAGGGTAAGGAGGCGGTCGGGCAGACGCAAACTCAGGGTGTGGCGGCCACTGTCGGCTACCATCGGGTAAGGGTCGTACTCGTTCACGGCGTGGATATAAACCGGCTGGCCATCGACATACACCGCGATGGGCGCCTGCACCCGCCCCGAATCAACCACGAACGGCGCCACCTGCGTGAGCCCGCCCGGCGCGGGCTGGTACTCCGCAAAAAGGCCCGTTTCGGGATACAGAAACTGGTAAAAACGCAGCGAATCGAGCCCCAGCCGCGTGCGCCACCGCGCCCAGGGCAGCGGCTGGCGGGCGGCCGCTTGGGCATCAAACTGCGCGCCCAGCCGGAAGCGCCGCCGCGCCTGCCGCCCCGCTACCACCCGCTGAAAATTGGGTGTTTCCGGCAAATACGGCTGCTCAAATTTGTGGGTGTAGGCGTAGGCCGTGAGGTCGGCATCGGGCACGGGCCGCCCCCGCTCGTCGGTGACGGTGAAGCCGAGCCGGATTTTTTGGCCGGGGTAGGCTACGGCGGGCTGGTCGGTGGCTACCAGCAGCTGGCGCGCTGGTGCGCCCACCGTGTATTCGGCCACGCGCACGGCATCGCCCCAGCGGTAGTGCAACGATACGTGCCAGGCCGCCGGGCTTTTATCCTTAACACGCAACTGATAATCGGGGCCGTAGCCGCGGTAGCGCAGCGCATTGCCCCGGTACACGAAGTACCAGAATGGTACCCGGTGCGGGTTGCGCACGGCCAGCACCACCGAGTCAGCGCTGCGGTCAGAGCTTAGTCCTAGGTCGGCATTATCGGCGTCGAGGTGCAGGGTGGCCGCGCGGCCGGCGGCATCGGTGAGGCGGTAGTAGT
The DNA here is from genome assembly GCF_042681145.1 of Hymenobacter bucti. Taxonomy (NCBI): domain Bacteria; kingdom Pseudomonadati; phylum Bacteroidota; class Cytophagia; order Cytophagales; family Hymenobacteraceae; genus Hymenobacter; species Hymenobacter bucti. The sequence goes on from NZ_JBHUFD010000018.1 coordinate 25,583, forward strand.
CGGCCAGGAAATCGAGCGGCACGCTCAGCGGCAGCTGCACCGCCACGGGCGGCGCGGCGGCGCGGCCGGGCTCGGCGCGGTCGGCAATTTCGAGCGTAGCGCGGTGCGGGCGGGCCCGGCCCAGCGAGTCGTAGCTGAGGCGCACCGAGTCGCGGCTGAGGGTGAGGCGCAGCCGGCCGGCGTCGCGCTGGTACGCTACGCGGGCGGTTTCGACGTGCCGCTCGTTATCGGCGGTAAGGAAAATGGCCCGTACCTGATAGTCAAAATCCACGTCGGGGAACAGGCCGGGCGGCAGGTTCACGCGGGTTTCGCCCACCGGGTCCAGGGCCTGCGTGTGCGTCCAGAGCGTGTCGGGCATGAATACCTGCCGCCTAGGTAGCGGGCCTGGTTCGCGCTGCGGCATCACCACCAGGCGCACCCGCGCATCGAGTAGGGGCAGCTCGTTGGCATCGGTGCCGCGCAGGTACACGGCCTGCGGCTGGCCGTGGCGCTGGTCTTTTTCGGCTACCCGCAGGGCGTAGTGGGCATTGTCGAGCTCGTAGTCTTCTACCCGAAAGCTCCGGCTGGCCACCAAGCGTCCACGCTTGTTTTTGAAGTAGAGATACGCCTCATCGTCGGCGCGCAAGCCCAGCGTGTCGGTCAGCGGCAGCACGTACTCGAAAGTGCCGGGGCGCACCGGGCGCAGCTCGGCCAGGCGTTTGCCGGGCTCGTCAGGCTCATACTCATCAGGCGACAGCCACAGCGTGAGGGGCCGGCGGTAGGGGCGGCCGGTGCGGCGGTGCAGCACCCGCGCCTTTAGGCGCAGGGTGTCGGCGGTGGGTCGGTAGCGCGGCTGGCTCAGTACCACGTAGCTGCCCCAGCGCCGCTGGGGGTGGGTGCGGCGGGCGCGCCGGCGCTGCGCGCGCACGTCCTCCTCGAAAGGTGCGCGCAGCATCCCCACCAGCCCGGTAGTGGTGTTGGCGGCGTGGCGCAGGTCGCGCGCCAGCTGGCGCACCGGCCCCGTAGCGTAGCCCAGCGGCCAGCCAAGCACCACTCGCCGCCACACCCGGCCGCCCGCCGAGCGCAGCTCCTGCCGGGGCTGCTCCAGCGCGTGAAACGTGGTGCGCCCGCCGTAGGTCACGGCCACTAGGCCCGCCCGCCCGCGCCCGGCGCGGCGGTAGGTGCGGGTGGCGGCATCGTAGGGCACGGGGCGGCGGCGCAGTTGCACCCGTGCCTCGGGCAGCAGGCGGCCCAGCGAGTCGCGCACCACCAGGGCCAGGTCTACCTGGTTGTCGAGCACTTCGATGGTGCGATTGGTTTCGGTGCGCAGCCAGTACACCAGCTGCGCGGCCTCGGTGTGGGCCACCAGGTAATAGCCCGGCGGTAGTGGCCGAAGCCGCAGGCTGTCGGTGGGAAATGAATCGACGGGCACCGCGAAAAAATCGGGCCGGGCGGCCCCTAGGCCGCGCTCGTAAAGTAGCTTGGTTTGCGCCTCGGTGAGGCGGAAAACCTTGGTAAGGTAGCTTCGCTGCCGGGCCGCCGCCAGCCGCTGCTGCGCCTGGGTGGTGGTAATGAATCCGCAGAAAATCAGGAGGAGTAGCAGTCGCGGCATAAGTGGCGGGAAGGGGAATACCCTTCCGATGCCGGCCTAGGGCAGATTGCACACAAAAAAACGGCTTTCCGGCTAATATGTAGCACGGAAAGCCGTTTTTCGTCATGCTCATCTGGCGTCCGCGCAGCGGAGTCAAAGCATCTTGGCTGGTGAACTAACTCCTGGCGTTAGCAACGAAGCGGTAGAGATGCTTCGACTCTGCTGCGCTGCGCGGACGCCAGATGAGCATGACGGATGGGCATTACGGGTTAGTCGACCACATGCCCGCTTCCTTGATGAAGATGCGGCGGTTCAGCTTGAGCTGCGCAATCATAAACTCGGCCAAATCCTCGGGCTGCATCACCTTATCGGGGTTGCCGTCGGTGAGGTTATTGCTGATGGCCAGCTCGGTAGCCACCGTGCTCGGCGTGAGGGCCGAGACCCGGATATTGCTTTTGCGCACCTCCTGCATCAGGGCCTCGGTGAGGCCCATGAGGGCAAATTTGGACGCGCTGTAGGCGCTGCTGCCCGCCGAGGCGCGCTGCCCCGACGTGGAGGCGATGTTGATAATGTCGCCGCTCTGCTTGTCCAGCATGTCGGGCAGCACGGCGCGCGTCACGTAGTACACGCCAAACAGATTCACGCGGATAATGTGCTCCCACTCAGCCGCGGGCATCTCCAAAAACTTGGCAAATGTGCCGATGCCCGCGTTGTTGATGAGGATATCAACCGGCCCTAGGTCGGCTTTGAGCTGCGCTACGGCAGCGGTTACGGCCGCTTCGTCGGCCACGTCGGCCGAGGCCACGGCGGTTTTCACGCCCAGGGCGCGCAGCTCGGCGGCCACTGCTTCGAGCTGATTGGTAGAGCGAGCTAGCAGGCCTACGTGCACGCCTTCTTTGGCCAAAGCTACGGCTACGGCTTTGCCGATGCCTTTGCCCGCGCCCGTTACGAGGGCAATTTTTCCGGTTAGGTTTTCCATTTGAAATTAAAGAATAGGTGGCCGTATAACTGGTAATCGGGCTGCGAGGTTGGCGGGTGTAGCTTGGACTTTGTAGTCCGAGCGCGAGCGCAGCTCGCATCCCGCGTAAGCAAACGTTTCCTAGGGTAGATGCGAGCTGCGCTCGCGCTCGGACTACAAAGTCCAAGCTACACCGTTCTAACTTGCCGCTCAATGCCCGACGACGACGCCCACTTGTGGAGCGCGCTCACGGTGGCGCAGGTGCGGCAGCAGTCGCGCTTAGTGGCCAGCCGCAGCGTGCAGCCCCTCAAAATAATCAACCCCGCCGCCCCGGCCGGCCCCGCCTGCCACGCCGTGCTGGCCAGCTACGGCGGCGGGCTGGTGGCCGGCGACAGCATCCGGCTGCGCGTGCGCTGCGAGGCGGGTAGCCGCCTGCTGCTCAGCACCCAGGCCAATACCCGCATCTTTAAGTCAATAGATGGCCAGCAGGCCGCGCAGCTCACCGACGGCCACGTGGCCGAGCACGCCCTGGCCGTGGTGCTGCCCGACCCGCTGGTGCCCCAGGCCGATAGCCGCTACCGCCAAGTGCAGCACTGGCACCTGGCCGAGTCGGCCACGCTGCTGCTGGCCGACTGGTACCACGCCGGCCGCACCGACCTAGGCGAAAAATTTGCCTTCACTAGCTTCAGCACCGAGCTGCGCGTGAGCGTGGCGGGCCGCCTCACGCTGCTCGACCGCTTTGCCCTGCGGCCCGAGGAGCACCTGGGCACGTCGCAGGCCACGTTCGGGCCGTATCAATCAGCGCTGTCACTCTACCTCGTTGGGCCGCCCGCGGGCGCGCAGTTTAAAGTAGTAGCCGCCGCGCTGCGCCAACTGCCGCCGCCTGGCCAGACGGAGTTGCACGCCAGCCTAGCTGGCCGGCCCTACGTAGTGGCCGTGACCCAGGCGCGGGAAAACGTGCTGCTCGTGCGCGCCCTAGGTATGTCTCGCCTCGACTTGGAACCGGTGTATCGGGCCGTGGCGGCGGCACTGGCGGGGGAGGAGTTATTGGGATTTGACGCGTTGCGGCGCAAATATTAGCGCGATTTTTGAGCCATTGCCGTGTAGCGCAGACTTTCAACTCACGAGCTCATTGAAAAGCCGCATTACGCTACAGTAACCCAAGGACCGCGCGAGCCCCATGTTTTAAGCTACCGATGCAGTTCTTCTTAAAACAGCTGTGATTTGGCGATAACCCTAACCGTGTGCCCTGCGTTTTACCCTCATTTTTAATTTCATGAAGCACCTTTCCGCCTTGTTACTCGCCGGCACCCTAGGGCTGGCGAGCCTCCCCGCCACCGCCCAAAAGGCTCCGTCGCCCTACCACACACGCTTTGCAATTGATGCGCCCATCATTGCCGGCGAGCTGGCCGTGAGCGGCTTCGGCCTCTACCGCTCTATGCAGCGCAGCGGCCTAAATGCTACCGAGCTGGCCGCGCTGCGCAAGGAAGACGTGCCCCGCTTCGACCGCTTTTCGGCCGGCTACTTCAGCGAAAGTGCTCAAACGGCCAGCGACTTGCTTTGCTATCCCGCCTTGGCCATCGCCCCCGGCCTGCTGGCCCTGAGCCCGGCCATCCGCAGCCACTACGGGCAGGTGGCGGTGCTGTACGTGCAAACGGTGCTGGCCGCCGATGCGCTCTTCACTACCTCCATCGGCAATTTGCCGCGTTACCGGCCCTTCCTCTACGGCACCGAGGGCGGCGACCAGCGCACCAGCCGCATCGAAACCAATTCGTTTTTCGCGGGCCACACGGCGCACACGGCGGCGGCTACCTTCTTCGCGGCCAAAGTCTTCCACGATTTCAACCCCGACTCGCCGGCCCAGCCCTACGTGTGGGGCGCGGCGGCCGCCGTGCCGGCCGCCGTGGCGTATTGCCGCATCCGAGCCGGCAAGCACTTCCTCTCCGACAATATCGTGGGCTATGCCGTGGGCGCTACGATGGGCGTGGTGGTGCCACAGCTGCACAAGATGGCCGGCCGCCGGGGCATCTCCCTATCGCCGCTGCAAGGCGTGAACGTGAACGGGTATGCGTACAGCGGTATGCTGCTGAGCAAGCAGCTGTAGCTGCCGCTTATGCGAACGGTAACGTTAGTACTTAAAAGATGGATACAATACTATGTGCCAGCCGCGCTGCTCCTTTTTTTGTCGGTCACTATTGAGCGTATTGTGGTGACGGAAGATGGTGGCTATGATAGATTGTATGGATTCCCTTTTGCATTCAGGTCAAATGCCTTTGCGTGTTCTTTTTGTTATGAAGTATATACGAGCATATTAGCGCTAAATTTGACGATAGACTTAGCACTGGCTTATATTCTTTTTAAGGGTTTAGAGCGTTTAGGGTTTAAAACCAAACCCCGCAAGATTTTATATTTCGTAAGTTCATTAATAGGGCTAATTGCCTTTGTGAGTTCTTGGCTATTGTTTTCCGATAGCGGGTTTAAATGGTGCAATGACACTCCGTTTCGACTCGTGAGTAGCGAACTTAAATTTAGTTTGCCGTAAAAGAAGCCCCGAAAGCAATAGCTTTCGGGGCTTCTTTTTTACATCAATCCCAATACTTTCACCCAAACATCCCCACCGCGTTCTTGCTCGGCAGGTTCGTCTTGCCCATCAAAAACATATCAATCTGCCGCGCCGCTTCGCGGCCTTCCGAGATGGCCCAGACGATGAGCGACTGGCCGCGGCGCATGTCGCCGGCCGCGAACACGCCGGGCACGCTGGTGTGGTAGGTGGTTTCGGGGGCGTGCACGTTGCCGCGCGGGTCGAGGCTTACTCCGAACTGGCCGAGCAGGCTAGCATTGGCCGGGCCGGTGAAGCCCAGGGCCAGCAGCACCAGCTGGCACGGGATTTCGCGGTCGGAGCCGGGCACTTCCTCGAAGCGGATGCGGCGGCCCATGTCGTCGGTTTCCCAGGTTACGTCGCTCACGAGCAGGGCGCGTACATCGCCGTTTTCGTCGCCTAGGTAGGCTTTGGTGTTCACACCCCAGTAGCGCTGGCAGCCCTCTTCATGCGAGCTGCTGGTGCGAAACACGGTAGGGTAGAGCGGCCAGGGCGTGTGCGCCGGGCGCTCCTCGCCAGGCTGGTGCATCATGGCAAACTGTGCTACCGACTTGGCTTGCTGGCGGTTGGCCGTGCCCACGCAGTCGGAGCCCGTGTCGCCGCTACCGATAACTACCACGTCGAGGCCATCGGCCAGAATGTGCTCAGTGTCCACGGGCGTGTCGCTCACGCGGCGGTTTTGCTGCGTGAGGTACTCCATAGCGTAGTGGATGCCCTTGAGGTCGCGGCCGGGCAGGGGCAACTCGCGCGGGGCCGAGGCGCCGCCTGCCAGCACCACCGCGTCGAAGGTGCGGCGCAGCTCGTCGGCCGAGATATCGCGGCCGATTTCCACGTTGTAGCGGAACGTCACGCCGGCGTCTTCGAGCAGCTTGATGCGGCGCTCAATCACCCATTTTTCCAGCTTGAAATCGGGTACGCCGTAGCGCATGAGGCCCCCAGCGTGCGGGTCGCGCTCAAACACTGTGACGGTGTGGCCGGCCTCGGCGAGCTGCGCCGCCACGGCCATACCCGCCGGGCCAGAGCCCACTACGGCCACCGTTTTGCCGGTTTTGAGCACCGGCGCGGTGGGCTGCACGTAGCCTTTCTCGAAGGCAATTTCGATGATGTGCTTCTCGATTTCCTCAATGGCCACCGGCGCGCTGTGGATGCTCAGCACGCAGGCCGACTCGCACGGCGCGGGGCAGATGCGGCCCGTAAACTCGGGGAAATTGTTGGTGGCTGAGAGGATGTCGTAGGCCTCGCGCCAGTCTTGCCGGTACACCGCCTCGTTGAACTCGGGGATGATGTTGCCCAGCGGGCAGCCCGAGTGACAGAAGGGCACCCCGCAGTTCATACAGCGAGCGGCCTGGTTGTGCAGCTCCTTTTCGGGGTAAAGGCCGATGAATTCCTGGTAGTGGGAAACGCGCTCGGTCGGGGCCGCTTTAGGCGGCGCGGTGCGCGGGTATTCTTTGAAGCCGGTGATGTTGCCCATGATAGGTATAGTTGTTTTTTGCTTGCCTAATGTACCTAGGGTTACCCCACCTTCATCGCCTTCTCCAGCACCCGCTTATACTCCAGTGGGAACACTTTCACGAAGCGCCCGGCTTCCTCCTCCCAGTTGCCCAGCAGGAAGTTAGCCAAGTGGCTGCCCGTCAGCTCGTGGTGTTGCTGGAGGAGCTTTTGAATCTCGGCTTCGTCGGTTTCGGTGAGGCCTTCGAGGGACACCATGTCGGGGTTGCAGTTCACGGGAAACTGGCCTTCAGGGTCGTAGACCCAGGCCAGGCCGCCGCTCATGCCGGCCGCGAAATTGCGACCCGTGCGACCTAGGACTAGCACCCGGCCGCCGGTCATGTACTCGCAGCCGTGGTCGCCCACACCCTCGACTACCGCCGTTGCGCCCGAGTTGCGGACTGCGAAGCGCTCGCCCGCCTTGCCGCGCACGTAGAGCTCGCCTGAAGTCGCGCCGTAGAGCGCCACGTTGCCAATGAGGATGTTATTCTCGGGAATAAACGTGCTGGCGGCGGGCGGGAAAATGGCGAGCCGCGCCCCGCTCAGGCCCTTGCCTACGTAGTCGTTGGCTTCGCCCTCTAGCTTAAAGGTCAGGCCTTTAGAAGAGAACGCGCCGAAGCTTTGTCCGGCTGAACCGGTGAACTTATAGCGGATGGTATCGTCGGGCAGGCCGGCGGCTTGGTAGCGCTTGGCAATCTCGTTGGAGAGCAGCGTGCCGATGGTGCGGTCGGTGTTCTTCACGTCGAATTCGGCCGTTACGGCCTCTTGGCGCTCCAGCGCGGGCTGGGCGTGCTCCAGCAGTTTCCAGTCAAGCACGTCGGCGATGCCGTGGTCCTGGCTTTCGCTGTTGTAAAGCGTGCCGCCCGAGATATTGGGGGCCGGGTGCAGCACCGCCTCGAGGTCGATGAGCTTGGCTTTCCAGTGGCCGGCGTCGGGGTTCACTTTCAGGAATTCGCTGCGGCCCACCATCTCGTTGAGGGTGCGGAAGCCCAGCTCGGCCATGATTTCGCGCAGCTCTTCGGCCAGAAAGCGGAAGAGGTTGACAATGTGCTCGGGCTTGCCGCTGAACAACTTACGCAGCTCAGGGTCTTGGGTAGCTACGCCCACCGGGCAGGTGTTGAGGTGGCACTTGCGCATCATGATGCAGCCACCCGCAATGAGGGCGGCCGTGGCCACGCCAAATTCTTCGGCACCTAGGAGGGCGGCCACGGCGAGGTCGCGGCCGGTTTTGAGCTGGCCGTCGGCTTGCAGCACCACGCGGCTGCGAAGTTGGTTACGCAGCAGCGTCTGGTGCGCTTCGGCGAGGCCCAGCTCCCAGGGCAGGCCGGCGTGGCGGATGCTGCTGAGCGGCGAGGCGCCCGTGCCACCGTCGTAGCCCGAGATGAGAATCACGTCGGCGTGCGCTTTGGCCACGCCGGCCGCGATGGTCCCTACCCCCGCTTTGCTCACCAATTTCACGTTAATACGGGCGGCGCGGTTGGCGTTTTTGAGGTCGAAAATCAGCTGCGCTAGGTCCTCGATGGAGTAGATGTCGTGGTGCGGCGGCGGCGAAATCAGGCCCACGCCCGGCGTGGCGTGGCGTACCTTGGCAATCCACTCATCTACTTTGTGGCCAGGTAGTTGGCCGCCTTCGCCGGGCTTGGCGCCCTGGGCCATCTTGATTTGTAGCTCGTCGGCATTGGTCAGGTAGTGCGCCGTGACGCCGAAGCGGGCCGAGGCAATCTGCTTAATGGCCGAGCGCATCGAGTCGCCGTTGGCCATGTGCTCGTAGCGCAGCGGGTCCTCGCCGCCCTCGCCGGTGTTGCTCTTGCCGCCGATGCGGTTCATGGCGATGGCCAGCGTGCTGTGCGCCTCGTGCGAAATCGAGCCAAACGACATGGCACCCGTCGCAAACCGCTTCATCAGCGCCTCGGCCGGCTCCACTTCTTCGAGCGCGATGCTGGGCCGGTGCTTGGCAAAGCCGAGCAAGCCGCGGATGGTAAAGAGCTGGTTCGGGTGCTCGTTGAGCAGCTTGGCGTACTTCTTATACGTGTCGTAGTTGCCGGTGCGCGTGGCGTGTTGTAGCAGGTGAACCGACTCAGGGTCAAACATGTGCGCCTCGCCCTTGCGCCGCCATTGGTACACGCCGCCCGCGTCGAGCAGCTCGGGGCCGACGGTCGTTTCCTGCTTGTAGCCGTGCGAGTGCTTATAAAGCGTTTCCCGGGCAATCTCATCCAGTCCCAGGCCCTGAATCCGGGTCACGGCGCCGTTGAAATACTGGTCTACTACGCTTTGGTTAAGGCCCAGAATCTCAAATACCTGCGCGCCGTGGTAGCTCTGCAAGGTCGAGATTCCCATCTTCGAGAAAATCTTCAGCAAGCCGTCGCACACCGCCTTGATGTAGTTGTAAGCCAGCTTTTCGGCGGGTAACTCCGCCCCCAGCAGCCCAGCCGCGTGGCGCGTTTGGATGGTAGCCAAGGCCAAATACGGGTTGATGGCTGTGGCCCCGAACGACAGCAAGCAGGCAAAATGGTGCACTTCCCACACGTCGCCGGCCTCCACCACGAGGCCCACCGAGCCGCGCATCCCCTTTTTAATCAGGTGGTGATGCACCGCCGATACCGCTAGCAGCGACGGGATGGGCGCGTGCTCCGAGTCCATGGCCCGGTCGGAGAGAATGAGCACTTCAAAGCCGTCATCCACTGCATCTTGGGCGTAACGGCACAGGCGCTCCACGCCGCGCTGCAAGGCGCCCGGCTTACCGTCGGCCTTGAAATAGGTTTGCAGGGTCTTGGCCTGAAACGAGCCAGTGTCAATGCTGCGCAGCTTTTCGAGCTCGCGGTTGCTGAGGATGGGCTGCTTGGCGGCCACGCAGTGGCAGTGGCGGGGGTCCTCATCGAGGATGTTGCCGTTGTTGCCGATGAAAGTGGCCAGGCTCATCACCAGCCGCTCGCGGATGGGGTCGATGGGCGGGTTGGTGACCTGCGCAAAAAACTGCTTGAAGTAGCTGCTCAGGTGCTGCGGCTGGTCGGATAGCACGGCCAGCGGCACATCCACGCCCATCGAGCCGATGGGCTCCTTGGCCTCCAGCGCCATCGGGGCGATGATGGTTTCGAGGTCCTCGCGGGTGTAGCCGAAGGTCTGCTGGTACTTCATTACGGCCTCGGCGCCGAGGTCGGTGAACGCAAGGCGCGGCTCGGGCAGGTCGGCCATCTGAATCTGGTAGTTCTCCAGCCAGGTGCCATAGGGCTGTTTGCCAGCGGCTTCGGCCTTAATCTCGCGGTCGGTGAGGATGCGGCCAGCGGCCATGTCCACCACGAACATCTTGCCCGGCTGCAAGCGGCCTTTCTTGATAATTGTCTCCGGGGCGAGGGGTAGGGTGCCCGCTTCGGAGGCTACCAGCACGCGCCCATCATTGGTGATGGCGTAGCGCAGCGGGCGCAGGCCGTTACGGTCAAGCATAGCGCCCACGAGGTTGCCATCGGTGAAATTGAGGGCAGCCGGGCCGTCCCAGGGGGCCATAAAGGTGGCGTGGAACTCGTAGAACGCCTTTTTGAGCGGGTCCATTTGCTCATTGCCGTCCCAGGCTTCGGGCACCAGCATCATTAGCACGTGGGGTAGCGAGCGGCCGCAGTGCGTGAGTAGCTCCACGATGTTATCCAAGCAGGCCGAGTCCGACTGGCCCGCGTCAATCACGGGCAGCAGAATCTCCATTTCCTCGGCCGAAAAATAGGGCGAGGTATAGGTGGGCAGGCCGGCGTAAAACCAGTTCAGGTTGCCGCGCAGGGTGTTAATCTCTCCATTATGAGCCAGGTAGCGGAAGGGCTGGGCCAGCCGCCACGAGGGCATGGTATTGGTCGAGAAGCGCGAATGCACGAGCCCAAAAGCCGAGGTCACGCGCTCGTCGCTCAGGTCGGGGTAGTACATACCGACTTGGTACGTAGTTAGCTGCCCTTTATAGACAATGGTACGGCACGAGAGCGAAGCGAAATAAAACGCCTCCATCGCGGCCGGTAGCTGCTCCTTCAAATTTTTGATAATCAACCGGCGCAGCACGTAGAGCTTGCGGTCAAAATCAGCTTCGGTGACTGCCCCGGCGGGCCGGCCCAAAAACAGCTGTTCGATGGCCGGCTCGGCCGATAGCGCGGTCACGCCGATGCCCTCGGTGCGCACCGGCACCGGCCGGTAGCCCAATACTGGAATGCCCAGTTGCTGCGCCGCCGCCGCAATAATGGCGCGGGTACCTTCGCGCAGCTTTTCCTTCTTCGGGAAGAATACCATGCCCACGCCGTACTGGCCTGGCTCAGGCAGCCGGATGCCGTGCTTCACGCCTTCCTCCAGCAAAAACCAGTGCGGCAGTTGGATAAGCACGCCCGCGCCGTCACCCGAGTCGGAATCGCAGCCGCAGGCCCCGCGGTGCTCCATATTGGCGAGCATCGTCAGGGCATCAGCCACAATCTGGTGGCTCTTGCGCCCGTCGATGTACGTGATGAAGCCCGTGCCGCACGCATCGTGCTCAAACTCGGGCCGGTAAAGGGTGGGCGTGGTCATTTTATGTAGAAATGAGATAGTTAGCGATTCGAGCAGATGTACCGTGGACCCTGCGGGTCCGCGCGTTTTATCGCCCGGCTGCTAGCCACGCGCGGACCCGTAGGGTCCACGGTACATACAGCTGGGCACAGCTTCGCGGCGCTGGCCCCAAGCTGTTTTCAAAAAACAGCGAGGCTAGTGCCGAAAATCGGCATCCGTGATGGGCGGGGGAGGGGAGAGAAGGGCAGGAGTGAGGCGCAAGCTAACAGAGTCAGCCGTTGCCGGAGCGGCTTGCGCAGTGGGTGCGCGAACCGCAGAAGTAAGATACGCCGCTGAAAATCAAACGGCATTGTCGCGGTTATCGTCGGTCTTCACGTACAGCAGCGTAAGCTTGGGCCTTAGCTGTGTGCAGATGGTCGATAATGGCGTCTAAGTTAAAGCCATCTGTGGCACGGGCAAATACAAATGGCCCATCGCCGCGCATTTTTTTTGAATCGCGCTCCATTACGCCTAGGTCGGCCTTCACCATTGGGGCCAAATCAATCTTGTTAATGACCAATAAATCGGCCTGCGTAATGCCCGGCCCGCCCTTGCGCGGAATCTTGTCGCCGCCCGACACGTCGATGACGTAAATCGAGTAATCGACCAGCTCGCGGCTGAAGTGAGCGGCCAGGTTGTCGCCGCCGCTTTCCACAAACAGGTAATCAATCTGATTGTCAAAGCGCTGCATCAGGCCTTCGAGCGCATCCATATTTAGCGAAATATCCTCCCGGATGGCCGCGTGCGGGCAGCCGCCCGTTTCGACGCCCACGATGCGGTCGGCCGTCAGGGCGCTTTCGCGGATGAGAAACTCGGCATCCTCGCGGGTGAAAATATCGTTGGTCACGACCCCTAGGCGGTAATCCGTGCGCAGGTTTTCGCACAGCGCCTTGAGCAGCGCCGTTTTGCCGGTGCCCACCGGCCCACCGATGCCCACTGTAAACGCCCGCTTGCGAAAATTGCGGTAGGGTGGCAGCCGGCGCGTTTCGCGGGCCGCAAAGTCGCCGGGCGACTCCAGCGCCTCGTGGCTGTGGCCGTGCAGGAGAAGAGCGAGTTTATCGACGAAGGCCATTTAGATGTAGCGCGGACTCTGCGAGTCCGCGGATGAAAGGGATTAGGTGGGCCGTATTCGCGGGCTCGCAGAGTTCGCGCTACGCTTAATTCTGAAACAGCCGCGAGTAAATATCGTCGTGCAGCATCTGGGCCACGTCGAGCAGCACGGTGCAGCGCGCGGCCTCGGAATAGGGCCGAATATCGGCCGCGGCCAGCAGATTCTCAAACACGCCGTAGAAATCGTGTTGCAGCTGGTGCCCCGCCATCGGCCCGATAAAGCCCAGGCGGATGGCCGCGCTGAGCTGGTCGCGTAGCGCCAGGTGTAAGTAAGTAGCCTGAATATCAGTGGCAGCGAAGCCCACGCGCCCTAGGGTTAGCCCAAACAGCGGTACGAAATGCGCGGGTAGCGCTTGCTGATTTAGCTCGTTGCCCAGGTCACCTAGGTCGGCTTCGGGGTAAAAATTAGCCAGCAGCTTGAGCCAGTTTTTGCCTTGCGTGAGGCTGGCTTGGTGCAGGGGCGGCGTGAGCAGCTGCGCATCGTACTCCAGTAAAAGTGGCCCTAGGTCGGCGGCGGACACCGTAGCGGCCGAGGTGACGAACGGCAGCTCGAACCCCACTGCCTGCTGCAAAAACGAATAGAGGTAGCTACGAAACTCGGTTTCGGTGCGCAGCAGCCCGAACGTAATGCTGCTCTCCAGGCCGTAAGAATAGGCGAAGGAGCCGGTGGGCAGCGCCGAATCGGCGAGGTGGAGCAGGCGAGCGAGGTGCGGCACGGCGGGTTGGGTGGAGCCGGCAAGCTACAAAACGATGCCTGGCTTACGAAACGCCACGCTGCTTTATTGTAGGGCGGCAGTCACCTAGGTCGGCCGCCCTCGCGTAGCTAGTGAGGTGGTCCTGACCAGGCTAGATGCCAGGTGCGTCGGACGCATCATGCCTATACCACCTCAAGCTGGCGGCGCGGCGGCATCCAGGGCGTCTTTGGCTTTTTGCAATTCCCGTTCGGTGTATTTGCGTTTACGATGTTGCTCATCTATCAGAACCTGCCCGTGCTTGTTTTCCAGTTGCACCGTCTGCACCACCATGGCATAATCATTGGCCCGGATTGGCGTGCCATGGCTAGCAGCATAGCATTTGGTAAATTCGGCGCCGACGTACAGAATCAAGGAAGAATAATAGACCCACACCAGTAACACCACCAGCGTGCCCGCTGCCCCGTAGGCGCTGTCTAGGTTGCTGTGGCCGATGTAGTACGTGATGCTGAACCGGCCCAGCATAAAGAGCGCGGCGGTGAAGCCGGCGCCCACGGCCACATCTCGCCATCGTATGCGCGCATCGGGCAGCACCTTGTAGAGCACGGCATACAAGGCGCTGGTAAATAGTAAGCTAACCAGTAAGTTTGTCGCGTGGCTCAGTACCGCCGACCCCTGGGGAGAAATGGCGGGCAGCTTGGCTAGCAGGCCCGTCGACAGCACGTTTAACCCCAGCGAAGCCAGCAGCAGTAAGCCCAGGCCGATAACCAGGAAAAAGGATAGCAGCCGGGTTTTTACCACCTTGAACCAGCCCGCATCCGGGCGAATCTTCAGTTGCCAGATGCTATTGAGGGAGTCTTGGATTTCCGTGAACACGGAAGTGGCGGCAAGTATCAGCAGCAGCAGGCCCACCCCGGTACTCAGCGGATGGGAGCCGTCCAGCACGGCGTACTGCATGATTTTGCGGACCTGCGTTGCTGCCCCAGGCCCAATGAGCTCCTGTATTTGCACGAACAGCCCGCTCTCAACGCGCTGGCTGCCGCCAAAATACCCGAACACAAACACTACTAGCAGCAGCATCGGGCCGAGCGCAAAAAGGGCGTAGTAAGCTAACGAAGCACTCAATTGGAGTACGTTGTCGCGCAGAAAGCTGGCGGCCGTTTGCCGCAGCAAACACCAGACTTGCGTTGCTACTTTATTCATGCGTTGTGCGGAGGGAGTTCACCAGGGCCGGTAGCTGACTCACCGGGAGGGGGTAGGGTCAGTCAATAAGGCTGCTGACGTGCTACGCCCGGGTTACTGCTTAGCTGCGTTTCGAGTTACGCCTGCCTGCGGTGAATGACTGCCGGCAGCTTAGTTAGGTTGCTACGCCTAGCTGGCGGCTGTTTTAACGTACAGCCTTATCCGCCGCCGTTAACTTCTGGGAAGGCTCGCCTCACGAACTTAACAACTCTAGGGGGCCGGGGATGAGGTTAGGCGCTAAAACAAGTTATACAACTGCGCCAGCGGCAGCGTCTGTGCCGGCTCGCACGTCAGATGCACGCCATCGACCATCACCCGGTACGTCTCCGGGTCCACCGAAATGTTGGGTAGGTAGTCGTTCAGCGCCATGTCCTTCTTGGCCACCGTGCGGCAGCCTTTCACTGCTACCACGCGCTTGCTCAGGCCGTACTCGGTCGATACTTTTTCCAGCGAAGCGCCCGATACGAAGGCTACCGAGCAGTACCCTACGCCCCCGCCAAACGCCCCGAACATGGGCCGCGAAAACGACGGCTGCGGCGTGGGAATGGAGGCATTCGGGTCGCCCATCTGGGCCTGCACGATTACGCCGCCTTTGAGTATCATCTCGGGCCGCGAGCCGAATAATGCCGGTTTCCAGAGCACCAAATCGGCCAGCTTACCTATTTCGACGGAGCCGATTTCCTCGGCCATGCCGTGGGCGCGGGCGGGGTTGATGGTGTACTTGGCCACGTAGCGGCGGGCGCGGAAATTGTCGTTGGGGCGCTGGGCGCCGGCGTCTTCGGGCAGGGGACCGCGCTGCTGGCGCATCTTGTGGGCTGTTTGCCAGGTGCGGGTGATGACCTCGCCCACCCGGCCCATGGCCTGCGAGTCGCTGCTGATGATGCTCAGCGCGCCCATATCGTGCAGAATATCTTCGGCGGCGATGGTTTCGGGGCGGATGCGGCTCTCGGCAAAGGCCACGTCCTCGGGGATGTTCTTGTCGAGGTGGTGGCACACGAGCAGCATGTCGAGGTGCTCGTCGATGGTGTTCACCGTAAACGGCCGCGTGGGGTTGGTGCTCGACGGAATAACGTTGGGCTCGCCGCAAATCTTGATGATGTCGGGCGCGTGCCCGCCGCCCGCGCCCTCTGTGTGGTACGAGTGAATATTGCGCCCCTTGAAGGCCGCCACCGAGTTTTCGACGAAGCCGCTCTCGTTGAGCGTATCGGTGTGGATGCACACCTGCACGTCGTACTTCTCGGCGATAGTCAGGCAGTTATCAATCGCGGCCGGGGTAGTGCCCCAGTCCTCGTGCAGCTTAAAACCCAGCGCGCCGGCCTCCACCTGCTCGGCCAGCCCCTCGGGCTTCGAGGAGTTGCCCTTGCCCAAAAACCCGAAATTCATGGGGAAGGCGTCGGTGGCCTTGAGCATCATTTCGAGGTAGAACGCGCCCGGCGTGCAGGTGGTGGCCGTGGTGCCGGCCGCCGGACCGGTGCCGCCGCCCACCATCGTGGTCACGCCCGAGGCCAGCGCCTCGGTTATCTGCTGCGGGCAAATGAAGTGGATGTGGCAGTCGATGCCGCCCGCCGTGAGGATGTGTCCCTCGCCGGCTACCACTTCGGTGGTCACGCCTACCACCAGGCGCGGGTCCACGCCGGGCATGATGTGCGGGTTGCCCGCCTTGCCAATGCCCACGATGCGCCCGCCCTTGATGCCTATATCGGCCTTGTACACGCCGGTGTAGTCGAGTACCAGCGCGTTGGTAATCAGTAGGTCGAGCGCGTCGGCCTGCCCGATGCCTGCCGCCTGCCCCATGCCATCGCGCAGGGTTTTGCCGCCGCCAAACTTGCATTCCTCGCCGTACACGCAGTAGTCGCGCTCGACCTCCAGCAGCAGGTCGGTATCGCCCAGGCGCACTCGGTCGCCCACGGTCGGGCCATACATAGCGGCATACGCCTGCCGGGAAAGGGGTAGGGACATTAGCTTACGTCTTTAAGAATTAATGATAACTAATCTATATTCGAGTAATTACTATAGTCTCCTTCAAACGCATCATTAATTGTGTCATCAAAGGTGTACCTTTCACTTGAGTCCCATGAATCATCTCGTAAATCTTGATGACGCAAATTTTCTAATTTGATATTGTTTACATTGAGTGTTGCCTCTTTATACTTATAATATTTATTCATAAGTGGCTTGAAATTTTCTAAATAAAAATCATATCCTTTTTCTGCGAAGTATTCGCTTACAAGAAAAGGAGTTGGTAAATTTGATTTATACATTTCAGGACTGGATGCAATCTTTTCACGCATTCGATTTAGCGCATCAGGGTTGTTATCACTGAAAGAATGATAAATCGGAAGTAGTTCTAGGTCTTCTAACTCATCAATAGCAAAATCATCAATATTCTGAATACACCAATCAATGTATGTTGGGTCGTGTACTGCGATAACCCAAATTGGCATGCCTATATGCTTCCCGAAACCGAGTTTTGAGTGAAGGTTGTACACGATGAGAATCAGTTACAAGTGAAGTTTTTGGTTTGGGCTAATTACCCCAGCTTCTCCAGCGTCTGTTGCTTACCGGCCTCATCGAGCGGGCCATCAATCCAGCCGTTGCCGCCGTACACGCGGCGCTCGCCGGCCAGCGCTACCAGCTGCACGCGCTTGCGCTCGCCCGGCTCGAAGCGCACTGCCGTGCCGGCCGGAATATGGAGCCGGTAGCCAAAGGCCGCCGCCCGGTCGAAGTCCAGCCCCGCGTTGGTTTCGAAGAAGGGGTAGTGCGAACCCACCTGCACTGGCCGGTCGCCCCGATTCAGCACCTCCAGCTCGATAACGGGGCGGTTTTCGTTCAGGATAATGTCGCCGTCGGCCAGCAGGTACTCGCCCGGCACGGCGGCGGGCACTGGCGCGGCGGCCGGAGCCGTACGGGCTAGGCCGCTGCCGTAGAGCGCCAATTCGGGCGAGCCGTGCTCGCGGCAAATGGGCTGGTGCACGGTCACGAGCTTGGTGCCGTCGGGGAAGGTGCCTTCTACTTGCACCTCGGGCAGCAGGTCGGCCACGCCCTCCAGTACGTCGTTGAAGCCCAGCAACTGCTTGCCCTTGTCCATGAGCGTGGCCACCGATTCGCCGTCGCGGATAAACTCGAGCAGCTGGGTGGCGAGCAGGGCGGCGGCCTCGGGGTAGTTGAGGCGCAGGCCGCGGGCGTAGCGCTTCTGGGCCACTACGCCGGCCTGGTGCAGCACGAGCTTGTCGAGGTCTTTGGGGGCGAGGTGCATGGGGTATTAGAGCAACGTTGAAGGGTCATGCAGAGCGCAGCGAAGCATCTCGCTCGCACCGTTGTTTGCGGAAGAGATTACTGCACCACGCGAGATGCTTCGCTGCGCTCTGCATGACGGATGGTATTTGACGGGCTAATGTAAGTCCGGTTCGCCAGCCCACGTTTCTAAATCGATGGCTTCCCAGGTTGGATTGAAGCCGGCAATCAATTTCTCCTTTTTGGCACGGCTCCAGCCTTTCAGCTCTTTTTCGCGGGCAATGGCTTGCGTGGGGTCGGCGCAAAGCTCGAAATACACGAGTAGGTTGGCTTGGTAGCGCCCCGTGAATTTATTGCGTTGGCCTAGGGTGTCGCTATGCTCAGCTAGTCGCCGTGCCAAGTTATTCGTCACGCCGATGTAGAGCACGGTGCGAATGTTATTGGTGAGCATGTAGACATACATGGCGTAGGAAGTTAAAAAAAGTCGTTGTTATGCAGAGCGCAGCGAAGCATCTCGCGTGCTGACGCTTGCGAACGTTAGGAATTACTGCGCCACGCGAGATGCTTCACTGCGCTTTGCATGACGAGGTAAGCAATGAGGCGAGCGAGATGCTTCGCTGCGCTCTGCATGACCGTTCAGATTAGCAAATTACTGTAAATCATCCACCCGCCATACCCCACGCTGAGCGCCGACGACAGCACCACCGCCCCGGCCCGCAGCCGCCGCCCCAACTGCATGCGCAGCGTGAAGGGCACGCGCATTAGGCCCACCGCCACTAGCATCCCCAGTACCGAGCCGAGGCCAAATAAAAGAATATAGGCCACGGCCCAGGCCGGCTGCGGAATGGCGCTCAGCACCGCTAGCACCAGCGCCCCGCTGCCGGCCAGCCCGTGCACCAGCCCCACGGTGTAGGCAAAACCCGCCCGCTGCTTGGGCAATTGAAACGACTGATACGAGTTCTTGTCAAGCAAGCGGCTGATGCCTAGCCCGATGAGCATGACGCCCACCGCCACCTCAAAATAGCCCGAGTGCAGCCAGGTAGCGCGGCTGAAGATAATAATTGACCCGAACAACACCAGCATGGTGGTGTGCCCCAGGCCCCAGAAGAGCCCGTCGCGAAGGGCCGGCCCTAGGCGGTCGTGGCGCGTAACGAGCGTGCTCACGGCCAGCAGGTGGTCGGGCTCAAAGGCGTGGCCCATGCCGACCACGGCCGCGAAAAGAATGGGGATAATGGGCTGCATCGGGCACAAAGAAAGTACCGTGGACCCTGCGGGTCCGCGCGGCGGTACCTAGCTACTCACCCGCGGACCCGCAGGGTTCACGGTACTCGCTACACGGACTTAATCATCCAAATCTGGCAGCCAAAGTGGCCGCTGTTGCCCAGCGCCTCTTGCAAATACGTGAAGCCCAGTCGCTCGTAGAGCGGAATGGCCTGGGTAAGCTCCGCGGTGGTTTCGAGGTACACGCGGGCGTAGCCGGCGGCGCGGGCGGCTTCGAGGCACTGCTGTATCAGCGCCTTGCCCACGCCCCGGCCGCGGGCGGCGGGGAGGAGGTAGAGCTTCACCAGCTCCACGGTATCGGCGGGCAGGTTTTCGGTGGGGAAAATGCCGCCGCCGCCCAGCACCTCGCCGTCGCGCTCGGCCACGAAGTAGGCGCTGCGCGCCGTCTGGCTGAACAACTCGTAGAGGTGGTCGGTGGCCTCGTCGTAGAAGGCCGTACCAGGCTTGGCGGCCCCGTATTCGGTGAGCGTTTCGCGGATGGCGCGGGCCAGGGCCGCATTATCGCCGGGCGCGATGGGACGGATAGTGATTTCTGAATTCATAAATGTGGTAACGTGCCCAAATGTGTAACCCCACCCCCAGACCCTCCCCTTCGGGAGAGGGGAGCCCGGCGTTAGGAAACGTTGGCTAACGGTCGGCTCCCCTCTCCCGAAGGGGAGGGGCCGGGGGTGGGGTTGCGCGGTAGAGCGGTAATCTATTTCAGCAGCTCATGCAGCACCGTTTGCATCGAAAACGTGCGGTTGCCCGCCTCCTGAATGATGAGCGAGCCCGGCGCGTCGAGCACGGCGTCGGACACTTCCACGTTGCGGCGCACGGGCAGGCAATGGATGAATTTGGCCTCGTCGGTCAGGCGCATGTGCTCGGGCGTCAGCATCCAGCTCGGGTCGTTGCTGAGCACCTGGCCGTAGTCGCGGTAGCTGCTCCAGTTTTTGGCCTGCACGTAGTCGGCCCCTTCCAGCGCCTTACGCTGGTCGTACTCGATGGTGGCGCCCTTCGTGAATTTGGGGTCCAGTTCGTAGCCGTGCGGGTGGGTAATCACGAAGTCCACCCAGTCAACTTCTGAAAACCAGTCGGCAAACGAGTTGGGTACGCACTGCGGCAGGGCGCGCACGTGCGGCGCCCAAGTCAGCACCACTTTCACGCGCTCCTTCTGCTTCGTCTCCGCCACCGTAATGAGGTCGGCAAACGACTGCAACGGGTGCAGCGTGGCGCTTTCGAGACTGATGACCGGGACCGTGGCGTATTGCAAAATCTTGCTCATCACCTCCTCGCTGTAGTCGGCCTCCTTGTCCTTGAGTGTGGGGAAAGTGCGCACGCCCAGCACATCGCAATACTGGCTCATCACCGCGATAGCGTCTTTGATGTGCTCCTGCGTGGTGCCGTTCATTACGGCGCCGTCGGCCATTTCCAGGGTCCATGAGTCGGCCCCGGCGTTCAGCACCCAGGCTTGCGCGCCCAGGTTATACGCCGCTTTCAGGCTGCTGAGGCGCGTGCGCAGGCTGGGATTGAAGAATATCAGCCCCACGGTTTTATTCTTACCCACGTGCTGGTAGCCGTAAGGATTCTGCTTGATTTCGAGGGCTTGGTTGAGCAGCGCCTTGTAATCGCCCGCATCGGCAAAAGAAAGGAAGTTTTTCATGAGGTAGCGCGGAAATGGTAGCCCGCGGGGAAGTAAAATCAACTACAAAAAAACAAGGTGCGTAGGCCATTGGCCTCGCACCTTGTTTTTACCTTATTTAGTTCGAGCCGGCGCGGCTATGACATCGCCTTATACTCGTTCCAGCTCTTAATCTTCAAGTCTGACATCCCTAGCGAGCAGAAGGCCCGGATGAACTTCGAGGCCAGGCGCGCATTGGTCAGCAGCGGGACGCCGAAGTCGATGGCCGTGCGGCGAATTTTATAGTCGTTATCCAGCTCGCCCTTCGATAGGTTTTTAGGAACGTTGATAACCAGGTCGATTTTTTTCTCGCGCAGGTAGGTTAGCACGTTGGGCTCTTGGTGGTCGTCGGGCCAGAAAAGCAGGCTGCTCGGCACTTTGTTCTCGGCGAAGAAGCGGTGCGTGCCCTGGGTAGCGAAAACCTGGTAGCCCTTTTTCACCAGCAGCTCGGCGGCGGCCAGCAGGGCCACCTTTGACTTGATAGGGCCGCCCGAGATAAGCACCGTTTTCTCCGGGATTTTATAGCCCACGCTCAGCATCGACTTCAGCAGCGCTTCCTCGGCGGTGTCGCCCAGGCAGCCTACTTCACCGGTGCTCACCATGTCTACGCGCAGCACCGGGTCGGCGCCGGGCAGGCGCGTGAACGAGAACTGCGGCGCCTTCACGCCCACGAAAGGCAAGTCATACACGCGCTCGCTATCGTCGCGGACAATGTCCTTCTTGCCCAGGAGTACCTGCGTGGCTTTGGTAACCAAGTTGTTACCCGAAATCTTCGACACAAACGGGAAGCTGCGCGAAGCCCGGATGTTGCACTCAATCACCCGGATTTCGCCGTGCTTTTCCAGGAACTGAATATTAAAGGGGCCGCTGATGTCGTAGCGTTTGGCAATCTTCTCGGCGATGTTTTTGAGCTTGCGGATGGTGCCCACGTACACCCGCTGCGGGGGGTAGTACATGGTGGCGTCGCCCGAGTGCACGCCCGCAAACTCGACGTGCTCCGAGATGGCGTAGCTCACAATTTCGCCGTGGTCGGCCACCGCGTCCAGCTCTATCTCCTTGGCTTCCTGAATGAATTCCGATACCACCACCGGATATTCAGCGCTCACTTCGGCGGCTGTTTTTAGAAATTCTTCCAGCTCGTGGGGGTTGGACACCACGTTCATGGCCGCGCCCGACAGCACGTAGCTCGGCCGGATGAGCACCGGGTAGCCCACCTCGCCCACGAAGGTGTGCATGGCGTCCAGCGAGGTCAGCTCGTTCCAGCGGGGCTGCGCGATACCCAGCTCATCCATGATGCTCGAGAACTTGTGGCGGTTCTCGGCCATGTCAATGCTCTTGGCCGAGGTGCCCAGGATGGGCGCGCCGGCTTCGTCGAGGCGAGTAGCTAGGTTGTTCGGAATCTGGCCGCCGGTGCTCAGAATCACGCCCGTTGGCTGCTCAAAATCCAGAATGTCCATCACCCGCTCGTAGCTCAGCTCCTCGAAATAGAGGCGGTCGCTCACGTCGTAGTCGGTCGAGACGGTTTCGGGATTGTAGTTGATGATGAGTGTTTTGTAACCCTCGGCGGCGGCCGTTTGTACGGCGTTCACGCCGCACCAGTCAAACTCTACTGACGAGCCGATGCGGTATACGCCCGAGCCCAGCACGGCAATCGACTTCTCGGTTTCGCGCTCCAGGTCGTTTTCTGTGCCGTGGTAAGTGAGGTACAGGTAGTTCGTCTTGGCCGGAAACTCGGCGGCCAGCGTGTCAATCTGTTTCACCACCGGCAATACCCCCAGGGCCTTGCGGTGGGCGCGCACGCGCAGTTCGTCGGCCTTCACATCGCGGGCGCCGAGTAGCTGCACGGCGAGCTGCTGGTCCGAGAAACCAGCCTTTTTGGCTTCGCGCAATAGGTCGATTTCCAAACCTTCCAAGCCCTTCTCACGCTGGCCAGCCAGCTTTTGGCCCAGCTCAAAAATGACGTACAACCGCTGCAAAAACCAGTGGTCGATTTTGGTCAGCTCGTGCACTTGGTCGAGGGTGTAGCCTGCCTCAAACGCTTGGTTGATGGCGAAAATGCGCTCCTCGTTGGGCTCGTTCAGCAGGCGGTCGATGGTCGCATTGTCAGCCGTTTCAGGGGCGTTGCCCACAAAGCCGCGCTTGCCGGTGTCCAGCATCCGCAGGCCCTTCTGAATGGCTTCCTCAAACGACTTGCCAATGGCCATCACCTCGCCCACGCTTTTCATGGCCGAGCCAATCTGCCGCTGCACGCCCGCAAACTTACCCAGGTCCCAGCGCGGCAGCTTCACCACCACATAGTCGAGCGCCGGCTCAAAAAACGCCGTTGTGGTTTGCGTCACGCTGTTTTTAAGCTCGGCCAGCGAGTAGCCCAAGCTTAGCTTGGCGGCCACGAAAGCCAGCGGGTAGCCCGTGGCCTTGGAGGCCAGCGCCGACGAGCGCGACAAGCGGGCGTTCACCTCAATCACGCGGTAATCCTCCGAAACCGGGTCCAGCGCGTACTGAATATTACACTCGCCCACGATACCCAGGTGCCGAATGGTTTTGATGCCAATCGAGCGCAGCTTGTGGTACTCGCGGTTGCTGAGCGTCTGCGACGGGGCCACCACGATGCTCTCGCCGGTGTGGATGCCGATGGGGTCGAAGTTCTCCATATTGCAGACCGTGATGCAGTTATCAAACGCATCGCGCACTACTTCGTACTCCACTTCCTTCCAGCCTTTCAGTGACTCTTCCACCAAAATCTGGTCGGAAGTATTGAAAGATTTTTCGGCTAGCGCGCGCAGTTCGTCCATGTTATTGGCGAAGCCGCTGCCCAGGCCACCTAGGGCAAACGCGGCCCGCACGATGATGGGAAAGCCGATTTTTTCGCCAGCTGCCAAGGCCGCATCCATCGTCGTCACGGCTACGCTGCGGGCCGTGAGCACGCCAATCTGGTCAAGCTTGTCCTTGAAAATATCCCGGTCCTCCGTGTCGATGATGGACTGCACGGGCGTGCCCAGCACGCGTACGTTGTATTTCTCAAACACCCCGCCGCGGTACAGCGCCACGGCGCAGTTGAGTGCCGTTTGGCCACCAAAGGCCACCAGAATGCCGTCGGGCTGCTCTTTCTTGATGACTTCCTCCACGAAGTAGGGCGTCACGGGCAGAAAGTACACGTCGTCGGCCATGCCGTCCGAGGTTTGCACGGTGGCAATGTTGGGGTTGATGAGGATGGTGCGGATACCTTCCTCTTTCAGCGCTTTCAGTGCCTGCGAGCCGGAGTAGTCAAATTCGCCGGCCTCCCCAATTTTGAGGGCTCCGGAGCCGAGGACAAGAACTTTAGTGGGTTTGTTCATCTATCGTGTGGGCTGAAAAAGGGTTTCAGCTATTCTCGCTAGTAAGGAAATTATTTAGTTATGTAAGAGCCGTGGAAAGCCTTTTCTAAACGCTGCGTTATCGGGGTCCATCCGAGCATAAATGCCTGTTATGCCGTCATTAAGTGCATAGTCGCCTAATGCTTCTGCTGGGTCACAGGCTAAAAAATAAGGCAACTAGCTCGGTTTGCTAGTTGCCTTATACTCTTTTACCGCTTCAATAAAATCATCAAACATGAACTCCGTGTCCTGCGGGCCACCGGCGGCTTCGGGGTGAAATTGGGTGGAAAAGAAGGGTTTGGTTTTGTGCTTGATGCCCTCGCAAGTGCCGTCGTTGAGGTTTTCAAACAGCATGGTCCACTCGGCGGGTAGCGTATCGGTATCGACCGCGAAGCCGTGGTTTTGGCTGGTGATGTAGCTGCGCTGCGTGCCGGTGAGGCGCACTGGCTGGTTGTGGCTGCGGTGGCCGTATTTCAGCTTGAAGGTGTCGCCGCCCGCCGCCAGGCCCATGAGCTGCGAGCCGAGGCAGATGCCAAAAATGGGCTTGTCTTGCTGCAAGGCATTCTGCAAATGCTTAATGGTAGCCTCGCACATCTTGGGGTCGCCGGGGCCGTTGCTCAGAAACAGGCCGTCGTAGTCGAGCTGGCTGTAGTCGTAGTCCCAGGGCACCCGAATCAGCTCCACGTCGCGCTCCAGGAAGCAGCGGATGATATTGGTTTTGGTGCCGCAGTCTACCAGCACGATTTTGTGCTGGCCCTGGCCGTAGTGCTTTACCTCGGGCGGGCTCACCTGGGCCACCAGGTTGTCGAGGTTGGGGTCGTGCAGGGGCACGTCTTCCTCGGCCACGATTTTGCCCAGCATGGCGCCCTTTTCGCGCAGGATTTTGGTGAGCATGCGCGTGTCCACGCCCGCAATGCCGGGGATATTGTACTCTTTTAGCCAGTCGCCCAGGCTCTTGGCGGCGTTCCAGTGGCTGTGCTCTTCCGAGTAGTAGTTCACCACTAGGCCGGCAATATGGATTTTGTCGGACTCAAAAATGCTTGAAATCGACTCGTACAGGTCCTCGCCGGGCACGCCGTAGTTGCCTACGATGGGGTAGGTGAGCACCAGAATCTGGCCCGCAAACGAGGGGTCAGTGAGGTTTTCGGGGTAGCCCGTCATGGCCGTGCTAAACACGACTTCGCCCGCCACCGAGCTGAATGCGCCGAACGACTGGCCCTGAATTTCGGTGCCGTCTTCGAGGATGAGTTTTACTTGCTTAGTATCCACTTAGTTAAATCAAGAATCTACAGAGTAACAAATAGGGTCTGATTGAAAGCCCTGCCAAAAAATCCAGAGTCTTGCGCACTGGTCACAAACCAGAATAGACTTCATTCTTGCGTAAAGAGTCTCCGCGTCAATTGTGCCTGCATACCTATCGTAATCGACATCAGAAATGGTAAGCCATTCCTTCGGGTTTGGAATTTCTCCAAACCTGAGTCTATTACCGCATTTATACATAATTGCTGGCATAATTCTGGGGTATTAATCCTGCTCGACTACCGCATTATCAACCGCCACCTTAGCTGGCTCCAGCGCCGCTAGTGCTTGCAAAAACCGGTCGGCCTCGGCCTTGATAATATTCAGCGGCGGCAGTAGGCGCAGTACGTTCGGGTCGCTGGCATTGCCCACAAAGATATGATGCTCAAACATCAGCTTGTCGCGAATTTCCTTGATGGGGAAATCGTACTTCACGCCAATCATCAGCCCGCGCCCGCGCACCACCGTGGCCTGGCTGTGCGCCCGCAGCTCCTGCATAATGTACGCGCCCAGCTCGGCCGCGTGCGCCACCAGGTTTTCCTGCTCCAATACTTCGAGCACCGCCAGGCCCGCCGCGCAAGCCAAGTGGTTGCCGCCAAACGTGGTGCCCAGCAAGCCATACGACGCCTTAAACTTGGGCGAAATCAGCACGCCGCCAATCGGGAAGCCGTTGCCCATGCCCTTGGCCACCGTGATGATGCCCGGCCGAATGCCCGCGTGCTGGTGCGCGAAAAACTCGCCGCTGCGGCCGTAGCCGCTCTGCACCTCGTCGGCAATGAGCACCACGCCGTGCTGCGCGCACAGCGCCGCCAGCCCCTGCAAAAACTCGTCGGTCGGCAGCACCACGCCGCCCACGCCCTGAATCGGCTCGATAATGACGGCGCACACCGGCTGCGCCAGCATTGCCTGTTCCACGGCCGCGAGGTCGTAGGGCACGAAGCTCACGCCGTGGCCCGCGTTGAAGGGCGCCACGATTTTGGGATTGTCGGTGGCGGCTACTGCGCCCGAGGTGCGGCCGTGAAACGCGCCTTTGAAGGCAATTACGTGGTTTTTGCCGGTGTGAAACGAGGCCAGTTTCAGCGCGTTCTCATTGGCCTCAGCCCCCGAGTTGCACAAAAACAGCGTGTAGTCGGGGTAGCCCGACAGCTCGCCCAGCTTCGCGGCCAGCTCCTGCTGAATCGGGATTTTCACCGAGTTAGAGTAGAAGCCGATGTTGGCCACCTGCTCCTGCACGCGCTGCACGTAGTGCGGGTGGCTGTGGCCAATGGAAATCACGGCGTGGCCGCCGTAAAAATCCAGGTATTGCTGGCCGTTCTCGTCCCAAAGCGTCGCGCCGAGCGCCCGCACCGGCGTGATGTTCACGAGCGGATAAACGTCGAAGAGGTTCATGGTTTCTAGTTAGGTTATCTTTTTAGTAGACCGTCATGCTGAACGCAGTGAAGCATCTTGGCAGGCTCGTTGAGTTAAAGAGGCTGGGCTGAACCTCTAGCCCCTTCACCCTCAGTATTATCTGCTTGCAAGTTATTGATAGAAACAAGACTCAAAACCAAGGCTTCTTCAGCAACTACAGTTGCCGTCATGCCAACCGATGAACTGAAAACTGCTTTGATGTCACTTCCTTGCTCTTCAAATCAGAGTTCAAAAAGCACATTTTGAAAGCTGAAGTAATCAAAAACCAACTCTTTTATTCCAGTTAATTGTAGCTCAATCTGACATTTCTTAACCAACTTAAAATAGCCTTTTTTAGTGACTTCATTAGTCATGTCAAAAACATTGATTGTGAAAGTTACAGCGGAGCGCCAAGTAGGTAGTGCTTCAAAAGTGACTTTAATTACCTCGGCATCATGGAAATTTGGCCAGTAACCAAAATGCTGAAGTAGTACTTCCGAATTAATAACTCGGCTCATTGCTGGATACTCATCCATAGTCAGTTACTACTTAACTTAACGAACCTGCCAAGATGCCTCGGCAAGCTCAGCATGACGGACGGTCTAGATTAAAAAAACGAAGCCTTAATGCCCAACCCCGCCGTTTCCTCCAAGCCAAACAGCAGATTCATATTCTGAATAGCCTGCCCCGATGCGCCTTTCAGTAGGTTGTCCAGCGCGGAGGTGATGAGCACTTGGTCGTCGTGCCTGGACACGTGCAGCAGGCATTTATTGGTGTTCACAACTTGCTTGAGGTGGATTTCCTTGTCCGACACGACCGTAAACGGCGCGTCGCGGTAGTAGTCAGTGTACAACTTTTGTACTTCGGGTACTAAAAGTTCACAGCTAGTATAAACCGAAGCGAAGATGCCCCGCGTGAAATTGCCCCGGTAGGGGACGAACCGTACCGGTTCAGCAAAGCCCGGCTGCAAGCCCACCAGCGTCTCGCCAATCTCGCCCAAGTGCTGGTGCGTGAAGGTTTTATAGGTCGAAATGTTGCCGGTGCGCCAGGTGTAGCCCGTCGTTTCGACGAGGCCTCGGCCCGCGCCGGTGCTGCCCGTAATGGCCGAGACGTGCACGGCATCGTGCAGCTGCCCCGCCGCCGCCAGCGGCAGCAGCGCCAGCTGAATAGCCGAGGCAAAGCACCCCGGATTGGCAATGCTGTTGGCGGTGCGGATTTGCTCGCGGTTCATTTCCGGTAGGCCGTACACGAAGTGCCGGCCGGCCACGTCGCGGTCGGCCGCCAGGCGGAAGTCATTGCTCAGGTCAATGACTTTGGTGCTGGTGGGTAGGTTGGCTTCGAGCAGCCACTTGCGCGAGTGGCCGTGGCCGAGGCACAGAAATACCACATCCTCATCGCCGGCTAACTCACTGGCAAAGGTGAGGTCGGTGTCGCCCAGCAGGTCGTCGTGCACCGAGTGCAGTGGCTGCCCGGCCTGCGTCGAGCTGACCACCGCGCCGATTGTGGCGTGCGGGTGGTGCAGTAGCAGGCGCACCAGTTCGCCGGCCGTGTAGCCCGCGCCGCCCACGATGCCGACAGTGATTTTTGAGTTTTGCATTTGTTTACGTCACCCTTCGCGGGGAACCTCACCCCCCGACCCCCTCTCCAAAAAAGAGGGGGAGCCGAACGATTATTTGTAATGAAAAACTAGAGACTAAAACTAAAGCTAGTTCCCCCTCTTTTTTGAAGAGGGGGCTAGGGGGTGAGGTTAGTCGTTGAGGCTAGCGTGAATCTTCAGCTGATTGCCAAAAATCTTGATAAACCCGCGCGCGTCACGCGAATCCCAGGCGTTATTCTCCTCGCCATACGTCGCTACTTTCGACTGCATCATGTCGTACTTCGACTCGATGCCGAGCAACTCGAAGTGATAAGGCCGCAGTTCCACGAACACCGTGCCCGTCACCCGCTCCTGCGACGAGGCCAGGAAGGCTTCAAAGTCGCGCATCACCGGGTCGAGGTATTGCGCCTCGTGCAGCAGCGTGCCGTACCAGGTCGCAATCGACTCTTTGTTGAGCTGCTGCCAGCGCGAGAGCGTGTGCTTCTCCAGCAGGTGGTGCGCCTTGATGAGTAGCAGCGCCGCCGGTGCCTCGAAACCTACGCGGCCTTTGATACCCAAGATGGTGTCGCCCACGTGCGTGTCGCGGCCGATGGCGTAGGCACCAGCTATTTCATTGAGCTTTTGGATGAGTGCCACGGCCCCCATTTTTTCGCCATTCAGTGCTACTGGCTCGCCTTTTTTGAAGGTGATTTCCAGCTGACTGGGCTCGGTTTTGGAAAGCTGGGTGGGGTAGGCGCTCTCGGGTAAAGCCTGGCGCGAAGTCAGCGTTTCAACGCCGCCCACGCTGGTGCCCCAAATACCCCGGTTGATGGAGTATTTGGCCTTTTCCCAGCTCATCTCGAAGCCCTGGCTTTGCAGGTACTCGATTTCCTGGTGGCGCGACAGCTTCTGGTCGCGGATGGGGGTGATGATTTCGACATCAGGCGCGATTACGGCGAAGGCCACGTCGAAACGCACTTGGTCGTTGCCGGCGCCGGTGCTGCCGTGCACGATGAACTCGGCGTTTTCGCGCTTTGCATACTCGGCAATAGCGAGCGCCTGAAACATGCGCTCGGCGCTCACGCTCAGCGGGTAGGTGTCGTTCTTCAACACGTTGCCAAACAGCAGGTAGCGCAGGCAATCGTGGTAGTAGCGCTCCGTAATGTCGATTACCTCATGCTTTACCGAGCCTAGCTCGTAGGCGCGCTTTTCGATGGACACCAATTCCTCGGCCGAAAAACCGCCCGAATTCACGATGACGGTGTGAATTTCGAGGTCGTGCTCCCGCGAGAGGTTCACCACGCAGTACGACGTGTCGAGGCCGCCGCTGTACGCTACAATTGCCTTTTTCTTCATTGCAAACGGTAAAACGAAGGGATGAACTCCGCTTAGTAAAAAATCAAAAGTTGAGCTTGTTGCCTGAGTGTCGAATAGTAACCAAGCCTGCCGCGCCGGGTGCGGCCGCCTAGGTTACGGATTCGTTATTTATTGCTGCGTCACGATGGGCAGCCGCATATTGTCGGCTATTGCCGACTCTTCCACGGCGGGTAGGGGCGCGTCCAGCTTGTCGAACAGCATACCGGTGCAGAGGCACATTTTGCGCTCGTTCTCCATCAGGATGCCGAAGTTTTTGCAGCTCTTGCAGCCTTTCCAGAAGTCTTCGCTCGTGGTCAGCTCCGAGAACGTAACCGGCTCGTAGCCCAGGTCGCTGTTGATTTTCATTACCGCCAGGCTGGTGGTGATGCCGAAAATCTTGGCTTCCGGGTACTTGGTGCGCGACAGGCGGAATACCTCGCGCTTGATGGCGCGGCCCAGGCCGTGCTTGCGCAGTGCGGTGTTGACCACGAGGCCCGAATTGGCCACGAACTTGCCGCTCTCGAAGGTTTCGATGTAGCAAAAGCCGGCCAGCTCGCCGTCGACGAAGGCGATAACGGAGTTGCCCTGGCGCATTTTTTCGCGTACATATTCCGGCTCGCGCTTAGCGATGCCCGTGCCCCGCTGCTTGGCCGACTCGATGTACCACTGGCACAGCAGGTCCGCGTAGTGCGCGTCTGCGGCCGTTGCAACCCGAATTGTCATGATGTTAAAAGGGATAACCTAAGAGAGGAGACGTAGTTAACCGGCCCTCGCACCCAGCGAGTTAGCGGCAGAAAACCCGAAATCTATCGGTTAAGCGGTGGGGCTCTCTACTTGTATAGATACGAGTAGCCCGCGAAAAGGCTGACCTAGGGGCCAGCATCCGGCAGTTGAAGCCGGCTAGGGTCGTCGCAGCAACGCGCAAACCAGCGGGCGCACGCTTTCCGAGCCCGAGCGGGCCGTGGGGGAAAGCAGAAAATTGGTGCGAACCAGGTGAGTCATTGCGGGAAGCAGCCGTGGGCTAGCACGATACGCTAGCAAACCAAGGGCCATAATGGAGCCACAAAGGTAAAAGTTCCTACTTTTGCCCGCAATAGACTGAGCGTTTTTTTTCGCGGCGGGGCCAGCGCCAGCGATAAACAAATTATGAACAAGCCGGAGCTTACCATCTACAAAATCGGCGGCGGCATTATCGACGATGCCGCCGAGCTAACCCGATTCCTCGAATTACTGGCGGCCACCAGCGGCCCCAAAATCCTGGTGCACGGCGGCGGCAAAGGCGCCAGCACCATGATGCGCGAACTCGGCCTCACGCCGCAGCTCATCAACGGCCGCCGCGTGACCGACGCCGCTACGCTCGACATCGTGACGATGTTTTACGCCGGTAAAACCAACAAGCAAGTAGTGGCCGAGCTGCAAAAGCTGGGCACGAATGCGCTGGGTTTGAGCGGGGCCGACGGCAACGTAATCCGCGGAATTAAGCGGCCGGTAAAGGATATTGATTACGGCTTCGTCGGTGACTTAACGCCCGCGAGCATTAATAAAAATCTGCTGCAACAATTGCTAACTTCCGGCCTGCTGCCGGTGCTGTGCCCCATTATTCACGACGGGCAGGGCCAATTGCTAAATACCAACGCCGATACTATCGCCTCGGCCGTGGCCGTAGCGCTGGCCGAGTTCTACGCCGTGACGCTGCATTACTGCTTCGAGAAAAACGGCGTGCTGCGCGACGTGGCCAACGACCAATCCGTGATTCGGGAAATCAATTCGGAAACGTACATCGAGTTGAAGCAGCAGGGCATCATTGCCGACGGGATGTTGCCGAAATTGGAGAATGCGTTTGCCGCGCTCAACCAAGGCGTGAGCCGGGTAATTATCGGGCACGCGCTGCACATTAATTCGGACTTGCGCACGGTGCTATGTCTGAATTAATTAAGCAGCTGAGCGACGAGTCCATCGCGTTATTAATTGAATTAATTAAAACGCCCTCGTTCTCCCGTGAAGAAGCCGGTACGGCCGATATTTTGGAACAGTTTCTGACGCGGCACGGTATTCCGGCGCAGCGGCGAAATAACAACGTGTGGGCCGTGAGCCGCACGTGGGACGATACGAAACCTACGCTATTGCTCAACTCGCACCACGACACCGT
Source organism: Hymenobacter bucti (assembly GCF_042681145.1). Classification (NCBI taxonomy): domain Bacteria; kingdom Pseudomonadati; phylum Bacteroidota; class Cytophagia; order Cytophagales; family Hymenobacteraceae; genus Hymenobacter; species Hymenobacter bucti. The sequence goes on from NZ_JBHUFD010000018.1 coordinate 57,084, forward strand.
GAAGCCGGGCGTGGCGTGGACGTATCCGCCCTTTGGCGCGACGGTGGAAGGTGATAAATTAACCGGCCTGGGTAGCAACGACGCGGGCGCGTCGGCGGTGAGCTTGTTGGCGGTATTCCGGTATTTCCACGACTGGCCCACGGCCTTTAATTTAATTTGCGCCATCACGGCGGAGGAGGAAATTTCGGGGGCAAACGGCGTCAAAAGCATCTTGCCCGAATTAGGTGAAATTGACCTAGGTATCGTGGGCGAGCCAACTGGCATGAACGCGGCCATCGCCGAAAAAGGCTTGCTAGTGCTCGATGGTGTGGCGCGGGGCCGCACCGGCCACGCCGCTCGTGATGAAGGCGATAACGCGCTTTATAAAGCGCTCGATGATATTAATTGGCTGCGTACCTATCAGTTTCCGAACTTGTCGGAAATGCTCGGGCCGGTGAAAATGACGGTGACGCAAATCAGCGCTGGTACGCAGCATAATGTAGTGCCCGACGAGTGCCGCTACGTGGTGGACGTACGTCCCACGGAGTGCTACACGAACGAGAAAATCCTGGCAATAATCCGGGCCAACGTGCAGGCCGAAATCAAGCCGCGCTCGACGCATCTGCAGTCATCAGGATTGAGTTTGGAACACCCAGTTGTGCGGAAGGCGGTAGCGATGGGTAAGACCACGTATGGCTCGCCAACCCTGTCGGACCAGGCGCTGATGCGGTTTCCAACGTTGAAAATGGGGCCGGGCGACAGCGCCCGTTCGCACGCGCCGGACGAGTATATTTTGCTGAGTGAAATCCGCAGCGGAATTGCGGATTATATTGAATTATTGACTGATTTTGAATTGCGAGCGGGGTAGAGACGCATCCTTGCGTCTTGTCGTTGTTCAGCTCGCTTAACGCTGAGACGCAAGGATGCGTCTCTACAACCTGTCTTATGAAAATCTGGGAAAAAGGCTTTTCGGTTAACGATAAAATCGAAAAATTCACCGTGGGGCAAGACCGGGAGCTGGATATGTATCTGGCACCCTTCGATATGCTGGCTTCCAAGGCGCAAGCCAAAATGCTGGCCAGCATTGGAATGATTTCCCAGGCAGAAGAAACGCAGTTGCTGACGGGCCTGGATGAGCTGCTGGCGCAGGTTGAAAACGGCACGTTTGTAATTGATTCGGAATTTGAAGACGTGCATTCCAAAATCGAATATTATCTGACCGATAAATTCGGTGACGCGGGCAAAAAGATTCACGTGGCGCGCTCGCGCAACGACCAGGTTCTGACCGCGATTCAATTATTTATCAAGGATTATTGCGAGAAAATCGGCGCGAAAATTCTGGAGTTAGCCGACGTATTATTGCGGCAAGGAGAAAAATATAAAGACAACTTACTGCCGGGCTACACGCATTTTCAAGCCGCCATGCCGAGTAGCTTCGGGCTGTGGTTTGGGGCGTATGCCGAGCATTTATTGCTGGATATGAGCTTGCTGGAAGCGGCGCACACCGTGGCCGACCGCAACCCCCTAGGGTCGGGGGCGGGCTTCGGCAGCAGCTTCGGTATCGACCGCGAGCAAACGACGCGGGAGATGGGTTTTGCTCACGTGGCAGTGAGCGCGGTGGGCGCGCAGATGCTGCGCGGCAAGACCGAAAAAACGCTGGCCTTCGCCATTGCGGGCGTGGCGGGCACGCTCAGCAAACTGGCGTATGACTTGGTGCTGTACAATAGCCAGGACCTAGGGTTTGTGCTGCTGCCCAAGGAGTTTACGACGGGCTCCAGCATCATGCCGCACAAAAAAAACCCCGATGTATTTGAGCTGGTGCGCGCGCACTGCAACCGGCTGCAAGCGCTACCCACCGATATTATTCTGACGATAAATAATTTGCCGAGCGGCTACCACCGCGACTTCCAGATTTTGAAAGAAATCCTGTTTCGGCCGATGGTGCAGTTTGCCGATATTCTGGATATTCTGCTTTTCGCGGTGCCCGAATTAAAAGTGGTGCCGGGCGTTATTAATCAGCCGAAATACGACGCGATATTTTCGGTGGAAAACATCAATCAACTAATTCAAAGCGGCGTGCCGTTCCGCGATGCGTATAAGCAAGTGGGGCAGGCCGTGGACAATGGCAGCTACGTACCGCACAAGGAGTTTGCCACCACGCACCTAGGGAGCGTGCACAACCCAGGTTTGAGCGTGCTTACCAAACGCTTGCACGCCACCCGCGAGCGCCTGCCGTGGGCAAAGTAATGCAGTAGTAGCGCAGCCTTGCAGTCCGCGAGTAGTTGAAGCCAATAGGACTTACTACTCGCAGACAGTAAGTCCGCGCTACTGCTAGAATTAGCGTAAATACACCGCCTCTAGCCGGGCCAGTGGGGCAGCATCGGGCTCTGTGGGCGCGTACAAACGGAGCGTATCACCGCTGATGCGGTAGGAGTGCGCGGCGGCCAACACCTGCGTGAAAGCCTGCTCAGTAGCAATTGCCGGGCAGGCCATGCGCGTGCTCAGTACGGGCGTGAAAATGAGGTGGCTGGTGCTGTCGGTGGCGGCGGTGCTGCGGAAGCGATTGCAGCTGCCCTGGCCTTCGGCGGCGCCGGTGCGGCGGAGCAATAAGTAAGGCTCCTGGCCGCCTTCGGGCACCGTGATGGCTTGGGTGCCAACCTGGCGCAACACCCAGCGGGTTTCGAATAGCGAGGCGGCTGGGGCCGGTGGACGGCTGGCGGCCGTGGGGTTGCCGGTGCTGGTGGTGGGCGGCGACTGGCAGCCCACGCCAGCTACTGCGGAGAGAAGGAAAAGGAGGGAAGCGCGCATTGCAAAGGAAACTAGTGGTAGAGACTCAAAAAAAACTGACCTACAACGTATTCGTTATAGGTCAGTTAGATTGTCATTTATTGTTCTCCAGGTTGTAATCGGACTGCAAAGTAACGCGCGATAACTCAATGGCGATTATTGCCCAGGCGTAGCCCTAAGCCCACGCCCACAGTAGTAGCGCCCGCGCCCAAGCCACCGAGCACGCGGCCTAGGGTAGCGTCAAGGCGCAGGCCCGTCCAGGGCCGGTAGTAGAGGCCGGCGGTGGCACCAGTGGTGAGCTGCTCGCGGCCGCGGCCGTAGCCTTCCACAAAATAGCCGGCATTGTTGGTGATGGGCGCGGTGAGCGCCAGCGACCCCAGATACTGCCCGCGCAATACGTCGGCGGCGGTCAGGCCGTATTGGGTGAACCCAAAGTTACCCTCCAGCGCGGCGCGGCGGCCGAGCTGCTGGCTGAGCAAAATGCGCCCGCCGGGCGCAATCTTAGGTTGGCGCAGGCCCGCGCTGCCGGTATTTGGAAGCGCGGCCTCTACGAGCAGCGACGCCTGAAAGCGGCTGGCGCGGTCGGGCGTTAGCATGAGCTTTACCCCCACTGTTACCGGCGCCCAGCCCACCGAGTCGGGGCGCAGGCCGGGCGTTTCGCCGCCCACTAGCGTGGCGCCCGGCTTACCGAACAGGTAGGGCTGCGATAGCCGAAACTCCATGCTGTTAAAGAAGCCGATGCGCAGCGTAGTACTGCTGCCGGTGAGGCCCGCGCAGGTAGCGGGCGCGTAGCGCTGCAAGCCGGTTTCGAGTTGAAACTCGCCCGCCCGCAGCACGCCCGCCGTAATGGTTTGGCCAGGGCGGTCGGGGCGTATGTGTTGGACGAAAGGAGCGTCGAAATTCGGATTGTTTTCGTCGGGAGTATTCTGGGCCAGGGCGGGGGTGAGGCGGCCTGCGAGCAGGGCGGCCAGTACCAGCGGAGTGGTCTTGCGCATAGACTACTGCCGACGCGAAACCTGGCGGGATAGTTCAACGTAGGGCGGCGCTTGGCTTGGCTCACTACCAAAAAAGGCGCGAACCCAATTGAGTTCGCGCCTTTGAGGAGCACCAGTATGCAGCGTGCGAGCCGACTCGCAGAGGCCATATTACAGCCTATTTAGCTGCCTGAATAGCTTGGATAGCAGCCTCGGCCGTGGCTTGATTTTGGGCGGCGTTGGGCTTGCCTTTTTGAGCTTCGGCGCCTTTTTGCAGGGCGCTTACCATTGCTTTGTCAATGCCGTAGGCTTTGAGCTGCGGGGTCGTGGCCAGCTGCTGCAGGCGGGTTATGTCTTCCGAAAAGGCTTTGGGGTCGTCAAGGCGGCCGAGGACCTGGGTCATCGGCCCGATGTAGCGAAACTTACTCTGGCCGGTAGCCGCGTCGAAGCGGTCGCGGATGAATGCCCACTGCGCCGAGCCGCCCTGCTGGGCATACACGCTGAGCATGGCCGAGGTAAGCGCCCCCGGCGCATCAACCTCGTAGGCCTTGGCCTTAGCCAGGGCCTGGCTGGGGTTGATGCTACCCAGGGCCCGCAGGGCCGCGCCCTGCACCGTCGCCGAAGGGTTGCCGGCCAACTCATTGGCTACTAGCTTCTCGTCTTTTTTGTCTTTTAGCTGACCTAGGGCATTGAGCATGGCCGCCAGTGCGTGCGGCTCCTTCTCGGTGGTGGCCAGCTTGCGAAGCGTGGGCGTAGCGGCTTTGGCCACGTCCTTATTGTCAAGCTTCAGGCCTTCGGCCGCGGCTATGCGCAGCTGGTAAAACTTGTCCTGGAGGGTGGCCATTACCACGGCGCGAGCGGCGGGGCTGGTGGTTTGCTGAGCCAGGGCGGCCGTGAGGGCCTCGGCGCGGTCCACGAAGCGCGGGGCATACTTGTACTGGTAGGCTACCTCGGCCAGCGGCTTGGAGTCGGTTTTTTGCCAGAGTAGGGTTTTATCAGCGTCCACATTCACGAGGTTGGGCTTGGCGGCCAGGGGCATGGTGAAAGTCTGGGTGGCCTCGGTCATCGTTACCTGCTGGTGCACGGGCTTGCCATTGACGTAATAATCAATGGTAAACGGTAGCTGAAAGGGCTGGCCCGGCTGCGTCTGCTTCACGGTTACGGACTGCTTTTTGGCGGCCGCGTCCCAGGCGTAGTCGATGCTCACCACGGGGTGGCCCGCGCCGTAGTACCATTGGTTGTAGAACCAGTTCAGGTCCTTGCCCGACACCGCCTCCATGGCCAGGCGCATCTGGTGAGCTTCACCGTTGCCGAACTTATTGTCTTGCAAGTACTTCTGCAAGCCCGCGAAGAATACGTCGTCGCCGAGGTAGGTGCGCAGCATCTGCACGATGGCGCCGCCCTTCTGGTACGTCACGAGGTCAAACATATCCTCCTGGCTGTCATAATGAAAGCGCACCAGGTTCTTAGTCACGTCGCGTTTGCTGCCTAGGTAGCGCTGCGCGTAGCGGTAGTTGTGGGCGTCGGCGGCGTCCTGGCCGTATTTGTACTCCGCGTAGAGGCCTTCCGAGAAGTCAGCCATCGACTCGTTCACGGTCAGGTTCGACCACGATTCGGCGGTCACGTAGTCGCCAAACCACTGGTGAAACAGCTCGTGTGCAATCACCGATTCGCTGCTGTACTCGCGGTCTATCAGCTCCTTATCGGTCATTTGCACCTGCTCGCCGTGCAGCGTGGCGGTGGTGTTTTCCATGGCCCCGCTCACGTAGTCTCGGGCCACGATTTGGGCGTACTTATTCCACGGGTATTCTACCCCCAAGCGCTTGGAGTAAAATTCCATCATGTCGGGCGTGTTGCCAAAAATCTGCTTGGCAAAGGGGGCGTACTTGGGCTCTAGGTAGTAGTTTACTTCCTTGCCGCGCCAGGTATCCTTGTAGATTTTGAAGTCGCCGACGGCCATCATAAACAGGTAGGGCGCGTGCGGGTCATCCATTTTCCAGGTGTCGGTGCGCAGGCCGGGGCCGGCGGGCGTCTGGCTCACGAGGCGGCCGTTGCTGAGCGTCACGTACTTGGCCGGCACGGTCATGGCAATTTCCTCGGTCGTCTTCTGGTTGGGCCGGTCGATGGTCGGAAACCAGGCCGACGAGCCTTCCGTCTCGCCCTGCGTCCAGACCTGCACGGGCTTGCCCTTCACCGTGCTGTCGGGGTTCACGAAATACAGGCCTTTGGCATCGGTAATGGCGGCCGAGCCCTGCACCTTTAGCTCGTCGGGCTTGGCCGTGTACTCGATGTACACGATGTACTGCTCGCCCGGCTTAAAGAGCTTCCCTAGGTTGATGCGCAGGTTGGCCTGGTCTGAATAGTCGTACTTGAGGGGCTGCTGGGTGCTACCGTTCATCAGGGCCACCGTCTTGATGTCCATGCCTTTGGCATCGAGGCGCAGCGAGTCGGTGGCGTAGCCGTGGGGCTTCAGCGTCACCCATTCCTGGCCGTAGAGGTAGCGCTTGGCGTAGTCGAAGCGCACGGCCAGCTTGGTGTGCACCAGGTCGTTGATTTTGGTGGCCGAGGCGCGGTAGGGCGAGCTAGGGGCGGCGGGCGGCGTAGCGGGAGCCTGCGCCTGGGCTACTGCGGCGAGCAGCAGGCAGCCCGGTAACGCGGCTAGAAAAGCGTATTTCATTAAAGGAAGCAAACGAGAAAATATTCGTGCTGCCAAAGATGCGTCCTAGGTCAGTAAAGTTGCTGCCCAGCTGGCCGACGCCAACCAAAACGAGCCCGCCGCTGCAACAGCGACGGGCTCGAAGGAGCAAGTAATAGGCAGCTTTACTTAACCGTCAGGTTGGCGCGCAGCTCGCCGTCGCCATTGGTAGCGGTGTGAATGTTGGCGTAGATGCGGCCCGCAGTCAGCGAATCGGCCTGCATGGCGTTCAGCGTAACGGTACCGCTAAAAGTGCCGCTGGTGGTAGTGGGCAGGTTCGAAAATGGGACAGTGGGCGCGGCCGTTTTGTGCTTGGCATCACCGAAGTGCAGGTGGGCGCCGGTGGGCGCACCCGTGAGACCGGCGTAGGTAACGGTATAGTTCAGTACCTTAGAGCTGGGCGTATAGGTGCCCGAAACGGAGCCCGAGCCTGAGGCCGTCACGGCGGGTACCTGGTTGCTACCGTTCAACGCGCCCGAAACCTGCATGGTGGGTGTTGCTTCGTTGTCTTTTTTGCAGGCGCTGAGCAGTACTAGGCCGGTGAGGGCGGAAAGGAGAATTTTCTTCACAATAAAAAATAAATTTAGGAATGAATAAATGGTAGCTGATAAAGCGCTGCAAAGGTATTGTCTCATAGCTAGTTGGGTCGCTATATTGTTTTTCTATTTTTTTGCATTTTTCCGATAAAAAGTGCGGCAGCTGCTTTATATGCAAAGAGCCGGCCGCTGGGTAGCGGCCGGCTCGGTGAGTGGCAGTAGCGGCAGGGCTTACTTGGCTACCACGTTGGCGCGTATCTCGCCACCTGTGTTGGTGGCGGTGTGCAGGTTGGCGTACATGTTGCCGGCCAGCAGGGCGTCTTCCTGCGCCTGGCTCAGCAGCGTCGAGCCGGTGATGGGCGAGTAGGCTAGGTAGGGAAATGTGATAACCACCGGCCCCGTCGCGCCGGGCGCCCCGGTGTGGAAGTGGCCCATCGTGGGCGTGAGGCCCGCATATGTGACTGTGTAGCTCAGTATTTTGGTGGTTTTGCTGTAAGTACCGTTCACGTTGCCAGTGGCGCTGGTCGTCACGGCCGGTACCTCGTTGGCGCCGCTGAAAGTGCCCGTTACTTGCAGGGGAGCCGGGGTGGTAGCGTCGTTGTCCTTCTTGCAGGCCGTGGCCAGGGTAAGGGCCGCCAGCGCGGCCAGGAGTAGAGGTTTCATAATAAACTGAGATTGAAGTGGGTGAGTAAGTAGGTTGTGCAGTAAAGTAACGGAATAATACCTGAACCTTTGGCGAGCAAACTATGCCGTTGCGAATATGGTGGCCTACGTGCTGCACCTGCTAAGAAGGCAGACCTAGGCCCGCTGCCCGGCGCCAAGCTTGCCGCCCTGGCAGAATAGGGTCGGCTGCCCCGCCAAAGTGGCAGAAATAAGGGGCTGGTACGCGGCTTGTACTAGGGCTCTCGACGGCCGCGTAGCTGTCCTCTCCAACCAGACACCTCATCCTTTTTAAACTTTAGCACCCACCTTAATCATGGGCAAAATCATCGGTATTGACTTGGGCACCACCAACTCGTGCGTCGCGGTAATGGAAAACGGCGAGCCAGTTGTAATTCCCAACTCGGAAGGCCGGCGCACCACGCCGTCGATTGTCGCGTTTCTCGACAACGGCAAGGGCGAGCGCAAGGTAGGTGACCCGGCTAAACGCCAGGCCGTTACCAACCCCACTAACACCATCGCTAGCATCAAGCGCTTCATGGGCCGCCACTTCAACGAGGTGAGCAATGAAAGCAAATACGTGGCCTACGACGTAGTGCCCGGCTCCAATAACACGGTAGCCGTGAAAATCGGCGACCGCAACTACTCGCCGCAGGAGATTTCGGCCATGGTGCTTCAGAAGATGAAGCAGACGGCCGAGGATTTCCTAGGTACCACCGTAACCGAAGCCGTAGTTACGGTACCCGCTTACTTCAACGACGCTCAGCGCCAGGCTACTAAGGAAGCCGGCGCCATTGCGGGCCTCGACATCAAGCGCATCATCAACGAGCCCACGGCGGCAGCCTTGGCCTACGGCCTTGATAAGCAGCACAAAGACCAGAAGATTGCCGTGTATGACCTAGGCGGCGGTACGTTCGATATTTCCATCCTCGAACTGGGTGATGGCGTATTTGAAGTGCTGAGCACCAACGGCGACACCCACCTCGGCGGTGATGACTTCGACCAGGTTATCATCAACTTCCTGGCTGACCAGTTCGCCAGCGACAACGAAAACCTCGACCTCCGCAAAGATCCGCTGGCCCTTCAGCGCCTCAAGGAAGCTGCCGAGAAGGCTAAGATTGAGCTTTCGAGCTCGAACGAAACCGAAATCAACCTGCCTTACATCACGGCTACCGCCTCGGGCCCCAAGCATTTGGTAGTGAAGCTGAGCCGCGCCAAATTTGAGCAGCTGAGCGACGAACTCGTGCGCCGCTCGATGGAGCCCTGCAAAAAGGCGCTGCAAGACGCTGGCTTGAGCGCTTCGCAAGTCGATGAAGTGATTCTGGTGGGTGGCTCGACCCGCATTCCGCGCATCCAGGAAGAGGTAGAAAAGTTCTTCGGCAAGAAGCCTTCGAAAGGCGTGAACCCCGACGAAGTAGTGGCCATCGGCGCGGCCATTCAGGGCGGTGTGCTCACCGGCGAGGTGAAAGACGTGCTGTTGCTCGACGTAACTCCGCTCTCGCTGGGCATCGAAACGATGGGCGGCGTGATGACCAAGCTTATTGAGTCGAACACGACCATCCCGACCAAGAAATCGGAGACTTTCTCGACGGCTTCGGATTCGCAGCCTTCGGTAGAAATCCACGTGCTGCAAGGCGAGCGCCCGCTGGCTTCGCAGAACCGCACGATTGGTAAATTTCACCTCGACAGCATTCCGCCCGCGCCCCGCGGCGTACCGCAGATTGAAGTGATTTTTGACATCGACGCCAACGGTATCCTCAACGTAACGGCCAAGGACAAGGGCACCGGTAAGGAGCAGAAAATCCGCATCGAAGCCAGCTCGGGCCTGTCCGACGCCGACATCGAGCGGATGCGCAACGAGGCCACCGCCAACGCCGAAGCCGACAAAGCCGAAGCCGACCGCATCAAGAAAGTGAACGACGCTGATTCGCTCATTTTCCAGACCGAGAAGCAGCTCAAGGAGTTTGGTGACAAGCTGAGCGGCGGCAACAAAACCGCTGTGGAAGGCGCCCTCGCTGACCTCAAGAAAGCCCACGAAAGCAAGGACCTAGGTGCCATCGAAGCCGGCGTAGCCGCGCTGAACAAGGCTTGGGAAGCAGCTTCGCAGGAAATGTACGCGGCAGCGGGTGCCCAGGGCGGTGAGCCCGGCGGCCAAGGCTTCCCCGGCGCCGATGGCGGCCAGGGTGGCCAAGGCCAGCCGGCCGGCGACCACGTAACCGATGTCGACTACGAAGAAGTAGACGGTAAATAAACCGCAGATTTAGCGGATTTAACGGATTGCGCAGATACGGGGCTGAAGCCCCTGACTAGCCGTTATTTTTATTAAGTTGTTTGAAAGGCCGGGAGCTTGCGCTCCCGGCCTTTTTGCGTTAAAGTATGGTGAGATTTGTATATATTCGAAGAATAAATGATAATTTTGTAGGCTAAACGGTAAGCAACGGTATAGTTTGTGCTAAGCTTCTTGTCTACGCCTGAAAATAGTAGTCATTTGGGATGCCCAGGGCTTTTGAGACCTTACCGGGCGCCAACCGAGTAGCGACCTAGCTACGTACCTCTCTCTCCTATGAAGACTGCTTTTTTACTATCCCATGCTGCTGCACTATCCTGCCTGGGGCTGCTGCTGGGCGCTAGCTGCACTATGCGCGAAACCCGCCAGGAAAAGGGACCTAGCCGGGCGCCCGAGTTTCGGGTGCGTACTGTGGAAGAAGCCTCGCTAAATGGCCTCAACGTGCTGCCGCTGCGCGAGCCCGCCGACCTAGACCTGCCCCGTCGCAACCAGATTATTGCGGGCTACGTGAACAAGCAGCTGCCGCTGCGCGTGCGCCTGCAGCTCAACGCCTACAATCCGGGCTTAGAAACGGTAGTGCTCACGGGCCTCGATTATTCGGTACTGCTCGATGGCCGGCCGCTCGGTACCAGCCGCCTGCTTTCGGAGTTATCGCTGTCCGCCGGCGACTCGGTGCAGGTGCCGCTCGCCTTTGAGTTTAATACCTACAAGTTTTTGGGTGAGGATGCCATGCCCGCGCTGCGCAATTTTGCCCTGGGCTTCGGTGACCCCCGCCGCCAGCGGCTATCCGTGCGCGTGCGGCCCCTGCTGCGTTCGCCCCGCAGCCACGTGAGCCAGGCCAACCGCTACTCGGAGCCCATGGTGATGGTGCCGGCCGCGCTGCCGCGCTAGCCGCACGGATGGGCCACGCGGCTTTTAGACTGTTAGAAACGCCGTTCGGCGGGTCCGGCTTACGGTTCGGCTAAATGGCCGGAATAAGGCGATTGCTACCTGGTTAGTTTGCATAGGCTTAGAGCTGAGTTAAGAAGCTCACCAGCTTATTTTATGATTAGTGCTATTCGGTTTTCGTTTCGATTTGCGCACGCGCTGCTCCTAGGGGGCAGCGTGGCCTCGCTGGCCAGCTGTGCGCTGCACGAAGCCAGCCCGGGAGCACTGGCGCACCGCGCCCCCGAGTTTCGGGTGCGCGCTGTAGAAGAAGCGTCGCTCAACGGCCTCAACGTGTTGGCTTTGCGCGAGCCAGCCGACATGGACCTGCCGCGCCGCAACCAGATTATTGCGGGCTACGTGAGCAAGCAGCTGCCGCTGCGCGTGCGCCTGCAGCTCAACGCCTACAACCCTAGCTCCGCCCCGGCCGCCATTACGGGGGTGGCGTACACGGTGCTGCTCGATGGCCGGGCCCTCGGTACGGGGCGGCAGGCGGCGGCCGTGAACGTGCCCGCCGGTGATTCGGTGCGGGTGCCGCTCACCTTTGAGTTTAATACCTACAAGTTTTTGGGCGAAGACGCCCTGCCCGCGCTGCGCAATTTTGCCCTGGGTTTTGGCGACCTGCGCCGTCAGCGCGTCACGCTGCAAGTGCGGCCAGTGCTGCGCACCCTCAAAGGCCACCTCAGTACCCCGCTCGCCCACACCACCCTGGCCTACGAGGAAGCGGCCACGGCGAGAGTTGCCGCCAAGAATAACTAACCTGCTAACAATTATCCCCCTCGTTAGCAGCTCGCTCCGGCCGTAGAAGGTTACCTTCGGTAGTTGGGGCGAGCTTTAGTTATGTGAAACAGTGCCCAGGCTGGCACCGCGCCAATCTAGTCGAGCGGCTCGGTAGCGGCCTCCTGAATTTTCTCGCGGGCTTCGAGGCGGTCGGCCGCGTCGGGCGCTTCCAGTTCCAGCTCCTGGTCTTGCCAGCCCTGGGGCTCGTAGCTGAGGCGGATGTAGATGGGGTAGTGGTCGGAGCCGATGTGCGGCAGGCGCTCCAAGTGCTGTAAGCGGAAGTGCGCCGAATGAAACACGTGGTCCAGGGGCCAGCGCAGCAGCTTATAATCGGCATGGAAAGTGGGCAGCAGCCCGCGGCCCACCCTAGGGTCGAGCAGCCGGGCCAGGCGCCGAAACAGCTCAGAGGTGTGCGACCACGCCACGTCGTTGAGGTCGCCGGCCACGATGGTGGGCCCGTCGTGGTGCTGAATGGCGCGGCCCACCAGCAGCAGCTCGGCATCGCGGCGGGTGCTGGTTTTCGACTCCTTGGGAGCGGGCGGCTTGGGGTGCACAAAGTGCAGCGCCACTGGCACGCCATTCGGCAGCTCTACCCGGCCATGAAAAGACGGGATGTCGGGGTCGAGAATGTACTGAATCTCCTTTGCGCGCAGTGGCAGCCGCGAAAAAACCAGCATGCCGTAGGTGTTGGGTAGCGGCGCGTGGCAGGTGTGCGGGTAGTCTTTCGCTAGCAGCGCCAGCTGGCTCAGCCACCAATCGTCGGTTTCAACGGCCAGCACGATGTCAGGATTATACTGGCGAATGACGCCTAGGCAGCGCGACGCATCGCGGTTGTACATCAGCACGTTAGTTACGAGCAGGCTGAGGTGGTTGGCCATGTCGGTGGCCGGCCGCTGGGCGTCGTACACCTGCTTGCGGTGCAGCGGCGTGTAGGGCCAAACGCGCTTGCCCTGGTACGCAATGGCGGCCAGCACCAGCACGGTGGGCAGGTGCACGGGCAGCCAGGCCAGCGCCGTGCCTGGGGCTTGTAGCAGCGCCAGGCTTAGCACTAGCCCCGCCACAATTTGCAGGCGCGGAAAATCAAAAACGCGCACCCACCACGCCGTTTGGCGCAGTAGCGGCAGCAGCGTCACGAGCACGCCCACCCCGCCTAGGCCCAGCCCTAGGCCGCGAAGAACCAAATAAATATCAGTCACGCGCGTAAAGGTAGTAATAGCAATAGAGCGAAAATAGCAATAGAGCGAAAGTGAGTAGGTAAATAGGCGATGGATGGAAGAGTTGGGAATGGGAATAAGGAAAGCAATTTGATTTTGCATTCTACTGCTAAGGGCGTAGTTACCTTCCATTAACCCTCTGCGGGTTCCACTACCTTTGCGGCATGGAAGTTCTGATTGCCACCTTCACCACCATTTTCTCGGTGGTCAATCCCTTCGGGGCGATGCCCGTTTTCCTTACGCTCACCACCGACGACAGCCCAGCGGACCGGATGCAGACGGCGCTGCGGGCCTGCCTCTATATGGTGGGCATCCTGAGCGTGGCCTACCTAGGCGGGCAGTATATTTTGAATTTCTTTGGTATCAGTATCCAGCACCTGCGCATTGCGGGCGGCATTCTGCTCATGCGCTCGGCCTTTGAGCTACTCACGCCGGGTGCCAACCGCGACCGCGTGGGGCCGGCCGCCCTCGAAGAAAGTAAGACTAAGGACGACATCAGCTTTACGCCGCTGGCCATGCCCATGCTCTCGGGGCCGGGCTCGATGGCTATTTGCATCGGCCTCATTCGGCCCACGTACTACGACAAGGGCATGACCCTGCTGGGCTTTGGGCTGGTGGCGCTGGCCAGCTTTATTGTCTTATTATCGTCGCTGCGGCTCACGCGGCTGCTGGGGCGGCCGGGCATGGCAGCGCTAGCCCGCATCATGGGGTTTATCACGCTGGCGATTGGGGTCAACTTTCTGGCCACGGCCGTGGGAGCGTTATTTCCGGGCCTGAGCCGGTAGGCGGCGGGGCGGCCGTACTTTTGCGGCCACTCTATGCTACAAAACGATATCCTCCTCCGCGCCGCTAAGGGCGAAACCACCGAGCGCACGCCCGTGTGGCTCATGCGCCAAGCCGGCCGCATCCTGCCCCAGTATCGCGCGCTGCGCGGCCGCCTCTCGGGCTTCAAGGAGCTGGTCGAAACCCCGGAACTGGCCGCCGAAGTCACCATTCAGCCCGTCGATGCGCTTGGCGTGGACGCCGCCATTATTTTCTCCGACATCCTGGTGGTGCCCGAGGCCATGGGCCTCACCTACGAGATGATTGAGGCCAAAGGCCCGCTCTTTCCCGAGGTGGTGAAAAACGCCGCCGATGTGGAGAAGCTGCGCGTGGCCAACCCAGAGGAGCACCTAGGCTACGTGCTCGAAGCCCTGCGCATCACCAAGCGCGAGCTGGGTGGCCGGGTGCCGCTCATCGGCTTCGCGGGCGCACCCTGGACCATCTTGGCCTACATGGTGGAGGGCCACGGCTCCAAAACCTTCAGCAAAGCCCGCCGAATGCTCTACCAGGAGCCCGCCCTGGCGCACCAGCTGCTGGAGAAAATCACGGTCACGACCATTGCCTACCTGCAAGCGCAGGTGGCGGCCGGGGCCGACCTCGTGCAGGTGTTCGACTCGTGGGCCGGCATCTTGCCGCCCGCGCACTACGCCGAGTTTTCGACCGCCTACATTAACCGCATCAGCGCGGCGCTGGCGCCGCTGGTGCCCGTTACGGTATTTGCCAAGGGCGCGTGGTGGGCCGTGGAAGACTTCGCCCACTCGCCCTGCCGCACCATTGGGCTCGACTGGAACCAGTCGCCGGCCCAAGTGCGTCAGCAGGCCCCCGGCAAAACCCTGCAAGGCAACCTCGACCCCTGCGCCCTCTACGGCACCCCCGACCAGGTGCGCGCCGCCACCCAGGCCATGCTGGCCGAGTTTGCGGGCGGCCCCCACATCGCCAACCTAGGCCACGGCGTGTACCCCGATACCAACCCCGACAACGTGAAGGTATTCGTGGAAACGGTGAAGGTGTGGCAGGGGTAGAGCCGTAAATCTGTGGACTAGTATCTACTACTGTCATGCTGAGCGCAGCGAAGCATCTTGCTTAGGGCCGCGTTAGGATTAGTACTCCAACGAACTGACCAAGATGCTTCACTTTGTTCAGTATGACAATGGTAAATAGTTTTAGACCAGATGATTGAATAAATTTCATCCGTATGGACGTGAAAGATAGCAACGGCACTGCTCTCGCCGAAGGCGACGCGGTGACGCTCATTAAAGACCTCAAGGTGAAAGGCTCGTCGCAGACGCTGAAGCGGGGTACGCTGGTGAAGAATATTCGCCTCACCAGCTCGCCGGCCGAGGTGGAGGGCCGCGCGGGCGGCAGCACGATGGTGCTCAAAACCGAATTTTTGAAAAAAGCCTAGGCCTAAAATGGAACTGATACAACCGAGTAGCATTGGCTTTTACATACTATCGATAGTTATCTCCGGCGGGCTTTTCCTGCTGTGGCGGCGGCTGTTCCGGCGGCTTTTTACGTCGGAAGCGGTAATAGTCATTGCCACCGCGATGGCGGCCATCATCACCACGCCAATAGTGCTGCTGGCCGTGTTGTGGCTGGTAGCGCAGTTTTCCCGACCCTAGGCTTTTCCCACGCCAGTATGCGCAGCGAAGAAGAAAAGATGCTGGCCGGCGAGCTCTACGCCGCTTTTGACCCTGCATTGGTGGCCGCCCGTACCCGTGCCAAGCGCCTACTGCACCGCCTCAACGTGACCGAGTACGTGGTGGGCGACGCGGCCCGCGGCATCCTGGCCGAGCTACTGCCCCACGCCGGCGCCAACCTGTGGGTCGAGCCGCCCTTCCACTGCGACTATGGCAGCCACATTCACTGCGGCGCCAACGTGTACTTCAACGTCAACTGCGTGGTGCTCGACGCGGCGCGCATTACTATCGGCTCCAACGTACTGTTCGGGCCCGGCGTGCAGCTCTACGCCGCTACGCACCCGCTCGACGCGGTAGTGCGCCGCACCCTGGAGCTGGCCCAGCCCATCACCATCGGCGACGACTGCTGGTTTGGGGGCGGCGCCATCGTGTGCCCCGGCATCACGATTGGGGCGGGCTGCGTCATCGGCGCGGGCGCGGTCGTGACGAAGGATATTCCGGCCTATTCGCTGGCTGTGGGCAACCCGGCGCGGGTGATAAAGAGCCTGGCGTGACGCGAGCTTTCCGGTTTGCGTTACAGGCTGAGTTTTGCTGCTTCGGCCAGCAGCCGCTGCTTTTCTATCGGCACCACGCCCACTTGCTCGCACACCAGGCCGCCGCCTAGGTTGGCCAGGGCGGCCGTGAAGGCGGCCGGTTGGCCCAGCGCCACGCAGCACGCCGCGATGCTAATAACCGTATCGCCCGCGCCCGACACGTCGGAAATGGTGCGCAGGTGGGCCGGCAGGTAGGTCTTCTCCTCGCCTTGCTGGGTGAATACACCGTGCTCGGACAGCGTTACCAGCACAATTTCGGGCGTTAGCAGCTCGCGTAGGCGCGCCACGGCGGCCTCAAAGCCGGGGCGGTCTACGTCGGGCGTGCCAAATTCCAGCTTGAGGCCTTCGCGCAGCTCCTTCAGATTTGGCTTGAACAGCGTGCAGTGGCGGTAGGCCAGAAAGTTCTTCTTCTTGGGGTCCACCACCGTGGGCACGCCGCGCTCGCGGGCGCGGGCAATGCACTGGTTGATAATGGTTTCGCTAAGCACGCCCTTATCGTAGTCTTCAAAAATAACCACGTCGGCGCGGGGCAGCAGGTCGTCGAAGGCGCTGAGTAGCTGCGCGGCTTCCTCGGCGTTGAGGTTGGTTTCGACCTCCGAATCGATGCGCAGCAGCTGCTGGCCGTGGGCCAGAATGCGCTGCTTGAAGGTGGTGGGGCGGTGGGCGCTGCGCACGATGCCATCGGCGGGCAAGTGGTGGGTGTGCAGCAACCCCAGCAGCTGGTCGCCGCCTAGGTCATCGCCCACCACCGAGCACAGCAGCGGCGTGGCGCCCAGCGCCTGCACGTTGAGGGCCACGTTGGCGGCGCCCCCTAGGCGCTGCTCGGTGCGCTCCACGTTCACGACCGGCACCGGCGCCTCGGGCGAGAGGCGGTTGGCCCGGCCCCACACGTAGGCATCGACCATGACATCGCCCACGATGAGAACGTGAAGCTTATCAAACTGCTGGAATAACTCGGCGAGTGGGGTAGGGGCGGGCATGGGGCAAAATTAGGCGCGGCCGGTAGGGTTCTTGCGGCCGGCCGGCGGGGCTGGCTACCTAGGTATGCCAGCACAAGGATATTGGATTAAGATGGCGTAGCGCGGGCTTTCAGTCCGCGCTACTGCGCCGGCGTGAGCCCTAGGGCCGCGCCGCGGGCTAGCAGCAGCGCGTAGGCGGGCTCCCACTCGTTGGGCACTTCGCCGTCCAGAATAGCTTCGAGCACGGCTTCTTTCAGCTCGCCGACCTGGCGCGAGGGCTTGAGGCCGAAGGTTTCCATGATGACCTCGCCGGTGATAACGGGCTTGAAATTGCGCAGGTGGTCCTTGGCCTCAATTTCGCGCAGCTTCTCCTCCACAATGTCGAAATTGTGGAGATAGCGGGCCTTGCGCTGGTGGTCCTTGCTGGTAATATCGGCGCGGCAGAGCAGCATCAGGCGGTCGATGTCGTCGCCGGCTTCGAAGAGCAGGCGGCGCACGGCCGAGTCGGTTACGATTTCCTTGCTTAGCGCGATGGGGCGCAGGTGCAGGCGTACCAGCTTCTGCACCATGCGCATTTCCTCACCCAGGGGAAGCTTGAGGTCGGTGAAAATGCCGGGTACCCAGCGGGCGCCCTTGTCCTCGTGGCCGTGGAAGGTCCAGCCGATTTTGGGGTCGAGGCGCTTGGTGGCGGGCTTGGCAATGTCGTGCAGCACGGCCGCCCAGCGCAGCCACAGGTCACCGCCGGCGGCGGCTACGTTGTCGAGCACTTGCAGGGTGTGGTAGAAGTTGTCTTTGTGGGCATGCTGGCCCACTTTTTCTACGCCGTGCAGCAGCGCCATCTTCGGGAAGATGAGCTGGAGCAAGCCCGTCTGAAACAGCAGCTTGAAGCCGTAGCTCGGCACCGGCGACTCGATTATCTTGTTCAACTCTATCGTGATGCGCTCTTGCGACACGATTTTGATGCGCTCCTTATTGCGGGAAATAGCGTCGTAAGTATCGGGCTCGATATCAAAGTTGAGCTGTGAGGCAAAGCGGATGGCCCGCATCATGCGCAGCGGGTCGTCGGAGAACGTGATATCGGGACCTAGGGGCGTGCGGATGGTCTTGGCAGCCAGGTCCTTCATCCCACCGTAGCGGTCTACGAGCGCGCCAAAGTCCTCGGCGTTCAGGCTCAGCCCGAGGGCGTTGATAGTGAAGTCGCGGCGGGCCAGGTCGTCTTCGAGCGTGCCGGCCTCGACCTCGGGCTTGCGGCTCTCGGCGCGGTAGCTTTCCTTGCGGGCGCCCACAAACTCGATTTCACCGGCCTCCTCGGTGGGCAGCATGGCCGTGCCGAAATTCTTGAACACCGTGACGCGCCCCCGGCCCGGCAGCCGGCGCCCTACGGCCTGCGCCAGCTGAATGCCGTCGCCCACCGTCACCACGTCGATGTCCTTGCTGCCCCGGCGCAGGGCCAAATCGCGCACGTAGCCCCCAATAACGTAGGCCGGCTGGCCCAGCTCGTGGGCCGCGTCGGCAATGGTACGGAAGATGGGCAGGTCGGGCAGCGTGGGCGTGGTCATGGGCGCAAAATTACGCCCGATTGTACCGTGGACCCTGCGGGTCCGCGAGTGGAGCGGGTTCATCGGCCTAGGCAAGCCTGACCACTCGCGCACCCGAAGGGTCCACGGTACACTACTCGCGTACCACTTCCAAGGCGCCGCCCGGCCCCAGGCGCACTACCCGCGACGGGGCCACGCGGGTAGCGTCGTCCTGCCGCCAGCTCACCACGTGGTCGACGCCGCGCACGATAGCCGGGTCTACTTCGGCGTACACGGCGGGCGTGGGCTCGCCGCTCTTGTTGGCTGAGGTTGACACTAAACCATGACCTAGGCGGAGCACTACTTTGTGGCAAAACTCGTCTTGCACAATGCGCAGGCCCACCGTGCCATCGGGCGCAACCAGGCCCGGCGCCAGGGCGCGGCTGGCGGGCAGCAGGTAGGTGGTGGGGCGCGTTTGGGCGGCGATGGCGGCTTCCAGCTCGGCGGGTATTTCGGTGGTGTAGCGGGCCAGCATGGCGAGGTCGGCCACCAGCACAATGCTGGGCTTGTCTTCGGCGCGGCCCTTCAGCTTGTATATTTTTTCGACGGCGCGGGGCACTTCGGCATCGCAGCCCAGGCCCCACACGGTATCGGTGGGGTAGAGAATAACCTGCTGCGCGAGCAGAATATCAACGGCGGAATCGACTTCTTGGCGAAAGAAATTGGTGGACATAGTAAGAACGAAGTAAGCAAAAAGAGCCGCGGCACACAGCGGTGAGCCAATTCGGAAGCTAGCTGCCGGCAACAACTACGCCACCAGCTCCTCGTTTACGGAGGAGCCGCAAATATGGCGCCGTAGCATAGTCAGCCCGCTTCAGCGGGCGTATCTGCGCCATCCGTTAAATCAGTTAAATCTGCGGTCTGGCACAGCTCGACTAGCACGCCGCCCGCGCTCCTAGGGTGCACGAAGCACACCAGCTTGTTGTCGGCGCCGCGCTTAGGTTCATCATTTAATAGAATGAAGCCTTCGGCACGCAAGCGCGCCATTTCGGCTACGATGTTATCGACTTCGAATGCGACGTGATGAATGCCCTCGGGCTTCTTCTCCAAGAATTTCGTGATGGCGCTTTCGGGGCTGGTGCCGGCTAGTAGCTCGATTTTGGAGCCACCGACCTGGAAAAAAACCGTGTCGACGGCCTCGCTGGTTACGTGCTCGGTTTTGTAGGGCGGCAGGCCCAGCAGGCGGGTATAAAGGGCAGTGGCGGCGGACAAGTCGCGCACGGCCAGGCCTAGGTGTTCAAGGTTGGTGAGCATGAAGGCAGGCGGGTAAAACGCGAATTTAGGAGGGCGCTGGTGCAGGCTGCGGCAAGCCCGACCACAGTTGCGCATTATTAAGCTATTTTTGTAGCCTAAGAAAAACTGTTTAGGCCAAAATTCTGTTTCATAAACAGCCTACACCTAACGTTAGCTTTTACTCGATAAATCCAGCCCAGCGCCATGCTTAAGCTACCTATCTATCTGGACAACAACGCCACCACGCCGCTCGACCCGCGCGTGCTGGAGGCCATGATGCCCTACCTCACCGACGTGTTTGGTAATGCCGCTTCGCGCAACCACCCGTTTGGCTGGGCCGCCGAAGAAGGCGTGGACTACGCCCGCAACCAGATTGCCCAGCTCATCAACTGTGACCCGAAGGAGATTATCTTCACCAGCGGTGCTACCGAGGGCGACAACTTGGGCATCAAAGGGGTGTTTGAGATGTACAGCCAGCGCGGCAACCACGTCATCACCACTACCACCGAGCACAAAGCCGTGCTCGATACTTGTAAGCACATCGAGAAGCTCGGCGGCAAGGTTACTTACCTGCCCGTAAACGATAAGGGCCTCATCAGCCTTGAAGAGCTAGAAGCCGCCATGACGCCCGAAACCATTCTGGTGACCATCATGTACGGCAACAACGAGACGGGCACCATCCAGCCCATCCGCGAAATTGCCGCCATTGCTCACAAGCACGGCGCGCTGTTCATGACCGATGGCACGCAGGCCGTAGGTAAGATTCCGGTGGACGTGCTGGCCGATGGCATTGACATTATGGCCTTCACGGCCCACAAAATGTACGGTCCCAAAGGCGTGGGCGCGCTCTACGTGCGTCGCAAGAACCCCCGGGTGAAAGTGACTGCCCAAATGGACGGCGGCGGCCACGAGCGCGGCATGCGTTCAGGTACGCTCAACGTACCTGGCATCGTAGGTTTCGGCAAAGCCTGTGAGCTAGCCCGCCTCGAAATGACCGCTGATGCCGAGCGCCTCAGCAAGCTGCGCGACCACCTAGAGCAGTCTTTGCTGCCCTTGGAAGAAAGCTACGTGAATGGCTCGGTAGAGCACCGCCTGCCCCACGTTACCAACATCAGCTTCAAATATGTAGAAGGCGAAGGCTTGATGATGGGCGTAAAAGACCTGGCCGTGTCCTCCGGCTCGGCCTGCACCAGCGCCAGCCTGGAGCCTAGCTACGTGCTCAAAGCCCTAGGCCTCAGCGATGACCTAGCCCACAGCAGCCTGCGTTTCGGTCTGAGCCGATTCACCACCGACGAGCAAATCGAGTACGCCATTGGCCACGTAAAAGAGGCCGTCACCAAGCTCCGCGAAATGTCGCCGCTTTGGGAAATGCATAAAGAAGGCGTTGACCTCAGCACTATCGAGTGGGCAGAACACTAGAGTCAATTATCAGTCAGCAATTAGCAGTTATCAGTCAGTAGTTTAAAGCTGATGTTAATCTGATAATCGCTAACTGGTTACCGACTATAGCTTGATAATTGATAACTATTAACTGATAACTGAAACCCCATGGCTTACTCCGATAAGGTAATCGACCATTACAGCAACCCCCGCAACGTGGGCACGCTGGACAAAAGCAAGAAAACGGTAGGCACCGGCCTGGTCGGCGCCCCCGAGTGCGGCGACGTAATGCGCCTGCAAATTGAGGTGGACGAAGCCACTAATACTATCACTGATGCCAAGTTCAAGACCTTCGGCTGCGGTTCGGCCATCGCCTCGTCGAGCCTGGCTACGGAGTGGCTGAAAGGCAAAACGGTTGACGAGGCTCTGGCCATCGACAACATGGAAATCGTGGAAGAGCTGGCCTTGCCGCCTGTGAAAATACACTGCTCGGTACTGGCCGAAGATGCTATCAAAATGGCCATCAACGACTACCGCGTGAAGAACGGCCTACCGGCTCTGGAGCTGGAGAAGTCGCACCACTAGGTTTCGGAAAACGGAGCGCCACTCTGTTGCTGCACATGTAGTGACAACCTAAGCGCTACTCCGTTTGAACGAGCTCCAAA
This sequence comes from Hymenobacter bucti, assembly GCF_042681145.1. Lineage (NCBI taxonomy): Bacteria > Pseudomonadati > Bacteroidota > Cytophagia > Cytophagales > Hymenobacteraceae > Hymenobacter > Hymenobacter bucti. The sequence continues at coordinate 78,789 of NZ_JBHUFD010000018.1, forward strand.
AGCCGCTGCCCGATGGGCAGCGGCTTTTACTTTTTTGCGCTATTTAGAATCCTTCTTAGCGTTATCTTTGTTATTCTCATGCTGCCCGCCTCGTTACTAGGTGCGGCGGCGGCCCTTTCCTACTAACTTCAGCCAACTAGCTATATGATAACTGTTTCGGATAAAGCCAAAGATAAAATTGAGCACCTGATTCACGATTCTCAGCTTGATGCCAGCTATCGCCTGCGGGCTTCGGTGGCCGGTGGTGGCTGCTCAGGCCTGAGCTACAAGCTGGATTTTGACAACGAAATGCGGCCCATGGACCAGGAATTTGAAGATAAAGGCGTGCGCGTGGTGGTCGATATGAAAAGCTTCCTTTACCTGGCCGGCACTGAGCTAGATTTCTCGGATGGTTTGAATGGGAAGGGCTTTCAGTTTCACAACCCGAACGCCTCGCGCTCGTGCGGGTGCGGCGAGAGCTTCTCGGTCTAAATAAGTAGAATTTGTCCTTACGCAAAGCGGCCCTAGGTATACTGTACCTAGGGCCGCTTTGCGTAAGATTGGTGGTGCGTCAGTCCTTTGTAAAGCGCATAGTGTGGGCCTGCCCGGCCTGCGATATCCGCAGCAGATAGGTGCCGGGCGGTAAGGCTGCTACTGACAATTGGCCCGAAGCGGGCAATTTAGTAGTGAGGTGCAGCCGACCAGCCAGGTCGAACACGCGCACTTCCTGGCCGGCGGCCCCGACTACCGTGAGCTGGCTGAGGGCGGGATTGGGGTAGAGCGTGAGCGCCGTTTCGGAAGGGCTCACGGATGCTACCGGCGAGTAGGTGGCGGTGCCATCGGTATCGAGCTGGCGCAGGCGATAATAGAGCTGGCCGGCCGGGGCGGTTTTGTCGAGGCTGGCGTAGTGGTGAGCTTGGGTAGTAGTGCCGTTGGCCGCTACTTTTTCGAGGGTAGCGAATACCTGGCCATCCAGGCTACGCTGCACTTCAAAGTAGGCACTGCGCTGCTCCGAGGCCGTAGCCCAGGCTACCTGAACCTGGCCACTGGCCTGGCGAACCACGCCGAAGCTAACGAGTGTGACGGGCAGCGGGTTGGCAATAGAATTATCGCTGGTGCTGGCTAATACAAAATCAGAGAAGCTGGTGAAGACTGCCGAGGTAAGCGTGCTGCCAGTTGCCGTGCTAGCCACGGCGCTACGCCCAATGTTGGTCCACGGCTGGGTCGCATCGGTGCGTTTGCCCACTACTAGGGTGGCCGCGGTCGGGTCGGTGACACCATCGCTGGCGCCCACTGATAGGGTAACGGTGCCAGCAAAGCCGCTGGGCTGCGTCACTACGCCGCCGTTGAGCGGGGTGAGGGTGTACCAGCGAAATTTGCTAACGCGCGTCAGGTCGCTACCCATAACGTTCTGGCCGGGGTCGCCCTCTAATTGCTCGGCGCGGTAGGTGGTAGTGCTGGTTTGCGTGTTGATATTCAAGGTAATGGGACGGTACGAAGCGCCTTTGCCCACGGGAAAGGTGTAGGAAGTATACACGCCCGCCGCGTTGGCTACGGCCGCTATCGGCCGGGCCACGGGGCCGTTGATGAAGCTGCTGCCTGAGCCTCCGGTTATGGTTGCTGCTGGGGCGAGCGTAAGAATATTGCTGGCCGTGGTGGTAAGCAAGCCGTTGGTGAGTATCAGTTGGTTGCTCAGCGTGACGGGCGTTTGCAGGGTTACGCCCGCTGTATTGTTGATTTCCAGCTGCGCATCGGGACCTAGGTACGAGAGCCCGCCAGCAGTAGGGTCGCCCAGGGCGGTGCCCGAGAGTACTTGGGGGGCGCTGCCTTGCAGCACCAGCCGGCGGCCGGTGGTACCCGCAGAGGCATTCTCAAGCCGGAAATTGCCTGCATTAATAAGATTGCCTTTTAACAGGACCGCGCCATTGATAGTGACTGAGAAAGCGACTCCGCTTTCAATAATCAAGCTGCCGTTGATAGTGAGCGTGGCCGTGCCGCTGGTGACGTAGGAGCTGGCGCCGCCCCGCTGAAAAATCAAGTTGCCGTAGGCGCGCCCCGAGCCGCTGATGGTGGTGCTGGAGCCTGGAATGCGGTAAAAGAAATTGCCGCTTTCGGTGCCGGCGGCGCCGGAAAGGTTCTCTACCAGCCCGCCGCTGCTGCGTGCCGTGCGGTGGTAAAAGCTGCCGCCAGTCAATAAGAACACCGTAGGATTGCTGCCTGCCGGGTCGAAGACATCCCCAGTAGTTGCCCCCGACCGATTAATGAAGGCGCCTTTTGTGGCGATAGAAAGGGCGGTATCGCCCGCCGCGGTGCGCGTTAGCGAGAGCGCGAGTGCGCCCGAAGCAGGATTGACGCTATTAGCAGCGATAAACGAAATAGTATTGCTGGTAGGAATAACGAACAGGATGGAATCGCCCGCAAACGGCCGGATGCGCAGCGAACGAACAGTAGCGGCCGACTGCGCTACCGAGGCGCCGCTACTGAGCGAGACGGTGTACTTAGCTGGTACGTAGCGGTGGTCGAGTACCACGTCGTCGCTGGCGCCAGGCAATGTGTTGCCCTCCCAGTTGGTGGCGTCGAACCACGAAGTGGTGCCCGCCGCGCCCGTCCAGCGCCTGGCAACGGTGGCGGCCACCACGGTGCCGCTCACGGCCACGGGGGTGGTTACTGCGCCGTTGGTGTTGGCAATGGTGCCGCTCGGTGACCCGGTAGCCGCGGTGCTCGCCAGCCGCACGTAGACGGTAGTAGCCGCCAGCGTGGAGCTGCCACCTAGGGCAATGCTCGCGGAGTTGGCGTAGCTGCTGCCATCGAGCGATACTTCGAAGCTGGCGCTGGAAGGCGTAACAACGAGGTTGGTGCCATTGAGCGCGCTGCCGCTAACCTGATAAGTCTGCGCGGCGGACGAAGCGCCCGTTGCGGCCACAAAGCCCGTGAGGGAGCTGGGGCTCACCGTAATAGTCGGAACCGTAACGGTATAGGCCGTGGCCGAGGTGGCCGTGCCGCCCGAGGTGCCCACGCTGATGGCGCCGGTAGTAGCGCCGCTTGGCACGGTGGCCGTGAGCGTAGTAGCATTGGTGACCGCCACGCTGGTGGCGGCCACGCCGTTGAAAGCCACCGTAGTGCTGGCCGTGAAGTAGGTACCCGTAACGGTGACGCTGGTGCCCACTGGCCCGGCGGCGGGGGTAAAGCCACTGATAGTGGGTGCGTTGGTAGCCGTAGTGGCGCCCGTGATTCTGACATCGTCGATGCTGAACGTACCGGCCGCGGTTTCGGCGTTGAAACCGTAGAAACGGAACGTGACGGCGTCGCTCACGTTGGTGTGGCCGGTGCCCCCTAGGGTAATGGTGCTGCCAGTTTGAGCGGTACCAGCTACGCTGGCCGCATCTACTACCTGAAAAGTATTGCCTGCTACTACGCTCAGGTTCGAATTGGCCGTGATAGAAGCCGGCAGATTGTTGGCGTAGTTGTCGGTGCTCGACCGCACCGCATACTGCCGAATGCCGGTGCCCGTTCGTTGCAGCGTGAAGGTGATAGTGCTCAGCGAGAGGACGAAGCCGGGCTGTGGGGTCAGCGTAACCGAATAATACTTGCCTGGATTAAGCGCGCCCGTACTCGAGAACGCATCGCTGCCATCGGTAGCACCAACTGGCCAGCTGGTAAAGCTGAAGCGATTATCCGCGTTCGGATTAGCTGGCGTGCCAACTGCCGAAAACGACCCGAAGGTGACGCCTGTGGCCGTTGGTACCGGGGTAGGGTCAGTGGTGCCGGAGCTGCCCCCCGCAACGCTAGAAAACGAATAGGTACCCATGAACGTCTGGCCCCAGCCGAGCAGCGGCAGTAGGAGCAGAAGCAGGGTGCGCAGCAGGCGGCGCGAAGTGGTAGCCAGGTTGGTAAGCGTAAAGCTTGTGTTCATAAAGGATGAAAAAGGGAATCTGAAAGAGGAGAGCGTAACGTGACGTTGGTAAGAATTATGGAATGATTTGTAATAGGGCCATACTACCTGTCAAAGCTATATCAGAATTTAGTAGAATGCTAGTTATGTAAGTAGCTGATAGTCATTTTACAATGTGTGTTCACCTATTCATAGCGGCTGGGGCAAAAATTGAATTGTATTAAAACAAGTACAACCTTACGGTAGGCTATAAGACTATTTACCAATGTGTTTGGCCTTTGAGCTGACCTAGGGGCACAAAAAAGCCACCCTAGCCGAGCAGCTAGGGTGGCGCAAAGGCCGAGCTTAAGTTGGATAATTACTCCCAGAGCGGGTAGTGCTCTAACTGTACTTCCTGGCCAAAAAATATTCTCGTACTCTCCTCAAACGAGCGCGTGAAGTCGCTGACGTAGAAGTGGTGCGCGGGGGCAGTTTCAGTGGGCGGCGCCAGTAGCTGGCGGGTGGCCAGGGCCTCGGCCACGGTGGCGGCTACTACATCGGAGGGGTCGAGCACGGCCACGCGGCCCTGGTAGTGGGCCTCCATTTGGGGCTTGATGAGCGGGAAGTGCGTGCAGGCCAGCAGTAGCGCGTCGATGCCGTGCAGGGTAGGGTGGTCGAGGTAGGCCCGGATGATTTCCTCCGACACCCGGCCGTTGAAAAAGCCCTCCTCAATCATGGGCACCAGCAGCGGCGTGGCCAGCGCGTGCAGGTCTACGCCTAGGTCGAGCTGGTCGATTTTTTTGCGGTAGATGTTGGAGCCCACCGTTTGCTTGGTGCCGATGAGGCCCACCGGCCGGCCGGCATAGTGCTGGCCCACGTGCTGCACCACGGGGTCTATCATACCCACCACCACGGCTTTAGAGCCCACATACTCGCGCACCAGCTCGTAGGCGGCGGCACTGGCCGAGTTGCAGGCAATGAGGATAAGCTTGCAGTGCTGGCGCAGCAGCACATCGCAGATTTTGATGGAGTAGGCCTGGATGGCGGCGGTGCTTTTCTCGCCGTAGGGCAGGTGGGCCGTGTCGCCGAAGTACACCAGCCGCTCGTGGGGCAGGCGCTGGGCCACGGCGCGGGCCACCGTGAGCCCCCCGATGCCGGAGTCGAAAATACCGATGGGCCGAGCGGCGCCGGCAGTAGCAGCAGTAGTAGTCATAGGTAAGCGCAAAGGTCGGGGTGGGGCGGCGGTTGGGCCGCGCCCCAGGGTGCGGGAGTTGTAACAAGGCGGCGCGGCGCTTATTTTTCCTGCTCCTTACCTCTTAGGCTCACCTCCTTATGAGTGCCGTATTGCATGAGATAGACCAAGCCCTGGCGGCCTACGCAACCCAACACCACGCCCGCCCCGTGGCCGTGTACCTAGGCGAGCGCAAGCTCACGCAGCTCATCCTCGACATTGCGCTAGTGGGCGAGCTACCGGCGCTTAGCACGGCCGAAGGCCGGCCCGTAGCTTATCGCAGCCTGGACTTGCTGCGCGATGAGGTAAATGTGAACGGGATACGGGTGATTTAGAGAGCCGTAGCGCGGACTTTTAGCCCGCCCACACCTAGGGGCTTGCGGACTAAAAGCCCACGTTACGGCCTGTCCGCAAACCGCTCGAGCAGCACCACCGGTATGCCTTTGTAAAACACGCGGTCGATTTCCTGATAGCCAACCTTGGCCGCCAGGCGCAGCGAGGCTAGGTTGCCGATATCAACCAGGCACACCGTGCGCGCTACGGGCAGGTGGGCATCGCCCCAGGCCAGGGCGGCCTGCGCGGCTTCTGCTGCGTAGCCCCGGCCGTGCGTGTGCGCCGCCAGCACCCAGCCCACTTCGGGAAAGCCTTTGAGCGAGGGCGTGATATCGCGCTGCCACTCGCCAAAGCCCACCGCCCCAATGTAATGGCCCGTCGCCTTTTCCTCCACGGCCCAGAAACCGTAGCCGCAGATGTGCCACACGCCCATGTGGCGCAGCATTTTGGTCCAGATTTCTTCTTCGGGCAGCGGGTGGCCGGTGAGGTGCTGGTAAAAGGCGGGCTCCTGCCACATGGCCACGGAGGCGGCTAGGTCGCCGGGGTAGTGGCCGCGCAGCCGCAGCCGCGCCGTTTCGATAACTGGGACTTCCATGCCGCAATAGTAGCGCTATTACAGCAGCGGCTGCACGGTGCGCCACACGGTGCGGGCTACCAGGCGGTGGCCTTCGGGCGTGGGGTGAATGCCGTCGGCCTGGTTGAGCCGGGCGATGCCGCCCACGTTTTCGAGCAGGAACGGGATGAGCGTAAGCTTGTTTTTGGTGGCAATATCGGCGTAGAGCTGCTTGAACTCGGCGGCGTAGGCGGGGCCCATATTGGGCGGAATCTGCATGCCGGCCAGCACAATTTTGGTCTGGGGCGACTGCCGGCGCACGGTGTCGATGATGGCTTGCAGGTTCTGGCGGGTGTCGGCGAGGGGCAGGCCGCGCAGGCCATCGTTGCCGCCCAGCTCCAGCACAAACACGTGCACAGGCTGGCGGCTCAGCACCCAGTGCAGGCGCGAGCGGCCGCCGGCGGTGGTCTCGCCGCTGAGGCCCGCGTTGACGACGGTGTAGGGCAGGTGCAGCGAATCGACCCGGTTGCCGATGAGCGCCGGGTAGGCCTCGTCGGGGTCCACGCCCAGGCCGGCCGTGATGCTATCGCCAAAGAACAAAATAGTTTGCTGCGACTTGGCGGCCGGCGCTTCGGCCGCCGCCGTAGTAGCGGCGGGTGCGGCCGCAGTGGTGGCGGGGGCGTCGGACTGACAGCCGGCGGCCAGCAGAGCCAGCAGAAGGGCGCTACTTGAGAGGTATTTCATAGAGCAAAAGGCGAAAACGGCGAAAGTATAGGCCGCGGTTGCGCGTCCTACGTAGCCTATAACCAGCGGGGAGACGTTTTTCTTCCCGAAACGCTTTTTCCTCGTGCACAACGCCTAGGCTGTCATGCAGCGCGTAGCGAAGCATCTCGCTCGCACCGTTGTTTACATAAGAATTTACTGCACCACGCGAGATACTTCGCTACGCTCTGCATGACGAGCGTGTTTCTTTTTAGTTAGATGACCAGCCTCCAAGTCGAAAACCTCACCAAAACCTACACCAGCGCCGGCCGCCAGCTCACGGTGCTGCACGAAGTCAGCTTTAGCCTCCAGCCGGCCGATACGTTTGCCATCGTGGGCCCCTCGGGCAGCGGCAAAACCACTTTGCTAGGCCTCTGCGCCGGCCTCGACCGCGCCAGCAGCGGCAGCGTGACCTTGCAAGGCATCAAGCTCGATAGCCTGGGCGAAGACCAACGAGCAGCGGTGCGCAACCAGCACGTGGGCTTCATTTTTCAGAATTTTCAGCTCCTGCCCACCCTCACGGCCCTCGAAAACGTGCAGGTGCCCCTGGAACTGCGCGGCGAGCGCAACGTGGCTCGCACCGCCCAGGCGCTGCTCGAGCGCGTGGGCCTCGGCGAGCGCGGCCACCACTATCCGGCCCAGCTCTCGGGCGGCGAGCAGCAGCGCGTGAGCCTGGCCCGCGCCTTTGCCAATCGCCCGGCCATCCTCTTCGCCGACGAGCCCACCGGCAACCTCGACCCCGACACCGGCGAAACCGTGCAAGGCCTCTTGTTTGACCTGAATAAAGAAGCCGGTACCACGCTCGTGCTCGTGACGCACGACCTGGAGCTGGCCGCCAAAACCCAGCGCACCATGCGCATGAAAGGCGGCCGCGTGGTGGAAGAAACGGTTGGCAAAACGGCTTAACTCGCGCCAGCAAAAGCTAGTGAACAGCCAGTAAAAACGATATGGATTTCAAGTGGTTAATAACAATGGCGTGGCGCGACTCGCGCCGCAGCCGTTCGCGGCTGGCGCTGTTTATGTCGAGCATTGTGCTGGGCATTGCGGCGCTGGTGGGCATCAATTCCTTCGGCGACAATCTGGCGCGCAGCATTCGCGAGCAGGCGCGCGAGCTCTTAGGAGCCGATTTGGTCCTGTCTTCCAGCCAGCCCTTCGACGCCAAGCTGGCGCCGACCCTGGCCAAGCTGGGCCGCACGCGCAGCGATGAGGCTTCGTTTGCGTCGCTGGTCTCGTTTCCGCGCACGCAGGGCGTGCGGCTGGCGCAGGTGCGGGCCCTAGGTCCGGGTTTTCCCTACTATGGCGATTGGGAGACCCAGCCCGCCGCCGCCGCCGCGCAGTTCAAGGCTGGCCAAAGCGCGGGCGCGCTGGTCGATGACGTGCTGCTGGCGCAGTTCAACGCCCGCGTGGGCGACTCCGTCAAGGTCGGCACGCTGACGCTGCCCATCGTGGGCCGGGTGATGAGCACGCCGGGCCAAACGGGCTTCAGCGCGGCCGTGGCGCCTAAGGTTTTCATTCCTAAAAGCCTGCTGGCCAAGACCAATCTTATTAAGCCTGGCAGCCGGGTGCAGTATCGCACCTATTACCAGTTTGCGGCTGGCACCGACGTGGCGGCTACCATCAAGCCGCTTGAGGCCAAGCTAGAGGCTAGCAATATTGACTCCGATACCGTGGCCAGCCGCCAGCAGCAAACCGGCCGCGCCTTCCGCGACCTCACGCGCTTCCTGAGCCTAGTGGCCTTCGTGGCGCTGCTACTGGGCTGCGTGGGCGTGGCCAGCGCCGTGAACCTCTACGTGCAGGAAAAGCTGGCCTCGGTGGCCGTGCTGCGCTGCCTGGGCGCGAGCGGCCGGCAGGCGCTGCTCATCTATCTTATCCAAACGTCGGGGCTGGGATTGCTGGGCGCCATCATTGGCGCGGCCCTAGGGGCCGTGGTGCAGCTGGTGCTGCCCAAGGTGCTGGGCAGCTTTTTGCCAGTGGCCGTGAGCGTGGCGGTGTCGCCGAGCGCCGTGGCCATCGGGCTAATAACGGGCCTGGCGATGGCGGTGCTCTTCGCGCTACTGCCGCTGCTGAGCATCCGGCGGGTGTCGCCGCTGCGGGTGCTGCGCGCCTCGTTCGATGAGGACACGACCGCGCCCGACCCGTTGCGCGGGCTGGTGCTGGGCGTGGTGTTGCTCTTCATCGTGGCCTTCGCTTACGCCCAAACCCGCGACTGGAAGCAGGCCCTAGGGTTCGCGGCCGGGCTGCTGGTGGCCCTAGGGGCGCTGGCCGGGCTGGGCCTGGGACTGCGCTACTTGCTGCGCCGCTATTTTCCGGTGGGCTGGAGCTATGTGGCGCGCCAGGGCTTGGCCAATTTATTTCGGCCCCAGAACCAGACGGTTACGCTCATCATCTCGCTGGGGCTGGGCACGTTTTTGCTGGCTACGCTTTTCCTCACCCAAGCGCTGCTGCTGAGCCGGGTGCAGCTCTCGGCCAGCGGCCAGCAGCCCAATCTGGTGCTGTTCGACATCCAGACCGAGCAGGAAAAAGGCGTCGAGCAGCTGCTCCTCAACCAAGGCATTCCCATCATGCAGCGCGTGCCCATCGTGACGATGCGGCTCGCCTCCATCAACCGCCGCACGGTGGGCGAGCTGCGCAAAGACACCGCCAACGGCATCCCGCGCTTCGCCCTCACCCGCGAGTACCGCGTCACGTACCGCGATACGCTCAGCGCCAGCGAGAAGCTGACCGCTGGCACGCCACCCCAGCCCGGCGTGGCCGGCGGCCTGCCCCGCGTGTCGGTCGATGGTGACTACTTCAAGCGCGTTAAGCTCAAGCTCGGCGATACGTTGACTTTCAACGTGCAGGGCGCGCCGCTCAGCGCCGTGGTGGGCGGCACCCGAGAGGTCGATTGGGCCCGCGTGCAAACCAATTTCCTGGTCGTGTTCCCCACCGGCGTGCTCGAGCCCGCGCCGCAGTTCCACGTCATCCTCACGCGGGTGAAGGATAACCAGCAACTCGCCGCCGCGCAGCGCGCACTGGTGCGCGACTTCCCCAATGTGTCGGCCATCGACCTGGGGCTGATTCTGCAAACGGTGGACGAGATTCTGAGCAAAATCTCGTTCGTCATTCGCTTTATGGCGGGCTTCAGTATTCTCACCGGCTTGCTGGTGCTGGCCAGCTCAGTGCTCATCAGCCGCTACCAGCGCACCCGCGAAAGCGTGCTGCTGCGCACCCTAGGCGCCAGCCGCAGCCAGATTCTACGCATCACGGTGCTCGAATACGCCTTGCTGGGTACGCTGGCCGCGCTGGCAGGCGTGCTGCTGGCGGCGCTGGCGGCGTGGGCGCTGGCCTTCTGGGTCTTCGAAACACCTTTTGTCAGCAGCAGCCTGCTGTGGCTGCCGGCGCTGGTGGCGCTAGTGGCGGGCCTCACGGCGCTCATCGGCGGTCTCAATAGCCGCTCGGTGCTGAGCCAGCCGCCGCTGGCGGTGCTGCGCGCCGAGGGGTAGATTACCATTGCCACTAAAAAAAGAGGCGTGCGGGAGGACCTAGGTCTTCCCGCACGCCTCTTTTTTGCGGGTCAGCTTACAAGCCAATTAGCGGATGCTTTATGATTTTCCTACCTAGGTAGCGGGTTGGTCGTATGGGAGCTAAGCGCCAGCCTGCGTCTTTACCCATGCCTCCTACCTCCTCTACCGCCGCCACCCCGGCCGCGCCCCTAGGCCGCCCGCGTTTGGGCTGGCGGCGCGAAATTCTGTTGGCCATCTTGCCTACCGTCACGGTGCTGGGGTTGCTGTGGCTGCTCAAGCTGCTCAGCAATCAACAGCTGCTGTTCGCGTCGCTGGCGTCGAGCTGCTTTTTGATTTACCTTGACCCCAGCCACCCGGCCAATAGCGCCCGTACGCTGGTCGTCAGCCAGCTAGCGGGCGCCGGGCTGGGTTTCGGGTTTCACGCGTGGCTGGGGCCGGGCTACCTGAGCGCGGCGCTGGCGCTGCTGAGCGTCATTGCCGTGATGATAGCGACCAATACCATGCACCCGCCGGCCGTGGCTACGGCGCTAAATTTTGCCTTCCGGGCGGGCACGGGCGAGGGCAGCCTGCTGCTGTTTGGGCTGGCCGTGGGGCTGGTGCTCGTGCTGCTGGCCGTGCAGCACGCGTCGGCTTATTTGGTGCGGCGCTTCACCCCCCTTGCCTAGGTTATGCAAGCCCTTCCCGAAACTCCCATCACCTTATTTGCCCGCACCGAAGCCAGTGTGGTAGCCGCCGTGCAGTGGCTCAAGCTAGGGGCCGAGCTGGTGGGCGCGGCCATTATTGCCCTAGGTATCATCACGGCGGGGCTACTGCTGGTGAAGGAACTGGCGAAGCACCGCACGGCCGATTTTACGGCCATTCGCCTCACGCTGGCGCGCTACCTGGCCTTGGCCCTGGAGTTTCAGCTCGGGGCCGATATCCTGTCCACGGCCATCGCCCCGAGCTGGGAGCAGCTTGGCAAGCTCGGCGCCATCGCCGTCATCCGCACCGCGCTCAACTTCTTTCTATCGAAAGAAATGCAGGACGAGCGCCGGCAAAGCGGCGATGAGCAGACCGTAGTAGCGCGCCCCAAGCAAGGCGCCCGCCCCGCCGCCTAGGCCAGCCGCAGCAGCGCCCGGCGCACGTCTTCGGGCGTGTCGATGCCGAAGGCTTCGAGCTCGGTCACGGCGGTTTGAATGACGAAGCCGTTTTCGAGCCAGCGCAACTGCTCCAGGCTTTCGGCCACTTCGAGGGGCGAGGGCGGCAGCTGCGTGAGCTGGCGCAGCACATCGGGGCGGTAGGCGTAGAGGCCTAGGTGGCGGTGGTAGGGGTGGTGCAGCAGCCACTCGCCCTCGGGCTGCTGGCGCTGGTAGGGCAGGGGGTGGCGGCTGAAGTACAGCGCCCGCCCGCGCCGGTCGGTCACAACTTTGGGCAGGTGCGGGCTGAATAATTCTTCGTCGGTGATGACGGGCTTGATGAGCGTGGCAATGTCGGGCGGCGCGGGCTGGTCGAAGAGCGTGACCAGCGCCTGAATTTGGGCGGGGTGAATGAAGGGCTCGTCGCCCTGGATGTTCACGATGCAGCTCACCTCGGCGGGGCTACCCAGCTGCTCAAACGCCTCCCACACACGGTCGGTGCCGCTGGGGTGGTCGGGCCGCGTGAGCACGGCCTCGCCCCCAAACTCGTGCACGTGGTGCAGGATGCGCGCATCGTCGGTGGCCACTACCACGCGGGCCAGGCCCGCCAGCCGAGCCTGGCCCACCACGCGCTGAATCATGGTTTGGCCACCTAGCTCGATGAGCGGCTTGCCGGGCAAGCGGGTCGAAGCGTAGCGGGCCGGGATGATGCCGATAGCCAGAGACATGCGAAAGAAAAAAGGGTTGGGAAGGTGAAACAGACGATAAGCGCGCAGCTTGGCGTTAGAAATCAAGGCCTGCTCGCCGCTTTCTGCTCCGAAACTACGGCCGCCCGGCCGTTAGCTATTTACTTTGTTGGCTGCTGGCGTTGCGCCAGGGCCCGTTTTAAACGGGGATAGGTATTATTTAGCTCGCTTCCGCGCATGAGTTTGTTTGCTTCTTTGTTGATTATTAGTTCGCTGCACGGCCCCGTGGTGCCCGCCGCCCACCCGGCGCCCGCCGACTCGATAGGGCAAGAATTTCGGGGCGGCCAGCGCCTGGTGCGCCACCGCGTGGCGCAGGGCGAAACCTTGTTTGCCCTGGCCCGCCGCTACCGCGTCAGCGTCGACCAGATTACCGGCGCCAACCCGCAGCTCAAAAACGGCCTCGCCATTGGGGAGGTAGTGCTCGTGCCGCGGCCCAGTGCTGGCGGCGCCCGGCCCACCGCGGCCACGCCCACGCCCACAAAGGCGCCCGTAGGTGCGCCCGCTGCTGCCGCTACCACCGCGCCCGCCCGCTACACCGTGGCCAAGGGCGAAACGCTGTTTGGCATCGCGCGCCGCTACAACCTCTCGCCCGCCGAGCTGATGCTGCTCAACCGCCTGCCCGCGGGTGGCTCGGTGCGCGTGGGCCAGGAACTGCTGCTGCGCGCCGCCGAGACCGGGGCCGCGCCGGTAGCTGCCGCCACCCCGCCCGCTCGGCCCACTCCCACCGAGGCCGCGGCACCCGCGCCTAGGGTAAACCCTAACGCGCCGGCCCAGATTGCGACTATCACCACGACCAAGGAGCCCGACGCCGAAGCGCCCGAAACCCGCGCCCCCACCCGCGCCAGCGAGGTAGTAAGCCGCGTGACGGAGAGCGGCATGGCCGCCGCCATCGCCAACAGCGGCACCGATAAATACCTGGCCCTGCACAAAACGGCGGTCGTGGGCACCATCATGCAGGTCAAAAACCAGATGAACGGCCAGTCGGTGTACGTGCGCGTTATCGGCCCGCTGCCCGACACCGGCGAAAACAACAATATTCTGGTGCGCCTCTCGCCCCGCGCCGTGCAGAAGCTGGGCACCAGCGACTCGAAGTTCCGGGTCGAAACCAGCTACGTGCCGTAGGGACTTATTCTACGCTTTAGCCTTGTTTGTCATTGCGAGCGCAGCGAAGCCATCGCCACCTGTTCAGCGCCGCTGTTCGGGTGCGATGGCTTCGCTGCGCTCGCAATGACAAACGCATTTTATGGACGTAATTAAACTAGCAGAACTCCGCGCCCTCCTCGATGCGCGGGCCGACCAGTACAACCAACACGCCTTTATTGCCAAAGACCCCATCAGCATCCCGCACCGGTTTAGCCAGTTGCAGGATATCGAAATCAGCGGCCTGTTTGCCGCGCTGCTCGCCTGGGGCCAGCGCCCCACTATCCTCAAAAAAACCGCCGAGCTAATGCAGCGTATGGACAATGCGCCTTACCAGTTCATCACTCAGCACGAGGACGAGGATTTGAAAAAGCTGCTCAAATTCTGCCACCGCACCTTCTGCGATACCGACCTGCTGTATTTCGTGCACTGGCTGCGCTGGTTTTACGAAGGGAACAGTTCGCTGGAGGACGCCTTTTTGCACGGCGCCACCATGCGCGAGCGGCTGGTAAATTTCCACAACCTGTTCTTCAGCCTGCCCGACGCCCCGGCCCGCACCCGCAAGCACGTGGCTACGCCCGCCCGCGGCTCGGCCTGCAAGCGCCTCAATATGTACCTGCGCTGGCTGGTGCGCCGCGACGATAAGGGCGTCGATTTTGGTCTCTGGCAGCGCATTTCGCCCGCCGAGCTCATCTGCCCCATCGACGTGCACGTCGAGCGCCAGGCTCGCCTCCTAGGTCTGCTCAAGCGCGAAAAAGTAGATTGGCAAGCCGCCGAAGAACTGACGGCCAACCTGCGCCTGCTCGACCCCCTAGACCCGGTGAAGTACGACTTCGCGCTCTTTGGCGAGGGCGTGGGGTAGCTGGCCCATCATACCGGCCAAGGCTGGCTAAGCCGAATCGGATGGCAGTAGATGGCTAGGTTTAGGTACGATATAAAAGCGCCTGCTGAACGCCACTTTAGTGACGCCCAGCAGGCGCTTTGCGTAAGTTCAGATACCGTATTTAGAACGTGTAGACGTTCAGCTTTCCGCCTATGCCTAATGGTCTTTCTACCACCAAGGCCTTGCCCAAACCGGTAGGGCTCAGGTAAAAATAGTGCTGTTCGGCATCGCCGGGAGCTGCCTGAAGTAGCTTTTCAAGGGCCACGTACACGGGTAGGTCAGCCGGACCAGCGCGCTCGTAGGTGCGCACATTGTGGGCCGCGCTGAAATTGCTGGTAACATAGGTGGGGTGCGCGAAGTGAATAGACGTGTACACTGGCTCGTCTTTGCGCTTGCTATCGGGGTGGTCGTAGCGCTGTAATTTCAAAGCCTGGTCAAAGTAGAAAGTATACGTTTGCTGCTGGCCATAGTGGGGAATATAGCCATCATCGGTATGGCGCGGCGGCACGTTGGTAATCACAAACTGGTACTGGCCGGTCAGCGGGTCGGCGTGAAAGCGGACGTACCGGTAAAGGCCGCCTCGGAAGATGCTTGAGCTGCCATAGTTGCGCATCTCGGGGGTGTAGGGCAGCTGTGCACTGGCCAGCACGCGGCCGTCGGCCGCGTAGCGGCGCATAAATACACCATCCAACTTGGTACTGCTGCCGTCCATAAGCACCTCGCCCAGCGCGTACTCGCCGTACACTAGCACGTCGCCGGTAGCGTGGTCGAGGTATAGCCCGCCCACGCCGCCACTGCTGACCTCATACTCGTCCATACGGATGTAATTCTTACCCTGGGACATGTTGAAGTAATACGGAATATGGTTGGCCCCGCCCAGGCCAGGCACCCGGCCCGAATAAGCGGGGTGGGTGCCGGTGGTGAGCTCCAGCGTGGTGTGGAACCCACTCGCTGCCGCGGCCCCGTGGTCATCCACCACAAACACCTGAAAGTTTGTGGGCAAGTCGCCGGGCTTGGCCTTAGGGCCGCCTTCCAGCGTGCGGCGGCTGAAATATGTCTGGCCCGGCCGATGGCCCAGGAAAGCCCAGTCCTGGTACCAGTGCCGCAAAAACATATTGTTTGGCTGCTTGGGAGTGGGGGGCAGCACTACTGGCTCGCGGCGCAGCGCACGGGTAGCCAAGTCGTAATGCTGAAGGTAGAAAGTGGTGGTTTCCTCGCGGGTGTTTAGCTCCCGCACGACCTCCACGTAGCCGGCCGCGTCGGCGTAGCGGCCGAGCGTGCGCACTTCCACTTTACGCGACTCCGGGGCGGCCGGTGGCTCAAACAGGTGCTGGGTAAGGTGGCCCTGCGCATCGAGGCGCTGCACAAAAACCTGGTCAGTTGCGAGCTTAGTCGAGCCGCTTTTGACCGATTCTTTGGCGGCATCGGCCCCCAATACCTCCGCCAGCACTAGCTCATTGCCGTCCGTAAACACGTTCACGGGCCAGAGGCTGGCGGCCGTCATCTCCTTGGCCAGCTGCTTGCGGTCACGGGCCGGCTGCCCAAGGGCAATTTGGCGATTATCAAGCAGGTGGCCAGAGTTGAAGAGAGAATACTGATAGCGGGTGAGGGGCGTTTTCCAGACCGTGTGGCCATCGGGCGCCAAGCACTGCGCTACCACATCGGTTTTGGCCGAGTTGGTGAGCAGCAGCACCGTGTTTTGGTTGGGTAAAGTAACCACGCCACCCACGGTAGCGTGGTCGTCGAGGGTGATGGATTGCGCAGGCTTAGGTGGGCCAGCCGACTGGGCCAGCGCCGGGCCTGCCAGCAGCAGCGTAGCCCATCCAAGGTAAAATGATTTCATAAAGGATAACGTGATATAAGGAGTAAATTAAAAAAATATAGGCTCGGGAAGCCGAAGCAGGCTGCCGCTAGCTGCCAGTGCAGTTGAACAATTGGTTTTCAGAGTAGGACAGAATAAATAGACCTGTTTTTCAAAGCTGAAATCTAAGTAGCCAGTGCTTTTTTACAAGTTGTTTCCCGCTTTTTGCTTCCCAAATCCCCTATTCTAAAGTGCCTTAAATAGGCGAGTAGCGTACAACTCGCCATGCTCAAAAACTCGAAAGGCCCCGAACTACCCGCCTGGGTATTTCTGGCGCTGCGCCTAGGTTCGTTGCTAGTGGTAGCGGTGGTGGCCGCGCTCATTGCCCGGTGCACGCGGTAGGTGCTGGCTAAAGCCGGAGCGCGGTGACGGCGTGGGTAAAGTAGCAAAGCAGCTGAGGAGCTAAGCTAACTGCTTGCGCTAGCCATAAAAAAGCACTGGCTGCTGGGCCAGTGCTTTTTCGTGAGTATCAGTTCTTAGATAGTAACTCGGCTTCGAACGTGTACACCTTGAGCGCTCCGCCGATACCTAGGGGCTGCTCTAGCACGAGGCCGGTGCCAGGGCTGCTAGCGCTAAGATAAAATTTATGGTCGGGAAGGTTAGGGCCGGCCGCTTGGCGCAGGTTTTCGAGGGCGGTGTACACGGGCAAATCGTCTTTGGCGGCGTGTGCGTAGGTGCGCAAGTTAGCCGTGTTGCCGTCGGCGTTGTACACGCAGAAAGGCTCCGCAAACTGGATGGTGGTGAACACCTGCTCGCCTTTGGCTTTGGCCGGCGAGTACTCGTAGCGCTGCATCTTCAGGTCGCGGTCCATAAACAAGCTAAGGTGCTCGCCGGGGCCGTGCGGGGGCAGCGTCGAAAAGCTGTACTGGCTCTGGCCCGTGAGCGGGTCGAAGAAAAAGCGCAGCTGGCGGTCGGGGTGACCCTGGAAGCTGCCATTTTTCTGCCGGGCCCGCATGGCGTCGCTGTACGGCGCCTGGAGCTGCGCCACGAGCCGCCCATCGGCCGCGTAGCGCTGCTCAAAAAAGCCCTGTAACTCGGGATGGGAATTTACTGCCGGTAAGTCGCCTTTGCCGTACTCACCAAAAACAAGCACGTCGCCCGTGCTGCGGTCGAGGTAAAACGACCCTAGGCCTCCCGTCGACGTGTCCCATTCGTCGGAGGTAACCGAGCCGCTGGCGCCTTGCTGCGTGTAGTAGCGCGGAATATGGTCCAGCTCGCCATAGCTGGGCATAGCCCCCGAGTACACCGGTGCCGTACCCTTGCCTAGGTCCAGCGTAGTGCTGAAGCCGCCGGGCGCGGTCTGGCCCTGGTCGTCGGCCAGGTATACTTGGTACGTAACGGGCTGCTTGCCGGGCTTCTGCTGGGCGTCGGCGACCAGGGTGCGGCGGCAGAAATACGTTTGGTTGGGGCGGTGGCCCAGGTAGGCCCACTCCTGGTACCAGTGCCTGAAGGGGCCTAGGCTACCCGCGTGCGCGGGGGTAGTGGGCAGCGCCAGCGGTTCGCGGCGAATAGCATTGGTTTTTAAATCATAGTGCAGCGTGTAGAAAGCCACGTTCTCCTCCCGCGGATTCGTTTCACGCACTACTTCCACGTACCCATTCGCATCGGCGTAGCTAGCCAGCCGCAGCGACTCCGTTTGCTTAGCCGCTGCCGTGGGCCCCGCATTAAACAAGTGCTTGGTAAGAGCACCCTGCTCGTCGAGGCGCTGCACGTGCATCTGGCATCCTGGGAGGCTGGCGGCCCCGGCTTTTACCAAGCTCTTGCTTGCTTCCTCCGAAATGTGCTCGGCCAGTATTACTTCATTACCGTCCGTAAACACCTTGAGTGTGTAGAGCTCGGCAGCGGCTATTTCCTGCTGCAACTGCCTGGCGGCCCGCACTTCGGGGCTCTTACCTAGCTGCCAGTTGTCGAGCAGGGGTCCCGCCCGGTGCGCGGTGTGCCCAAAGCGGGTGAGGGGCGTTGTCCAGAGCGTGTGGCCATCGGGGGCGAGGCACTGCGCCACCACATCAGACGACTCCGAACTGGTAAGTAGCAACACCGTATTGTGGTTGGGCAGCGCCACGGTGCCGCCCACTGTGGCGTGCGGACCCAGCGCGATGGTTTGGGCGGGGCGCAGCGCCGTAGCCGGCCCCTGCGCCGCCGCCGTACCACCAGTCAGCAGCGATAAGCCAAGTAGCGAACGATGAAGTACTTTCATGAATTAATCGGTAGAAAATAGTACAAATTGTAGTTGTAGAAGGTAAGAAAATCAGATGGAAAGTGCTCGGATACTCCGTGAGTTTGCCAATGACGGCTGGTTAGTAGTGGTAGAAGTCAGTAGAAAAACTGCTGTCTAATCAAGCTTTATTTAAAAATAAATTATTGATAATCAGTGCAATAAATATGGGTGCTTTATTAAATAGCAGTAAATGTTATAAGCGCTCAAAATTAGAATATAGTTAGGCTTATAGTCAAGGCAATTAAAAGGACTTTTATATAAATATTCCGGATAGTTGCACCTTCTCACAAGCTATATTGTAGCTAATTAGCAGTTGGGTGCGTATCCCTTGCGTAGTTGCTAGTTTGTTAGTTAAGCTAGGAGGCAGCACAAGCAGTAGGCAGCTGCCGCTACTTAGTTGATTCCGCGAATCTTCTACCCCGCTCAGGTGTTTTACTTTTGCGGTTCTACACTGAAATTCCCCGCCTTTTTTGATTTGTTAGTACCCCAGAACTTCGAAGCCAAAATTGGCTTCTCTACCCTCCGCGACTTGCTCGAGCAGCTCTGCTTATCGGCCCTCGGGCGGCAGTACGTGGCCAAAATGGATTTCATCACCGACCACGAACGCTTAACCAAGCTGCTGGCCCAAACCGATGAATTTACCCAGCTGCTGAACAGCGGCTCGGAGTTTCCGGGCGCGTTTTTCTTCGACGTGACGATGCACCTCAAGCGCGCCTCGCTGCCGGGCGCCTTCCTCGACGTGGCCGCGTTCTACGAAATCAAGATGAGCCTGCGCACCATCCGGGCCGCGCTCACCTTTTTCACCCACGCCGCCGAAAACCTCTACCCGAGCCTGCGCCTGCTGGGCATTGGCATTCAGGCCGACCGCAACCTGCTGGCCGCCATGGATAAAGTAGTGGACGACGAGGGCAAGGTGCGCGACGATGCCTCGCCGCTGCTGCGCCAGATTCGGCAGGAGCTTATTCAGCGCCAGGGCCAATTGCGCAAGCAGATTGCGGGCATCCTGCGCCACGCCAAAAGCGAGGGCTGGACGCCCGGCGACGCCGAGCCCACCATCCGGGGCGGCCGCCTGGTGCTGCCGGTGGTGGCCGAGCATAAGCGCCGCCTGCGCGGCCTGATTCACGACGAAAGCGCGTCGGGCCAGACCGTGTACATCGAGCCGGCCGAAATATTCGAGCTCAACAACGACATCAAGGACTTCGAAAACGCCTACCAGCGCGAGCTGATTCGCATTCTCTCGGCCCTCACCGACCAGTTGCGCCCGCACCTGCCCGACCTGCGCAAAGCCTACAGCTACCTAGGGCTGCTTGACTTCATCCGGGCCAAGGCGCGCCTGGCCCGCGAGCTCGATGCCCAGCTGCCCGAGCTCAGCAGCCGCCCGCTCATCCGGTGGCGTGGCGTGCGGCACCCGGTGCTGGCGCTCACGTTCCGCGACCAGAACAAGGCCGCTGGCAAAGACGCCGAGCAGCGCCAGGTGGTGCCGCTCGACATTGAGCTGACGCCCGAGCAGCGCATCCTCGTCATTTCGGGGCCCAACGCGGGCGGTAAGTCAGTGTCGCTCAAGACGGTGGGCCTGGTGCAGTACATGCTGCAATGCGGCCTGCTCATTCCGTGCGACGACTACTCCGAGGCTGGCATGTTCGAGGATATTCTGCTGGATATCGGCGACGAGCAGAGCCTCGAAAACGACCTCTCGACCTACTCCTCGCACCTGCTGGCCATGAAGCAATTCGTGACCGTGGCCAATAAGAAGAGCCTGGTGCTGATTGACGAATTTGGTACCGGCACCGAGCCCACCCTAGGTGGCGCCATTGCCGAAGCCGTGCTGGAGCAGCTGAACAAAGAGCGGGCGTTTGGGGTGATTACCACCCACTACACCAACCTCAAAAACTTCGCCGAGAAGACCGAGGGCCTCGTGAACGGCGCCATGCGCTACGACCCCGAGCGGTTGCAGCCGCTCTACCGCCTCGAAGTGGGCAAGCCGGGCTCGTCGTTCGCCATCGAGATTGCGCGCAAGATTGGCCTACCTAGGCAGCTTGTGGAGCGCGCTACCCAGCTGGTGGGCAAAGACAAAATTCGCTACGACCAATTGCTCGAAGGCCTCGAACGGGACAAAACCGAGCTTGAAGCCAAGCTGCGCGACACCGAAAAGCTGCAAAACGGCCTGCGCAAATTCACCCAGGAATACCTGGACCTGAAGAAGCACCTCGAAGACACCCGCCTCGAACGCTTGCGCGACGCCAAGCACCAGGCCCAGAAGCTGCTCAAGGACACCAACCAGCAAATCGAGGCCACCATTGCCGAAATCCGCCACTCGCAGGCCGACAAGGAAACCACCAAGCAGGCCCGCGAAAAGCTCGACACCTTCGTGCGCGAAAAGCTGCAAGCCGAGCCCCCCAAGGCCCGTCCTACCCGCGAGCTGGCCGACGCCAACACCCTCGGTACCGGCGACCGCGTGGCCATTCTGGGCCAGGAGGGCCACGGCGAAGTGGTGAGCGTGAAGGGCAAAACCGCCGAAGTCCTCTTCGGCGGCATGAAAACGCTGGTGAAAGTGGCGCAGCTCGAAAAGCTGAGCCGCGCCGAAGTGCGCGAGCGCGAAGCCACCGCCCGCAAAACGGCCGTCGCCAAC
Source organism: Hymenobacter bucti (assembly GCF_042681145.1). Lineage (NCBI taxonomy): Bacteria > Pseudomonadati > Bacteroidota > Cytophagia > Cytophagales > Hymenobacteraceae > Hymenobacter > Hymenobacter bucti. Next base: position 99,613 of record NZ_JBHUFD010000018.1, read on the forward strand.
TCGGGCGGCCAGAGCCTCGACCTCACCGGCCGCATGGCGGGCTTCAGCCCTACCCTCGACCTGCGCGGCGAGCGCGCCGAAGACGCGCTCACCAAGCTCATGTCCTTCGTGGACGATGCGGTGATGTTCGGCATCCCCGAAATCAAAATCCTGCACGGCCGCGGCAACGGCGTGCTGCGCCAGATAGCCCGCGACTACCTGCGCCGCAACCGCACCGTGGCCAGCGTGGGCGACGAGCACGCCGACCGCGGCGGCGACGGCGTGACCCTGGCCGTGCTCAAATAAGCAAAACCAGCCGGCCCTGACTCAGCCGCCCGCTGCCTTCGGAAGACAATTCTGAAAGCGGCGGGCGGCTGATTTTTTGGGGGAAGGAAAGGTCGGGTGAGCGCAGCTGCACCCAGATAGTTACTTTTTCTTCGTGCGCCTAGTAGCTTGCTGCCGGGGCCGAGATTTTGCCCGCAACAGCTGTCACACGCGGCCTGGTAGGGGCCGCGTATTATTCAAATCATGAGCCGATTAGTTACCCTCGCCCTAGGTGCGGCCCTGTTGAGCGCAAGCGCCGGTTTTGCCCAAGTAGTCAAGGAAATGCCCAAGGGCTTCGACCAGCCGCGGGCGGGCGTCGCGGCGGGCCGGCTAGATAGTATCAGCTACGCTTCCAAGACGGTGGGCACGGTGCGCAAGGCGCTGGTGTACACGCCGCCGGGCTTTTCCAAGAAGAAAAAATACCCGGTGCTGTACCTGCTGCACGGCATTGGGGGCACCGAAAAGGAGTGGCTGCGCGGCGGCAACCCGCAGGTAATACTCGACAACCTCTACGCGGAGGGCAAACTCAAACCCATGCTGGTGGTAATGCCCAACGGCCGGGCCATGCAGGACGACCGGGCGGTGGGCGATATCTACTCCAAGGAGAAGGTGGCGGCCTTTGCCAACTTTGAAAAGGACTTGCTTACCGACCTCATTCCCTACGTCGAAAAAAACTATCCCGTGCTCACCAACCGCGAAAACCGCGCCCTGGCCGGGTTGTCGATGGGTGGCGGGCAGTCGCTGAATTTTGGGCTGGGCAACCTCGATAAATTTGCCTGGGTGGGCGGGTTTTCGTCGGCCCCCAACACCAAGCTACCCGAGCAGCTGGTGCCCGACCCCGCCAAGGCCAAGCAGCAGCTCAAGCTGCTCTGGATTTCGTGCGGCGACGCCGACGGGCTGCTGGGCATCAGTAAGCGCATGCACGACTACCTCTATGAGCATGCGGTGCCGCACGTGTACTACCTAGAGGCGGGCGGGCACGATTTTAAGGTCTGGAAAAACGGGCTGTACATGTTCTCGCAGTTCCTGTTTAAGCCCGTGGATGCAGCCAGCTTGCCCACCTACACGGTGCTGGGCACGCCGGCCGCCACCAACGTGCGCAACGCCAAATACCCCCAGATTTTGCCCGATAACCGGGTGGTATTCCGCGTTAAAGCGCCCGAGGCGCGTAAGGTGCAAATCGACCTAGGGCGTAAATACGACCTGGCCAAAGACAGCACTGGCTACTGGACGGCCACCACCGACTCCATCAAGCAGGGCTTTCAATACTACTCCTTGCTGGTGGATGGCCTGGCCGTGGCCGACCCCGCCAGCGACACCTTTTACGGCATGGGGCGGCAGGCCAGCGGCATCGAGATTCCGGCGCGCAGCGAGGGCTTTTATGCCTTGCAAGACGTGCCCCACGGCGAGGTGCGCAGCCGGCGCTACTTCTCAGCCGTGACCAACTCGTGGCGCCAGCTGTTCGTGTACACGCCGGCTGGCTACGACGCCAACGCGGCCGCAAAATACCCCGTGCTGTACCTGTTGCACGGCGGCGGCGAAGACGAAACCGGCTGGGCCCGCCAGGGCAAGGCCAACCTGATACTGGACAACCTGCTGGCCGCCAAAAAGGCCCGCCCCATGCTCGTGGTGATGCTCGATGGCAACATGGGCGGGCCGGGCGGCCTGGCGGGCTTCAACGAAAACAGCTTAAAAAGCTTCGAAAATGAGCTCAAGCAAGTGGTGCTGCCGCTGGTGGAAACCAACTACCGCACGGCCCCTGGCGCCGGGGGGCGGGCGCTGGCGGGCCTCTCGCTGGGCGGCCTGCAAACGCTGTACGCCGGCCTGCGCAACTCGGCCATGTTTGGCTACCTAGGGGTGTTCAGCTCGGGCTTTTTTGCGAACAACGCCGCGCTGTCGGACCCGCAGTATGACTACATCAAGACCAACGCCAGCACCCTCAACGGCAACCTGAAGCAGCTGTGGCTGTCGATGGGCGGCCCCGAGGATATTGCCTACGCCAACAACAAGGTGATGCGCGCCCGCTTCGACGAGCTGGGCCTCAAGTATAGCTACAGCGAATACGCCGGAGGCCACACCTGGCCCGTGTGGCGCCACGATTTGTATAAGTTCGCGCAAGGGCTGTTCAACTAATTCTGGTCCTCCATGCACCCTTTGCGCGCCTACATCGAGCGTTTTGTGGCCCTTACCGAGGCGGAGTGGGCGCCCCTGGCGGCGGCTCTGCGCCCGCGCCACCTGGCCCGCCACGCGCACTTCGTGGCAGCCGGCGAAACCCGCCCCGAGCTGGCGCTGGTGCTGAGCGGCGCGCTGCGCCTCTACTACCCGCAGGCCACGGGTGAGGAGCGCACCACGTATTTTTTCTTCGAAAACCACCTGCTGGCCGACTACGCCGGCTGCCTGACGGGCCGGCCCAGCCAGCTCAGTATTCAGGCCCTCACCGACTGCGAGCTGGTGGTGTGCGACTACGCCGTGCTGCGCGGGCTCTACGACCAGCTGCCCGTGTACGAGCGCTTTGGGCGCTTGCTGGCCGAGTACCACCTGCTGGGCACCGATGCGCGGCTGGTCGAGCAGCTCACGCTCGCGCCCGAGGCGCGCTACCGCCAGCTGCTGCGCAGCGGCAAAACCAAGATTCTGGAGCGGGTGCCGCAGCACTTGGTGGCCAATTACCTGGGCATTACGCCGGTGTCGCTCAGCCGTATTCGGGCGCGGGTGGCGGCCGAGGGCGCGGCGTTTTCTTAGCTTTTGTTATCGTGGGGAGCTAGGCGCGGGGCGGAACTTTGCCCCATCAATTAACCCCCACGCCCCATGAAAACCCTGCTGAACCTCGATGAGCTGGCCTCGCTGCTGCTGGCCGTGCTGGTCTTTGCCTACTTGCCCTATACCTGGTGGTGGCTGCCGGCCCTGTTCCTGGTGCCCGACCTGAGCATGCTGGGCTACCTGGCCGGGCCGCGCCTGGGCGCGTGGTGCTACAACCTGGCCCACCACAAGCTGCTGGCGCTGGCCCTGGGCGCGGCGGGCTACCTATTGGGCCAGCCCGCGCTGCTGCTGGCGGGCGTAGTGGTGCTCTTTCACAGTAGCTTCGACCGGCTGCTGGGCTACGGCTTCAAGCACGAAACGGGCTTCAAACACACCCATCTAAGCCCGCTGGGGCCGCCCGCCGCCTAAGCTGGGCCCGCGGCAAAATCGCGCCAGCTACCCCACCAGCTCGGCAAACAGCCGCCCTAGGGTGGCCCCGGCATCGGTGCACAGGCCGGGGTGCACGGCCGAGGTCTGCACCACCGTGCTGCGCTGGGCCGTGAGCCAGCGGAAGCGTGAGGCCACCGCCAACTGCCCAATTGGCCCGCCCTCGGCCCGGCCCCGGCAAATGCGCTCGAACGAGCGCAGGCGCTCGCGCAGCTCGCCTAGGTCGAGGCGGTGGCCGGCGAAGGCGAGCAGGCGCGCTTCGCTCAGCTCAAACTGAGTTTGCAGAAAGCCCTGGGCGGGGCAGAACAGGATGACGCCCACGTTCAGAAATTCTTCGCGCTCGACGCGCGGCACCACGCGCAGCACGGCGTACTCAAACAAGTGCATGGCGGGCGGCTTGGGCTTCTTGAACAAACACGGCGGAAGCCGCCAGGCGGGCTTCCAAAAACTGCACGTACTCGGCGCGCCGCGCGGCGGGCGCCAGGGCCGACGACTCGTCGGTGAGCCACTCGTCGGGCACCAGGGCCACGATTTCGCGCAGCACGGCGGGCGTGAGGCGGGCGTGGCCCGCGGCATCGGCGGCGGCCAGCTCGCTGGCCTGGGGTAGCAGCACGTGGTCTTTCACCTGCGAGAAAGCGCGGGGCTGGGGGCGCGGCTGCGCCCACTCGGGGCCGGTGTGGTGCACGTAGAGCGCCGCGCCGTGGTCGATGAGCCACAGCTCCTTGTGCCAGATGAGCATGTTGGTGTTGCGGGCGGTGCGGTCCACGTTCAGCGTCAGGCAGTCGAGCCACACGATGAGCGAGGCCAGCGCGGGCTCCACTTTGGTCACGAGCGGGTCGAAGGTGCTGGCGCCGGCCAGGTAGTGCAGGGCCAGGTTCTGGCCCACGCTGGCCTTGAGCAGGTCCTGGATTTCCTCGTCGGGCTCGGTGCGGCCGAAGGCTTCGTTGAGCTCGCAAAACACTAGCTCAGGCATGCGCAGCCCCAGGGCGCGGGCCAGTTCGCCCACTATCAGCTCGGCGATGAGCACCTTGATGCCCTGGCCCGCGCCCCGGAATTTGACCACGTACATAAATCCATCGTCGGCCTCCACGAGGGCCGGCAGCGAGCCGCCTTCGCGCAGCGGCGTGATGTAGCGCGTGACATTAACGGTGCGCAGGGCGAGGGTAGGAGCGGGCATGGACGCGTAACAAAGAGGGCTGCAAAGGACGGGCCGCGCCGGCAAACTCCTTAGCTGCCCAGCAGCCCGGCAATGCCTTTCACGTGCAGCCGGGCAAAATTGCGCGTCCGCTCGAAGCGGGCTTGCGTGGCTTCCAGCTCTTCGTCTTTGGGTAGGCCGCTGGGCACCTGGGTGGTTAGCCGGTCGAAAACCGAAGCGGCAATGTCCAGGTAGCCTAGCAGCAACAGATACAGCTGCTTTTTCTCGTTTTCCGAGTAGCCCTTGGTGCGGATGGCCTTCGTTAGGGTGTCCAGCTGGGCCGTTTCGTCGGTGAAAAGGTCGCGCAGGGCGCGGCGCTGCTGCTGGTATTCGGCCAGCGGCTCGGCCTCGACCAAGGCCGGTGAAAATGGGAAGGAATCGGCAAAAGCCACCGACTTGGCGAAGGTGGTTTCGGCCTGGTAGATAAGCGCTAGGTGCTTTTGCAGGCTCGTCCAGAGCCCGGTGCGGGCCCGTTCAAAAGCGGTGCTGGTTGGTTCGGTCATGGGGTATTTTAGAGAATGCTGGCGGCCGTTATTTCAACTTATAGGCCGCGCTTACCAGCTTGGCCCGCACCGGCGCAATTTCGGCGGGCACGTCTTTGCCCCATGCTGCTAGGTAGGGCTTCCTGCCCACGAAGGTATTACGGACTGCTGCCCGGCGCCGGGCAGCCAGCGCGGCGCCGGCCACCGGGTGCAGGAAGTAGCGCGAACTCCAAAGTTCGCGCTACGGACCTCCCGTACACTGACTCCGAAACTGCTCTAGGTGCCCGCGACTGGCCAAGCGCGCTATGCCTCAAGCTGCTTTGGGTGAGAACCAGCCGCATCGCCGGCCAACGCTTAGGTCACAAGAGCAGCACGTCGATGCGGTGGGCGTGCACCATGCCGAACTGCTCAGACCAGGTGAAAACCGTGAAATTGCCATCCTGGGAGGCCACCAGGGCCACAGCATCGTGCTGGTCGTGCACAAACTGCGCGGCGGCCAGGTGGCGAGTGCCGCCGTTTTTGGCGGGGTGCAGGATGGTGGCGCTGGCCCCCACCACGGGCTCGGTCACGACGAGCTGCTCGACGGGCGAGCCCGCGAGGCTGCGCGTAACCTTGGCTCCGAACGCCAGCAGCCCGTACTGCCGCGTGATGACGGTGGCGCCATCCACGGCTGTGAAGCCGCCCACCACCCCAATGGTATCGAGCAGGCTATCCTGCCAGTCGCGCTGGGTGTGGTCGGCCTCGTTGAGCAGCGTCGCAATGTTGTTGTAGGCCGGGTCCACGGGGTAGCTCAGGGGCTGCACGATGGAGGCCTGCCAGGCCTCGGAGCCGGCGGGCACCATCAGCACCAGGCCGCCGCGGCCGTGGGCGCGCATGGCGCGGGCCAGCTCCAGCAGCACCTCCACCACCGGGCTGGCCCCCGGAATGGTGGACGAAAGCGCGATGGCGGGCAGCGACTCGTGCAGGGCCGGGGAGTCGGCCAGGCCGCGGTTTTCCTCGTCCACCACCCGCACCTGGTCGCCGCGCAGCACGGCCACGTTCACGAATTTGCCGAAGCCATCGGCTCGGCGGTGCTTGGCCACCAGCAGGCCCGGCTCGACCACCTCCAGCACGAAGCACACCGGCGGGATTTGCGTGACCGTGCCCCACACGTAGAGCCCCTGCTCGTCCTGGCCCACCCCTAGGTGGATGCCGGGCTGCTCCACGGCCGGCGCCAGCTTAATGATGCTTTGGGGCGTGAGGCGCAGGCGGTGGGCAAAGCGCAGCGGCTGCACCGCCTCGGCGGGCGAAAGCAGGGCCAGCGAAATGCGCGGCGGCCGACCTTCCTCGCGGCGCAGGCTGGCCCAAAAGGCCACGTCAATAACTGCTTCGATAAGGGCGGCGTCGGGTGGGGGCACCAGCGAGGAGGCGCCCAGCCGCGCCGCATTGGCCCAGTGCTGGGCAAAGTGCACGGCCAGCACTGGCGCGACCATGCGGGCCGCCAAATAAGTAGGTTCTGAAAGCATAAGGCGAAATAAGCGGATGAAAGCGCCACATAGGCGCCAGGCGGGCCGCCCGCCGCACCCGAGCGCCCGCCCCTGAGGGGGGCGCATTACCAAGCGCGTAGGAGAACAGCAAACCCCATGCTTTTGCTTAGTAGCGGGTTGAATTAAACAGTCTAAAAGCGCCTGCCCTAGCGAGCGTAGCGAAGCAATCGCACCCGAACAGCGGCGCTCAACAGATGCGATTGCTTCGCTACGCTCGCTAGGGTAGGCGCTTGGGGCTGAGTCAAGCCGCGTCTTGAAAGCACCCGAAAAAAGCGAAAAGAGCGGTTTGTTTTTTATTAACTTTGAAATACAAAGTTCTTCGTAATACATTTGCGACGGTCAATTCGCCACGTGCCATTCGGCCCAAAGCTTAGTGCTGGCCAGCCAACCACCTCCACGCTCTTTCATTTTCTGCACCAGTACCCTGTTATGCACAACTTTCTCAATCCCAAATGGCTACTGGCGCTCACTGTCGGCCCCTTGCTGCTGCTGGCGGCGCTCTGCTACGGCGAGTTTTCGGTCGTTCACTCCTTGCTACCGCCGGCCAGCGTGGGGCTGTGGCAGAGCTTTGGGTGGGGCCTGGGGGCGCTCGGGCTGGTGAGCTTGGTGTACCTGGTTTGGGCCTGGGCCCACGAGCAGGAGGTGAGCACCTGGTACGCGGTGGCGGCGCTGGTGGCCTACAGCTTGTTTGTGGGCCTCTACACCTTCCACGCCGACGAAGTGCTGCCGCGCAGCGTGCCCCGCTGGCTGGTGCCCACCGATATTGTAGTCTGCGTCTGGACCTTTCTGATGCCCACGCTGGCGCACGCGCTGCTGGTGCTGGTGGTGCGCTTTACGCCCCCCGGCCGGCCGCACAGCGCCCTGGCCAACCTAGGGCTGGCCGTGGCGGTGCCGGTGGGGGCGTGGCTGGCGCTGGGCCTGCTCACGGGCCTCTGGGGGCTGCTGAGCGGCTGGTTTGAGCACGGCATGGGCGGCGGCTACGTGCTGCTGGTTGGGGCGATAGGCGTGGGGCCGCTGCTGTTTCTGTTCTTTTTGGTGCGGGCGGTTTACATCCTGAGCTTGGGCCAGGAAAAGGAGTGGGGCGACTACAGCATTGTCTGGAAAGTGGTGCTGACCACCGTGCTGCCGGTGCTGGGGCTGGCCGTGAATTCGGGGCTGTTTTTCGGGCACTTCAGCACTGATACCGAGGCCGGTATTTTCGGTAATTTCAATAGCCCGTGGTTCTACGGCCTGGCGGTGCTGAACGGCGGGCTGCTGTGCCTGCCCGCCCACCGCCTAGGTCCGCGCGGGCGGCTGGCGCTGTTGGGGGCGCGCAGCGCGCTGCTGGGCTACACGGCGTACTTTTTTCTGGTGTTTCTGCCCTTCCTGCCGCTGTCGATGGTGGCGGTTATCGCCATTGGCTCGGGCTTTTTGATGCTGGCGCCGCTCATGCTGCTGGTGGTGCACGTGAGCACGCTGCACGACGACCTAGGGGCGCTAGCGCCTTACTACGCGCCGCTGGTGCGACGGGCGGTGCTGGTGGGCGGCCTGGTGGTGCTACCGCTGGGCCTCACGGGTAGCTACTGGCACCAGCGCCAGGTGCTGCACGAGGCGCTGGAATACGCCTACAGCCCCGATTATGCCAAGCACTACGACCTCGACGCGGCGGCCCTGACCCACGCGCTGGCCGTGGTGCAGCAGCACAAAGACAGCAATTGGGACCTGTTTATGGGCTCGCAGCAGCCTTATTTATCAACCTACTACAACTGGCTGGTACTCGACAACCTCACGCTGCCCGAGAGTAAGATTGCCGACCTGCAAAAGATATTCCTGGGGGCCGAGCCGCTGGCCAAGCGCCCGCGCTGGAACCGCTGGACGCCCCCCACCAACTTCGCCGAAGACCAGGGCCCGACGGTCGGGCAGCCGGCCCTGCAACAGCTCAGCACCCGCAGCACCTACGATGCCAAGCAGCAAGCCTGGGTGAGCTGGGTAGACCTCGAAATTGCCAATACCGACATCAGCCGCCAGGCCGAGTACAGCACGGCCATTACCCTGCCGGCCGGCTGCTGGGTGGGCAACTACTACCTCGACATTGGCCCGCGCCGCGAGTACGGCACCTTGGCCGAGCGCAAGGCCGCTACCTGGGTTTATTCGCAGATTGTGAACGACCGCACGGGCCAGGACCCCGGCTTGCTCTCCTACCTTGGGCCCAACCAATTGTCGCTGCGCGTGTACCCGGTAGTGGGGGCGGAGGTGCGCCGCACCGGCATCCAGCTGCTGCATAAGGAGCCGTTTGAGTTGGCCATCGGCGGCCGCACGGTGCAGCTCGGCACGCCCGGCGCGGCGCCGGCCGGCGCCGCGCCCGCGGCTACCGCGGGCGGCGCGGTGGTGTACCTAGGGGCCGCGGCCAAGCGCCAGCTGCCGCTGGTGCAGCGGCGGCCCTACTACCACTTTTTGCTCGATGTATCGCGGGGGCAGGCCGGGGCCAAGGCCGGCTACGTGCAGCGCGTGCAGGCGCTGCTGCGCACCCAGCCGCTGGCCGTGGGGCCGCGCTTCAGCCTGGTAAATGCCTACACGGCGCCCTTGGGCGAGGGGGCCGACTGGCAGCGGGCGCTCGCTGAGTGCAGGAACGAGGGCGGCTGCTACCTCACCGGGGCCGTGCGCCGCTCACTCACCGCCGCTCAGCTGCGCCCCGCCGCCACCTACCCACGGTTGGTCGTCGTGACTGATAGCCTGGGTAGTGCCGTGCTGCCCGCCAATTTTGCTGACCTAGGGGCCGCCTACCCCGAAAGCGACGAGTTCTACGTGCTGCTGCCCGATGGCCGCCTCGAAGCGCACTCGCTCCGCCAGGCCCCGGCCACGGCGCTCGCCAGCGGGCCGCCGCCCGCCCTGGGGCCCGCCGTGCGCGCCTGGCCCAACGCGGCCCATGCGCTAGCCTACCTGCCCGATACCGGCGAGGCCGCCCTCGTGCTGCCCCACCCGGCCGACCCGCTGGCCGTGCCCGGCGGGGCGCCCACCCGCTGGGCCACGGGCCTGCTGCTGCACGGCTTCGGGCAGTGGCAAAGCCTGCACCCCGAAGCGGCCGGGCGCGGGCACCTGCCCTTCATTCAAGCCAGCTTTCGGGCCGGCATTCTCACGCCGCTCACGGCCTACCTGGTGTTGGAAAACGACGCGCAGAAGGCTGCCCTCCAGCGCAAGCAGGAGGAGGTACTCGCCGCTAACCACAACCTCGACGCCCAGGAAACGGAGCCGCCGCGCCCGGCCGGCGATGCCGCCGCCGTGCCCCTCAACGGCGGCCAGTGGCTGCTCTTGCTGCTTGGGCTGGCCCTAGGGGTGCGGCAGCTGCGGCAGCGCTACCGCGTGGCTGGGTAGTAGATAAGAGGAAGTGGGCCAAGGGGAAGGCGAGTAACTCGCCTTCCCCTTGGCCCACTTCCTGCTTACTAGCAACGCTTATTTTTTCTTCTTGCCACCCGTGATAATGGGCACGGCGGGCGCGCTGGTGGTGCCTGCGGCATTGTGCGAGCCGGCCTGCACATAGTAAGTGGTGCCCGGCGCCAGGCCATCCAGCACGATGCGGTGCTGGGTGGTGAGGGTTTCGCTGGTGCGCGTTTCGAGCAGCTGGGTGGCCGAGGGGCCGTATTTGACGCGCGTATCGCCGGGGTGCGTGGTGGTGAACTCGATGGTGACGCTCTGGGGCGTGACGCTCACCGGCACCGGCTCGCCGGTGAGGAGGGGCAGGCCCCCGCCGCGCACGAGGTCGGCCGCCAGGCGGGGCAGCAGCTGGTAGCCCCCGGTGCCGGTGGGCGAGTACTGGCTCAGCAGCCCGCGCACGTTGAATACCTCGCCCTGCGGCACGGCGGCATCGACCAGACCGGCCGGGCCCGTGCTGGCGTTGACGACGCGCAGCAGGCCGCCGCTTTGGCCATTGAGCAGGTAGTTGGCGTTGGCGGCGAGCGTCGTGACCGTGGCGCCGGCCGGGCTGGTGAGGCGCGTGACGCCGGTTATCTCCACCAGGCGGCCCTCATTTGCTTCCACAAACGCGCCGGTGAGGGCCGCGGCCGGCACCCTAAGCGCCCGCAGCGGCCGGTTGCCGGTGACTTTGTGCACCGCCAGCACGGGGTCCATTTCGAGCAGGCCGTTGTAGTTTTTGAGCTGGCCGGTTACCTGCACGCTGTCGCCGGCGTGCAGCGCATCGAAGCCCGGTACCCGGCTCGGCAGGGCGTAGAGTGCCAGGCCGCTTTCGCCATCCTGCACAAAGCGCAGGCCCCCCAGCTCAGCCCCGTTGAGCACCAGCCCCCGCACCGTAACCGTAGCGCCCACCCCCTGGGTGCGCGCCGCTTTGAGCGAAATAACGCCCGCAATGGGCCCCGCCAGTGGGCCCGCCGCCGGAGTGCCGGGGCCGGGCGCCGCCGGCGGGGTCAAAAAGCCAGCGGCTACTAAAAGCGTAGAAATGAGCATAAAACGAAGGCGCGAGAAGCTGGGCTAATTTTGGTCAGCCGCAAAGTAAGCCGACAAAATACCATAGCTTACCGCCCCTTGGTTACGCTCCCGGTAGGCTACAAAATATTCACTTCGGGGTGCAACTCAATGCCAAAAAGGTCGCGCACCGAGCGGATAATTTCCTCGGCCAGCGCGCGCAATTCCTGGCCGGTGGCGCCGCCGTGGTTCACCAGCACCAGCGCCTGGCGGTCGTGCACGCCGTGGGTACCGGCGCCCGCCCCGCGCCGCAAGCCCTTGAAGCCGGCCTGCTCGATAAGCCAGCCGGCGGGCACCTTCACGCCGCCCGGCACCGGGTAGCCGGGCAGGGCGGGGTAGCGGCTTTTGAGCTCGTCGAACTTATGCTGCGACACTTCGGGGTTCTTAAAAAACGAGCCCGCGTTGCCGATTTCGGCCGGGTCGGGCAGCTTCGAGCGCCGGATGTGCACCACGGCACGGCTCACGTCCTGCGGGGTGGGCTCGGTTTCGATACCTAGGTCGGCGAGTGTGGTCTGAATGTCGCCGTAGCGTACGTTGGTGGGGCGCTGGGCCGCGGCGCGGTGCAGGCGCAGCACCACAGCCGTAACCACGAACTGATTTTTGAGCGGGCCCTTAAATACGCTTTCGCGGTAGCCAAAGCCGCAGTCTTCCTTACCAAAAACCCGCAGCTGCCCAGTGCTGATTTCCAGCGCTTCCAGCCGCTCGAAAGTGTCTTGCAGCTCGGCGCCGTAGGCCCCGATATTCTGGAGCGGCGCCGCGCCCACCGTGCCGGGGATGAGCGACAGGTTTTCCACGCCGTGCAGGTCTTCGCCGAGGGCGTACTCGACCAGGCCGTGCCAGCTTTCGCCGGCCCCGGCGCGCAGCAGAGCCGTGTGCGTGTCGGCATCCTCCCCAATGATTTCGAGCCCTTTAATCTCGTTTTTCAAGACCACGCCGCCGAAGTTCTGCGTCAGCAGCAGGTTGGAGCCGCCGCCCAGAATGAGCAGCGGGCCGGCCTGCACCTCGGGCCGCTCCAGCAGCTGGCGCAGCGCCTCGGCCGAGGCGAAGCGGGCAAAATAACGGGCCTGCACATCGAGGCCAAACGTGTTGTAGGGGCGGAGGGAAACGTGTTCTTCGAGCTGCATGGCCGCAAAGGTCGGGAAGTACCGCGGACTCTGCTGAGTCCGCGCGGGAAGTAGTTGAGCGAGCTACTGTATTCGCGGACTTGCAGCGTCCGCGCTACTTTCGCCGCATGGAACCCAAAGCCGCCACCCGCCTCAGCAAGTTTCTCAGCAAGCACCTGCGCCACGCCCCCGCTGACATTGGCCTCACGCTGCAAGCCGGCGGCTGGGCTAGCGTGCCCGACCTGCTGGCCGCCTGCGCTGCCCACGGCCACCCCCTCACCCGCGACGAGCTGGAAGACCTGGTCGAAGACAATGACAAGCAGCGCTTTGCCTTCGATGAAACGGGCCAGCGCCTGCGCGCCCAGCAGGGCCACAGCGTAGCAGTTGACTTGCAACTCGCGTCCGCCGCGCCGCCCGCCGTGCTCTACCACGGCACCGCGCCGGCCGCGCTGCCCGCTATCCGGGCTTCGGGCTTGCAGAAAATGCAGCGCCACCACGTGCACCTCACCACCGATGAGGCCACCGCCCGGCGCGTGGGCCAGCGCCGGGGCCGCCCCGTGCTGCTGGCCGTAGATGCCGCCGCGCTGCACGCGGCGGGCGGCGTGTTTTACCGCTCGGGCAATGGCGTGTGGCTGGTCGATAGCGTGCCGCCGCAGTACGTGCGCGAGCTACCCGGGTGAAATGCCTATTTAGTTTTATCGGCTGCTTTGGCTTATCTCAATCAACGAAAAAAGGGGGGTAGGGAGCCCCGCTCCCTACCCCCCTTCGCTAGCGTGCCGTGGCACCTAGGGCAGGTTGGCGTGCACGTTGAAGCGCGAGTCAGCGCGCACGTCGGTGTTCTGGCGCAGGGTTTGGGCCAGCTCGGCGGTGGTGGTCAGCGTGTAAGCGCTGTTCTTTAAATATAAATCGAGCTTGTTGCCGGCCGGGTTTAAGGTGATGCTGGTCTGGCCGGTGGGCACGGTGGGCAGCGAAGCCAGCAGCACCTTGTTGGAGCCCGCCGCGTTGGTGGCGATGTAGATGCTGATGCTCTTCAGAAAATTAAAATTCTGAGTGCTCGGGTTGGTCACCGTGAGGGTCAGCTGGTCGAGGGTCACGTCCTGCACGTACTCGGCCGACGTGTTATTGTTCTTATAAGTGGTTTGCGCGGTGGTGGGCACCGACACGCCCGGAATACTCAGCGACACCCCCGGCGGCACGAAGGGCGTGCCCGGGATGGTGAAGCTGCTCGAGTCGCTGACCTTGAAGCTGAGCAGCTCCAGAATTTTTTTGCAGCTTCCGGCTCCCAGAAGGAGAAAAGCCAGTAGTACTAGGTATGATTTTTGAAGGATAATATTGCGCATAAGGCAGATTATGATAGATTAATAAGTATTTTATTGATAAGCACAAATATAGGTGCAGTGCGCCCTTACGGCTCAGCTTTTTCGCTGACTTCAACGAGCTGGTGGGCCAGCCGCTATTTTGCACGGCTAAGCTTCACGCCTCACCAGCCAGGGCCGTCGGCCCTAGGCTGGCGTGCCATTCCCACCCACGTTGCTATGAAATATTTTCTTCTGAGCGGCTTGCTTGCGGCAGCCGCTCCGGTAGCCGCCCAGCGCGCCCCCGCCCCCGCCCCCGCCCCCGCCCAAACTGCCGCCACCGTCAGGCAGACCGCCAACCTACCCACTTTGCCCACGCCACGCCAGCTCTACCCCGGCCTGTTTGAGGCTGTGCAGCTGGGCCGGGTGTATGCCGATAACAAGACCTTCGTGGACGCCCTGCCCACCGCCCCGCCCGCCGAAATCGTGGCCGCCTACGAGCGCCAGCGCACCCAGCCTGGCTTCGAGCTGAAGACCTTCGTGGGGCAGTATTTCCGGCCGCCCGTGGCCGCCACCGACGTGTACCGCAGCGATGTGAAGGCCGGCATCCGGGCGCATCTCGACACGCTCTGGACGGTATTGCGCCGGCCGGGGCAGGCTGAGGCGGCGCAGTACTCGTCGCTGCTGCCGCTGCCGCGCCCCTACCTGGTGCCGGGCGGGCGCTTCCGCGAAATCTATTACTGGGATTCGTACTTCACGATGCTGGGCCTGCGCGAGGCGGGTCGCACGGCGCTGCTGCGCGACATGGTGGCCAACTTCGCCTACCTCATCGACCGCTACGGCCACGTGCCCAACGGCAGCCGCACCTACTACCTCTCGCGCTCGCAGCCGCCGTTTTTTGCCCTCATGGTGCAGCTGCTGGCCCAGGCCGAAGGCCCCGGCAGCCAGGCTATAGCGCAATTTCACCCCCAGCTCAAGCTCGAATACGCCTACTGGACGGCCGGCGCCGCCGACCTGAAGCCCGGTACCGCCGCCGGCCGCGCCGTGCGCATGCCCGGCGGCGAAACCCTGAGCCGCTACTGGGACGACAGCGACCAGCCCCGCGAAGAGTCGTACCAGGAGGACGTGGAAGCCGCCAAAAAGAGCCCGCAGCCGGCCCCCGAGTTCAACCGCAACGTGCGGGCCGCCGCCGCCTCGGGCTGGGATTTTAGCTCGCGCTGGTTTGTGCCCGGCAAGGGGCTGGAAACCATTCGCACCACCAGCCTCGTGCCCGTGGACCTCAACTGCCTGCTGCTGACCCTGGAGCAAACCCTAGGTGCCGCCGCCCGCCAGGCCGGCGACTCGACCGAAGCCCGGCAATACCGCCAGGCCGGGCAAGCGCGCACCGCCGCCATCCGGAAGTATTGCTGGGATGCCAAGGCGGGCTTCTACGTCGATTACGACTTGCCCCAGCGGCGGCCGTCCCCAGTGCACACGCTGGCCGGGGCGTTTCCGCTGGCCTTTGGCGTGGCTACGCCCGCCCAGGCCAAGTTAGTGGCCCAGCACCTCCAAAACGAGTTTTTGCGCCCCGGCGGCCTGCTTACCACCACTAACCCCAGCGGCCAGCAGTGGGACGCCCCCAACGCCTGGGCGCCCCTCGAATACCTCTCCATTGTGGGCCTGCGCCGCTACCAGCAAAAAGCCCTCGCCGACACCGTGGCCCACCGCTGGACGCGCCTCAACGTGCGCGTTTTCACCCAAACCGGTAAGCTGCTCGAGAAGTACAACGTCGAGAAAACCGACTTGCTGGCCGGCGGCGGCGAGTATCCGCTGCAAGACGGCTTTGGCTGGACCAATGGCGTGCTGCTGACGCTGCTGAATGAAGAGAAGCGTGCCGGGCGGTAAGAATTGCCTGGGTAGGCGTGCGCTACTAAAGCAGCGTTGATTATGCAGAGCCTGCGAAACGCGGGCTAACGGCTGAGCGCTTCAGCTAATGGCGCAGGGGGTGCCCGGTATGTCCGCGGCGGGCAATGTGCGCGCTGGCGCAATGGTGCGCCTGGCGCCTGCTACCACGCGTGCGGGCGCCGCGGCCATCGGCTTCGGGCACTGCTAACCGAAGTATAGGCCAAGCTTTTTGGAGGAAATGGGTCTATTAATTCTTCTAAAGATGCTATAGCGCTGCTTGAATAGGTAAGCACAGCTATATTTAATGGCCCAAAAAAGGTGCTGGTGCAGGGTTTTACCCAAAACGCTGTCTTTCAATGCTTCGCTGGCCCTATTTCCCACTCTAGCTGAGCCAGCAGCGCTGGCTCCCATCCCGTCTTGCTCATTGCGTATGAAAAATAAGCGATACACTAGTATTATTTTAGCAATTGTTGGCCTGCTCCTAGGGTCGCTCCAGCGGGCTATGGCGCAGCGAACCCAAATCAGGGGATTTGCCGATGCCTACACTTACTACCAAGGCGGTAAGCTGAACTTCAGTTTTGGGGAGCAGGATTTATTTATCACCTCCGAGATAACCGAGCGGCTGTCATTTTTGGGAGAAACCGTTTTTAAGTATTCTTTCGAATCTCCTACTGATTTTGATATCAGTATCGAGCGTTTGATTATGAAATACAACTACGCAGGTAATCACAGTATTTTAATAGGCAAGCACCATACGCCAGTCAATTACTGGAACGATACTTACCATCATGGCAGAGTGTTTTTTCCAACGATTGACCGGCCATTAATATTTTCTCAAGGCATTATTCCGCTCCATACCACCGGAATCAGTTTGCAGGGGCAAAACCTAGGTAGCATCCGCTTTGGCTACGATGTAATGCTTGGTAATGGGTTGGGCTCGGGAGATGCCGCCGATAACAACAGGTTCAAATCATTGACGGTAGCTGTTCACGTAAAGCCCAAAGATGGCTTACGTATTGGAGCATCCATGTACCACGATGTTCTTTCAAAAGGCAGCGTGGTGCATAATCACTACAGCGGGGTTAGCACCATAGCGCTTACCAGAATAAACCAAACTATTACGACGGGCTCACTGGCTTATAACGATTCGATAGGCTCTAAAAAGTTTGAGCTGCTGGCAGAAAGCAGCATGGTAACCAATAAATCGGATAGCCTAGGTACGCAATACGCGCTAGCTTCTTATGTCTACGCGGGGCTACGGGTCACCGATAAGTTAGTTCCTTATATCAGGGTTGATGACATTCGCTACAGAAACAGCGAAGTATATTTTTCAGACCACAATATTCAATCATTTATCGGCGGGCTGCGCTACGAATTGAGTTATCTGGCCGTTCTTAAGCTCGAATATCAGCATATAAAGGACCATAAGGCCAGCGATTCAGACAGAGTAACGTTTCAAGTAGCAGTTGGCTTTTAAATAAAATTTTTATGACTTGGATTTGCCGACTTTTTCTCAAGGTATTCTTACTTAGTATGTGGTTTTACCTGCCAGCCATGGCGCAGGACATGAAGCTGGTGGTAATTGCTAACGGTAAAGGAGCGCCATCGGAAATGAAAGCAGCGCAGCTTAACTCGGTGATGAAAGGCGAAAAGCTGCGCTGGCCAGATGGTACTAAGGTTAGTATAGCACTTATGAAAAGCAACACGCCCATTGGCGTGAGCACAAGTAAAAAGGTGTATAATATGAGCTCAAATGAATTAAATAAATATTGGCTCGCATTAGTCTTTCAAGGAAAAGCAGATGCTCCTAATTTTTTTAATTCTGAAGCAGAGCTTGAAGATTTTATTGCTCAGACCAAGGGTGCCATTGGGGTTGTTAATCAACCAGCTGCTAGTAATAAAACTATATTGATTGATGGAAAAACGTCTTTGTAAACGCTTTTTACATATTTACATTGCTCTGATAGTAACGCCTCCCACATGTTGAATAAATTGTTGCTTTCGCAGAGCATAAGGCGCGCCCGCATCACCCTCAAGACTAAAATCTGGATGACGGTGACCAGCATCGTTCTCCTGTTTTCTTTCTTTGTACTGTTCTATCTGCCAGCTATTCAGGAAAAGTATTTGCTTAGTAACTTTAACAAAGAAGTTCAAAACCATGCTAATACCGTTGCCCTAGGGGTGAAAATTGCGATGACGGAGCAAAATTTTCAGGGTGTTCAGACTGCCATGGATTTTGTTAAGAAAGACCCGCTACTACAATCGGTAAGCTTACTACAAACTGATACTACTTGGAATAAAAATCACTCTAAGCTTAAAGTAAACCGCAGCATTTTTAAAACCTATCCCGAAAAGAAAAAAATAGATGTTAATGCTGAATCAACTGATTCGGTAGTTATTAAGAGAGCTCCCTTTAGTACGCCAATGATGAAGGGCGAGATTGTAATAGCCTCGTCTACCAAGGATATTATTCAGAGTAAGAAGCAAATTCGTATTACCTCGCTGCTTTTTAGTTTCTTGGTTTTCAGTATAGGAATACTTATTGGTTTCTTCTTGGCTAAGAATATTTCTGTTCCGGTGCTGGAGCTACGAGACGCCGCTACTAGAGTGGGTAGGGGAGACCTGACCCAACGAGTATTCAATAAATCCCGGGATGAGATTGGGGAGCTTGGTACGGCGTTTAATAAAATGGTTGGGGATTTAGCAATGGCTCGTAAAGAAGTGGAAGATAGAACGCGCGAGCTAGTAATAGAAAAGAAAAAATCCGATGAGTTACTCGAAGACCTCAAGAAAACCCTTATCGACTTGAAGGCAACTCAGGAACAACTTATTCGTCAGGAAAAGCTGGCTTCTATTGGGCAGTTAACAAAAGGCTTGGTTGACAGGCTGCTTAATCCTTTGAATTATGTTACTAACTTTGCTGCTTTATCCATAGAATTGCTCAAAGAAGGCAGAGAAGTTTTGGATGCTAATACGTATGCAGCGGACGATTATCTTCAGACAGAGTTGCTGCCGCTATTCGATATGATTGAGGCTAACACAGGTAAGATAGAAGAGCATAGCTTTAGCCTTACCCGAATAGTAAGAAGTATGGATAAGCTGCTAAAGGCTAAATCCGATACTTTTATAGAAGTCGCTGTGAATTCTTACATGGAAAGCCAGTTTCTTAAATATAAGAAAGAGCATGAGCATGCAGATGCTGCCATTGACTTTTCCTTGATTAAGGGTAGTGATTATCAGAATAGCTCCGTTAGTATACTGCCGGCGGAAATGAATTCCGTTTTTGTCAGCTTGTTGGATAATGCTACCTACTCTTTGCATGAAAAGTCTTCGCTGGATAAAGATTTCAAGCCGGAGCTTATAATCGAGACTTCTTTCCAGGAGTCGTGTGTGGAAATAAAAATTCGGGATAATGGCAAGGGTATTTCGGACGTTGACAGGAAGCAGCTCTTTTCGCCTTTCTTTACAACCAAACCTACCTCGGAAGGAACGGGACTGGGTTTATTTGTAAGCCAAGATATCATCAGGGCGCATAAGGGAAGTATCTCTGTCGATACGCAACAGGGCTTGTTCACCGCAATTACAATTAAGCTGCCCCTAATGAGTTCATAAATACCCTAGGCGGGGTATTCATGAACTCACTAGGAGCGGATGAGTGTAACCTAGGTGCCACGTTGCTACCGCACCCGGTAGCCGCTCAGGGCATAGTACAGCAAGTAGGCGTAGCAAAACGCCGGTACCGCAAACGCCACCCGCAGCCCACCACCGTGCGTGGCTAAAAAGCCCATGAGCGGCGGCAGCAGCGCTCCGCCCACGATGGCCATAATGAGATACGACGAGCCTTGCTTGGTGAAGTGACCTAGGCCCGTGATGGCCAGCGGGAAGATAATCGGCCACATAATGGAGTTGCACAGGCCGCAGAGCACGATGAGCCACAGCGCCGTTTCGCCCTGGCTGAGCACCGACGCGCCCACTAGCGAAACACCCGCCGCGCACACCGCTACCAGCAATACCCGGTTGTGAAACTTGAGTAGCAGCGGGATGCCCACCACGCGCCCCAGCAACGAGCCAAACCAGTACGACGACACTAGCACCGCGCCTACCGCTTTGGTGAAGCCCGCTGATGTGTCAATCGGCGCCGGACTCTGGCCAAACAGCGCCCCGGCGAAGTTAGTGGCCACGTTCAGGCCCCGCACCAGGCTCTGGGTGAAGCCTGACAACTGGGTAATACCCTGGCTTTCGCCGTAGCGAATGAGGAAGGACCCTAGGCCGACTTCCACGCCCACGTATACAAAAATGGCCCCGATGCCCAGCACCAGATGCGGAAAGCTGAGTGCCGAGCTGCGCGCCGCCGCCAGTGGCCGGGCCTCCTCGGCCTGCTCCTCCGGGATGCTGTCGATGTCGGGCAGCTTCAGAAAGAAGAACACGGCCGCCAGCACCACCAGAAACGCGGCCAGCCCGAGGTAGGGCGCTTTCACGAGCTGCGACTCTTCGGCTAGGCGCTCGGCCAGCGGCAGGGCCGCCAGCCGCGCCTTGAGGGCCACCGAGCCGCCAAACAGCACCAGCGCGCCCACCAGCGGCGAGAGGCTGCCGCCGAAGTTGTTGGCCACGCCCACCACGCTTACGCGCGCTGCCGCGCCGCGGGCTGGCCCCAGCACGCTCACGTAGGGATTGGCCGCTACTTGCAGCAGCGTAATGCCCGCGCCTAGGACCGCCAGCGCCGTGAGAAACAGCCCAAACTCGCGCGAGTTGGCCGCCGGAATGAACAGCAGTGCCCCGCCCGCCATCACGAGCAACCCCACCACGATGCCGCGCTGGTAGCCCAGCTTCTTGAGCACTAGCCCCGCCGGCAGCGACATCAGAAAATACGCCCCAAAAAAAGCCGACTGCACGGCCGTGGACTGAAAATCAGTGAGCTGGCACACGTCCTTGAGGTAGGGCATGAGCACGTCGTTGAAATTGGTGACCGCCCCAAACAGGAAGAATAAGCAGGTCATGAGCACCATCGGCCCGGCGTAGGAGCGGGCTGGAGCAGCGGAAGAAACCGTCGATGCAGTAGTAATAGGAGTAGCCATACGGGGCGGAAGGTACAAAAAAGCCGGCCACGAAGGACCGGCAGAGATTGAATAGTTACTGATTTTTATCTATCATTAATCTTCGGCCTGAAACCAAGCGATTCCTATTTTATCACTGTCACAAATAATAATACCTGAATCAAACGTTGCCGCAGTCAAAGATGCCCAAGAGCTTAAGCCTAATTCAAAATCTCCGGCTGAATTAGTATACTCTTTATTATTCCAAGTTGAATTCGAATAATAAATAGCTTGGTCACTGAATAGAAAGCAAAATTTTTCAGCAAACAAACTAGCCTCTTCAATTGGCATTATTTCTACACTGTAAGCAAGGTCTTGGTGCAATAGCGTAGTTAAAATGTCACGAGCAAGTATACTGTTACTAATTTCAATAAGAGACTTTTTGAATGCCTCTAACGATACCTCATGAATTGGTATATGCTCAAAAACAGACGATTCCCAATTAGTATCCGCTAGCCTTTCGTAGACTACTAAGCAGACAGCGCTGCACAAGGTTTTTGCTTTTTCTAGAAAGTCTAGAGAACTATTAAGTTCCATGTACTGAATGGCAATACTGCGTTCTAGTATCTAAATTATTATGGCTTCACCCGCACAACCTCAATATCTTGCATTACCACCACCTCGCTATTCTTCTGTCGCTTAAATTCCAGCATCCGCGCATAGGCGATTTTCAAACCAGCGACAATCTTTTCCTGACGCTCAAGCTGCTTTTGCGGATTCATACTGCTTTTTTAATTGCTGATACAAGGTGTCATTGCTGATGCCAAAGCCGCCGACCAGCTTCTGCGCTATTAAAACGTGCTCGCCGTACGAATTATCGAACAGCCAGGCTTCATCGACGAGCGGCAGGTAGGCGTCGAACAGCAAGCGTAGTCCCTGCAAATACCGGCGCTCGATGACTTCGGGCGCAATGTAGTGGCCACCCTCCGCTACCCGCGTTTTTACGCGCGCTTGCGCTAGGTCTGGGCTGCTTAGCCAAAAATACAGCAGCGTCGTGGTGTAACCTTGCTGCTGGGCGGCCCTGATTCTTTGCTGATAGATTTTGGTGGCTAGTGTAGTTTCGAGCGCGAAGGTGTTGCCCTTAGTCAGTAGGTAATCGAGGCGATTTAGCATGATGCGGCCGGCTTCCATCGCCACGGTGTCGGGTTGAAAGGGTGAGAGGCCGCGGGCGATTTCATCGGCGTTGACAAACTCGCGGCAGTCCAGCATTTCGGGCAGGATGGTGAACGAGGCCGTGGTTTTGCCGGCCCCGTTACAGCCCGCGATGATGTATAAATTCTTATCCGGCATGGCTGAGTATTTAGGAGCGCAACCAAATGTGCTGGGATGCCCGCTGAAAGATAACGGCCGTATTTGCTTGGGGCAGGGCGTGCGGGAGCTTCGGTTCGTCCCGACCTTTGCGCCATGTACCTTACCGCCACCACCCAATTTGGCCTCGAAGAGATTCTGGCTGAGGAATTGAGCCAGCTTGGCGCCACCATCGACCACGTGGGCAGCCGCGCCGTCGAATTTAGCGGCGACAAAAAGCTGCTTTACAACACCATCCTTTGGAGCCGCACGGCCATGCGCCTGCTGCGCCCCTTCGCCGACTTCTACGCCCCCGACGAGCAGGGTCTCTATGACCAAGTGAGCGATATTGACTGGAGCCGCTACATCGCCCCGGGCCAGACGTTTGCCATCACGGCCGTGGTCAATAAGTCGAGCTTTGAGCACTCGCTCTACGTGGCCCAGCTCACCAAAGACGCCATCGTGGACCAGTTTCGGGAGCGCACCGGCGAACGCCCCAGCATCGACACCCGCAATCCCGACATCCGCATTCACCTGCGCATGCTCGAAAACGAAGTCATCTTGAGCCTCGACGCGGCCGGCGACTCGCTGCACCGCCGCGGCTACCGCCAGGGCACCAATGAGGCGCCCCTCAACGAGGTGCTGGCCGCCGGCCTCATTTTGCTGAGTGGCTGGGATAAGAAAAGCCCGCTCATCGACCCCATGTGCGGCTCGGCCACCATCCTCACCGAGGCGGGGCTGCTGGCCCAGCGCATTGCGCCCGGCCTGTTTCACCAGGGTAAGTTTGGGTTTGAAAACTGGCCCGACTTCGACGCCGACCTCTGGCAAGAGGTGCGCCGGGAGGCCGAAGCCCAGCGCATCGAAGAGCCGCAGGCCTACCTGGCCGGCTCCGACCTTGACCCTAGGGTAATTGACCAGGCCGCCGCCAATATCGAAGCCGCCGGTCTCGACGAGTGCATCCGCATCTCGGTGCGCGATGTGCGCGACGCGCAGCCGCCCAAGGACCTAGGGCCCGGCCTCGTCATCACGAACCCGCCCTACGGCGAGCGGATAGGGGAGGAGACGCAGATGGACGCGCTGTATAAAACGATTGGCGACGCGCTGAAAACTAATTTTCAGGGCTACGAGGCGTTCGTTTTTACCGGGAACCTGGAGGCGGCGAAGGCCATCGGACTCAAGGTGTCGCGGCGGATTCCGCTCTTCAACGGGCCGATTGATTGCCGGCTGCTGAAGTATGAGCTGTATCGCGGGTCGCGCCGCGCGCCCGTTCCGGCGGCCGAGTAAGCACGGGCTGACTTAGGGACCGCCGCACTGCGTGGCAAAGAGTAGGTGGCTGAAAGCTAGTCAGGAATTGACTTGTTTTCAGCCACTTTTCAGTTTTTTAGGCAAGTATTCCGTAAGGAGATATTCTTAAAATTTACAGATTCTTCTTATGTTTCAATCCTGGAAAAGCGCCTCGGCGCGCTGGGGTGCGCCCGTAGCAGCCCTGGGCCTGCTGGCCTCGTGCAGCAACAGCCAAACCACCACCGATACCGCTTCTGCCACCGCCAAAGCCGATTCGACCAGCGCCAACGCGGCCCGGCCCGACTCGGCTGCCACGGCCGGCACCGCGCCGCAGCCCGTAGCGCCCAGCAAGCCCAAGCCCACCTGGGCCCCCGGCATTCACCCCGAGATGCAGGCTGTTATCGAGCAGCTCGAAGCTCTGAGCGGCCCCACGCCGATGGCTAAGCTGACGCCCCAGGAGGCCCGTAAAGCCCCCAGCGCCGCCGATGCCGCCATGGCCACGATGAAGAAATTCAATATCCCGACCTCGCCCGCCACCGCCGATACCATGAGCCGCACTGTGGCCCCCGGTGTGAAGGTGCGCGTATACACGCCCAAGTCGGGCACGGCGCCCTACCCCGTTATCGTGTATTACCACGGCGGCGGCTGGGTCATTGCTAACCTCGATACCTACGACGCCTCGGTGCGCTCGCTCAGCGAGCAGACGGGCGCCGTGGTGGTGTCGGTGGCCTACCGCCAGGGCCCGGAGTTTAAATTCCCGACCGCTCATAACGACAGCTTCGCCGCCTACCAGTGGGCGCTGGCCCACACCGCCGAGCTCAAGGGTGATGCCAAGCGCATCGCCGTAGCCGGCGAGAGCGCCGGTGGCAACCTGGCCTGCGCCGTGAGCATGATGGCCCGCGACAAAAAAGTGGCGATGCCTAAATACCAGCTCATC
This sequence comes from Hymenobacter bucti, assembly GCF_042681145.1. Taxonomy (NCBI): domain Bacteria; kingdom Pseudomonadati; phylum Bacteroidota; class Cytophagia; order Cytophagales; family Hymenobacteraceae; genus Hymenobacter; species Hymenobacter bucti. Next base: position 123,640 of record NZ_JBHUFD010000018.1, read on the forward strand.
GTGTACCCCATCGCGGGCTACGACCTGAACACGCCGTCCTACCTGGCCAACACCCAGACCAAGCCCCTCAATAAAGACCTGATGGCCTGGTTCTTCAAGTACTACCTGCGCACCCCCGCCGATGGTAAGAGCCCAATGATTGACCTCGTGCACGCCAACCTCAAGGGCCTGCCCGCCGCCACCATCGTCACGGCCCAGTACGACCCCCTGATGAGCGAAGGCAAAATGCTGGCCGACAACCTGCAAAAAGCCGGCGTAACCGTGAAATACAAGAACTACGAGGGCGTAACCCACGAATTTTTCGGCATGGCCGCCGTGGTGCCCGAAGCCAAGGAGGCGCAAGCCTTCGCGGTTGAGGGCTTGAAGAGCGCGCTGAAATAAACGACTCGTTTTTGAGTAGTTTAGAAGAAGGCGGTACCCGAGAGGGTGCCGCCTTTTTTTGGTTGCTTTTGAGGCGCCACCCGCCCGTAGCGCCTCACCCCCCGGCCCCTTCTCCGAAAAGGAGAGGGGGAGCCTATCGTATGCAGATGTAGGCAGACGCTATTCGGCGTCAGGCTCCCCCTCTCCTTTTCGGAGAGGGGGCCGGGGGGTGAGGCGCCGCGCTCGCACTTAAAGCAGCGTATGCAGCGGGCCGTCCAAATAGCGCCGGATAGCGCTCGAATAATAAAGGACGAGTAGCCCAATCAGGCCAAGGCTGCCGGTGAGCGCGAAGCCCAGGATGGGGCCGCCCGCAGTGATGTTGTAGGACAAAATGGAGCCCGCCACAAGCAGCTGGAGCAGCAAGTATACGTAAGTAAGCGCCCGCGCCGGCCGCCAGCGGCGGTACAAGCCTAGCAGCAGCAGCCACACCCAGACGTTACTGCCCCCATAATGGCCGCTTTCGGCTACGAACCACAACTTTTGCCAGGTAGGGAGGTAGGCGGCTAGCAACAAGCAGGCGGCCAACAAGGCTAGGTGCGACTGGGCGGAGGAACGATGGGCCGGCTGCATGAGTCTGGGGAAGGGAAAAGGCTTACTAGCTGCGAGTTGTCGAAAAACTGGTGCTTCGCTAAGATAAGCAATGGCTGCGACAAGGGCCTTGGCAGGCAGTCGCCAAAAATATTTGATGAGCGCTTTTTCCCTGAGCAGAAGGCTGCTTCTAAGGGCTCATCGGCTACCTAGGGCGATGCTAGCGCCTGGCCGGGCTTACGTTGGCTAAATTCTTTGGAACTTCGTGTGGGCGATTGTTATTTTAATCTTTCGACCGAAGTGCCTTATGTCTGCTGCTACTGCCTCTGCCCCCGCCCTCACCGCCGCCCGCCAAGCCCTCAAGCGCTACTACGGCTACGATAATTTTCGCCCCATGCAGGGCGATATTATTCAGAGCATCTTGGGGGGCCAGGATACGGTGGTGCTCATGCCCACCGGCGGCGGCAAAAGCGTATGTTTTCAGATTCCGGCCGTAGTGAGCGAGGGCGTGTGCGTGGTGGTGTCGCCGCTCATCGCCCTCATGAAAGACCAGGTGGAGGCCCTGAAAGCCAACGGCATCGTGGCGGCCTACATCAACAGCAGCGTCAGTCAGAGCGAGGCCAGCGACATCACGCGGGCCGCCCTCAGCGGCCACCTCAAGCTGCTCTACGTGAGCCCCGAGAAGCTGCTGAGCGAGGGCTTTTTGCAGTTCCTGACGCGGGTGAATGTCAGCATGTTTGCCATCGACGAGGCGCACTGTATTTCCTCCTGGGGCCACGATTTTCGGCCCGAGTACACGCAGCTCGGCGTGCTGCGCACGCAGTTTCCGAGCATTCCCATCATCGCCCTTACGGCCACGGCCGACCGCCTCACGCAGCGCGACATCAAGACCCAGCTCAACCTGCACGAGCCCAAGGTTTTCCTGTCGAGCTTCGACCGGCCCAATATCAACCTCGTGGTGCGCCCCGGCCAGGACCGCCTAGGGCAGATTCTGGACTTCATCGGCCGGAACCCCAACGATGCGGGTATCATCTACTGCCTCTCGCGCAAAACCTGCGAGACGGTAGCCCAAAAGCTTCAGCAAAAAGGCATTAAGGCCGGCTACTACCACGCCGGCATGACGCCCAACCAGCGCGGCGAAGCCCAGGAAAAATTCCTGCAAGACGACCTGCAAGTCATTGTCGCCACCATTGCCTTCGGCATGGGCATCGACAAGAGCAACGTGCGCTGGGTGATGCACTATAACCTGCCCAAAAACATCGAGGGCTACTACCAGGAAATCGGCCGCGCCGGCCGCGACGGCACCGACGCCACCGCGCTGCTCTTCTACAGCTTCGCCGATGTCATGTCGATGCGCGAAATGGTGACCAAAGACGTGCCCCCGCGCCAGGCCCAACTCAACCAGGCCAAGCTCGAGCGGATGCAGCAATTTGCGGAGGCCGCCAGCTGCCGCCGCCGCATCCTGCTGCACTACTTCTCGGAGGACCTAGGGCACGACTGCGGCAACTGCGACATCTGCCGCAACCCGCCCATCACCTTCGATGGCACGCTGCTGGCCCAGAAGGCCCTCTCGGCCAGCGCTCGCACCCAGCAGCGCGTAGCCATAAACCTGCTCATTGATATTCTGCGCGGTATGCGCAACCAGGCGGTGCTGCAACACGGCTACGACCAGCTCAAAACCTACGGCGCGGGCCAAGATTTGCCCTACCTCGACTGGTACAGCTACGTGCACCAGATGCTCAACGACGGCCTGTTTTACATCGCCTACGAAGAAGGGTATTCGCTGAAAATCACCGAGCGCGGCCAGCAGGTGCTGAAGGGCCAGTTGCCCGTGTCGCTCAAGAAATTCCAGCCCGCCGAAAAGGCCGACAAGAGCACCCGCGCCAGCAAAAAAGCGGCCGCAGAGGCCGCCGCGGCCGGCGCTGGCACCCCCGAAGCGCGCCTTTTCGAGCGCCTGCGCCAGCTGCGCAAGCACATTGCCGACGAGCAGGGTGTGCCGCCCTACGTGGTCTTCACCGACACCACCCTGCAGGAAATGGCCCGCGAGCAGCCCACCAGCCGGGTGGCCATGCTTTCGGTTTCGGGCGTGGGCATGAAGAAATTCGAGACCTACGGCGAGGCCTTCATCGAGGCCATTTTGCAGCACGGTACCCCCCGCGCCGTGCCCGCCGAAGATGAGGCCGACGAGCAGCCCAACGTGCCGCCCTTCAGCGACGACTTTGCGCCCGCGTCCCGCACCACCGCCCAAAAAGCTGCCGACCGCGACCTCAACGACACCGAAGAGCAAACCTTCAAGCTGCACCGTCAGGGCCTGAGCGTCGAGGAGATTGCCCAGCACCGGGGCCTGGCCGTGGGCACCATGCGCCAGCACCTGGAGCGCGCCTACAGCAAGGGCCGCGACCTGCGCCTCGAAGAGTTTCTGAGCGACTCGGACCTGGCCGCCATCGCCGCCGCCCGCGCCCAGCTCGGCGCCGAAGCCGGCCTGCGCGACCTTTTCGACCACCTGCGCGAGAAGTACGACTACTTCCAACTGCGGCTGGCGAGCATCCGGGCGCAGCGCGGGCGGTAAGCTCTAGGGTAACCTATTCAGCTTCTGACTCTTCGCCAGATGGTTCCCATTCATCGTAGTTGCGCTTCAGGCCCCACAGGGCACCTAGTAAAGCCACCGACAATACCAGCCCAAGGATTACTCCGACGAGAAGAAATAACCCAAACGAGCCGATTATCAGGTAGATGCGGAGGCCCACCTTCTTGTATTCTTCCTCGTACAGCTTATACCCCGCTAGCTTGAAGCCGAAGTAGCTGGCTGCTAGTAAGAAGAGCCAGGAAATGGCTCCTAGGGCAAACATACCCGACCCCGACTGCCTAGCTATAAACAGGCTAATGAGTAGGCCAAAGACGGACAATAGCATAGCGATAACCGCCGCTATGCGAAGTGTTGTGGGCTTGAACATGAGGAGAGGGTAAATTGCCAAGGCAAGGTACTGTTCGGCCGTTGTTACGTGCGAGGGATAATCAGCTAAAAGAGGGCGAGTGAATAATTCCCACCTCATTAGCGTTGCCAAGTCTAATGGAATTAGTAACTTGCGCCCTGTGTTGCCGAAATGTGTGCGTCGATTGCCCGTCGCGTTGGGCCGAACTCTCTTAGCCTTTCTTCTATCATGATTAATACTAACCTTAAATTCTGGCGGCGCGAGCTAGGCTTGACGCAGGCCCAGCTAGCCGATAAGCTAAGCATTAAGCGCTCACTAGTAGGCGCTTATGAAGAAGGCCGCGCCGAGCCGCGCTTGGCCACGCTCGTCAATATGGCGCGCCTGTTCAACATCCCGCTCGACTCGCTGGCCACTACCGACTTTACCAAAAAGAAGAACGCCAAAACTGCGGCGGCCCTGCGCGAAGCGGGCCCCCTAGCCGAAACTGACCTGGAAGAAAAGCCTTTGCGTGTACTCGCCTTCACGGTGGGCATCGACGAAAAGGAAAATATTGAATTAGTGCCGCTGAAAGCGGCTGCCGGCTACCTCAACGGCTACGCCGACCGCGAATTCATCGAGGAGCTGCCCCGCTTTCGGCTGCCCATGCTGCCGAGCACCGGCACCTACCGCGCCTTTGAAATTGCTGGCGACTCGATGCTGCCCCTCGCCAGCGGCACCACCATCGTGGGTCGCTACGTCGATGATTGGGCCACCATCAAGGATGGCACGCCCTGCATCGTGGTGAGCCAGAAAGACGGCATCGTGTTCAAGCGCCTGTACAACAAGCTGAAGCAGAATGCCTTGTTTGGCTTGCATTCCGATAACCCCAGCTACACGCCCTATGACCTCAAGGCCGAGGACGTGCTCGAAATCTGGGAAGCCAAGAGCTACATCAGCAACACGTTCCCCATCGGCGGTGTGTCGCTTGAGCACCTGGCCGGCCTGGTGATGGACCTCACCCAGCAGGTGAAAACCATGCAGCTGCAGCGCGCCTAGGGTGCCGGCGGCACTTGAAAAATCCTGAAATAAGAGTGGGTTTACCCAAACAAAAGAGCCTCCAGCACACTGCTGGAGGCTCTTTTGTTTGGTATTGCACCCTAGGTGCACCTAGCTGCTCTTGCTGAAGCAGCCAGGTGCCTGACTCACGTTTATTTCAGCTTCATCTCGTCGATGATGCGCTGGATTTTTTCGTGAGCGCGTTTTTGCGTCGGCTCGAAGTCGGCTACCGAGGCCAGCGGCTCTTTCACGCTGAAGTAGAACTTGATTTTGGGCTCGGTGCCGCTGGGGCGGGCCGAAATCTTGTCGCCCGCTTCGGTGATGAACTGGAGCACGTTGGAGCTTTCGACGCCGGTGCTTTCCTCCACGCCGGTGCGCAGGTTCTTAATTTGACCGGTCTGGTAGTCACGTACTTCTACCACGGGCGAGCCGGCGAGGGTGGCGGGCGGGTTTTTGCGCAGCTCCACCATCATCTCCTTAATCTCTTCGGCGCCGCGCTGGCCTTTCTTGGTCAAGGAGATAAGGTCTTCGGTGTAGAGGCCGTACTCGGCGTACATTCGCTCCATTTCTTCGTAGAGCGAGCGGCCCTGGCCCTTGGCCACGGCGGCCATTTCGGCCACCAGCGCGCAGGCCGATACGGCGTCTTTGTCGCGCACGAAATCGCCGATGAGGAAACCGTAGCTTTCCTCGCCGCCGCAGATGTAGTTCTGCTCGGCGCCCAGCTCCCGGATGAGACCCGCGATGTACTTGAAGCCCGTGAGCGTGCGGTAGTACGTCACGCCGTAGCGGTGCGCAATGTCGCCCAGAATTTCGCTGGTCACGATGGTGTACACGATGAAGTCGTTGGGCGTGCGCTTGCCGGCTTTTTCGCGGGCCGACAAGATGTAGTTCGTCAGCAGCGCGGCGGTTTGGTTGCCGTTCAGCAATACCCACTCGCCCTTGCTGTTTTTCACGCCCACGCCCACGCGGTCGGCGTCGGGGTCGGTAGCCAGCACGATGTCGGCGTTTTGCGCCTTGGCCTGGTCGAGGGCCAGCTGCATGGCCGATTTCTCCTCGGGGTTGGGCGACTGCACGGTGGGGAAGTTGCCATCGGGCGTGGCCTGGGCCTCTACCACGCTCACATTAGTGAAGCCGAAGGCGGCCAGCGCCGGCGGTACCAGCTTGATGCCCGAGCCGTGAATGGGCGTGTACACGATACCTAGGTCGTGCTGCTGCTGAATAGCGGCGGGGTTGATGCTCAGCTGCTTAACCTGGGCCAGGTACGCCTCATCTATCTCTTGGCCCACGAGGTGGATGCGGCTCTGGTCGGCATTGAAGTTCACCTCATTCACGTCGGTGATTTTATTGACTTCCCCGATAATGTTCTCGTCGTGCGGCGCCACTATTTGCGCGCCGTCGTTCCAGTACACCTTAAAGCCGTTGTACTCCTTGGGGTTGTGCGAGGCCGTGATAACGCAGCCGCTCTGGCACCCTAGGTGCCGAATGGCAAACGACAGCTCGGGCGTGGGCCGTAGGTCTTCAAACAGATACACGGTAATGCCATTGCCCGAAAAAACGCCGGCGACAATCTCGGCAAACTTGCGCGAGTTGTTGCGCGAGTCGTGGGCGATGGCGACTTTGATTTCCTGGTCGGGGAAGCTCTGCTTCAGGTAGTTGCACAAGCCCTGGGTCGCCATGCCCAGCGTGTAGCGGTTCATGCGGTTAGAGCCGGCGCCCATGACGCCGCGCAGGCCGCCGGTGCCAAACTCCAGCGAGCGGTAGAAGGCATCGTTGAGGGTGTCGTCTTGGCCGGTAGCTTGCAGCTGCTTGATTTCGGCTTGGGTATCAGCGTCGTAGGCGGGTGAGAGCCAGGTGGTGAGGCGCTGCTGAACGTCGGGGGAGAGGGACATGAAGAAAGAAGGTAGGGTGAGTAGGGCTACAAACGGCCGTAAAGGAAACAGGTTTGGGCGAAAGCAAGCCAGCCCAGTGGCTACCGGGCCGCTATTGCACCACGACTTTTTGCGAGAACACGCCCCGGGCCGATTCGAGCTGCAGCGAGTACTGCCCGGCGCCCACGGCGCCTAGGTCCAGGTTGCTGGTGAGGCGCCCGGCGGGCAACGACTCGGTGAGCACGACCCGGCCCAGCAGGTCGTATACTACCAGGCGCGCCGCCTCGCTGCTGGTGCGCGTCACGCGCAGCAGGTGCGTAGTGGGGTTGGGCACGGCGCTAAAAATTACCTTGCCGGCCGCCGCCGCATTCTTCGCGGCGAGCGTGGTGGCGGGTAGCCAGTTGCCGAGCCGCAAGGTGTACAGCTGCGGCGGAATGTTGACTAATATGTTGCTAAATCGCTCATTGGACACAAACGCGCGGGTGTTGCCCACGAAGCACAGCCCTTCGGCCTGCCCGATAAGTAGCGCGTTGGGGAGCTCGATGCGGCGCTTATTGGCTTGCAAAACCCCCGTGCCGCGGTAGCCCGAGAGCAGCCACACGAACGTGGCCCCATCGCGGGCGTTGTAGCCGAGCAGGCCCGTGACCGTGCCGGCCGGGTTGCGGGCGGCGGCGGTCACCAGCCCGTTGACATTGAAGGTGCCCTTGAGATGCGCCACGTGGGTGCCGGGCTGGGCGGGCACCGTGTAGTAGCGCGTTTGCAGGTCAGCCCAGTTTTTGGTGAACAGGTGCAGCGAGTCGTTGGCGAAGAAAAACGCCTCGCAGTCGTAGTTGTGCTGGTTGGTGCGGGGCGTGAAATCCGTCTGGTCGGGGTAGCTGAAAGCGATGGTTTCAGCCGTGGCGGTGGTGGCGGCGGGCCCTAGGTCGGCCTGGGCCACCCGCAAGATGCGGAGGTCGCGCCGGTCGCCGGTGTTGTTGCCAAAGTCGCCCACGTACACGTACTGCGCACTAGCGGTAAGGTCTTCCCAGTCTACGTTGGTGGCGTTGGTGAGGCGCACTTGCTGCACCACGCGCCCGGTGGTCGAGTCGAGGCGAAACAGCTCGGGCGTATTGCCGCTGTCATTGAGCGTCCAGAGCTTGCCGCCCGTGTAGAGCAGGCCCGACGACTCGGCCACCGCGTCGGCGAGCGGCGTTTTGAGGGGGAGCGCGCTGGTCGTGGGCGCGTACTGGCACGAGCCATCGTTGGCGGTGGCGGCGGGGTTGTAGTTGGTGGCCTGGGGGTCGGGGCAGCCGCTTTGGGCGCGGGCCCGCGGCGCGGCTAGTGCCACAAGCAGCAGCAGCGGAAGAAATTTGGCCAGCATCTAGTTTAAGAGAACAAATAAGTAGCTTGCTACGCCCAAAAATACTGCTGGCGCGGCAAGCTACTCAAGATGTTGGAGGTGTCGACTATAAAAATTTAACCGACAGAATTTTATCAGTTGCCGCGCGGCGCCCACTCACGTGCTAACGCCCGAAACAACGCCTTAAAATTGGTCGTGCTGAAGTTCCTCTGTGTTAAGTGTGAATCTCACGGAGCTGCGGCCGCACTCACAAAGCTACCTCACCCCAAAATTTCCCTGGTTAGCTACTAAAGAGGTTTAGTTTTTTGAGGACCTGGCAATAGGCCGTTTGCGGTGGTGTTCACTCAATAACCAGCCGCTTGATGACTACGCCGGTAGCAGTAGCTAGTCGCACGGTATAAACGCCGCTACGCAAGCCGGCCAGCCCAAGCTGATGCGCCACCGGGCCCTCGGTGGGCAGCGTGTAGGTACGCACCTGCCGGCCCAGCGCATCGACCAGCGAAACCAGCAGCTTCTGCTTACCTAGGCGGGCAGGCAGCTCCAGAAAGGCCACGTCTTGGGCGGGACTGGGGTAAAGCGCAATTTCCTGCGATAGGGTAGCTGGGGCCAGGGTAGTCAGTGGCTGTGGCGAGAAGACCAGCTCGAAGCGGGAAGTGGTGTTGGCTCCATTGAGGGCGAAGCGATAGCTAGCCTGTTGGTCGAGGTCAGTGAGGGTGCCTAGCTGCACGTCGTGCAAGTAAGCGTGCAGGCCCGCCAGATTTTTTAGCTGCGCCGCTCGCAAGGTATAGGTGCCAGTGGCCGGCACGCGCACTTGCAGGGGCACCGTGAGCTGACCGGTGGGCAGCGGCCGCCCGTCGATGGCCAGGGCCTCGCCCTTGGCCGTAAGGCTGCTCAAGTTCAGACCAGTAGAGTTGGGTAGTTTCCGCGCATCGTAGCTGGCATCCAGTCCCGGCGTGCTGCCGCTCTCGAAGTACACGTTGAGCAAATCGGGTAGGCCGGCGCTGCCGTCGAGCGCTAGCTCCACCTGCGGGCGCGTATCGGCAGCCGTACGCTGGAAGGTGGTGCCGTTGTTGGTAGTCAGGCGCTGACTGTTGCGGAAGGTTAGGGCGCCGCTGGTTTGCCCAGCCTGCACGCGCGCAAAAAAGCCCTGGCCCACCGGCAGCACGGGGTTGCCACCCACGCCATTGGTGTAGGCGCGGTACTGGCTGCCGTACTGGCTGGTGCTCTGGACGATGTAAATAGCGGGCTCCAGATTTGAGCGGTCAGCGGCCTCGACGCGGCTATAGTCGAGGGGGGCAGGGTAGGGGTTGCCCAGCAGGTGCCAGCCCGCATCGGCCGCGTCAGGAGTATCGCTGGCGTTGCGAGCCAGGTTTAGGGTATACGGGCCATTGTTGAGCGTGCCCACAAAGTCTACCAGCTGCGAGGCCGCAATGTTGAGGGTGTACCCACGGCCTACCAGCAGCGGGTCGGTAGCGGCAGTGGGTGAGAAATAGCCTTTGTCGAAGGCCGGTGCATTGTTGGGAAGCAATAGCCGGGCCTGGTCGTAGCCAAATAGCGTAGGAAAGGGTGCGAGGCTCAACGGCGCGGGGCTGGTGTTGTAGTCAGCATTCAGCACGGGCGATTGCCCTGCCGTGGCAAGGTCGGCTACCGTTGCGTTCGCCACAGGCGAGCTGTAGTGGCGGTACCCTAGGCCCGGGTTAAGGGTGCCGTCGATAGCCCGCTGCACCGTTACGCTGCCAATGACGACGCCCCCCTCGTTGACTACCAAAGCCGTGACCGTGGGGGTAGAAAGCAGCGTCAGGTTGGCGCTGGCCGTCAGGCTGCCCGTCAGCGAAAGCAACTGCGCCAAGGTCATGGTAGTGGTTAGCGAAGCCCCGCTGGGGCCCACTAGCAGGCTACCAATGTCGATGCCATTGCTGCCCCCTAGGGTTTGCGCCGCCGTGCCTTGGGTACTTAGCGTTCCCGGGCCACTGCACGTACCGTTGTTGAGGAGGTTGCCATAGAGGTCGAGCTTGCCCAGCGCGCCCAGCGTGAGCGAGGCCCCACTAGCAATGGTTACCGTGCGGGCCGTGCCGAGCGTGCTTAGGACCGGTAGGTTGGGCACCACGGGGATAAGGATATCGTCGGTGGCGGTGGGCACCGTGCCAGTGCTCCAGTTGCCCGGATTGGTATAGACCGTGTTAATAGCCCCAGTCCAGCTAAAACCTAGGGGCGGGTTCACGACGACTGTGAGCGTAAATACTGCCTGCGCTGGTAGGGGCGTGCCATTATCGAGGGCCGTAAACGTCACGGTGCGCGTACCCGTATTGCACAAGCCGCCCGTAACCGCAAAGACCACCGTAGGGTTAGTGGTATTGTTGTTCGTGACGGCCGCCGTGGCGTTGCAAAGCCCATTCAGGTTCGGCGTAACACTGACCGTCTGGTTAGTTTCAGGACCCGAAAACTGCAGCGATACCGTTTGGGTCTGGCCCTGGTTTACGGTGATGGTATTACCCGAGGGTAGGCCTGCCACCGCGGGCGGCACATTGCCTCCGCCGCGCACCTGGTAGCCCAGGCACTGATTGTCAAGAAAATCTACCCCCCCCGGGGTGCCCACGGTCGGCGTATTGGGGGCCTGCGCACTGTTGAGGTTGAAGCGCCCAGTCTGAATAAAATTTATGTTGTTGCCCCGGTTGGCCCCCACCGTGGCGGGCACCCCGCCAAAGCCAGCGGTGCCGCTGGAGGCGTCGCCCGTCGTCCACTGCATATCGTCGTAGGCGAAGAGGATGTCGTTGCCAGTAAACGAAGGCGCCGTATTAGCCCTAATAATCAGCTGGAACGTATTTTTTCTGTCGAAATGACTGCCGAAATATCCCACCCTGTTCCAGCTTACGACCAGTCGGTCGGGGTAGAGCGCATAGGCTATTCGCCCACTGCCCGAGCCGCGGGTGTCCACATCGGCCCAGAAGGGAGCAACCATGGGTATACCAATCGGAAACCCAGAAGCACTAAACGTCGAGAGCGGCGCATCAAACGTGATGTTGCCGTTGGTGTTGATATACACTTGGTTATATACCGTGCCGAAGAGCGAGAAATTCCAGCCCAGCGCCACCGGTCCAAATGAGCCATCATCGTTGCGCGGCAGCAAAACGCCATTGCCCGTGGCTGACGTATCTATTGCCTCGAAGCAGGCCGGGCGGGCCAGCGCCGTGCCCGCTCCAGCGGGTTTGTGGGCAGGTGCCAGCCGGCCGGTAGGGGTCTGCTTTGGAGCACCCAGCAGCTTGCGAGCGGCGTAGTCGGGGTCATTGTCCTCGGGGTTTATGACGTGGGGCGCGGCAGGGGGCGCTTGTTGGGCACGGGCAACGTGGCCAAAAGTAAGTGTAAGCGCGACGCACAAGGCGGCGCACAGCCAGCGGGTAGCTAAAGTGTGCATAGGTGGAAAAGAGAGAGTGAAAAAATGAGTAGGTAGCCGAAACCTCACCGGCGGCTGCAACTCCTGCGGAGTGGACTAACCTGCCAGACCAAGCAGCGCTGCCGAGCGTAGAGGCCAAGGCAGGTGCTAAATGCCACGCCTCGGGCTACGCCAGCAGTAAGTACTAGGTGCTGCTGCACCTAGGTGCGATAGAGGTAGCCCGTTGCCGAACTGCCTACTGTGTAGAAGTGGCTTTAGCGTAGCTAAGTAGTGTTTATGCCAGGTGCGCGTCTGGCGAGCCCAGACACTAATGCTGGGCTTACTCAAGGAACGGGGGAAATTGCCAGTCTCACTCTTAGGCCACAAGTCCACAGATAGTTAGCGAGATAAAAGAACGGGACAAATATGAGATTAAATAATTAATATATTATATAAATATTTTTTTATTAATAAAAAAATATTTAGCCATTAGTTAGGGTCGTTCTGACTACTTAGAGCAAAAGATGGCTGATGACAAGGACACCAGATAAATGAATAGCGATAAGCTACAGGTAACTGTGCCTTTGGAAGGTGGTCTGGTTAGTGCAAAAAAAAACCATGCGCTGGTAGCGCATGGTACACAAAGACTTCTGCGGCAACAATGCCATGCAGCACGTAGGCCGCTAAGCTGGCCTAGGTTTGTGAGTAGGAGTAGTGGCCGGCACGTCTTCGCGCAGCTGCACGCCGTAGCGCTGGGCAAAGGCTTCGAGCTGGCCGCGCAACATGGCGCGGCGGCGGGTGCCGCGCACCTCGCGCATGTTCAGCACGTGGATGTCGCCATCCTTGAGGCGCACGCGCAGCTGGCGCGAGAGCAGCTCGAGCTGGCTCATGTTTTCGGCCGCAAAAACCTGCTTGGCGCGGAACAAACCGGCCTTGTGCACCAGGTAGCCGGGCGCAAACTCGAAATAGCTTTGGGTGCCAAATACCGGCGCATTGTGCACCAGAATGAACCCTAGGTACAGGGCGCAAATCGTCAGAAAGACATAGTGCAGCCAGTAGTACTCGTGCCCATCAGGAGCGTTGCGCAGCATCAGCGACGCGTAGGCAATGGCAAAAAGAACGAGCGAAACCTGCACCCCGAACGAGAGGCGCGAGGAGTTGGCGGGGCGTAGGCGAATGCGGGTAGTACCAGTGGGCATGGCGTGAAATTAGTTAAGAGTTGAGAGTTAAGAGTTAAGAGTTGGCCGTTGGGATAAGTAAAAGCCTGTTTGCTAACTCTTAACTCCTAGCTCTCAACTCTTAACTCAATTTGGCTTCCAGCGTCATTTCGGGCACGGCGCTCAGCAACTGCGATACGGGGCAGTTGGCCTTGGCAAACTCGGCGTGCTTCTGAAAATCCTCGGGCGTGATGTTGCCGCCAGTCACTTTGCCTTCGGTGCTCACGTGGATTTTGGTGATTTTGGGCGGGTTCTGGCTGGGGTCCAGCGTCACGGTCGAGGTCGTGGTGATGGTTTCGACCGTGTGGCCGTGCTGCCCGAGCACATTGGTCAGGAACATGGTGTAGCAGCCGGCGTGGGCCGCGCCAATGAGCTCTTCGGGGTTGGTGCCCTTCTGGCCTTCAAAGCGTGAGCCTACCGAGTACTGGGCATCTACCACGCCGCTCTGGGTCGTGATGTTGCCGTGGCCTTTCATGTCGCCGTTCCAAACAGCTTTGCCGCGTTGATTAATCATGGTAATAAGGAAAAAATGGGGAGTATGAACGTGGGCCGCTAGGCCCGCAGGCCGCATACGTGCAACTGTGGCGTTATGATATTGTCCAAGAAATAATAGCTGGTTATTAAACACCCAAAGAAGGTGGCGAGGCCAGCCAACTTACGGGCGCTAGCAGCAGCAAGGGAGCGCCTGCCCGGCCTCACCACCATTATTGGCACCTAGGGCCTGACCTTTGTGGTCAATCTGCTCGACTTTTCTGCCTAGCTATGGGAATCAAAGCCGCCCTGAGCCGGCCGCTGGCGGCCTACACTGTGCACCGCTACCAGCAGTGGCAGCGCGACCCCGCCGCGGCCCAACTGCGTTTGCTGCGCACGTTGGCGCGCACCGCCGCGCGCACCGCCTTTGGCCACGACCACGACCTAGGGGCCGTGCGCACGCCCGCCGACTTGGCCGCCCGCGTGCCCGTGCGCGATTACGAAGGCCTGAAACCGTATTTCGACCGCGTAAAAACGGGCGCGCCCGACGTGCTGTGGCCCGGCCGGCCGCTGTACCTGGCCAAAACCAGCGGCACCACCAGCGGCGCCAAGTACATCCCGATTACCCAGGCCAGCATTTCCAACCACATCAACGGGGCCAAGGATGCGCTGCTGCACTACGTGGCCGCCACCGGCCGGCCTAGGTTCCTGGATGGCAAGCTGATTTTCCTGTCCGGCTCGCCCGAGCTGGAGCCGGTGGGCGGCATCCCGACCGGCCGCCTCTCGGGCATCGTCAACCATCACGTGCCGGCCTACCTGCGCCGCAACCAGCTGCCGAGCTACGCCACCAATTGCATCGAGGACTGGGAAACCAAGCTCGACGCCATCGTGGGCGAGACCCTAGGGCAAGAGATGACGCTCATTTCGGGTATTCCGCCCTGGGTCCAAATGTATTTCGACCGCCTTGTGGCCCGCACTGGCCGGCCGGTGGGCGAGGTTTTCCCTGAGTTCGACCTCTTCGTGTCGGGCGGCGTGAGCATGGAGCCCTACCGCGCCCGCCTACTCGAAAGCATTGGCCGGCCCGTCGATACTATCGAGCTGTTTCCGGCCTCCGAAGGCTTCCTGGCCTTCCAGGACCAGCCCGGCAACCCCGGCCTGCTGTTGCGCCTCGATAGTGGTATCTTCTTCGAATTTGTGCCCGCCGAGCGGTTTTTTGAAGAGAATCCGCCCCGCCTCACCATCGGCGAGGTCGAGCTAGGTAAGCAGTACGCCCTCGTGCTCACCTCCAATGCCGGCCTCTGGGCCTACTCGCTCGGCGACACCGTGCGCTTCGTCGATTTGCAGCCGCACCGGGTGGTAGTCACGGGCCGCATCAAGCACTTTTTGTCGGCCTTTGGCGAGCATGTCATTGGCGAGGAAGTGGAAGCTGCCCTGCGCGAGGCCGTGCGCCAGCACCCTGAGGCCGAAGTCACCGAGTTTACCGTGGCCCCGCTCGTGAGTGAGGACCGCACGCAGCCCTCGCGCCACGAGTGGCTCATCGAGTTTGCCCAGCCGCCGCGCGATACCGCCGCCTTCGCCGCCGTGCTCGACACCGCCCTGCGCCAGCGCAACGCCTACTACGACGACCTGCGCCAGGGCCACATCCTGGTGCCGCTGCTGCTGACGCCGCTGGCCCCCGGCGCTTTCCAGCGCTACATGAAAAGCGTGGGCAAGCTGGGCGGGCAAAACAAAGTACCTAGGCTGGGTAATGACCGGGCGCTGGCCGAGGGGTTGTTAAATACTAAATTTAGCTAGCTTGTAACTATGAGTGCTAGTGTATTGGCGTTCGTACTTGTATGCCTTTGCTTGCTATACTGGTGGCACTGTTATACGCAGAAATTGGCCAGCACTATTGAAAAATTAGGCTATCACGCTGTAGCTATCGTTAGGAGCTATCGAAAAGAATACGTGCGGGTTGCGGGTAGCTGGAATTGGCTCGACTACCCATATGTCGTGTATATGAACGCGAAAGGAGAACTGGTATTTGAACGCCTCAAATACGCGGAGAGCAACAGTCGCTTGTTGGAAATCGGCGATGAAATAGAAGTGGTGCGTTACGACGGAATTCTGTATTACCGGGCGGCGCTGCATCCAAACTATGATTGGTCTTACACCTGGTGGATAGCAGCGACGGCGGGCGCTTTGCTGGCAATAGGGAGCTTAGCTAGCTATTTTACAAGCAGTAAGTGACCGCTGACGGTGGCAAAGGGCACGCAGTGTGGGTAGCCGGCGCTTACCTTCGCCCCCAACCGCTACCTGTTTCACTCGCCGGCTCGCTTAGAGGCAGGGTATTGCGGGGCGGGCCGGTAGGGGGTTCGATTCCCCTCAGTCAGTCCTGGATGGAGTTTAGCTTTCGTATGGAAAGTAGAGCTTAAACAGCTGCTGCGTGAAAGCCGAAGGAGCCGGGCCCCGGCCCAAGCCCATCGGCCGCTTGCGGCCGGGCAGATACCGCCGCCGGGCCTCGCCCGCCGGCTCACGCCCGGCCCCCGGCCAGCGGGTGCTCTTTCGGTTTTCCAAGGCAAAATAGTAGTTCCGCGAATGGGTATTCTTACCAAAACTTACCAGGTGCGCCCCAATAGCGTGGGCCTGCTCTACCGCAACAACGTGCTGGAGAAGGAGCTGCCGCCCGGCCGCTATGAGGTGCTCGACCTGCTTGGGCGCACCCAGCTGCTGGCCCTGCCCACCACTTCGCGCCAGCTGCTCATCACCAACCAGGAGGTGCTGACCCGCGACAGCATTGCGCTGCGCTTTTCGTGCGTGGTGCTCTACCGCGTGGCCGATGCGCTGCGCTTCGCCGGTAGCTTCGACATCGGCCGGGGCACCCTGCCCGCCCTGGCCGATGCCGAGCAGCGGCTTGCCACGGCCGTGCAGCTGGCCGCCCGCACCCAAATCGGGGCCCTAGGTAGCGAGGAGCTAGCCGAGCGCCGTGCTGAGCTCACCGACCTGGGCAGCGAAGCCCTGGCTGCGCAAGCCGCCGCGCTGGGCCTGGCCCTGGAGCAGGTGCAACTGCGCGACCTTACGTTTCCGAAAAATATTCAAGACCTGTTTGCCCGCCACCTCGAAGCCAAAATCAGGGCTAAGGCCGACCTGGAGAACGCCCGCACGGCCGTGGCCACCGCCCGCGCCCTCAAAAACGCCTCCGAGCTAATGAAAGGCGATGAGAATATTCGCTTCTTCCAGTTTATGGAAACCATCACTAAAATCGCGGAAAAAGGCAAGCACACGTTCTTGGTCGGCGAATTTCCGCAGCTGCCCAAGCCGCCGAGCTAGGCTCCGCGCGCGGGCGGCCGGGCCGCCAACCTAGGGTAGCTACTGCCGTTAGAGGGGTATGTTGTGCGTGGTTTGCGGGTAGCTCTGTGCTTTAATAACTGATAAATAATTGGTTATCCGCAAGAAGGCTAGTAGTTAGCGGCCGGCGCATTGCTAAGCAATTGAATGTATGAATCGGCTATTATATTATTTTCTAGTGACGATAGGGGCGGGCTTGGTGCTGTACCTGAGTTGGCGTTCGAGCCCCTCGATGGGCTACGTGTGGTTTATTCCGCCGTCGGTGGCCCAGTGGGCCGATAAGCAGGAAAACGATACCATCCGCACGGCCGTGCCGCTGGTGGCGCTGGGCCTTATTGTGGGCGGGCAGCTTGCCTGGCAGCGCCGGCCGTGGTGGCAGTGGCTGGTGGCGTGGGGGCTGCTGCTGGTGCTGGTGATACTGGCCGAGGCCGGCCAGCATTTCCGGGCCTACCGTCGGTTTGACCTGGCCGACGTTGTTTGGGGAGGCATTGGCGCCGCCATCGGCCTGGCGTTGGTGGCTGCGTTGCAGGTGGGCTACTCGTTGCTGCGTAGGGCCAGCAACCCAAGTACCTAGGTGCCGGCTGGCGGCTGCCTTTGGTGGCAGCCAAAGGGGCTTGCCCACGTGCGCCCCGCCGCGTAGCTTGCGCGAGCGGCCCGGCTAAACCCTTCCCGGCGACCGCGTTAGCGCATGGCAACTCCGTATTCGACTAGCGTGGAGGAGGCCGTGGCCGCCGCCGGCCTCACCAGCGACGACCTGGCCCCGACGCCGGCCGCCGCCCGCACCTGGGGCACCTGGAACTACGCCGCGCTCTGGATTAGCATGAGTTTGTGCATTCCGACCTACATGCTGGCCAGCTCCCTCATTCAGGGCGGCATGAACTGGTGGCAGGCGCTGCTCACGATTTTTCTGGGCAATGCCATCGTGCTCATTCCCATGCTATTGAATGGCCGGGCCGGCGCGCGCTACGGCATTCCGTTTCCGGTGTTTGCGCGGGCCAGCTTTGGGGTGCTGGGAGCCAATGTGCCGGCGCTGCTGCGGGCCGTTATCGCCTGCGGCTGGTTCGGCATCCAAACCTGGATTGGCGGCTACGCACTCTACCAGGCGGCGGTGCGCTGGTGGCCGGCGCTGGGCACGCTGCCGGCGGTGTTTCCGGCCAGCTGGGGCTTGGCTACGGGGCCGGCCATTTTGTTCTTCCTGTTTTGGCTGCTCAATATGTACGTGGTGTACCTAGGCGTCGATAGCATCCGCAAGCTGTTGGTGTTCAAGGCTTTTTTCTTGCCGGTGGCGGCGCTGGCGCTGCTGGCCTGGGCCATTTGGGCCGGGCACGGCCTAGGGCCAATTCTGGCGCAGCCGGCGCATTTTACTACGCCGGGCGGGTTTTGGAAATTCTTCTTTCCCTCGCTCACGGGCATGGTGGGCTTTTGGGCTACGCTCTCGCTCAACATTCCCGATTTCACGCGCTACGCCACCAGTCAGCGCGCCCAGCAGGTGGGCCAGGCGCTGGGCCTGCCGCTGCCCATGACGTTGTTTTCATTTGTAGGCGTGGTCGTTACGTCGGCCACGCTCCTCATCTACGGCACCACCATCTGGGACCCGGTGGTGCTGGCCGGCCGTTTCGAAGGCCGCTGGCTCGTGACCGGGGCCATGCTGGCGGTGGCCCTCTCTACGCTGGCCACCAACATTGCGGCCAACATCGTGAGCCCTGCCAACGACTTCGCCAACCTGGTGCCCCAGCGCATCAGCTTCCGGGCCGGCGGGTACTTCACGGGCGTGGTCGGCCTGCTCATCTTCCCCTGGAAGCTTATTGCTGACCCTAGCGGCTTCATTTTTACGTGGCTCGTGGGTTATTCGGCGCTGCTGGGGCCCATCGGCGGCATCCTCATCGTTGATTATTACGTGCTGCGCGGCCAGGTGTTGAACGTGAATGACTTGTACCAGTACGAAGGCCAGTATACCTACCGGCGCGGCTTCAACCCGGTGGCCCTGGTGGCGCTGGTGCTGGGCGTGCTGCCGTGCGTGCCGGGCTTCTTGGCGGCCATCGGCGCAGTTGACAAAGCGGCCGTGTGGCCTTGGCTGCTAGAAGTTTACAACTACGCGTGGTTCGTGGGCTTTTTTGTGGCGGGCGGCCTGTATCTGGCTTTGATGCGGGGGAATAGCGCTGCCCCCGCTAAACCACACGCCTAAAAACATTCAGGAAAGAACCTTCTTCCAGCAAGTCGTAGACTACTGCTTCAATCGAGGCTCTATCTATTTTATCGACAAGAAGCATATCACTTGCCCAGAAATATTTGCCACTCAAACCTTCTCCTGTCTGCTGATAATTCTTTACTATTCTATCAATGTTTTTATAAGTAAAAAAGGTGGCGACGTAACTAGAATTGTCTGAGAAATAAACTATTACATCTGTGTTGCCAACATTGTAATGCGTTTCTGGGGTCTCGCCACTGGTTATACCGGGGGAAATCCAAATTGATGATATCGACTCAGTCGTCATGTAGTCTAGAGCTACTTGGTGAAATACCCCAGCAGCGTTACTAGCGCCGTCCAGCCAGTTTGGTGGCTGGCGCCGCAGCCGCGGCCGGTGTCGCCGTCGAAGTACTCGTGGAAGAGCAGCAGGTCGCGGAAGTGCGGGTCGGTGGCGTAGCGCAGGTCGTTGCCGTGCGCCGGGCGACGGCCTTCGGCATCGGGCAAAAAAGGCGATTGCATGCGGCGGGCTATTTCGGCCACCGCGTCGTGCAGCGATACCCGGTGGCCTGAGCCGGTGGGCAGCTCCACGGGCCCTAGGGCGTCGCCATAGAACCGGCAGAGCCGGTCCAGGGCCAGCAGCAGCACGAAGTTGAGCGGCAGCCACACCGGGCCGCGCCAATTAGAGTTGCCGCCCATCACGTTGGTGTCCGACTCACCGGGCGTGTAGGTGGCGGTGTGGGTTTCGCCGGCCACTTCCATCGCGGCGGGCTGGGCCAGGTGAGCCTTCGAGAGCGAACGAAAGCCACTGGGGGCCAGCATTTCATCTTCGCTGAACAGGTACGGGATGACCTGCTCCAGCTTCTGGCGGGGCATGAGGCTGAACAGCCAGCGCGCACCATCTTCCGACTGCACCACGGCGGGGTAGCGCGGCGCGGCCCACACGTTGGTGAGGTGCTGCTCCACTACATCCACGAAGGCTGGCACGTGGGCCAGCGTGTGGCGCTCCAGCACGAGCTTGCCGAATAGCGGCGCCAAGCCCAGAATCGAGCGCATGGGCACCGGGCGGCGCCGGCCGTCGGGCTCCACCAGCATATCGTAGTGAAAGCCGGTTTTGCTCAGCTCGGGGTCGTCGTGGCACTCGGCGGCCAGCTCGGCCAGCGAGCCGCCGATTTCTTCAAAATCATGGAAGAGCTTAATGGCCAGCTGCTCGCAGTCCGGGTCTTCAGGGGCCAGCTCCAGGGCGGCGCGCATGAGGTAAAGCGTGTAGCCTGCCAGCCACGACAGGCTATCGACCTGCTTGAGGTAGCCGCCGCCCGGCACCTCCTCGCGGTTGAGAATGCTGGCATTATCAAGCCCTAGGAAGCTACCCTTGAAGCTCTCCTCGGGGTGGCGGTGGAAGCGTTCCATCCACCAGTGGTGGTTGGGCAAAAACTCGCGCAGTGCTTCCCGCAAAAAATCCAGGTCGCACTCACCTAGCTCATTTTTACCGTACTCATACAGCAGCCACGCCGACTGCCCCTGCACGGGCGGGTTGGTATTCGAAAAGTCGAACTCGTAGCTAGGTATCCAGCCATCGGGCTTGGCAAAGTGGGGCGTGGCGGCCAGTAACAAGCACTGCTCCTTGGCCAGCTTCAAATCGACGGGCGCCAGCGCGAGGCAGTGAAACACTAGGTCCCAGGCCGCAAACCAAGGGTATTCCCACTTATCGGGCATTAGAATAATGTGCTCGGCCTTGAAATCGGGCCAGTCGCCGTTGCGCAACTCTCCGCGGTTGGCGGGCGGCGTAGGCTGGCCGGGGTCACCTTGCAGCCAGCGGGTCACGTCATAGTTATAATACTGTTTGCTCCAGAGTACACCGGCCCAGGCCTGGCGTTTCACGGCGGCCTCCTCGGGAGTGCTGCCGGCCAGCAGGGGCGCGTAAAACTCGTCGGCCTCGCGCAGCCGGTCCGCGAATACGTTGGTAAAATCCTCCCCTAGGGGAGCAGTTAGCCCCGCGTCGGTGCTCAGGCGCAGGCGCACTTCCACCGACTCGCCCGGCCCGATATGGAGCGCGTAAACCGGCGCCGCTTTGGTGCCCGCCTCAGCCGTGCGGCTGGCGTGGTGGGCATCGCCGCCCGGCAGCAGCGCCGCGTGGAAGGCGTCTTTCACCAGCGCGCCCGTCGCGTTAGGTGTGCCAAACAGACGCTCAGTATTCGTCTCGTTATGAGTGAGTAATAGCGTATCGGTAGTTGGAAAGCACAGCGTGTAGTCGCCTAGGCGGTCGTGGTGCGCGAGTACGGCTTGGTGCTCGCCGGCCGGCGCCTGGCGCGTTATTGTCGGCTGGCCGCCCTCCGCGCCGAAGCTCCAGCGGTTGCGAAACCAGAGCGTGGGCAGCAGGTGCAGCGGCGCCGTTTCGGGGCCCCGGTTCGATACCGTGAGGCGCACCAGCAAGTCGGTGGGGCTGGCCTTGGCGTACTCGGCCACCACGTCGAAGTAGCGGTTTTCATCAAAAATACCCGTATCGAGCAACTCAAATTCGGGCTCGGTAGGCTCGCGCCCGGCGTTGACATCACGCAGCTGCTGGTATGGAAAAGCGGCCTGCGGGTACTTGTAGAGGAATTTCTGGTAGCTGTGGGTGGGTGTGTTATCCAGGTAATAATACAATTTCTTCACGTCTTCGCCGTGGTTGCCTTCCTCATTGGTAAGGCCAAACAGGCGCTCTTTCAGGCGGTCGTCCTGCCCGTTCCACAAGGTCACGGCGAAGCACAGCGTCTGGGTGTCGTCGGAGATGCCGGCTAGGCCGTCTTCGCCCCAGCGGTAGGTGCGGGCGGGCGCGTCTTCGTGCGAGAGCGAGCTCCACGACTCGCCGCCCTCGCTGTAATCCTCACGTACCGTACCCCACTGGCGCTCACTAAGGTAAGGGCCCCATTGTAGCCGTTTCTGCTCGTCGTTGTCTTGCTGTTGCAGGCGTTCGTTCTCAGTCATAACAAGTACCGTGGACTCTGTGAGTCCGCGCTATGGATTGGGAAATAGCGGTTTTGAGATTGGAACGCTCTTCCGAATTAAGAACCGGAAGAACCCGGTAACCATGCAGAGCGCAGCGCAGCATCTTGCGTGGTGCAGCAATCTTTACACCTTGATTACTACGTCACGTAAGATGCTGCGCTGCGTTCTGCATGACAGACGTATCTGGTGCAGTTGATAAAATCGTAATAACCCACCTAGCCCAGCTTGGGCTCTGGCCCGCGAAACACGTCGGTGCCGCTCACGGGTGGCAGCTTCACCGGCCGGCCCTCGCGGGCCGACTGGTAAATGGCTTCCATAATGCGCTGGTCTTGCAGGCCTTCCTCGCCGGGCGTGTGGGGCGGCTTGTTCTCCAGAATGCACGCCGAAAAGTGGTCCATCTCGGCCGCAAACTGGTTGTTGGCCCCGATGGTAATCTGGTTTTGCATCCTGGCCGGGCCTTCGGCGTGCGAGGTTTGCAACTGCTGGCCGCGGTAGGCGTAGCCGTTGTCGAGGTGCAGCCAGCCGCGCTCGGCGTTCACGCGGTAGAAGCGCGAATCGTGGGTATCGTAGTGCGTGATGGCGCTCACCAGCACGCCGTCGGGGAAGCGCATCTGCCAGCTCATCATCTCTTCTACCTCCTTAAAAAGTGGGTTGCCGGGCGTGCTGTGCATGTAGCCGAATACTTCGGTGGGCTCGGTACCTAGAAGGAAGCGACTGGTATTGAGGCAATACAGGCCGATGTCGGGCAGCGCGCCGCCGCCGGCCAGCGCCTTTTTGTGCCGCCAGTGGTCCACGTTGGCCGAGCTCTGGCTATTCTGAGCTTGAATGTATTTGACTTTGCCAAACTTCTGACCGCGCACCATGTCGCGCACCAGGCGGTTGTAGGGCTCGTACTGAATGCGGTAGGCTATCATGAGCTTCACCTTAGCCTCTTTGCAGGCGGCAATCATCAACTCGCACTCACGCACCGAGTTGGCCATCGGCTTCTCGCAGAGAATGTGCTTGCCCGTTTTGGCCCCCCGGATGACGTATTCGGCGTGCATCGAATTGGGTAGCACGATGTAGATGGCCTGTACCTCGGGGTTGTCCTTCAGCTTGTCGTAGTCGGCGTAGGAGTAGCAGCTCGTGGGCTTAATACCATACTGCTTAGCTACTTTAGCCATTTTTTCGGGCGAGCCGCTGACCAGCGCCACCGGCTTCGACTTCTTGCACGCCCCGAACGCGGGCAGCAATTCTTCCAGGGTGAGGTGACCTAGGCCTACCAACGCGTAGCCCACGCGCTGGTCGGGCGGCAACGGGGTCGGCGTGGGCGGCGACTTAGGGTCCACCGCCGATTTCCAGGCTTCTAGCTCAATAGGGTGGTCGCCCGCCGCGGGCACCTTGGCGGGCGGCGACACCGCCTCCGACGATGGCACTTGCGGCCCGCCGGGCGCGGCGTACACCGTGCTGGCATCGACCTGCGCGGCCGGCGTACCGGTGGTAGGCGTAGTGGCAGTTAAGCCCGCCGCCGATTTATCTTGGCAAGCGGCTAAGGTGCCTGCCGCCACACTGGCCGCCAGCCCGCGCCCGGCCAGATTGAGAAATTCCTTACGCGATACTTCCTGACCCGCGTGGCGCAGGACGGTATTCAGCAGGTCGTTGGTGACGGACATAGAAGCGAATGAGAAGCGTGGAAAAGCTGCGCGCCTAGGCTCCGTAGTCGAAAGGCGCTGGGCTTACTCCTGCATACTCATTAAATCTTCATATGGTTGGCCCTGAAGTACAAGATATCAACTGCTTTTGTCACTGCTAGACAGGGGCAACCTCCTAGGCTTTCGTCACTCAGCAACCAAGTCAAATAATTCGCCGCTAACCAGCTCATAGCGCAGCAGGCCGGCTCGCTGGTCCCACCAGGCAGCCCGCAACTGACTGTTGCCCATGTGAATAGTACCGTGCTGGCCACTGCGCATAAGCTGGGCCATCGGATAGCGGTGGCCGTTGGTTAGCGTAATGGCCTCGGGGGCCAGTTTTACCAGCCGGGGATTGGGGCTGCCGGGCGGGTCGGAGGCCTGGCACAGTAAGCCCGCCAGCGTGAACGTTAGCATGGCCGGGTGGTCGGGGTGGGTTTTGTAAGCCAGCAGCGAAAAACCTGGAGAGTCGCTGCTGTACGCTGTGGCCGACGTCAGCACCAGCGTCGAGCGAATGGCTTGGTATTTACCAGATTCCAGCTGGTTGCAATCCTGGTTGTCGTGAAAGTTCTTGAGAGGCTGGGCCGTAAGCACGTTGGTGGCGCCCCGGTTGCTGCGAAACGTGAGGCGCTGCCCGGGCTGGTAAGCGCTGACCCAGGCGCGCTCGTCGGGCGTCAGGTTCACGGGCTCGCAGTCGCCGCAGGCTGTGGCAGCAGCGAGGAGCGATAGAAACGACAGGAGCTTGGTCATAAGCAGCCGCCGGTGGGGGAGGTAAGCCTAGCCGACAGAGCTTATTTAAACGGTTATGGGGTACTAGCGTTCGTTGAAGGAGGAGCGCACAGTTGAAACATGTATCTTAGTCGCATAAGATATGCGAATCAATGATGACTTTTGGAGATTATAGCCACCATTGGAGCTATTACTTAGCTATCGAAGAGCAGCTTAGAGATACTGCTAGATATGTGGAGTTCTCGACTGAAAATGCTGAAACGTATTCAATTGAGTTTGCAAGAATTTTATTGTCTGCTTCATCTGAGGCTGATGTTTTATTAAAACAGTTATGCCATTTATTGGATAGTAATGCTAAAGCAGATTCAATAAATAAGTATCAACTTATAATTATTAATTACAGCCCGAAACTAATTAATGAGTCCGTTTATGCTAGGCAGTATAATATAGAGCTGAAACCTTGGGAAAACTTATCTTTGCCAAATAATCCCCCAACTTGGTGGACTGCTAATAATAAGGTTAAGCATCACAGAAATACGCATTTTAAGGATGCAAACTTGCGTAATGCTATGCATGCTGTTGGCGCGTTACATATACTTGTGGTATATTATTACAAGGTATATTTTGAAAAAGAAGGTGGTCATAGTGTTACATTCGGAAGTGTAACAAATGCATTGCAACCAAGAAGCAGTCTTTATTCTTTAAGTGGAGATTATTACTCAGGAACTAGAGTTATAAATTCTGCTCTGTAATGAGTAGAGGCTACCTACGCCAACTCAAACTGCAACCTCAGTAAGTTGGCGTACAGTCCGCCTGGGCGCTCGCTTAGCTCGTCGTGCGAGCCGGCTTCTACGATGCGGCCGCCGTCGATAACCAGGATTTTATCGACCTTGCGGATAGTCGAAAGGCGGTGGGCGATGATGAGGCTGGTGCGGTTTTGCATGAGCTCATCCAGCGCGCCCTGCACCAGTTTTTCGCTTTCGCTATCGAGCGAGGAAGTGGCTTCGTCGAGGATGAGGATGGCAGGGTTTTTCAGGATGGCGCGGGCGATGGCCACGCGCTGGCGCTGCCCGCCCGAGAGCTTGATGCCGCGGTCGCCGACCACCGTGTCGAGGCCCTCGGGAAAGGCCGAAATGAACTGCCAGGTATTGGCCCGCTGGGCGGCTTCGATGATTTCCTGGTCGGTGGCGCCGGGCTTGCCGTAGGCGATATTGTCGCGGATGGTGCCGCCGAAGAGCAGCGTTTCCTGCGGCACGATACCGATGTGGCTGCGCAGCGCCGTGAGGTCGTAGTCGGCCACGTTGTGGCCATCGACCACGATGCGGCCGCCGCTGAGCGGGTAAAACTGCATGAGCAGGCCCGCGATGGTGCTTTTGCCCGCGCCGCTGGGGCCGACGAGTGCGATTTTTTCGCCCGCCGCAATGTGGAAATCAATGTCTTGCAGCACTGGCACGTCGGGCCGGGTGGGGTAGCGGAAGGCCACATGCTCGTAGCGAATGTCGCCCTGAATCTTGGCGGGCACGAGGCCCACGGCGGGCTCCAGTAGGGTCGGCTCAGGCGTCTCGTCCAGGATTTCGAGGATGCGCTCGCTGGCCCCTAGGGTGCTTTGCACCTTGCCGTAAATCTCGCCTAGGCCGGCCACCGATGCGCCGATGAAGGCCGTGTAGATGATAAAGGCCGTAAGGTCGCCGATTTGGAGGTGGTTGGGGTCGGTGACGGGCGTGTGAACCAGCGTGGCCCCGCGCCACAACACCAGGATGATGCCGCCAAACAAGCCGATAATCACGAACGACACGAAGCCGCCGCGGTACAAGTTGCTTTGCAATGCGGCCCGCACCACTTTGCTGAGCGAGGAGTTGTAGCGGTTCGTTTCAAACCGCTCGTTGGTAAATGCCTTCACCGAATTGATGGCTTGCAGCGTCTCCTCCACAATGGTATTGGTATGCGCCAGCTCTTGTTGCACGGTTTTCGACAGAACGCGGATTTTGCGGCCAAATAGCCCCGCCGCCAGTACGATGGGCGGGAAGGTGAGCAGCATAAACAGCGACAGCTTCCACGACACGACCATGATAAAGGCGATGCCGCCCACCAGCGTAAATACCTGCCGGAATAGCTCGGCCAAGGTCAGCGAAAACGAGTCCTGAATCTGGCCCACGTCGCTGGTAATGCGCGAAGTGATGGCCCCCACGCGGTTCTGCTCGAAAAACGGAATGGGCAGCTGCACGAACTTGGCGTAGAGCGCCTGCCGAATGTCGCGCACCGTAAACTCGCTTACCTGCGTGAAAAACCAGATGCGCCCAAACGAGAAGATACCTTGCAGCACCGTGACCACAAACAGCCCTAGGGCCACTTTATTGATATCGAGCACCAGGCCGCCGGGCAGCCGTAGCAGCTCGCCGGTGGCCACGTTCACGAGCTTGCCCGCTATCCAGGGAAACGACATGGTGCTGAGGCTGCTGAGCACCAGCAGCACCATGCCCACGATGAACTTGGCACGGTAGGGCAGCACGTAGCGGAATATCCGTAGGCCGCGCCGCAGCGACTCTTTGTTTACTTTCGGTTTGGGCAGGTCGGCCGTGAGGTCGTTGCCGCTGGTATTCAATCCACTACGGGCCATAATTCAATACGGCCGGCTGGGGGCCGGCCTACTTGTGTACTAGACGCAAACGGGAGGCGGGTATTTTGCGCCACTTGCGGAAAAACTGGAAGTACCGTGGGTCCTGCGGGTCCGCGTGGGGTAATCACGCTTGGTATACTACCCCCACGCAGACCCGCAGGGTTCACGGTACGCTTAATTCAGGCCCGGCGCGTCCTTGGCCGAGCGGGGTACTTTGCGGTCGAGCTCAAATTTGGTAACGCCTGCGTTGTCGAACGGCACGGGCACCTGCACCAGTACGGGCACCGGCACGCCGCGCCGGGTAGCAGGCTGCCAGGCGGGTAGCAGCTGCACCACGCGCAGGGCCTCGGCATTGCACTCGGGGGTGAGTCCCTTGGCAACTTTTGGGTTTATGAGCTTGCCATCGGTGCCCACGGTGGCCGTGATAAGGACATCGCCGGTCACGCGGGCCTGCTTGGCTTTGTTGGGCACCTGCACGTTCTGGGTGAAGAAATCGCCCATCGCTTCTTCGCCGCCGGGGAAGCTAGGCGCTTTGTCGGGCCGGTTTTCGGCGCCGCCGCCGGCTTGCAGCTGCATGTTGCCGGGGGCAAGTACCACGGGCGCCTTGGCTGGCACGGGCTTGGTTTGGGCGATAGCCGCCAGCGGCGCGGCGAGTAGTAACGTAAGGTAAGTAAGGCGCATAGGAAGTAACTGTTGAGTTATTGGATAGGTGGATTGTTAAACAACTGACCCGCTTTTTAGCGGCAACTCAACAGGTCAATAATCCAGCCATTTACCCATTCACTCATTCAATTTAAGACAAAACCGCCGCCGCTTCCGTTCGGTCGTCGGGGCGCGATATCAAGAGTAAGCCCAGGAAGGTGAGGGCGCCATTAAGCAGCAAAATTTCGAAGCCAAACTTGTAGCCGCCCAGCCACTCGACCGAGTGCGTGACGATGAGCAGCGTAAGCAGCGGCCCCGCCACGCACACCGGCAGCACCAGCGGCTCGCGCAGGCGGCGCCGCGTGAAAATGCCGAAGCTGTAGAGTGCCAGCAGCGGCCCATAGGTGTAGCCCGCCGTTTTGAACACGGCATCAATCAGGCTCTGCTCGTTGATGAGCCGGAAGGCGAGAATAATGAAAATCAGCGCAACCGACCAGCCTAGGTGCGTGAGCTGCCGTAGGCGCGTCTGCTGGGCTTCGGGGTACTGCTTGATGTTGAGAAAATCGACGCAAAACGACGTGGTGAGCGCCGTCAGGGCCGAGTCGGCCGAGGCGTAGGTGATGGCGATGAGGCCCAGAATGAACACCACGCCCGCAAACAGCGTGAACTGCGTGGTGGCCAGGTACGGAAATACCAGGTCGGTATCGAGCGTTTTGTTGGCTTTGAGCAGCTGCGGCAACTCGTTCAGGTGCAGGCCTTTGGCGGCGGCGTATTGGTAGAGAAGTACGCCTAGGGTCAGAAACAGCACGTTGACGCCCACGATGACGGGCGTAAACCAGAACAAGTTTTTTTGGGCGTCGGCGAGGCTGCGGCAGCTCAGGTTTTTCTGCATCAGGTCCTGGTCGAGGCCGGTCATCACGATGGTGATGAACATGCCCGAGGCAAACTGCTTCCAGAAGTACTTATCGTCGCTGAAATTGGAGAAGTATACCTGCGACATGCTGCTCGCGCGCACCGTGCTCACGAGCTGCTTAAAGCCCAAATTCAGCTCCGACGAGATGAAGTAGATGCTCAGCGCCACGCAGCTCAGCATGGCCAGCGTTTGGAAGGTATCGGTCCAGAGAATGGTTTTGAGCCCGCCCTTGAAAGTGTAGAGGTAAATGAACAAGATGCTGACTACTACCGTCACGGCAAAGGGCACGCCCATCGCATCGAACACCGCCAGCTGCAACACGCCCGCCACCAAGTAGAGCCGCAAACCCGACCCTAGGGCCCGGGAAATCAAGAAAAATAGAGCGCCCGTTTTATAGCTCCAGTAGCCGAAGCGCTGCTCCAAATAGGTGTAAATGGAGACTAGCTGGAGCCGGTAGTAAAGCGGCATTAGCACTGTGCCGATGACCACGTAGCCGGCCACGTAGCCCGCCACCACGGCCAGGTAGCTCCAGCTTTTGCCGTACACGTTGCCCGGCACCGAGATGAAGGTGACGCCCGAGAGCGAGGTGCCAATCATGGCAAACGCTACCATGTACCACGGCGCGTTGCGGTTGGCCACGAAAAAGCTTTCGCTGGTGGCCTTGCGCGAGGTGAGCAGCGCAATGATGACGAGAACGGCAAAGTAGCCCGCAATGAGGCTTAGAACGAGGGTAGGCGACATTTTTTGAGGCTGTTAGCTTTTGGCTAGTAGCTGGTAGCTTTTTTGGGCTAGGGCAACAGACAAGCAAAACTACGGCCCTAGGCCGCTGCAACGAACACCCAGCGGCTGCAACCGGCCGCGAGCCGGCGCGGCTAGCCACTCAAAAGGCTATTCCCACTTCGTCCAGTCGAGCACTTCGCCCACGGCGGGGGCGTGCAGCACGCCGCGCAGCAAGCCGCCGGCCGCCACCTCCGTCAGCAGCCGCAGCGGCTCCGAGGCGGGCTCGTCGGAGAGGTCGAAGGTGCCGTAGTGCATGGGCACGAGGTGGCCGGCGCGCAGCACGTTGGCCGCCTTGGCGGCCTCGTGCGGGTTCACGTGGCTCATGTGCATCATAAAGGGCGGCTTGTAGGCCCCGATGGGCAGGAATACAATATCCAGCGGGCCAAAGGTTTGCTCGATTAGGTCGAAGTGGTCGCCGTAGCTGGTGTCGCCCGCGAAATAGAGGAGCCGGTCCTCGGTCTTAATCAGAAAGCTGCCCCACAGTACCTCGTTGAGGTCAAAGAGCCCGCGGCGGTGCCAGTGGCTGGCGGGCAGGTAGTACAGCTCGAAGGGCGCGGCCGGCCCTAGGTCGTACTGCTGCCACCAGCCGGCCTCCTGCACCAGCAGGCCGGGGGCCATGCCGCCCAGCAGCTTGCCCATGCCCAGCGAGGTCAGCACCTGCATCGTAGGGTTTTGCTGGGCCAGCAGTTTGATGCTGCGCTCGTCGAGGTGGTCGCGGTGGCCGTGCGAGAGCAGCAGGTAGTCGATGCCGCGCACGTCTTCGGGCCGGCAGGGGAGGGCGTGGCGGTGGCGCAGGCCCACCGAACTAAACAACACGGGGTCAAATAATAAGCTCACGCCCTGCACCCGCAGCAAAAAGCTGGCGTGCCCCAGCCACACCAGCATGTCTTCGGTCGAAAAAAAGGCCTCGGCGCAGGGCACTACCTGGGGCACCCAGGTATCGCGCTTCTTTTCCTCCTTCTGCGGGTTGGCCGTCAGCTGCCAGCGCAGGGCCGTGCCGAAGGTGGGCTCGTATAGCACCTCGCCATTGCAAAACTCCTTACCAATAAGCTTGTTGCCGGCGTAGCCGGGGCGGATGGTGCGGAGCGCCTCGTTGCGGCGGTAGTGGGCGGGGGTAGGCATGGAATATACTTGGAACGAGGGCCACTAATTGGCCACAAAGTTGTTATAGTACCGTCGTCGCTGGCCAAAGTTCGTACCTTGACCAACACAACCCTTCACTTTGTTTCTATTTGCCTTTTACTATGAGTGATAATCAAAATCTGTCGGGCCAAGTCCGGGCCCACCAACTGACGGAGGAAGACGCCGCCCGGATTCAGGCGGGCTTCTTCGCCCAGGTATATGGTTGGATGGCCGTGGGCCTGGCTCTGACCGGCGGCATGGCGCTATTTGCGGCATCGTCGCCCGCTTTGCAGCAGTTCATCTTTGGCTCGCGCATCACGTTCTTCGGCCTCATCATTCTGGAGCTGGTAATCGTAGGGTTTCTATCGGCCCGCATTTTTCAGTGGAGCCTGACTCAGGCTAAGGCCGCGTTTGTGGGCTATGCGCTGCTCAATGGCCTTACGCTGAGCGTAATATTTCTAGCTTACACCGCTAGCTCCATCGCCTCTACCTTCTTTACCACGGCCATCATGTTCGGTGTGATGAGTGCCTTTGGCTACTTCACCAAGTCCGATTTGTCGGGCTGGGGCAAGCTGTTGAGCATGGCCGTTATTGGCCTGTTCATCGCTTTGCTGGTCAATATGTTCTGGGCCAACTCGGTATTGAACCTACTCATTTCTTTTGCAGGCGTCATCATCTTCACGGCCCTGGCCGCCTACGATACGCAGAAGCTCAAGCAAATCGCCTTTATCGGTGTCACTGAGGGCGAGGAAGTAAGCTACAAAGCGTCTATCCTGGGTGCCCTCACACTGTATCTCGATTTTATTAACCTCTTTCTATTCCTGCTGCGCTTCACCGGTAGCCGCCGGTAAGGTAAGGCTCTGGATAAACATAGAAAAAGCCCCACTGAGTACTCAGTGGGGCTTTTTCTATGTTTAGAACGCCCAGCTACCTTAGGGCTTGATGGCAGCGGCGCTGGCGAGCCAGGCGGCGCGCATGTCCTTTTGAGCCTGGGTAGCGGTCATTTTCTCCACACTTTCCATGGGCTGCACCTGCACGTTGGGGTCTTCGGTGAGCACGACCTGCGTGGTGCGCTCGATGCCGGCGCGGTTGCGCACGCGCACCGGCACGAGGTCGGCGGGCGTGTGGCGGCGCATAATGGCTTCGAGGGTCGTCATGTTGTCGATTTTCTCGCCGTCGAGCGTCACAATCTGGTCGCCCCGGTCGATGCCCGCCTTGTAGAGGCCCGAGCCCATCGTGGTGTTGCGCGACAAGATGCAGCGGCCTTCTTCGTCGAACTCTACCTGCCTAGGCAGAGCCGCGCCTAACACCTTGGTCGGCACCACGGCCAGGCCCGCCAGCGCCAGGTTTTCGGCAAAGCGCGGCGTGTCGTGGCCGTAGATGTAGCGCCGGAAGAACGTGCCCGCAAAGGCCGTGTCCTTGGCCACCGTGCCCAGCACGCGCTGCAAGTCGGGCAGGGTGTAGGGCTTGGCGGGCGCTAGGCCAGGGGTTTGGGGCTTGCCAAATTCCTGCCACAGCGCCTGCATGTACTTGTCGAGCGAGGTGCGGTAGCGCTGGCGCAACTGCAAATCGAGGGCCAGGGCCAGGCCCGCGCCCTGGTAGTAGTACGAGAGGTAGGTATTGACGCGGTTGTTGGGGTCAACGCTGGTAGCGGCATCCACGAAGCCGGCCTGCTGGCTCATGTCCACGGCCGAGGCGTAGCGGGCGCCCGGCGAGTTGAGGCGCACGTTTACCCACTGGCTTACCTTCTCGAAAAACTGCTCGTCGTCGTAGTAGCCAGCGCGGCGCAGCAGCAGCTCGCCGTAATACTGCGTAAAGCCCTCGCCAAACCACAGCGCGTCGCTCATGTTCACGCGCTGAAAGTCGAAGGGTTCTAGGCCTTTGCTGCGCAGGCGCTCGGTGTTGTAGGCGTGGAAATACTCGTGCGATACGGTGCCTAGGTTGCGCATGGCGCCTTCGCCCTGCAAGGGCAGCGGGCTGGTGAGCGAGGTCGAGTTGCGGTGCTCCATACCATCGCCGCTGGCCTGAGGCAGGTAGTCGGCCAGGAAGGTGTAGCGGCCAAAGTCGAAGGCCGGGACCTCGCCGCCGAATACGCCGGCCGCTTCGCGCACTATTTGCTGGGTCTTTTTCACCAGGGCCTCTACCTCAGTGGCCGGGCCGGGATAGTAGGTGGCTATCTCGAAGGTGCGGCCCCCGTCTTGCCAGGTGTGCAGGGTCTGCTGGGTACCCAGCACCACGGGGCTGTCCATGAGGTACTGCAGGTTGGGCGCGGTGAAGGTGGTGCGGTCTTCGCCGGTGGGCCGCAGCTGGGTGGCGGCTTTCCAGCCCGCGGGCATTTCAAACTTCACCTCGGCCGCCCGGCCCTCCAGGCCCTGCGCGTAGCAGAGCGTGGCTGGCAGGTTAAGGTGGGCGTGCTGCTGGTCAATACCCGCGTAGGTGCCATCGGTGCGGTCGCCGTATAGCGTGTAGCTGAACTGCACCGTGCCATCGGCGGCCGGCCGCACCTCCCAGGAGTAGGGGTCGGGCCGCTTCAGGCTCAGCAGCTTGCCGGCGCCATCGGTGGCCACCGGGTAGTACACGTTCTTGATAAACTCGTGCAGCGCGTAGCGGCCCGGCGACGAACGCGCCATGCGTACCACCAGCGCTTTGCCCGGCGTGAGCCCCGCAAACGTGGCCGTAACGCGCGCCTCGTGGTGCACCGCATTAGGAAACGCTACCGTGTAGCGCAC
Organism: Hymenobacter bucti; assembly: GCF_042681145.1. Taxonomy (NCBI): domain Bacteria; kingdom Pseudomonadati; phylum Bacteroidota; class Cytophagia; order Cytophagales; family Hymenobacteraceae; genus Hymenobacter; species Hymenobacter bucti. Next base: position 156,520 of record NZ_JBHUFD010000018.1, read on the forward strand.
CGCTGGGCCAGTGGCCGGCTGCCGGCCCGGTGCCGCTGGCGCTGGCTCGGCAGCCACTGGGGCTGGGGCAAGAGCCGGAGCAACTGCCGCTGGCTTTGCTGCCGGCGCTCCGGCGGGTGCCGGGGCAGTGGGTACAGTTGCTGGCTTAGCGATGGGTGCAGCCGCTGGCTTGGCGGCGGGCACAACTGCCGGTTTGGCGGCGGCTGGCTTGGGGGCTGGCGCAGCTGCCGGCTTAGCTACCGCCGGCCTAGCTACCGGTGCAACTGCTGGTTTGGCCGCCGGAGCGACAGCCGGTTTGGCCGCGGCTGGTTTAACTGGCGCCGGCTTGGCGGGTGCAGTGGGTTGCGCGCCCTGCGCAACTGCCGTGGTGGCTAAACTAATGCTACCTAATACTCCCAAATAGAAAGCGGGAAGAATTCTTTTCATAATAAAAATCCTACTTAATAGCTAAAATGCCCGGTTTGAGCCCGGAATTGATTTGAATGATGCAAATTAATAGTAAAAATCCGGCCTCGCCACTGGTCGAGCTTTTTGCTGAGCACTAGGCGGCCAGCTATTGCAGTACCTGGCACAAAATAAAATGGCCGTAGTAGCTCGCTTGGTAGCGATTTTGCAGCCCTAGGGCGGCTAGGGCCGCTGGCCAGGGCGGCAACTGCCGCGCCCGCAGCCCCACCGTGATGCCGAAAAATAAATACATCGTGCGCAGCAGCGCCCGCTGCCACCACGTGCGGGGCGGCCGAAAATCAGCCACCAACCACAGCGCCCTAGGTCGGCGGGCGGCCTGCAGGCGCGCCAGCGCGGCCGGAAACTCCGTCAGCGTAAAGCAGTCGAGCACGAAAAAGGTCACGATAACGTCGAACTGCTCGGCCGGACCTAGGGCTTGCTCGCTGCCCAGCCGAAACTCCACCTGCGCCGCGGCGCCGGGCGCCAGTCGCCGCAGCCGGGCCTGGGCCAGCGCCAGCATTGTGCCCGCGGTTTCGAGGTAGAGCACTCGTGCCGCCGGGCAGTGGCGCAGCAGCTCGGTGAGCACCCAGCCGCTGCCGCCGCCCAGCACCAGCACCCGCGGCGCGGCGCCTACCAGGGGCAGGCCCGCTTGCAAGGCCGCCTGCTGCGCCCGCCGCTGCGCCCGCCCAAACACCACGCTGGCCAGCGCGTCGTAGACGCGCGCCACGCGGCTGAAATCGGCCCCTGGGCGAGGGCGAGAAGCATCGGAAGAAGCCATAATGGGCAGGGTGGAGAGGCCAATTAACGAGTGAAACTGGTAGCGATACGCACTTTCACCGGGCCAATGCACAAAAAAAAGCGAGGGCAAGTGGCTGAGCTACAATTTTTGGGCGCTTTCGCTGGGTGGGCTGAACCGAAAAAAGTAGCCCTAGGGTTGCGCCGGGAGTTAACGATTCCGTATCTTTGCACCATCAAACAGCCCCACCAACCGGGTGGCCAGCGTTTGACGCTTACCTGCGCTTGTGGCGAAATTGGTAGACGCGCTGTCTTCAGGCGGCAGTTCCGCAAGGTGTGGGAGTTCGAGTCTCCCCGAGCGCACGTATTAATAGTGAAAAAGCCAGCCCCTACCAGGGCTGGCTTTTTTGTTGCCTGTTGGTTGCGGATACGGGCTTAGGCGGCCGTCAGCCAATTCTGTTAAAATTCCGTTCAACGTAGTTTTTACGTAGTTGCTGCCATGCCCACCCCCGTTATACCACCTAGGCTATCCACCGTTCCCGCCGCCCGGGCGGCGGGGCTGGCAGGCTTGCTCACGGCCGAAGCTATTTTTGGTATCGTGCTGTTTGTGGGGGCGTTCGGGCTATTTTTTTACCTCACGCGGGTAGTTTTTCGCGAGCACTCGCAGGTGTTCGACGACTGGGGCTTTGCCCAAATGGACCGCCTGCGGGCCGCTCGGCCCTGGACGCGCGCCGTAGTTGACTTTCTGACCTTTTTCGGCTCGGTCAAGTTTTTTGTGCCGGCCAGCCTGCTCGTGCCATTCATGCTGCGGCGGCGTGGCTACGGCCGCTACGCTGCCGAACTGCTCCTGTCGATGGGCGGGGGCGTAGTGCTCAACGAGTTGCTGAAGTTCTACTTTCACCGCGACCGGCCCACCACGGCCCTCATCTACCAGTATGGCCTGAGCTTTCCGAGCGGGCACGCCATGCTGAGCATGTGCTTTTATGGCTGCCTGGCCTGGCTAGCGGTGCAGCACGGCCGCCACTGGGGCGCGGCCATTGCTCTGATATTCTTTGCCTTGCTCATCGGGCTCACCCGCGTGTACCTGCACGTGCACTATCCTACCGACGTGGTGGCTGGGTTTGCGGGTGGGGCGGTTTGGCTGGTGTTGCTGCGCACGGGCATCCGGCTGTTCTGTAAGGAAAAGCTAGTGCCCGGCGAAGAAGCTACAGTGACTGAGTAGGGGCGGGGCTTGCCCCCGCCCGCTGTTAGTATGCTTGCTTACTAATGCTGGGTGGGGACAAGCCCCGCACCCTACAGCTTTATTTTGACGCGGAGCGCCAGCAGGCCTTTCACGCCTTGCAACTCTTCCAGCTCCAACTCCTCCACGTCGGGCTCCAGCAGATTGCGGTCCTGTAAATAGTCGATGTACTCGACGTACTCGGCCGCCTCGCGGGGTTGCGCATACACCAGGGCCAAGTAGCCGGGCTGGGTGAGGCGCTCGCCGGTGCCGAGCACCGTGGCCTTGTCGATACGCTTCTTAATTATCTCGTAGCGAATATTATACGCACCGTCTACGTCGAACTGCCGCTCGTCTTGCCGAAAGCGGATGCTCAGCGACTGCGCGTGGATAAGAATGAGTTGGGTGGTGTCGAGCGGCACGGCCAGCTCGGCCTTGAGGGCGTGGGTGCGGCGCGTGATTTCGACCATCACCAGCAGTTGCCACAGGCGCAGGTTCTTCAGAAAAATCAGGTCAAACGGCTTGTCCTGCACCAGGCTGCCGCCCACGTAGATGTTGAACTCAACGCCATCGGTTTTGAAGCGCTGGAAGTAATGCGGGAACATCTGCTGCGCCTTGGCTTCCTCCTGGTCGAGGTAGTCGCTAACGGTGTCGTTGATGCGCGTCACGCTCTCCTCAAAGGCCCGGCGGCGGTTATACAGGATACCTAGGCGCGGGTCGATGTGCTGCCAGTAGTCGGCAATGGTGGGGCGCAGCTCAGTGATATTCTGGGCTAGGTACTCAAACAGCGGCTCGACCTGCGTGCGCAGCGAATCGTAGATGCTGACTTCATCGCCGCTGATGATGCCCTGGCGCAGCCGCCGCAAGTTCTTGGTAACGTAGAATTTAAGCTCGTCCAGAATGGGTAGCGCCTGGTACTCCGATGCCTTGCGCAGCACCCGGCCCGCCAGGGTAAGGTGCTCGATGAGGTCGGCCTGCACGGCTTCGTTGCGGGCCACGCTGCTGCCCCGAATGTCGCAGGAGCCGTGCAGCGGGTACACGTCCTCAAACACGATGGGCTCCATCTCGGCCGAGCGGTTGCCGTCTTCGTGCTGGGCCAGCAGGCGCCGGGCCGCGTCATTAAAGCGCCACTCCATGGTAGGGTGGATGGCCGTGAATTTCTCCTTGATAACGGTTTGAATGCGCGTTTCTAAGTCTTCGGCGTTGCGCTTCACGGCCACCGCAAACAGCGGCACAAACTGCTTCACCAGCTCCATGTCAAACTCGTCGAGCGCGCCCGGCTCCGGCGAGCCTAGCTCGAGCAGGCCCACCGTGTCGGGGCCGTAGGGCAGCAGCGCCAGAATGGCCGAGCGGATGCCCAGTTTCAAAATCTGCTGGCGCATGTCCTCGGGCAGCTCGGGCGCAGTGGTCACGTCTTCGAGCACCAGCGGCTGGCGGTCGGCTAGCAGGCGCGCATACAGCTGCTGAAAGCCGAGCGCGCCGGTCTGGCTCTGCATCTGCTTGGTGAGAAAGCTGTGGTTGATTTTGCGGCCAAAATCCACGAAGGCCTTCTTGCGCTCGTCATACGCCGCAATGCCGAGTTGCAAAGCCGGCCGGGCAAAGAGCACCCGCAGCTTCTCCTGAATCTGCTCGAGCCGGTCCGACGCCTGCAGCACGTCGCGCTCCAGCAGGTCGTATTTTAGCTCCGACAAGATTTCCTGGGTCGTGACATCGACCAGTTGCAACAGGTTGAAGCCCTCCAGCATAAAGCGCTCGGGCGGCAGCAGGTGGTACCACAGCTCAAGGCGGTGGCGGTTGTGCAGCAGGTGCTGCACCTGCTCGGGGCTCAGCTCGGGCTTCTCGCCCACCACCCGCACCCGCACAAACGACGAGTCGAAATTGACCCCGTAGTGCCGATAAAGCCCGATGCTGTAGTCGGGCACCGTAAAAATGAGGCCGCCCTGCGTTTCGGGTATTTCGGCGCCGTATTCCCGACCTAGGATGAGCAAATACGCCATCTGGGTCATGTGCTGCTCCATGGTGGCGTAGTCGATGTTGAGCGGCTGCTTGATGGTGCGGTCGCGGCTCATCATCACCTCGGCAAAGCGTCCGGTGTAGTAAAAGCTGCGCCGCTGAAAGGGCGGAATGGCCCCCATGATGGCCGTGGTAGCCGCCGCCGGCGGAAACACGGCCAGCATGAGCATATCAATCAGGTCCTGAATGCCGTCGAGCTGCTCGATAGTGTGCAGCGTGCCGCGGCACGCGGCGTGTTGCTGCACTTCCTCTCCCACCGTGCGGGCCAGGCGCGCCACGCCGGGGTTGGGGTCACTTTCGCGCGCGTGCCAGTAGGCAATGAGCGGCTCTAGGCTAAGCTCCGTGGAGAAGGGAAAGCCAGGGGGCACAGCCGGCGCGGGCTCCACAGCCACCGCCTCGGTGAGGTCGATGGGCGCCAGGGTTTCGTCGGGGGCGAGCGTGAGCAGGTCGGGGGCAGGCATGAGCGGCAGAATTTAGCAGAAAAGAGGTATACGCAGCTACGAGGACGCCGGCAAGCTTGGTTTGCCTTAAATAGGCCGCCGCAAGCGGGTAAGCTCCTTCACGTTGGCCGTGTCGTAGGCCACTACCGTTACGCGGGTTGTGTTGCTAGGAGTGCCTACGCCGAGAGTAAATGCCTTGCCTAGGTTGCGGTAGCACGAGCAGCAGCCATTGGCCTCATCCTTTCCATCCAGGAAGATATTTGTCAGATAATAGGAGTACGTAGGCTTACGATTTCTAGCGCTGTTTCTAAGTAAGCTGATGCGATACGTATAAGAATTGAGCTTGGCCCCGCCACTAGCTGGGAAGGGCGTGGCATTGTTGATAACCACGATGCTCTGGCCAGGCATTTTACGAATCTCCCCGTTGGAGGAAGTAACCCGTAGAGTGTCCGAAATCAGGGTGTCACCGGCAGCAGTTATCACAAGCGGGCGGCCTATCGTTACCGAGTCAGTAGTAGCTGCGAAATTAGGGTTGTTATTGGTATTGAACGAAGTACGATAAATTCTGAGGGTATCTACGTCGCTGGCATTGAAGCTGATAAATCTGCCCCCGCTCGTTTGCCGGTGCGTGGTGTAGTTGAACTTGAATTGCAGCGCATCGGCTAGTCCCGTGTCGGGGCAATTACAGATGTCGTTGGCGCAGCAGCCGGCCAGGGCCAACAGCAGTAGCAGCCCCGGAATAGAGCACAGAATTTTTTTCATCAACACAGCTAAAAAGAGAGCCCGGCGCCGGGGCTTGCCAAACGCAAACCACCGGGCCGGGCTACAAAGGTCCGAAAGCCGCGGATTATTGTTGAGCGGCCCCAAAAAATTAGGGCGCGCGCCGGGGCTACTTGCTGCTGGCTGAGGAAGGCAGCGTAGGGTTGTTGACGGGGCCGCCGGCCATCAGTAGCGGGCTGAGGCGGGTAGCGGCCGTGTCGAGCTGGGGCCGCACTTTGTTCAGGGCTTCGCGCAGGGCTATCACGTCGGCCAGGCGCGGGGCGTCGGTTTGTGAGTAGCCGTGGTACATGGCCACTTTCACGTTGGACGAGCCCTTGCCCGTGTACGTACCTAGGAGCTGGCCGCTGGCGTCCATTACCTGCACTTCGGCTTCGAGGTCCGTATTGTACCACTCTAGGGGCGCACCGAATATACTGGGCACCAGCATAGTAACTACCTGCGCAGCCTGCAGGCTGCGGCCCTTGCGGACGGTGTGCACCTTAGTGACTACCAGGCGGATGTAGCCGTAGGTGGCCGTATCGGTGGCTTCCACTACGTTGTGCTGTAGCTCCGATTTGAACAGGCGCAGCGGGTCGTCGGGCAGGGCGCCGTCGTTCATGGCCAGCGGGCCGGGGTCGGCCGTAATTTCCATCGGAGGCAGGCGCTTGGTGATAACCGCCGTCGGGGTGTGCGAGAAGCTACCCTTAACCGACATGCAAGCGCTCAGGCCCGATAAAACCACGGCGGCTACTAAAGCCGGCCGCGCAACGAAGGAGTACAATTTCATAGTGGAATGATAAAAGCTAAATTTGTACTTTATGAGGGTATTTTAGAGAATTAACGCCTTTTTATTGAATAAAATTTATCCATGCCCTAAAGTACTACATGCTCGCCTATCTACCAAAAATAGTCTTTAATCAAGTTTATCAGTCGTAGCCTGATTCAAATAAAAAATAGACCTAGGGCTGGACAGATGCTTTATCCGTGCTAGTGGGAGGCCGCCGCTGGCTCTACGGTGAGCAAGTCGGGCGGCGCCACGTAGTCGTCGATAAATTCACCTTCCCAACGTGCAACCACCGCAGAGGCCAAACAGTTGCCCAGCACGTTCACCGCCGTGCGCGCCATATCCATCAGCGCATCAATGCCTAGGATAATAAATACGGGCCAAGCGGGCAGGTTAAACGAAGCCACCGTGGCCAATAGTATCACGAGCGAGGCCCTAGGTACGCCCGCCACGCCTTTGCTGGTGAGCATCAGGGTGAACACCATAAGTAGCTGCTGCCCAAAGCTGAGCGGCACGCCCGCCGCCTGGGCCACGAACACGGCCGCCAGCGATAGGTAAAGCGTGGTGCCATCCAGATTAAAGGAGTAGCCGGTGGGCATCACGAAGGCCACGATGCGGCGCGGCACTCCGATGCCTTCCATGGCCTCCATAGCGCGGGGTAGGGCCGCCTCGCTGCTGGTAGTGGCAAACGCGATGCTCACCGGCTCGGCCACCGCCGCCACGAAGCGCCGCAGGGGCAGGCGCGCCAGCAGCAGCACCGGCAGCAGCACCAGCAGCACGAAGGCCACCAGCGCCCCGTAGAGCGTAAAGAGCAGATACGCCGCGTTTTTGAGCGGCGCCAGGCCCATCTTGCCCACCGTGTAGGCGAGGGCGCCGCCCACCCCTAGGGGGGCAAAATACATCACCACGTTGGTGAACTTGAACATGACTTCTGAGAGGCTTTCGCAGAAGTCGAGCATCACCCGGCGGGGCTTTTCGGGGCTGAGCGCCAGGCCGATAGCAAAGATGATGGCGAAGATAACCACTTGCAGCACTTGCCCTTCGGCCACCGACTTAGCGATGTTTTCGGGAAAGATGTGCAGAATAATATCGGCTGCCGTTTGGTGCGCGGCGGGTTGCAGGGTATCCGCCTCGCCAGCCGCCGGCAGTACCTTGGCCACACCCACGCCCGCTTTGGTCAAGTTGATGGCGGCTAGGCCGATAAACAGCGCAAACGTGGTGACAATCTCAAAATACACTAGGGCCTTGATGCCCATGCGGCCCACCTGCTTGAGGTTGGCGTGGCCAGCGATGCCCACCACGAGCGTCGCAAAAACGAGCGGGGCGATAATGGTTTTGACCAGGCGCAGAAATGCGTCGCTGAGCACCTTGAGCGGCACGGCCACGCCGGGGGCATCGTAGCCGAGTTCGATGCCCGCCAGCATACTCAGCACTATCCAGAGGGTGAGGGAGCGCTTGGGGGCGAGCGCCGCCCCCAGGGCGGCCAGCGCCAGCCAGCGCGCGGTGGCCGGCACGGCGCTGGGCAGGTGCACGAGGCCGTAAGCGACCAGCACCGTGAGCGCTAACGCCAGCAAAATCAAACCAATAGCCAGCCCGGAAAGACGCGAAAACTTCATGCGTAGGTAAATAAGAAGCAAAATTGAGGCTATAAAGAACGGGCCGGCGGGCCGAAACCGCTGCCCGCTCCCTAGGTCAGCCCCTTAATGCCTCCGTATCTATAAGGAGCAAGCGGGCTTTTTTATGGTTGGGCCGCTAGCGTCACCGCCTATCTCGGGGCCGCTGGACCTGCCGCGTTCGACTGGGCGTAGCTACTGCTTGCGTAGCGCGGCGCAGAGTGGGCGGCGGCCGTAGGTAGTTTTGCTTGCGTTTGGCAAAGCATAGGCGCGGGCATCGCGCTTAGGCTCTGATAGACCTTCTTTATCCCTTATGCTGACTACCTGGACCCTAACGGCGTACGAGCTGCCGCTGCGCTACACCTGGAAAATCGCGCGCAATGCCTCTACCACCAAAACCAACCTCGTGGTGCAGGCCACGAAGCCCGGCGGGGTAGGGCGGGGCGAGGCCGCGCCCAACGTGCGCTACGGCGAATCGCCCGAGTTGCTGCATCAGCAGTTTGCGGGCTTGCTCGCGGCGGGGCTGCCCCAGGTCACGACGCTGCTGGAACTCGCGGCGCTACTCGCCGCGCAGCCCGTGGCCCACGCCCTGGGTTTTGCGCTGGAGGCGGCCCTTACGCACTGCCTGGCCGCCCGGGCCGGGCAGGCGGTGTGGCAGTACCTAGGCGTGCCGCGGCCAGCCGAGCGCGTGCCCACGGCTTTTTCGTTGCCCATCATGGCGCCGGGCGAGGTGGCCGGCTTCATCGAGCAGCAGCGGGCTCGGCGCTTCAGTCTTTTAAAAATTAAGGTAAACCAGGCTGAGGGCCTCGACCTGCTACGCGCCGTGGCGGCGGCCTGTCCTGGCCAGCCGCTGCTCGTGGATGGCAACGAGGCCTGGCCCGATGCCGACAGCCTGCTGCGCTTTCTGGAGCAGGCGGCCGTCGTGCCGGGCCTCGTGCTGCACCTGCTGGAGCAGCCCCTGCCCGCCGCCCTAGGTGATGACTATCGCTACCTGCGCCCGCGCACAACCGTGCCGCTGCTGGCCGACGAGTCGGTGACCGATGCGGCCGATTTTACGGAAATCGCCCGGCAGTTTCACGGCGTCAATGTCAAACTCATGAAAGCGGGTGGCTACCAGCGCGGCATCGACCTGCTGCGCCGCACCCGCGCCCACGGCTTGGTACCTATGCTGGGCTGCATGGTCGAAACCTCGCTCGGTATTTGGTCGGCCCTGCAAATCAGCGCCTTGGCCGAAGTGCACGACCTCGATGGCCTGCTCATCGTGCGCGACGAGCCCTTCGGCCTCGTGCAAGAAGAGGGCGGACTGCTGGCGGCTACCTAGCCCGCCACCCACGTGGCGCAGAGGGCCGCCAGCCCCAGCACAATAGCCGCGCCCCCCACCAGAGCTATGCCGGCCGCGAAGTTGAAGGCTTTGCCCCCGGTATTGGTGTCGGCCCCCACGCTGCCCAGCAGCTTTACGGCCCCGTAGCCCAGCCCGATGGCCACGGCTGCCAGCAGCAGCCCCAGCCCGGTGAAAAAAGGGTTATAGGTATTTGCGTTGAACAGGAGAACGGAGTAGTAAGCCATGCCGCACCCTAGACAAGCAGCGTGCCAACCAAGGCCGCCCCGGTAAAGGAGCACCTCAGCGGGCACGCTGTTTTGGTTGGGTGGCAGCTAGTCGCGCTTGGCCGTTTTGAGCTGCGCGTCAAGCTCTTGCAGCTGCTTGTCCACGGCATCGGTGTTGGGCAGGTTCGTGGCGGTCTGGCCGTACAGGGCCACTTTGCGGCTGAGCAGCTCAATCTTGCGCATCAGCAGCTGCTCGCGCTCGGTAGGGGCGTCGCCAAGTACGCGGGCGGGCGCCGTGCCCACGTGCACGTAGGGGTCAAACTTCGCGTTGGCCGCTACCGTGGTATCGCCACGGGCGGCGGCGGCGCTGGCGGGCGTGCCAAACACGATGCCTCCTTCGGCATTCACGTAGTCGCCCTCGCGCAGGGTCGTAATTTTGCCGGTCGGCAGCTCTACAATGCCGCTGCGCACGTTGATTTTGGTGCCGTTGGGCAGGCGCACGTTTTGGGTGAGGGCGGTAGTCTGGCTACCGGTGCGCTGCACCACGGCACCGCGGGTAAATAAATACTGCGTGGTGCGGCCGGGGCGCACCGGCTGGCCGCCGCTGGGCTGGGCCACGCTGAGGCGAGGGGCCGCAGCCAGGCTCGCCCCGAGGAGCATGCTGGCTGCTAAGTGAATAAGGCGCATAGAAAGAAAGAAGGTGAAAAGTGAGAAAGGTGCGTGTTTACGGGCAAAAATCGGGCGAGATTACCTAGGTAAAAATAAATAGAAAAAAAGTTATGAATAATGTTGCAACATTAAATGTAGGTACACTAAATTTGCACCCGTAATCAATTCCCCCATGCGCCTGGAAGACGAAATCAAGCAGCCTACTTTTCAGAGTGAAGTCCACAAGGCTTACCTCAATGTAGTGTACACGGCTGGCTGGCTGGGGCAGCGCCAAACGGCCGCCTTCAAGCCCTACGACCTCACGCTGCCGCAGTTCAACGTGCTGCGTATTTTGCGCGGGCAGCACCCGCTGCCAGCCACGGTGGCGCTGCTCATCGAGCGCATGCTCGACAAAACCAGCAACGCCTCGCGCATAGTCGACAAGCTGGAGGAAAAAAAGCTGGTGACCCGCACCGTGTGCCCCGCCAACCGCCGCGCAGTCGACATTCGCATCACCGAAGCCGGCTTGCGCCTGCTGCGGCAGATAGATGAAGATGAGCAGGCTAACCCCGCCCGCAACAGCCTCGATAAACTGACGCCCGCCGAACTGCGCCAGCTCAACAATTTACTCGATAAAATCCGGGCCTGATAGTTGTTTATCCGGCCCATCACTCAAACTTTCTTACCTTTTTTCAACCATGAAAAACATTTTGTTTCCCGCCCTCCTAGGGGCTGCTTTGCTGGCTGCGCCGGCCGCTTTCGCTCAGAAATCCGTTGCTAAAACTGCTACGGCAGCCGTGGCTGCCTACAAGGTGCAGCCGCAGCTAAGCACCCTGGGCTGGGAAGGTAAAGCAGTGACGCACGGCCACAACGGTACGATGCAGTTCACGGGCGGTGACCTGCAAGTGCGCAACAACATGGTAACTGGCGGCACCGTGACTGTGGACATGAAGACGATGAAGGCCACCGACATCACCGACGCCGAAAACCAAGCCAAATTTGTGGGCCACATGAGCAGCGGCGACTTCTTCGACGCGCCGGCTTACCCCACTTCAGTTTTCAAAATCAAGAGCGTAGCCCCCATCGCCGGTGCTAAAGCTGATGCCGATAACGCTACCATCACGGGCGACATGACCATCAAGGGCGTGACGCAGCAAATCAGCTTCCCGGCCAAAGTAGGCGTGAAAAACGGCGTAGCCGCCGCCACCGGCAAAGTGACCATCGACCGCACCAAGTTTGGTTTGAAGTACGGCTCGAAGACTTTCTTCGACAGCATCGGCGACAAAGCCATCAACGACGAGTTTACGCTGACCTTCAACGTTATTGCCAAGCAATAGCTGAATCAGGTCTAGCGAATGAAAAAGCCACCCCGTACCAGGGGTGGCTTTTTTTATTGGCCCGCAAAGGCCAGGCTTACAACAGCCGTAAGCCGCACAAAAACTGTGGCGTTTGAGGCTTGGGATTGATGTAAACGAAGAGCGGCACGGTGCTTTTCTGCACCCGCGACACCGAAACAGAGAAGCGTACTATGGGTATTGCTTGGCCGGCCAGCGGTGTTTGCTTCACCTCGAAGCCCTGCACCAAGTAGCTGCTGAACGGGGCGAGTCCCTTGCTGATTCTGCGCAGGTTGGCCGTTACGCTATCGTGGCTCATCGTACCTAGGGCGGCGGCGTCAAGATGCCTTAGCACGGCCGGGTAATCTGCTGCTTGCAGCTTGAACATTAGCATGTTGAAGTTCTCAATGGATTGAGTAGCCAGCTCAAGGTCGGCTGGAGAAAAGGTATAGCTATGAGCCGCGGCAGAATCCTGGATGACGACCTTAAAATAATTGTAGCCCGCGCGCTCCCTAGGCCTTAGGTGTTTGTACACCAGATACGCGCAGTTAGAAGCCGGCAGCTGCATATCGCGGTAATACTTGCCAATGCCCGGCGTGGTCAAGTCCACTTCCAGGTAGCTGCCCTGCGGCTCCGTGGCAGTAGTTGAGATGCCGGTACCTTTTTTCATGGATACATTGCCGCCGTAGAAGTCCGCCACGGCCTTAAAGCCAGCTTCTTCGGTAATAGAGGTGCAGGCCGATAGTGAGCTGAAAATTAGTAATAGCGCAATAGGATAGATAATTTTCATAGAAATAAGACCAGCTAAAAGCCAGTAAAAAACCCCGCGCATCCGGAATTCCTTACTGGCTTTGCAGGATTACTAATTGATACTTAGTTGGTAATGGACCTAGGGGCGCTGGCGGGCGGTAGGGTAGGAGCGGCCGGCTGCGGCGTAGTCGAGGCCACCGAGCGCAGTTCTAGCCGCAGCGGCGCCACGTTGAATTCGCGCACGCTTATCAGGCCATACACCGTTTCGCCGGGGGCGATGTTGCGGTTGGTAAGGTCAAACTGCTGGAGCTCGCGGCGAAAATTGCCATTGGCCATCGACGCGCCCAGCATGTTGCCCCCCGCAATGAAAGGCCCAGTCGGGATGAAAGTACCCGATGAGGTGGAGGTAACGTAGCCGTTGGTAGTGGTAGTAGTAGCCCCCACGTTGAAATTGAGCAGCACGTAGAGCAGGTAAATAGCCACGCCCTGCTTCATGTCTTGGGCGGCGATGGCGGCCGACACGGGTACAATAGGGCGGTCGCCATAGTACAAAACGGCGTCGCGCGAGAAGTTGATTTCGGCGCCGGTATTATTCTTAATTTGGACGGCAACTACGTGGTAGCCTTTCTTCTGCTCCTTCTTGACGTACTTCTTGTTGCGGCCGTGAGTGCGCAGCGCATCAAACTGATAGCCAAGCTGAAGCGGTGCCCCCGCCGGTGAGGATTGGTAGGTGGCGATGCGGTCAGGACGGATAGGGGTATAAGAACCCGCGCAGCCGCTGCCTAGTAAAGTGCAGCCCGTGAGAAAAGCCGCTAACGAACGAGTAATTTGTTGTTTCATGTAAAAATGATAAGTTAATGAATAAGTGCGGTCAAATATAGAGCACGAAAAAAGCCGACCTAGCAGCTAGGTCGGCTTTTCAGCTAAAGTTTATATCTTATAGGTGAATCACCTCATCGTAGGCCGCTGCGGCGGCTTCCATGATGGCTTCGCTCATGGTGGGGTGGGGGTGCACCGACTTGATAATCTCGTGGCCGGTGGTTTCGAGCTTGCGCGCTACTACCACTTCGGCAATCATCTCGGTCACGTTGGCCCCAATCATGTGGGCGCCGAGCCACTCGCCGTATTTGGCGTCGAAAATTACTTTGACGAAGCCGTCCTTCACGCCGCCTGCGGCCGCTTTGCCTGAGGCCGAGAACGGAAATTTGCCCACCCGGATTTCGTAGCCTTTGGCCTTGGCCTCCGCCTCGGTGTAGCCGACGCTGGCAATTTCGGGTTGGGCGTAGGTGCAGCCGGGGATGTTGGTGTAGTTGAGCGGCTCGGGGTTGTGGCCCGTGATTTTCTCCACGCAGATGATGCCTTCAGCCGACGCCACGTGCGCCAGCGCCGGGCCCGGAATGATGTCGCCGATGGCGAAAATGCCGGGCACATTGGTCTGGTAGAAGTCATCGACCAGCACGCGGCCGCGCTCAGTTTTGATACCGAGCTCTTCAAGGCCGATGTTTTCGAGGTTGGTTTGCACGCCCACGGCGCTCAGTACCACGTCGCAGGCAATCTGCTGCTCGTCCTTCTGGGTTTTGATAAACACGGTGCAGCCCGTGCCGCTGGTGTCTACTTTGGTTACTTCGGCATTGGTGAGAATGTTGATGCCCAGCTTTTTGTAGGATTTCTCCATCTGGCGCGAAATCTCCTCGTCTTCCACCGGCACGATGCGGGGCAGAAACTCCACGATGGTGACCTCGGTACCCATGGAGCGGTAGAAGTACGCGAACTCGACGCCGATGGCGCCCGAGCCCACGATGACCATACTCTTGGGCAGGCTGTCGGGGGTCATGGCCTTGCGGTAGCCGATGATTTTCTGGTCGTCGATGGGTAGGTTGGGCAGCTGGCGGGCGCGGGCGCCGGTGGCCAGGATGATGCTCTTGGCCTCCACGGTTTCCTTGGTGCCGTCGGCCTTGGTCACTTCTACTTTGCCGGGAGCCAGGAGCTTACCGGTGCCGTTTACAACCTCAATTTTATTCTTCTTGAACAAGAAGTTGATGCCCTTGCTCATGCCATCGGCCACGCCCCGGCTGCGCTTAATCACGGCGGGAAAGTCGAAACCAGCTTCCTTTACCGTCAGGCCGTAGTCCTGAGCGTGCTGGAGGTACTCATACACCTGAGCGCTCTTGAGCAGAGCCTTGGTGGGAATGCAGCCCCAGTTGAGGCAGATGCCACCCAGCGACTCGCGCTCCACTACGCCCACTTTCAGCCCAAGCTGCGCGGCGCGAATAGCAGCCACGTAACCACCGGGCCCTGAACCAATTACTACCAGGTCAAATTGCAATGCCATGAGAAAAACGTCGGGAAATAAACAGAAAGAGAACTACCGGCCAGGCCGGGCTTGCAAAGATAGGCCAACCGGCGGCGCAGGTGCTAGCCCCGGAACCGGTCTAGGGCCCAGCGGGGCGCCCCGCTAACTATCTCTTAACAACGAGCTGGCAACCACCGTTCGGGCTTGCGCCGTAAAAGACGCTGGCTTTTATCTTTACCGGCACTTATACCGTTCTCCTTATTTACGTTGATGAAATCACTTCTTCCTTATTTAGCACCCGCCGCTTTGGCCGGGCTAGCTTTTGCCACTAGCTGCGCCACCGCCACCACCGAAAAAGAGCGCCCTACCAGCAACTCGGTTGCTACCGCCGTAGTGCCCCCGCCCGCCCCCACTCCCGAAACGGCCACCGCTACCACGGCTGCCGCCGACGGCAGCGTATCAGTAGCCGCCCTCGATGCACCCGCCGCCGAGGCCACCGACGCCACCGCTGACCCCAACGCGCCCTCCGCCGCCGAAGCTTCGGCCGCTCGCGCTGCCGAAAAGAAGCTGACCGCTGCCGACTACAAGTACCAGCTGGCCCGCGCCAACGTGTCACTGCGCACCAACCCCAAGAACCCCAGGGCGCTGCTCGAGCGCGCCAAGGCCAACTCTAACCTCAAGAACTACAAGGATGCGGCGCCTGATTATACCGCCGCTCTTCGCTTGCAGCGCAACAACCCTGACCTGTATTATAACAAAGGGGTTAACGAGCTGATGATGAAGCAGTACAAAGCAGCTTCTAGCGACTTTAGCGGCGCCGTGAAGTACCGCCCCGATGATAAGGAAGCTTTCTTTGGCCGGGGCGTAGCCAAAATGCAGATGTACCAGTACAAAGCCGCCGTGTCAGACTTTACCCGCGCCATCACTATCGACTCGCTCTATGCCGACGCTATCGAGTACCGCGGCATCAGCTACGCCAGCTTCGACCGCCTGAAGGAAGCCCGCCGCGACCTCGCCAAGGCCGCCCAGCTCAACCCCGAGGCGGAAAAGAGCCTGCGCCGCTACGGCAAAGGCAACAGCATGGTGCGGGGCGGCAACAAGTAGCCCCTAGGTTCCTCTAAAACGGCAAAGCCACGTGGTATGCTCCGCGTGGCTTTGTCGTTTTAGAAGAACCTAGGGGCTACTTGTTGCCGCCCGGCGTTGTTTTGCTACGTTGGGAAAGGGCCGGATAACGCCGGGCGGGGGCAAGTCCCGCATCCTACGGTGCAACTATGCCTTGGTCAAGCCTAGCTAGTAGGGTTGGCCAATAATGCCAGGTGCCCTAGGTGGTGCTGGCCGTGCCAAGCGTACTGCACCAGGGCTTGGTCGAGGGTCATAGTAGTATCGTAGCGCGGGTGGTAAAACGTGCGCTGCCACTGCGCCCCGGTGATGCTTTCAAGCAGGCCAACCCAGCGGCGGTGCAGGCCATCGAGCAGGGTTAGCGACGCAGCAATCGGCGTGGTGGCCACGTCGGGCAGCTCGGCCCAGGCGGCCTCGTTGAAGGGGCGCACGGTGGGGTTATCCTCGGTGAGCGCCAGCCGGAAGCGGCTGTACAGCTGGGGGTGCGTGTCGGCCAGGTGATGAATAACCTGACGGCCGGTCCAGCCGCCGGGGCGGTAGGGCAGTTGCAGCCGCTCGTCGCCCACGCGCTGGGCGGCGGCGGCCAGCCGGGCCGGAAAATCGGCCAGTTGCTGGAGGTAGGGCGCTCGCTCGGCCGCCGTGAGCGGGGCCGTCGGCAGTTGCAGCCGGCCCACGGGAAAGCGCAAGTGCTCGTCGGAAATAGGAGAATGCATGAAAATAAGCGTTAGGAAGCCAGCAAAGCTAGGTGCGCCGCGTGGTGCCGCCCATGCCAGGCGTAGAGCGCCAGCGCTTCTTCCAGCGTAGACGTGCGCCCATTGCCAGGATGATAAAACGTGCGCTGCCATTGCGCTTCTGTGAGCTGGTGCAGCAGCGTCACCCAGCGATTGTGCAAGCTCGTGAGCAGCGCCAGCGACACGGCCACCGGCACCGTGGCTACGTCGGGCAGCTCGGCCCAGGCGCCTTCCTCGTAGGGCTTGATAGTCGGGTTGTCCTCCGTCAGGGCCAAGCGGAAGCGGCAGTAGCTGTTCAGGTGCGAGTCGGCCACGTGGTGAATGACCTGCTGGCCGGTCCAGCCACCGGGGCGGTAGGGCAGTTGCAGCCGCTCGGCCCCGACTTGGGTAGCCAGCGCGCCTAGGTCGCCTGGCAAGTCGGCTAGCTGCTGCAAGTATTCGGCGCGCTCGGCGGGCGTGAGCGGCGCGGTAGGTAGCTGCGGCGGGCCGATAGGGAAGCGCAGGTGGTCGTCGGGAGTAGGCATAGGCAGGTAAGATTTAGCCCATAAAAGTAGGAACACAGTGCTGGCGCGAATTTAGCGCAGCGTAACTCGTGCCTTTTTTGCCGGGAAGCTGTGCCTCCCGACGTTCGCACCGATTGGAATGTTTGAGGCCAGCCTAAGCGCCGTTTACTACTGGCGCGGCAGTGAAGACGCAGCCTCCACATCATAGCTGGTCACAAGTTACGCTGTGCTAAACTCGCGCCAGTTTGGGCCAGCACGGCCAGTACATGGTCAGCAGTCAGCATAGGCCGGTGCGAGTTTCATTGCTTGTATAAAACGCTAACTGATTTTATGCAAAACCCCCGCGCCAGCCTTACGGCCAACGCGGGGGTTTTTCGTTGAGTGGCAAATGCCAAGCTATTACATATTCTTTACAATCTCCTCGGCAAACTCGCTCGTTTTGAGCAAGGTAGCGCCTTCCATTTGACGTTCGAAATCGTAGGTTACGCGCTTGCTTTCGATGGCGGCTTCGAGGCCTTTGTTGATGAGGGCAGCGGCTTCTTTCCAGCCTAGGTGCTCCAGCATCATCACGCCCGAGAGGATAACCGAGCCGGGGTTCACCTTGTCCTGGTTGGCGTACTTGGGCGCGGTGCCGTGGGTCGCTTCGAAGATGGCGTGGCCGGTTACGTAGTTGATATTGGCGCCCGGCGCGATGCCGATGCCGCCCACGATGGCGGCCAGCGCGTCGGAGATGTAGTCGCCGTTCAGGTTCAGGGTCGCCACCACCGAGTACTCGGAGGGGCGGAGCAGGATTTGCTGCAAGAACGCATCGGCGATGCTGTCCTTGATGATGAGCTTGCCCTGGTCCTGCGCCTGCTTTTGCAGGGCGTCGGCCACTTGCACACCCTGCTTGGCCACGATTTTATCGTACTGCGCCCAGGTGAATACTTTAGCGCCAAACTCCTTCTCGGCCAGCTCGTAGCCCCAGGTTTTGAAAGCACCTTCCGTAAACTTCATGATGTTGCCCTTATGCACCAAGGTCACCGACGGCAGCTTGTGCTCTAGGGCGTACTTGATGGCGGCGCGCACCAGGCGCTCGGTGCCTTCTTTCGACACTGGCTTGATACCGAACGACGACGAATCGGGGAAGCGAATCTTCTTCACGCCCATCTCATCCTGCAGGAATTCGAGCATTTTCTGGGCCTGCGGCGTGCCGTTCATGTACTCGATGCCGGCGTAGATATCCTCCGTATTCTCGCGGAAAATGACCATGTTGGTCAGCTCGGGGTGCTTCACCGGCGAGGGCACGCCATCGTAGTAGCGCACGGGGCGCACGCAGGCGTAGAGGTCCAGTTCCTGGCGCAGGGCCACATTGAGCGAGCGGATGCCGCCGCCCACGGGCGTCGTCAGAGGGCCTTTGATGCCCACCAGGTACTCGCGGAAAGCGTCCAGCGTTTCGGCTGGCAGCCAGTTATTGAGTTGCTTATAGGCTTTTTCGCCGGCCAGCACTTCTTTCCACACCAGCTTCTTTTTGCCGCCGTAGGCTTTCTCTACCGCTGCGTCAAACACGAGCTGCGAGGCGCGCCAAATGTCCGGGCCAATGCCGTCGCCCTCGATGAAGGGGATAGTAGGTTGGTCGGGTACATTGAGCTTGCCATTCTTAATGGTTATTTTCTGCTCTGCCATGAGGAAAAAGTTATTCTGTTTTAGTCAGGTTGGGGGGTGGGAAGAGGGTAGTCGTTGTTGAGTGCAGCATCTCACCCCCCACAGCCCCCTCTCTAAAAGGCGAGGGGGAGCCTGACGACTTCCTTACAAAAGCAATCGTCTGCTAGCGGTCGGCTCCCCCTCTCCTTTTCGGAAAGGGGGCCGGGGGGTGGGGCGCTGCGTTAGAGATGTTTAATAGCCAAATATTTCTTTCAGGCTCAACTGCTCCACGCTGCCGTACTTGGCCAGCTCCTTGAAGTTGAGCCGGTCCTTGGAGCCGATAACCAGGATGACCTGGTTCTGGCCCTTGATTTTGGCTTGCTGAAATTTCTGGAGCTCGCCAAAAGTCATGTTCTGCGTTTGCTCATACACATCGCGGCGCAGGTCGTAGTCGAGCCCTAGGCGGCGGGCGCGCTCGTAGCTGAGCAGCACGCCTTCGTGGGTGATGCGGTCGGTGGCAATGCTGTTGCGGATGCTCTGCTTGGCAATCACCAGGTTCGCCTCAGCCATCGGCATGTCGGTGAGCAGGTTTTCCATGCCGCTCATGGCCTCGGGCAGCTTGTCGCTCTGCGTGCCGATGTAGCTCACGATGTAGTTCGAGCGCCCGGTCTTGTCCGCATTCGCGTAGCGCGATGAGGCCGAATAAGCCAGCGCCTTGCTCTCGCGCAAGTCCTGAAACACGATGCTGCCCATGCCACCACCGAAGTATTCGTTGTAGAGCGCCACCGTGGGGGCCATTGCCTTGCTATATAAATCGCCCTTGGTCAGGAACAGGATTTCGGCCTGCACCATCTTGTAATCAACCCAATATACCTTCTTTTCTTTCAAAGGCTGCTCCGCAAAATCCTTGGCGGCCGGGGTGGGCTTGAGGGTAGCGGGCGTGCGGTGGTTGGCGCGTAGTACGCTACCTAGGGCTGTTACTTCACGCGGCCCATAGTACAGCGAGCGGTGCTGATACGTAGGCAGCGATTTCAGCAGCGCCGTAAGCTGTTCGGGCTTCAAAGCCTTGAGCTGCTGCTCGCTGAGGACGTTCGTAAACGGGTTCTTGGCGCCGTACTTAGCGTAGTTCAGCATGGCCGCGTTCAGGATAACGCCCTTGTTGAGCTTGGCATCCTGGCGCTGCTTCAAGATGCCGGCCACCATGTTTTGCAGGGCTGCGGCATCGGGGCGGGGCGCGTTGAGCAGCTGCTCAAAAAGCTTCACGGCCGGCTCCAGGTTGCTGTCCAGGCCACTGAGGCTCATCAGGATGCGGTCCTGGCCGCTGCTGACGGCAAACGAGCACCCAAGCTTGTAAAACTCTTGCTGGAGCTGCGCCGCCGAGTAGTTGCCGGTCCCTAGGTACTGCAAGTAGTCGGTGGCCAGGTCGAGGCGCGGGTCGTTGTTGCTGCCTAGGTCGATGGCGTAGAACAGGCTGAACAAGCCGTTCTCCGCGTTGTGGGTGTAGTAGAGCGGCAGGCCGGGCTTGAGGTCGGTCGTCTGAATGTCCTTTTTATAATCCACGAACACCGGCGCGAGGTCGGTAGCGGGCAGCTTGCTCACCTCAGTGTAGTAGGCCGAGGCCGCGTCGCGGTTGGCCGGCACCGGCGTGATAGCGGGCTTAACCACCTTCACCGTGTTGGGGTCGGTGCCGGTGCGCTTGTACACCGTTACCGCGTTGGGGCCGTAGTTGTCGGTGGCAAACTTGATTATTTCGGCCTTTGTGATGGTGCCAAAATCCTCGTTCTGCTTTACGTAGTCGGCCCAGCTCACGCGCTCAATAAAGGCCTCGTACATGGCGCTGGCCCGTGCCTCGTTGCTTTCATAGCTCTTGGTGCGGTTCAGCTTCTCGTTGTTGACGATGGCCGGAATGAGCCACTCTGGGAAATCACCTTTTTTCACCTTCTCTACCTCGGCCAGCATCAAGCTCTGCACTTCTTCTAGCTTCTGGCCCTGGCGCGGGCTGCCGTATAAAATGTGCGTCGAGTAATCGTCGTTGAGGTCCGTGAAACTGCTGGCTTGCAGCACTTTCTGCTGCTGGTTCAGGTCGAGGTCAAATAAGCCGGCCTGGCCGTTGGTCAGGATTTTATCCAGCATCCGCAGGCGTAGAGCGTCGCGGGTGGCCTTGCCCGCAAAACGGTAGCCCACCATCACATTCTCGGCCGCCGGGCCCACTACCTCTTTCGTAATCGGGGCCGCGAGTGGCTTCTCTACCGGCGCACTGAAGGTAGGCGGCGCCTGTGGTTTCCACTCGCCAAAGTACTTATCAATCAGCCGGATGGTCTGGTCGTAGTCCAGGTCGCCGCTGAGGCAGAGGGCCACGTTGCCGGGCACGTAGTACTGGTTGAAGTACTTCCTAATCTCGGTAATCGACGGATTTTGCAAGTGCTCAATCGTGCCGATGGTCGTCTGCGTGCCGTAGGGGTGGGTCGGGTAGAGGCTGGCGTTCAGCGTCTCAAACTCTTTGCTAAAATCGCTATCCAGCCCGCGGTTTTTTTCCTCGTACACGGCCTCCAGCTCGGTATGAAACAGGCGCGGCACCATTTCCTTGAAACGCTCAGCCTGCACAGCTGACCATTTTTCGAGCTGGTTGCTTGGAATATCCTCCTGGTACACCGTTTCCTCGTTGGAGGTGTGCGCATTAGAGCCCTTCGAGCCGAGGCTACCCATCAGCTTGTCGTACTCGTTGGGCACCGCGTAGCGCGCCGCCACCCCCGAAATCGAGTCAATTTGGTGGTAGGTGCGCTTGCGGGCGGCCGGGTCGTTGCGCTGGCTACGGTAGGTCTCGTATAGCGCCTCTATTTTGTCGAGCTGCGGCTTTTCCTGGGCCCAGTCTTTAGTACCCAAGCGCGAGGTGCCCTTGAACACCATGTGCTCGAGGTAGTGCGCCAGGCCGGTGGCCGTGGCCGGGTCGTTCTTGGAGCCCGCCCGCACCGCGATATAGGTTTGGATACGCGGCGCGTTCTTGTAATCAGATAGATACACCGTCAGGCCATTGGCCAGTTTGTACACGCGCACGCCCAACGGGTCGTTGGGCACGGTGGTATAAGTGTATTCCTTAGGAGTTGCTACTGTGGCCGTGCTGGAGGAGGTGGCGGCGGCCGTCGCGGCGGGTTTGCTCGACTGGCATTGGGTAATGAGGCCCAGGGCAGCCAGGGCCGGCAGGAGCAACAGCGACGGTTTATTCACAATTTTTCTGGGCAGAGCGCAGGCAGCTTTCGATAGGGGCACAAAGGTAGAAAGTCGTGCGGGGAATAAAAAACAAAAGTTTGCCTTATATTGCTCCCGCCCTAAGTAGGTAAAAAACGAACTATAAGGTTAATATACAATAGCTTGCGTTGAAAAGGTTTCGGGCCTTAAAGTTCGCTCAGGCTGCGTATATGCAAAAAAGCCCGTATTTTTCCTCCTTTTTTGGCTGGTTCTGCCCACCACCCGTCGGCGGAAGCCTAACCAGGTATCAGCTAGGCTTTCATAAAGGGCCAAGGGTAGCAGCTAAGCAAACGCCCGCCCGCAAGGATATTGCGGGCGGGCGTTTGGTTGTCAGGACCTAGCGGGGTTTCAAGGCTGCGGTGCCGTAGTGCGGGCTTTTAGTCTGCGCATTACCTAGGCTTACTATTTGCGGATTGAAAATCCGCGCTACGTGCTCAGCGCCCTAGGGTAGCTATTCGGCCGGTGCGGGGCTCGGGGCTTCGGCGGTAGGCGCGGTGCCCTCGGTGGGGCGGGGGCCCCGGCCGCTGCGGTTGCGGCCGCCCCGCTTGCGGCGGCGCTGGCCTTCTGCCTGGTCACCCTCGGCGCGGGGCTCGCGTGGGGTTTCGGTTTCGCCCTCGGGTCGGGGTTCGCGGGACGGGCGGGGGGTGCGGGGTGCTTCACCTTCGGGCCGAGGTTCGCGGGGTGGGCGCGGAGCACGTGGTGCCTCACCCTCGGGCCGGGGCTCGCGGGGCGGGCGGCCTTCGCGGGGGGGTGCTACGTAGGGTGCTACCGGCGCCTGGCCGGCGTCGATGGCCGCTAGGCGGGCGGCGGCACTCGCCATACGCTCAGCGCGTTGCGGGTCGTTTTTGGCTTCGTCGCGGCGGGGGCCACGGTCGCGGCCACCACCGCCACCTTCGCGGCGGTCGCCTTCGGCGCGGGGCGGGCGCGGGCCGCGGTCGCGGTCGCCACCTTCGCCTTCGCGGCGGGGGCCGCGGTCACGGCCGCCTGAGCCGCCACTGCGGCCGTCGCGCGGGCCGCTTTTGCCACCCAGGCCGCTGAAGCGCTTGGGGTCAAACTCGGGCGCCGGGCCATAGCCGAGGCCTTCGGTGATGGCCTGCTTCTCGATTTCGCGCTCAATGAGCTTCTCGATTTTAACGATGCGGTCCTGGTCCTGGTCGGCGATGAAAGTGATGGCCGTGCCCGTGGTAGCCGCGCGGGCCGTGCGCCCAATGCGGTGCACGTAGTCCTCGGCGGCGCGGGGCACGTCGAAGTTCACCACGTGGCTCAGCGAGTCGATATCAATGCCGCGGCTCACCACGTCGGTCGCGACGAGGATGGGGAATTGCTTGTTCTTAAACGCTCGCATGGTTTCCTCGCGCTCCTCCTGGGTGCGGTCGGAACTGATGCCCTGGGCCGGAAAACCAAGCTTGTTGAGCGAGCGCACGATGCCGGCCACGGCCGCTTTCTTGCTGGTAAAAAGCACCATGCTCTGCACATCCTGGGCCTTGATGAGGTGCTCCAATACCGGCAGTTTCTGGTGGTCGAAGGTCATGTAGAACTGCTGGTTGATGCCAGCGGCGGGCTTGCTCACAGCGAGGCGCACCTCGTCGGGGTCTTGCAAAATCTGCTGCGAGAAGTCACGGATTTTGCTCGGCATGGTGGCCGAGAACAGCAGCGTCTGCCGCTGCTTAGGTAGCTGGCGCACGATATTCAGGATGTCATCGGCAAAGCCCATGTCCATCATCTTGTCGGCCTCATCGAGCACCAGGTATTTGAGGTCCTCAAACTTGACGTAGCCCAGCTGCATGTGGGCAATGAGGCGGCCGGGCGTGGCCACGATAATGTCGGCGCCGCTGGTGAGGGCGCGTTTCTGCTGCTCCCAGTTTTCGCTTTTGCCGCCGCCGTAAATAGCAATGGACGAGGCTTCTACGAAGTAGCCGAAGCCCGTGACCTGCTCGTCAATCTGGGTAGCCAGCTCGCGGGTGGGCACTAGCACGAGCGTGCTGGTGGTGCCGTGCCCGGCGTGCGAAATCTTGTCGAGCAGCGGCACGAGGTAGGCGGCCGTTTTGCCGGTGCCAGTTTGGGCGCAGGCGATGAGGTCTTTGCCGGCCAGGATTTTAGGAATAGCCTGCTCCTGAATGGGCGTGGCGTTGAGGTAGTTCATGGCATCCACGCCGGCCAGCAGGTCGTCGTGGAGATTAAATTCGTGGAACGTCAAAGGTTCAGCTGGTAAAGTGAAAGGATAGGGGCTGACCTTATTGAGTCCCGGTCAGCGAACCGCTTTTGGGTAGTTGCTAGTGGCTAGGTTGCGGCCGCTGGGCAACTGGTTTTTAACCCGACAACGACCAACTAGTTTCTGGCAACTAGCAACAAAGGTAAGCGGAATAAGTGCCCAGCTAGCGCCTACCTTCACCGGTATGTCCCTCGACCGTTTTTCTGCCCAGGCTGCCCAGTACGCCCGCTATCGTATTGATTATCCGACTGAACTCTACGCCTGGCTTTTGCCGCAGGTGCCTAGCCGCATCCGGGCCTGGGACTGCGCCACCGGCAATGGCCAGGTGGCCGCCGTGCTGGCGCAGTACTTTCAGGAAGTAGAAGCTACCGACCTCAGCGAAAGCCAGCTGATGCAGGCGCCGCCGCTGCCCAACGTGTACTACCGGGTGGCCAAGGCCGAAAGCACGCCCTTCCCCGACGAGCGCTTCGACCTGATAACCGTGGCCCAGGCCGTGCACTGGTTCGACCTGCCGGCCTACCACGCCGAGGTGCGCCGGGTGGCCGGCCCCGGCACCGTGCTGGCCGAGTGGGGCTACGGCCTGGTGCAAACCGGCGAACCCGCGCTGGACGCCTGGATTTTACATTTCCACAACGAAACCGTGGGCCCCTACTGGGATGCCAACCGCTGGCACGTGCTGGACGAGTACGCTCGCTTGCAGTTTCCCTTTGCTAGGGTGCAACGAGCGCGCTTTGTGGTGCGCAAGCAGTGGTCGGCCGAGTGGTTTCTGGGCTACTTGTACACCTGGTCGGCGGTGGCCAATTACGCTCAGCAGCACGACGGCGCCGACGCCGTAGCGCAGGTGGCCGAGGAGCTGACGCGCCTCTGGGGCGACGGCGAGCGCGAGGTGGTGTTCCCGGTGTTCGCGCGGGCCGGGGTGGTGAAGTAGGCAGTGGCCGAAGCTGCTGATACAGGGTGATGTAGAGCCGCATCTTTGCGTCTCCCGCTGGGCGAGCTGAACAACGACGAGACGCAAAGATGCGGCTCTACACGCTGTCAAGAAGGCTGAAAATTATCGTAATGACACTCTCTCTTCCCTTCGCCGGCCTGCGCGTGCTGGAGCTAGCCGCCGTGCTGGCCGGTCCGCAGGTGGGCCAGTTTTTTGCCGAGCTCGGTGCCGAGGTGCTCAAAATAGAGCCCCCGGCCGGCGATGTTACGCGCACCTGGCGCGTGCCCGGCGACGACCCCGACAGCTCAGTGTCGGCCTACTTTGCGGCTTCTAATTGGGGCAAGCAGACCCTAGGGCTCGACCTAACGCAGCCCGCCGCTCAGGCCGAGCTGCGGCAGCTAGCCACCGAAGCCGACGTGCTGCTGGCTAGCTACAAGCCCGGCGATGCCACTAAGCTGGGCGTCGATTATGCGGCGTTGGCGGCCGCCAACCCGCGCCTCATTTATGCCCAGCTCACGGGCTACGGGCCGGAATATAATCGGGTGGGCTACGACGCGGTGTTGCAGGCCGAAACCGGCTTTATGCACCTCAACGGGGCTGGCCCGCACGACCCACCGCAGAAGCTGCCGGTGGCTTTTATCGACCTGTTTGCCGCGCACCAGCTCAAGGAAGGCATTCTCACGGCGCTGTACCAGCGCGAGCGCACCGGCCTAGGGTGCCTGGTGGAGGTCAGCTTGTTTGACAGCGCCCTGGCCTCGCTGGCCAACCAGGGCGCCACCTGGCTCGCCACCGGTAATGACCCGCAGCCGCTGGGCTCGGGCCACCCCAGCATCGTGCCCTACGGCACCGTATACCGCGCCGCCGATGGCCAGCGCCTGGTGCTGGCTGTGGGCACCGATGCGCAGTTTCGCACGCTGTGCGCCGTGCTGCAACGGCCGCGCTGGGCCGACGAGCCGCGCTTTGGCACCAACCCGGCGCGGGTGCGCCACCGCGCCGCGCTGGAAGAGCTGCTGCTGGTGCGCATTGCGGAGCTCAACGGCTGGGCCCTGCTGCACGAGCTGGCCCGCCTGGGGGTGCCGGCCGGGGCGGTGCGCACCGTGGGCGAGGCCCTGAGTACCGACCTAGCGCAGACTATGCTGCTACCTCCGGCGCCGCCTTTTGCGGCCCTAGGGCTGCGCACGGTGGCTTTTCGCAGCTCGGCGTGGCCAGTGGCGGCGGGGCTGAGTGCGCCGCCCGAGCAGCAATAGGAGAGGACTATTAGCCCAGTATATAGGAAAGTAACGTAAACCCCCGCTGCACCGTTGAGGTTGTTTCACTTCTATTCTTTCCGCTTTCTTTCCGTGTATTTACTACGCTTTTTCGCTGGCGTGCTGCTGGGCTGGCTGGTGCTAGGGGCCCGGCCCGCGCAGGCCTATTCGGTGCTGAGCCACCAGGCCAGCATCGACTCGTGCTGGGCACCTTACATGAAACCTGCCCTGGAGCGCCGCTTTCCGGGGGCCACGCCCGAGGAGTTTCGGGCGGCGAAAGCCTACGCCTACGGCGGCTCCATTATGCAGGACATGGGGTACTATCCCTTTGGTTCGGCGCTGTTTACTGACCTAGCGCACTACGTGCGCTCGGGCGATTTTGTGGAGAACCTGCTCAAAGACGCCAAGGACCGCAACGAGTACGCGTTTGCCCTGGGGGCGCTGGCGCACTACGCGGCCGACATTTACGGGCACGAGGTGGGCATCAATAAATCGGTGCCGCTGCTGTTTCCCGAGTTGAAAGCGAAGTATGGTTCGGTCGTGACTTACGAGCAGGACCCCGTGGCCCACGGCCGCACCGAGTTTGCCTTTGATGTGGTGCAGCTGGCCGCCGGGCGCTACCGCTCCAATTCTTACCACGATTTTATTGGCTTCAAAGTAAGCGAAGACCTGTTGGAGCGGGCCTTTGCCCAAACGTATGGCCTGGAGCTCAAAAGCCTGGTAATGAACTTGGACTTGGCGCTGGGCAGCTACCGCTTTGCGGTGCGCAACCTCATTCCGCTGGCCAGCCGCGCCGCGTGGCGCGCTAACCGCCACGAGCTGCGCAAGGTAAACCGCCGCGTGCGCCGCCGCGATTACGTGTACAAGGAAAGCAAGGAAGAGTACGAGCGCCTGTATGGCACGCACTACGAGCGGCCCAAGTTTGGAGCGCGCATCGTGGCGGGCATTATTCAGGTGCTGCCTAAGGTAGGCAAGCTCAAGTCGCTCAAATTCATTGCGCCCACGCCCGAGGCGCAGCGGATTTTTCGCGCCAGCTTCCAGGAAACCGTGCAGAGCTACGCCCAGATGCTGAGCCGCCAAACTCCTACCCTGGGTCAAGCCCCCCAAATGCCCAACGTGGACTTTGACACCGGCCACCCCACCAAGATTGGCGAGTACCCGCTGGCCGACCGCACCTACGGCGAGTGGGTGCGCAAGCTGGCCAAGAATGACTTTAAGGAAATGACGCCCACTATGCAGAAGGATATCCTGGTTTTCTTCAACAGCGCCGACATTCCGAAAGAGCCCGTGGACGCCGAGGAAAAAGACAAGGAAAAGCGCCGCGAAACCCTGGATGCCGTGGCCAAGCTGCGGGCCCTGAAGCTATAATTTTCTGCCCTAGGCGGCGCTACGCTGGCCGCTCGGTGGCACGCACCTGGGTGGTTGGCTCCGGCCAGCCCATTTCTCTACGTTCCCTCCCTCGCCCTGCCATGCGCCTTTTTCGCCTGCTGCTGCTGCTCGTGTTGCTCGCCCCGGCGGCCCCGGCGGCGGCCTACTCGGTGCTCACGCACCAGTCGTTTATCGACTCGACCTGGGATACCAGCCTGCTGCCGCTGTTGCAGCGCCGCTACCCCGGCGCCACCCCCGACCAGCAGGACGAGGCTAAGAGCTACGCCTACGGCGGGGCTATTATTCAGGACATGGGCTACTACCCGCTGGGGGCCAGCCTGTTCACCAACCTCACGCACTATGTGCGCTCGGGCGATTTTGTGCGCAACCTGCTGCGCGGGGCCCGCAACCGCAACGAGTACGCGTTTGCCCTAGGGGCGCTGGCGCACTATGCCTCCGACAACGAAGGCCACCCCGAAGCCACCAACCTAGTGCTGCCCAATACCTACCCCAAGAAGAAGACCGAGTTTGGCCCCGTGGTCACGTACGAGCAGGCGCCCATCAACCACACGGAGGTCGAGTTTTCGTTTGATGTGGTGCAGATAGCGGCCGGGCGCTACCGCTCGCAGGCCTACCACAAATACATTGGTTTTCGGGTCGAGAAGGTGCTGTTGGAGCGCGCCTTTCGCCAAACCTACGGGCTGGAGCTGGGCCAAGTGCTGTTTAATGTGGATGCGGGCATCGGGGCTTTTCGTCTGGCCGTCAATCAATTATTACCCGCCGCGGCCCGCGCCGCCTGGCACAACCAGCGCGATGAAATCCGCAAGGCCAGCCCCACCGCCCGCCGCCGCGATTACGTGTACCACACCAACCGCCGCAAATTTCGGCGCGAGTACGGCAAGGAATACGAGTGGCCGGGCTTTGGCGCACGGCTGCTGTCGGGGGTTCTTAATATTTTGCCCAAAATAGGGCCGTTGCGCGTGTACACGTTCCGGGTGCCGGCTACCGAGGATGGGGCACGCTTTCACAAAAGCTACCACTCCTCGCTCGTCCGCTTCCGCACCCTAACCAAAGTGCAGCCCACCGACACGGCCGCCCTGGCCCCGCCGCTGCCCAATACCAACCTCGATACCGGCCGCCCCACGCACCCCACCGACTACATCCTGGCCGATGTGACCTACGACGAGCTGCTGCGTGAGCTGGGCCAGCACAAGTTTGAGCACCTCACGCCCGCCTTGCAGCAGCACCTGGCGGGCTATTTTGCGGCGGGCCCACCGCCCGGCGCGCCCCCGGCCCGCTATACCAAAGCCACCGAAGACGAGCAGAAAGACTCGAAGAAGAACCGCCGCCGCCGTGCCCAAGCGCAGGAAGCGCTGGTGGAGCTGCAGCGCTTGCGGCCCTAGGTGCCGGCGGGCGGGCATTGGGGGCGCAGGCGTAGGCTAAGCCCAGCGTTTTGGGTAGGCGCCAGGCAGTAGCGGGG
>NZ_JBHUFD010000018.1:185569-219782 GCF_042681145.1 Hymenobacter bucti
CCCCCGCTACTGGCTCTAGCGCCGCTTTAGGATGCTGATGGTCATGGCTACTTAGGCGAGCTCTTTCGGCCCTAGGGTTGGCTTTATCAAGGAATAGTCTTGCTTATATCAAGGGCGGCGGTGTAGGAATAGCCGGGGGCGCGTGCGTTATTGCGCTATGAATTTTGGCTCAATGGACCATTATCGCCTTCTATGACGCAACGCACTACTACGACTACCCAACGGGGATTTTTGCAGCTGCTAACGGCCGGTGGCCTGGCCCTGGGTATGCTCGCCGCCGGCCCCGCTCACGCCCAGACCACGGCCGCCGATGCGGCCGGACCGCTGCTCACGCCGGCCCAGTTTCTGGGTTATGAGCTGGGCGCGCGGTTCACGCCGCAGGCCGACGTGAACCGCTACGCCGCCCACGTGGTAGCCCACTCGCCCGGCCAGATGAAGCTGGTGCGCTACGGCCAAACCTACGAGCACCGCCCCCTGCAAGTAGTAGAAGTAGCTAGCAAAGAGAACTTTAGTAAGCTCGACGAGATTGCCCACAACAACCGCCGCCTGGCCAGCCTGGAAAGCGGCACCGCCAGCCGCCAGCTGCCCGCCGTGGCGTGGCTCAGCTACAACGTGCACGGCAACGAGGCCGTGAGCTCGGAGGCCGTGATGGCCGTGCTCTACGACCTGGCCAATGCCCAGGACGCCGAGATGCAGAAGTATCTGCGAAACACGGTGGTGCTGCTCGACCCCTGCGTGAACCCCGATGGCCACGACCGCTACGTGAACTGGTACAACCGCGTGCACAACCAGACGCCCAACGCCTCGCCCTACTCCTGGGAGCACCGCGAGCCCTGGCCCGGCGGCCGCTACAACCACTATTACTTCGACCTGAACCGCGACTGGGCCTGGCAAACCCAGCAGGAAAGCCGCCAGCGCATCGCGCTTTATACACAGTGGATGCCGGCCGTGCACGCTGACTTCCACGAGATGGGACCGAATAACTCGTACTATTTCTCGCCGGCCGCCAAGCCGTTTCACGCCGACATCACGCCGTTTCAGCGCAAGTTTCAGGGCGTCATTGGCGACTACAACGAGAAGGTGTTTGACAAGAACAACTGGCTGTATTTCACCCGCGAAGTCTACGATTTATTCGCCCCAACCTACGGCGACACCTGGCCCAGCTTCAACGGGGCTATCGGCATGACCTACGAGCAGGGTGGGGGCGGGGCCGCCGGCCTGCGCTACGGCCGCATCGATGGCGATACGCTGACCCTGACCCAGCGCATTGCGCACCACCACGCCGCCAGCCGGGCCACCATTCAGGCCACCGCCGAGCACCACGACGAGCTGCTGCGCGAGTTTGAGACCTACTTCACCACCGCCAAAACCAAGCCCGGCGGCGAGTATAAGACCTTCGTCATCGCGGCCGGCAACGACCCCGGCCAGCTGCGCAGCTTCACGCAGTACCTCGACCGCCAGGAAATCAAGTACGGCTTCGCGCCCAAGCAAGTCAAAACCAAAGGCTTCAACTATCTGTCGAATAAAACGGAGGAGGTGAAAATCGAGCCGCGCGACATCGTGGTGAGCATGTACCAGCCCAAGTCTACGTTGGTCAAGGTACTATTCGAGCCGCGCCCCAAGCTCGAAGACTCGCTCACTTACGACATTACGGCCTGGGCCTTGCCCTACTCGTTTGGGGTGAAGGCCTACGCGCTGCCTGGCCAGCTGGCCGCCAACAGCGCCGCCCCCGCAACTACGATGGTGAAAGGCAGCGCCGCTGCTATCGACAAGCCCTACGCCTACCTGGCGCGCTGGAACAGCCTCCAGGATGTGCGCTTCCTGAGCCGATTGCTTCAGCAAAAAGTAAAAGTGCGCTTTGCCGAAAAGGCTTTTGAGGCCGAAGGGCAGAAATACCAGCCAGGTACGCTGGTCATCACGCGCACCGGTAACGAGGGCCTAGGGCCCAAATTCGACCAGCTGGTGCGGGCGCAGGCCGACTCGGCGGGCACCGTGGTGCAGGCCGTGAAGTCGGGCTTTTCGGCCACCGGCGGCGACCTAGGGTCGGGCTCGGTGCACTTTGTGAAGGCGCCCACGGTGGCCGTGGTGGCCGGCACGGGCACCGATGCTACGGCCTTTGGCGAGGTGTGGCACTTCTTTGAGCAGCAACTCGGCTACCCCATCACGGTGCTGGGCACCGACTACCTCAGCACGGTGCCGCTGGCCAAGATTGACGTGCTCATCCTGCCCGATGGCAACTACGCCGACGTGTACCCCGAGCGCGTCCTCGAAGCCCTCAAAACCTGGGTGCGCGGCGGCGGCAAGCTCATTGCCATGGAAGGCGCCGCCCGCTTTCTGGCCGATAAACGCGATTTCCTGCTCAAAACCCGCCCCGCCGGCGACAGCGCCGCCACCGGCAAAACCGCTGGTAAAACGGCCGGCGCCAACCCCTACAAAGCCTTGCGTCGCTACGGCGACGCTCAGCGCCGCGGTCTGGAGGAGCAGGCCCAGGGCAGCATCTACCGCGTGGCCCTCGACAACTCGCACCCGCTGGCTTTTGGCTACGGCGACACGTACTACGCGTTGGTACGCAGCCCCCTAGGGTATAAATTCCTGACTCAGGGCGGCTGGAACGTCGGGGTTATCAAGAAGAACAGCTACGCCGCGGGCTTCACCGGCAAGCAAGCTCAGCCGCAGCTGGTCGATACGTTCGTGCTGGGTGCGCAGGACCTAGGCCGCGGGCAGGTGGTGTACCTGGGCGACAACCCGCTGTTTCGCGCCTTCTGGCAGAGCGGTAAGCTGCTGTTTGGCAACGCCGTGTTTTTGGTGGGTCAATAGGAATTTCCGTCCCAGCCCACTTCCGTAATCACCGCTTCTTCGCTGGCCTGGCGGCGGCACCGGACATCGCTCTCCACGAGTGCTGGCCCGGTGCTGCCGCCAGGCCATTCTGATGGCAGATACGGCCGGCTACTACAGTAAGCGTAGTAATTAACTTATAAGAATAGGATTAAAATGATAATATTTTTAATTGTGAAGTTTTACTAAATACATTTATCTCATAATACAAATAGGCATTTTTATAGTAGTGTAGTGCGGCTCGCTTTCACCACCCCCGGACTAGCGTAGCTGGATTGAATTCTGATTTTTAGCTGATTATAAGTATTTATTATGCTGGCCGCTAAGGCAATTATGGCATAATCAACACTGCCTGACTTACCAAAGTAGGTAGCACCAAACTTCTAACACCAGGCAGAAAGAGCTTACGGGCTCGGGCTGCTGGGTGCCTTCCGCCTCTAGCCCCACGTTTTTCCTATCCATGGCCGCTTTTCCCACGCGATTCCCAACTTCTGCCCCGACCATAGCGGCGCTGCCCGATTCGGCGGCGCGACCCTTGTGGTCGGTGATGATACCGGTTTATAACTGCGCTGCCTACCTCGAAGACACCTTGCACAGCGTGCTAGAGCAAGACCTAGGGGCCGATGTGATGCAGATTCAAGTAGTGGACGATGCCAGCACCGATATCGATGTGGAGGCGCTGGTGAAGATCATCGGCCAGGGCCGGGTTGACTACTTTCGGCAGCCGGCCAACGTGGGGAGCCTGCGCAATTTCGAAACGTGCCTCAACCACGCCAACGGCCACCTGGTGCACCTCTTGCACGGCGACGACCGCATTGGGGCAGACTTTTACGCCAAAATGACGGCTCTGCACCAGCGCTACCCCGAGATTGGGGCGGCGTTTAGCCGCTACGCGTCCATCAGCGAGGACGGCGACCGGCTGTCGCTGCCGGCGGTGGTGGCGGAGGAGGGTATCTTGGATAACTGGCTGGCGCGCATTGCCCAGCACCAGCCCATCCAGTACGCGTGCATGACGGTGCGCCGCGAGGTGTATGAAAAGCTGGGTAGCTTCTACGGCACCAGCTACGGGGAGGACTGGGAGATGTGGGTGCGCATTGCCCGCTACTACCCAGTGGCCTACACGCCCGAGATACTGGCCGATTACCGCATCAGGGCGCATTCCATTACGTGGGAAAAGAGCCGTAATAACCAGCTAGTGCCAGATTTGCTGAATGTGCTGGGGCGCATCCAGTCGCATTTGCCCAAGCAGGGCAGCCAGCAAATAATCGAATCCTCCAAAAAGTATTGTGCGCACATGATGGTGTACAACACGTATAAGGTTTTGAAGGAGCTGAAAGACATCAGGTTAGCGCGCATCCAAATCAAGCAGGCGCTGGACCTCAGCAGCCACTACTCCATTTATCTTTCGATAGCAAAGCTGTGGGTGAAGTACGCAGTAGAATACTAGCGCTCACGCGCGGCTTGTAAGAAAACCGTTGTACCGATAAGGAACTGTGGGCAACCACAAGCGCAAAGCCCTTGCATTGGCCCGGCGGCTGGCCGCCGGCAAAAGTGCCCTTAGGCGGCTACGCGCTTTTTACCGCGCTTCGAGTGGGCAGCAAGTCGTTGTTTGGCAGCGCCTTGCTTTTGACGAGCCAGGGCTGGCCGCCTGGGCCGGGCCGGCTGCTTGGCGAGGCGCCTGGCGGCACGCGGCGCAGCAGCTACTACCGCCTGCTTGGCGCGGGTCCGGCCACGTAGCCGAGGGCTGTGCCGCGCCAGCTCCCGGCGCGGGCGCTGATGAGCCAGCGTCCGCTGGCCCGCCTTGCGAGCCAGCAGCAAACGACTTGGGCCGCCGCGGCGCTGAGGAGCCGAAACCCGCTGGATTTTCACACCCGCCTGCGAAATACTAACGTGCTCGCGCGGGTGCACCAGCACATCGAGCCGATGGCGATAGCGCCGGTTCATAGTATCGTGCACCGTATACACGCCGTCAAGGGCGGGCGAGATGCCGCGCACCCGCACCTTGTCGCCAAACTCGAAGGGGCCGCCCCAGGGGCGCAACAGGTCGCGGGAGAGGGCCAGCCAGCGCGTGTGGCTGCCATAGCCCCGCGGAATGCGCGAGTTATCGGCCGTCACGAAGGGTTTGCTATCGGTTTGGCTCACTACGGCCTCATAGGCGGTAGCCTGCACCGTGTACACCGCGCTGGCCGCGGCAGCGCGCCGCGCCGCACTGGTGCGAGCCGCCGCCGTGCCAAGTACCAGCAGCAGGGCTCCCAGCGCCAGCCAACCTAGGGTGATAGTAAAGCCGGGCCGGCGCCGGCGCACAAGGGCCGGGCGCGGACCAGGTGCCCGGTTGCTGCGTAGTGAGGTAAGCTTAGTCAAAGGCTCTTTAATAAGTGAACTGCCGGGTGGGTTTTGAAACCCAGGCCCGCTGCATTGGCCAGCGACCGGCGTAGCAGCCCTAACGAGTGGGACGCGGCCAGAAGTTCACCGGCGCTGCCAGCCGTGGCGGCTACAGCGCCGCCAACTGTAGCTGGGCCCCCGCCTTAAATAAATCGACGTGCTCGTGCGGGTGTACCAGCACATCGAGGCAGCGGCGGTGGCGCCGGTTCATTGTATCGTGCACCGTGTATACGCCGTCGAGGGCGGGCGAGATGCCGCGCACCCGCACCGTGTCGCCGTACTCGAAGGGGCCGCCCCAAGGGCGCAGCAAGTCGCGGGAGAGGGCCAGCCAGCGCGTGTGGCTGCTGTAGCCCCGTGGAATGCGCGAGTTATCGGCCGTCACGAAGGGGTCGCTGTCGGTCTGGCCCGCCACGGCTTCGTAGGCAGTGGCCGTCACGGTGTAGGTTTTAGGGAGTGCCGCCAGCATCTTGGCGGCGGCAAGTGCCTGAGCGAGGTGCGCGGACTGGAGGTTAAAGAATGTAGCAAAAGCTACCGACTGGCGCGAGGGGGTAGGGGCCGTGTAAAAGGAGCTCCAGCCCGTAATGGCTAGGAATGCACAGCTCAATAATCCAATTTTAGTCATCAGTTAGCGGGTTCGTCAGCTGCCAGTTTAGCTCGGCAGTAATAGCTTTCGCGCTCATTTTTAGATGAGACAAAGCTTTGAACAACTCGCTGTCTGTAAATGTTTTAATATTAACTTGAAATTGTCATAAATGTGCGCTTACGCAGGCAAGAAGCCATTTTTAACGGCACACTAGTGCGCTACTAGCCGCCCCTTACCAGCGGCGGCCGCGGCAGTGGCAACGCGGTCAAGTTTATGCTAACCTGAATAGCGTTGCCACTGCCGCGGCCGCTGGCCTAGGCGCTGGTAAAATTAAAAAAAGCTGCCTAGGGCGTCAGCAATGCCGCCAACTGACGCAGCGTAATCTCGGCCGACTTGGCATTGTAGCGGTACGTGACCAGCCGGTAGCCGGCATCCTCAAAGCTCTGCTGAGCTATCCGCACATCGACCAGCGTCGAGATGCCCGCGTCGAGGCGCATTTGGATGAGCTTGAGCAGCCGGCGGGCGGTGGTGTAGTTCTGCTCAGCGGTGTCGACCAGGGCCAGCGTTTGCTCGTAGGCCAGCCAGGCTTTGCGGGCGTTGGTCAGGTAGGTTTGCTGAAGCGAGGTGCGCTGCAATTCGGCCGTGCGGGTGTTCACGCGGGCCACGTCGACCAGCCGCTTGTTTACGCCGCCGGTGTAGACGGGTAGTGTGAGCCCTAGGCCGCCGTAGGGGCCGTAGCTCTGGTTGAAAAGCGTGTTGCCGACCGCGTTTTGGGCGCGGTTGTAGTTGGTGCCGGCGTTCAGGCTCAGGGCGGGGTAGCGGTTGGCCTGGGCCAGGCGCGTCAGCAGCTCATTTACGCGCACCTGGCGGTCAGCGGCCAGCAGGTCAGGGTTGCGAGCTAGGGCCGCTTCGAGGTCGGTCCAGCGCAGCGAGCGGTCCACCGGAATGGTGTCTTCCACCGCGATGGGCGTGGCCAGGTTGAGGGTAAGGGCACGCAGTAAATCGGCTTTAGCTTGCTGGGCGGCCAGGGCCTGCTGCTGCTGGGTTTGCAGCTGCGCATTAAGGTCGAGCTGGGCCTGAAAGCGGTCGGCATTGTTGGCCAGGCCCACCGCCTGCCGGGCGTCGATGAGGCGCAGCTTCTGGCGCGATACCTCTACCGAGGCTTCCAGGGTGCGGATGTAGCGCTGCTGCTGCACCACGGCGTAGTACTTGAGGCTGGCGTCGGCCAGCACGTTCTGCACCGTCGAGTTGAGCTGCAACTCGCTGATTTGCTGGAGCTCGCCTAGGCGCTTGCGGTTGGCCACCACGTAGCCCCCGTTGTAGAGCAGGTAGTTGCCGGCCAGGCCCACCGCGTACTGCGTACTGCGGGCGCCGGTGGCGGTGCGCGGGTCGCCGGTGTTAAACTGCTGGTTGGTGTTGTTAATCACCACGTTGTTGCTGACATTCAGCCCCACCGTGGGCAGCCCGCCCGCAAAGCCCAAGGTGTTTTGCAGGCTTTGGACCTCGACATTATTCTGGCCGATTTGAATGTCGAGGCTATTCTTGAGCGCCGTTTGCAGCGCGTCGTGCAGCGTGAGCACGGGCGCGGCCGAGTCGGCCGCTACCACGGTGGGCGGCGGCACGGCGGGCGTGGGCGTTTGGGCCAGGGCGGGGGAGAAGCTGAGGAGCCCGAGGCCGATGAGCAAAGGTTTCATGATG
The DNA here is from genome assembly GCF_042681145.1 of Hymenobacter bucti. Lineage (NCBI taxonomy): Bacteria > Pseudomonadati > Bacteroidota > Cytophagia > Cytophagales > Hymenobacteraceae > Hymenobacter > Hymenobacter bucti. The sequence goes on from NZ_JBHUFD010000018.1 coordinate 193,068, forward strand.
GGAAACAAGTTCTGCGAGTGCTGGCGCGGTGTCTCGCAGAGGTTCGCAGAGATTTTCGCAGAGGTAGGCAGAGGCTGATGGGGCATTACGCGGCTACTTCGGCGGGCTCGTGGGCGGGTACTAGGTGGCCGTCGGCGGCGTCTGGCTTGTGCTCCTTGCCAATGAACGTGTACACGGCCGGAATCACCAACAGCGTCAAAATCAAGGAGAACAGGATGCCGCCCACGATGACCGTACCCAGCGGCTTGCGGCTGGTGCTGGCCGCCCCGAGGCTCATGGCGATGGGTAACGCACCTAGGGCAGTGGCCAGCGAGGTCATCAAAATGGGCCGCAGGCGCTGCTGCGCCGCTAGGCGCACGGCCTCGTGCAGCGGCAGCCCTAGGTCGCGCTGGTGGTTGGCAAATTCCACGATAAGAATGCCGTTTTTGGTCACCAAACCGATGAGCATAATCATCCCGATTTGCGAGAAGATGTTGAGCGTCTGGCCCATCAGCCACAGGCTGAGCAGCGCGCCGGCCAAAGCCAGCGGCACCGTAATGAGGATGGTGAGCGGGTCGCGGAAGCTTTCGAATTGCCCCGCCAGCAGCAGGTAAATGAGTACCAGCGCCAGCATAAAGGCGAAAGCCGTGTTGCCCGAGCTCTCGGCAAAGTCGCGCGATGAGCCCGTGAGTTCTGTGGAGAAGCTGGCGTCCAGCGTTTTATCAGCAATGGCCTGCATGGCCGCCACGCCGTCGCCCACGGTTTTGCCCTCGGCCAGCTGCGCCGACAACGTGGCCGCTTTCAGGCGGTTGAAGTGGTAGAGCGTGCTCGGGTTGGAGTTCTCGACCTGGTGCACCACCGACGACAGCGGGATGCTCTCGCCGCGGCTATTCGTCACGTAGAGGCGGCTGATGTCGTTGGGGGCGCTGCGCGAGTTGCGGTCCACCTGCCCGATTACCTGGTACTGGCGGCCGTTGAGCAGGAAGTACGCCATGCGCCGGCCGCCGAAGGCGCCCTGCACGGCCGCCACCACGTCCTGGGTAGTCAGCCCTAGGTCCCTGATTTTGAGACGGTCAAAGGTCAGTTGCACCTCGGGCTTGTTAAATTTGAGGTTTGCGTCCACGTTCTGGAACGTGGGGTCTTGCCGGGCCGCGGCCAGAAACTTTGGCAGCGCTTCCTTTATCTTCTCTAGGTCGGTGTTTTGCAACACAAACTGTACTGGCACGCTACTCTTGGCGCCCGAGCCCACCGCAATGGTTTGCTCCTGCACCACGAAGATGCGGGCGTCGTTGAAGCGCTTGGTGCTCTTGGTGAGGTACTTGGCTATCTGGTCCTGGGTGCGTTTGCGCTGGTCGGGTGGCACGAGACCTAGGCGCACCTGCGCGCTGTTGGCGCTGCCGCCGGCCGGCGTGCGGGCAAACACAAAGTCATTTTCGGGCACCGAGTCGCGCACGAAGGCCGCCACTTGGGCGCTCACTTTTTCCATCGCCTCGAAGCTCATGCCCTCCGGTCCGGTTAGGGTCATGCGCACGCTGCTGCGGTCTTCGAGCGGCGCCAGCTCGTTCGGAATGCCTTTGCCGATGAAGTAGATGAGGCCGGCGCAGGCCGCCACCACCACCCAGGCCAGGGCGCGCACCTTCAAAAAGCCGCCCACGATGCGCCCGTACCAGCTTTCCATGCCCTGGAAGAAAGGCTCGGTCATATCGTAGAACTTGCCGTGGCCGCTGCCTTGCTTATTGGTATTCTCGCGGTGCAGCACCACGTTGAGCACCGGCGTAATGGTGAGCGACACAAAGGCCGAAATCAGCACCGCGCCCGCCACTACTACTCCAAATTCGCGGAACAAGCGCCCCGTGAAGCCTTCCAGAAATATCACCGGCAGGAACACAACCGCCAATGTGAGCGAAGTCGAGATAACGGCGAAGAAGATTTCCTTGCTGCCTTCCAGCGCCGCCCGCTTGATGTCCATGCCCTCTTCGAGCTTGCGGAAAATGTTCTCCGTCACCACGATACCATCATCCACCACCAGGCCCGTGGCCAGCACGATACCTAGGAGCGTAAGAATATTGATGGTGAATCCCGCTAGGTACATCACGAAAAACGTGGCTATCAGCGAAATCGGAATGTCGATAAGCGGGCGCAGCGCCGTGAGCCAGTTGCGAAAGAAGAAGAAAATCACGACTACCACCAGGCCGAAGGAAATGACCAGCGTTTCCTCCACTTCCTCAATCGAGCTGCGGACAATTTTGGTATTATCGGTCAGTATCCGCATCTGGATATCCGACTTGTTTTCCTTCTGTACCTCGGCCAGGCGCTTGTTAAATTCTTCGGCGATGGCCACGTAGTTGGAGCCCGGCTGGGGCACCACGGCCAGGCCGATGGCGTAGGCGCCGTTCACCTTCCAGGCCTGCTCGTAGCTTTCGGGACCTAGGACCACGCGCGCCACGTCGCCGAGGCGCACGATGCCGTTTTTGTCCTCCCGCAAAATGAGGTTGCGAAACTGCGCCTCGGTCGTGAAGCGAGCCATCGTGCGGATGGTGAGCTCGGTTTGGCCGCCGTAGATTTTGCCGGCCGGCACCTCCACGTTCTCCGCGTTAAGGGCCTGCTGCACGTTGGTAAACGACACCTGGAAAGCGTCCATCTTGGCCGGGTCGAGCCACAGGCGCATGGCGTAGCGCTGCTGCCCGAAGATGTTGATGGCCGATACGCCATCAATCGTCTGGAAGCGCTGCTGCAAATTATTTTCCGCAAAGTCGCTGAGGTCCATCAGATTCTTGGTGCGGCTCTGCACGGCCAGAATCAGAATGTTATCCGAGTTCGCGTCGGACTTGGCCACCACCGGCGGCGCGTCGATGTCCTGCGGCAGCGAGCGTACGCCCTGGCCCACCTTGTCGCGCACGTCGGAGGCGGCGGCCTCCAGGTCCACGTCGAGGTTGAACTCGACGGTGATATTGCTCGACCCTAGGGATGAGCTGGAGGTAATCGACTTGATGCCCGGAATGCCGTTAATCTGCTTCTCCAGCGGCTCCGTTATCTGGTTTTCAATAACGTCGGCGTTGGCGCCCGTGTACGAGGTGCTCACGCTGATAATCGGCGGGTCGATGGCCGGGTAGTCGCGCAGCGCCAAAAACGAAAACCCCACCGCCCCAAATAGGATGAGCAGCAGGTTAAGTACCGTCGCCAGCACCGGGCGTTGGAGGGATAGCTCGGATATATTCATGTTGTATAGCTGTAAACTAAGTCGTTGTCATGCAGAGCGCAGCGCAGCGGAGTCGAAGCATCTCTACCGGTGAACTAACTTTTGGCGTCAGCAACGAAGCGGTAGAGATGCTTCGACTCCGCTGCGCTCCGCTCAGCGTGACGGCCAGGTTGTGCTGGCGTGACACGTAACTACTTCACTCCTCGCACCTTCACCGGCTTACCGGGCTGCGTAAATAACACGCCATTCGTTACCACCGAGTCGCCGGCCGCCAGGCCGCTCACGATGGCGATTTGGTCGTTTTGGCGGTCGCCGGTTTTCACGTTTTGCATCTGAGCCTTGCCGTGCTTTACCAGCACCACCTGGTCCGATTTGTCGCCGGGCATGATGGCGTTGGTGGGTAATATCACGCGCTGCCGGGCCGCGCCGGTGGGCACCTGCACCCTAGCAAACGTGCCGGGGCTAACCTGGGCGCCAGCCGGCAGCAGGGCCCGCACCGTCAGGTTGCGGGTGGTTTGGTTAACCTGACTTTCGAGCGCCTGCACCGTGGCCGCGTAGCGGCGCGGCGGGTTGCCGCCGAAGTTCACCGTCACCACCTTGCCCGCCTGCACGAGGCGGCCGTAGGTTTCGGGGAGGGTAAAATCGACCTTCAACTTGTTGTCAGCCTGCAAGGTGGCAATGATGGTGGCCGGCGTCACGTAGGCGCCGGTGCTCACTTGGCGTAGGCCGAGCACGCCGGTGAAGGGCGCCCGCACCACGGTCTTGGCGATGAGCGCCTGGGTGTAGGAGGCGTCGGCCTGGCCGCTCTGCACCTGGCTCACGGCCAGGTCGTAGTCGGCCTGGTTCACGCCCTGCACCTTCAGCAGCTTTTCGAGGCGGTTCACCGAGAGCTGCGCTACGCGCAGCACGGCATTGGTTTTCTGGAGTTGGGCGCGCAGGTCGGCGTCGTTGACGCGGGCGATGATGGTGCCCTTGGCCACCCGCTGGCCCTCCTGTACGTTGAGGCTGGTGATGCGCCCGCTCACCTCGGGATGCAGCTCCACAAAGTCGTTGGCTACCACCGTGCCGTTGGCTTCTATCGAGTCGCTCACCGACGAGGGCCGGGCCACGAGCACGTCGACTAAAGCGGGGCCGTTATTTTTCTTATCGCCCTTGCCACCGCCGCCGCCCTTGGCCTCGTCGGGCTTGGCGTGGCAAGCGGCAAGCAGGGCGCCGCTCGCCACGAGCAGGCAGGCCGTGGGCGACAGGCGCAGGGCGCGAAAAGGAGCGGGCAGGCGGACTAGAAAATGCAAATCAGGAAGGTAGGAGGCGGCGCGGCGCTGCTTAATCAGCAGATAAACAAGGGACAAGCCAATCCACGGGGCGGGCCCCGACAACCGAGCGGGCTCCCTTTGGGTTCAGCTAGGGCCAAAGGACGCACCAGACGGGCCTAAGTTGCACTCTGGCACCTCCGTTTGCCCCCTTGTATGAAGAAGCCCGCCGCCCCCACACCACCCGCCGCCCCGCCCGCAGAGCGCAATTTTTTTCAGGATGTGCATCAGGTTACGCGCCTCGTGCCGCCGGGCCGCGTCACAAGCTATGGCGCCATTGCCAACTACCTAGGTAGCGGCCGCGGCGCCCGCACCGTGGGCTACGCCCTCATGGCCGCCAACCTCGACGCCGTCACGCTGAAAAACGAAGCACCCGTGCCCGCCCACCGCGTCGTCAACCGCCTAGGGCAGCTCACGGGGCGGCACCACTTCCCCACGCCCACCGCCATGCAAGAGCGCCTGGAGGCCGAAGGCGTGCGCGTGGAAGACGACGTAGTAGTTGATTTTAAAAAGCTGTACTGGGACCCGGCCGTAGAGCTGGAGTAGAGCTGCTTGTTGGCGGTTTTTAGGTGCAGAAAAGAACGCCATGCTGACGATAGACAGCAGGACGTTCTTTTTATCTAACCCAATAAGTCGCCTACTTGCTGGCCGTGCCCGGCGCCGCCAGCGTCACCGTCTTGGGGTCGACGGTGATTTCGGCTAGGCGCTGGGCCACGGCGGGCGTCATGCTTTCCTGGTAGCGGCCGTGCAGGTACTGGGCCAGGAATTTTTCGGAGGCCGCAATCATCGCCAGGTTGTTCACGGGGCGGGCAAAGCCGTGGCCTTCGTCGGGGGCCAGCAGGTACTGCACAGGGTAGTTGCGGTCGCGCAGGGCCACCACTATCTGGTCGGCCTCGGCCTTGTTCACGCGCGGGTCGTTAGCGCCCTGCACCACCAGCAGCGGCGTCTTGATTTTACCGGCTGAAGTCAGCGGCGATTGGCGGATGAGCTGCGCCATGCCGGCCGCGGTGGTGGGGTCGCCCATGCGCTCGTAGAACTGCTTCCGAATGGGCTCCCAATACGCCGGAATGGAGTTGAGCAGCGTAATTAGGTTGGACGGCGCCACGATAGCCACGCCCGCCGCGTACATCTCGGGCGTGAAGGCTACGCCCGCCAGCGTGGCGTAGCCGCCATACGAGCCCCCCATGATGCCCACGCGCTGGGGGTCGGCTAGGCCCTGAGCCACCAGGTACTTCACGCCCCAGGTCAGGTCGTCCTGCATTTTCTGGCCCCACTCGTTGTTGCCGGCGTTCAGGAATTTCTTGCCGTAGCCGGTGCTAGCCCGGAAGTTGGGCGAGAGCACCGCGTAGCCGCGGTTGGCCAGAAACTGGTGGTAGGCGTTGAAGCCGTACGCATCGCGGCCCCACGGCCCGCCGTGCGGAAAAATAACCACCGGTAGGTTCTTGGCCGCGGCCCCCTTCGGCAAGGTTAGGTAGGCCGGAATCTCCAGGCCATCCGACGACTTGTAGCGCACCACCGTCATGGGCGCCAGGTCGGCCACGGGCAGCTTGGGGCGAGTTTGGTACTGCTGGGTGAGCTGCTTGGTTTGGCGGTCAAATAGATACGCTGCGCTGGGGTGCGTGGCATCGGTGGCGTTCAGTAGCCACAGCCGCTCATCGGTGGTGTTCGAAACAGGCATTATTTCCAGGCCCGGCAGCTTGGCCGCCACGTTTTTAAAATCCCGCTCAAAGCCCTTGTCGAGCCACACGCGCCGCTGCCGGTCGTCGGTGTAGTCCACCAAAATCGGCTCGTGGGTTTTCTCCGATAGCACCAGCTCGCCGGCATCCACGCGGTGCAGCGGGTCGGCGGCAAACGGCTGCTCTACGCCCGTGACGGGGTTGAACAGCACAATCTCGGAGCGGTCGCGGGCGTCCCCTTTGTTGGTCGTCAAGTAAACGCGCTCGTTGTCCTGGGCAAAGCCCACCACGTTGCTTTCCTCATTGAGGGTCGTGCGGTAGAAGGGCGTCAGCTGCTCGCCGCTCACGCGCAGCCACTCGGTGCTGCCGTCGGCGTTGGAGCGCGAAGCGAGGCGCAGCTGGTCTTTCCAATCGAATACCCACCCCGTAATGCGCTCGTTGTTCTGGCGCACCAGCGTCTTCTGGCCGGTGGCCAAATCGAGCTTATACAGGTCGTGCCAGGCCTTGTCGCGGTCGTTGAGGCCGATGTAGAGCGTGTTGGGGTCGGTCAGCGGCACGTTGTAGATGACGACGCGCACGCCCTTCAGGCCGGTCAGGTCGCGGGCGAGGGGCAGGGCCTGGCCGGCGGGCAGCGCGGCTGCCGGGTCCACGGCGTAGATGTTGAAGTTCTCGTCGCCGCCTTTGTCCTGCGAGTACAGCAGGTACTTACCATCGCGGCTCCAGAAGTAGTTGCGCACCGGCCGGGCCTGGTCGTTGGTCATGGGCCGGGCTTTGGCGAAGGGCTCATTCAGCCCCTTCACCCAAATATTGCGGGTGCCATTGTAGGGCTTGATAAAGGACAAAAACTTCCCGTCGGGCGAGAGCTGCCCGCCCGAAATCTCCGGGTCGCCAAATAGTAATTCGCGGTCGATGAGCGCGGGCGATTGGCTCTGCGCCGCGCCTAGGTGGGGGAGGACCAGCACGACCAGCAGGACAAGCAGCCAGGAAAGGGTGGTTTTCATAAGCGTAGGAGAAAAGGGTGAGCAGCCACTAAAGTAGCAGCCGCACTTCGCCTTTTGTGCTAGCATATAGAAATAACTCGCTTTTAAATAGCACTCATCGCCGTCCGGTCTAGGTGGCTGGTTACCAAGCCAATGCTGGGTGGTACCTGGTGTATATTTTGCCCAAGCCGCCGGGGCCGGGCAACTGGCAACCTAGGGCCACCTGCCGCGGCGCGCGGCAGGTGGCCCTAGGTCGGATTTTGAGGCCGTAAGAGTAACTGCGCGCTGACCGCGGGCGGTAGGAGTGGAAGGGGGCAGCTAGTTCAAACGTAGTCTGTATTGCTGCCGGGCAGACTTTTTTCTGCCTGGTCCGCGCGGCGCCGCATAGGTTTGGCAGCTATTCAGCGGGTTTGCCGGGCTTGATGAACCGCAAATCAAAGACGCCGACTTTAGCAGGCACTACCTCCAGCGGGGCCTTAGTTTCGTCGTCGGGGTAGCGGCCGGCTCTCACGTAGACCGGGGCCAGAAAGTCGGGCTGCAACACCAGCTCACGGCCCATGCGCGACCCTAGGCGCAAGCGCACCTCCTTGACATGGTCGGTGTAGGCGATGGTAAATGTTTGGTTTTCGGCCAGCTGGCCCACCAGCGCACCGTTCAGGTACACGGGCTCGGGCTTGGGGCCTAGGCTGCTCTTGCGGCAGTACACGTGCAGCAGTACGGTGTCGGGCACCGCCGGGCGCTCATCGTCGGCCAGCGTTGAGACGCGGCCCGTCAGCAAGTCCAGGGTGTAGTCGGTGGGGCGGCCGCTGGTGGAGGCAGCCGCAATGGCGGCGCCCGCCAGGCCGCCCAGCGCCCCGGCCGTGCTCATCGCGCCGGGGTCGGCCGCGCCCGGGCCCACGAAGCCGAAGCTGCTGCCTTGCCGCGCCAGCTGCCAGTAGCGCTTGTGGTGGTAGATGTACACCTGCCGGCCATCCGAAAAGCCCCAGGCCCCGCGCAGCGGCGCGCCCCGCGCCCCATCGGGCTCTTGTAAATAAGGCGTGTAAGTAGAAACGTCGGCCCAGCCCTTGCCCAATACGCGCTCGGGCACCACCAGCAGCGCCGGGCTGGTGACCGGGCTATTGTTGCGAAAATCGAGAAACGTGCGGTAGAAGCCCGCCGGCCGCAGCGAGTCGGTGAGGATGGGGTAGGCCGGGCCGGCGGCCGGGCGCGCGCCCAGCAGCTCGGCTACGGGGTGGCCTGGCTGGGCGGCCACGCTGGCCCAGTTTGCGCCTGCTAGCTGCGTGAGGCAGGCTTGCAGGGCCTGCGCTAGTTGGCGCGGGTGGCGGGCGGTGGTTTCGAGGCCCTTGCTGCGCACCGTTTCGCTGGTGGCCAGGGCAAAGTGCGCGTTACCTAGGTCATCAAGCAGATAAAAATCCAGCGCTACGGCGTCGCTGGCCTGCTCATTCGAAAAGGTGATGTCTTCCTGCACGTGCAGCGCACGCACCAGGGCCAGCACGGGCTGGTCGGTGGGCCGGGCGGGTAGCTGCTGGGCTAGCAGCGCCTGCAGGGCGGTGGCCACCGTGGGCTTCAGCTCGGCGCGCTGCGCCACGTTGCCCATGCCCCGCCGCACAGTGCCGATGCCCGCGCGGCTGGTGCGCCCATCGAGCACTTGCTTGATGTAGAAGGTGCGCGTGGGCACGGCCAGCGCCTGCTCGCCTAGGTCGATAACGTAGGGGGCGGTCTGGGCCTGAGCCTGGGCGGGCTTGGGTTGGCCCACTAGCCCGCCGCAGCTTAGCAGCGCCACCAGCAGCTGGCGGCTAAGGGTAGAAAAACGCTTTTTATGCATAAAGCAGGGGCAAAAAACAAGAATTTGGGACTACCGCACCAGGCGGCCGAGGGCGGCCGCGCCGGCTTTATCGTGCACCCGGCGCAAAGGCTCAGGGGTAGCCGGGCGGCATTCTAGGTAAGCGGGCGCTTCCGAGCTGGGCGTGAGGGCCAGGTAGGTGGGCGCGCCGGTGGCGGGCAGCAGGCACACCCGCAGCGGCTGGGCGCCGAGCATGGCGGCCTTCGGGTAGCGGGGGCGGTTGGGGAGCCACGCGGCGGGCTGGCCGCCTGCCTCGGCCGCGGCTAGGAGCAGGCTGCCTAGGTTGGCGGCGTGGCGGCCGGTCACGTCCAGGGCCCATTTCTCGCGCAGCTGCGCAAAATGTGCCACCAGCTGGTAGCTGCTGTCGGGCTGGGGGGCGTAAAAATCGGTGACCAGGCCAGCCGTGGCCGACTGGCCCAGGCGACCCTCGACCATGCTGCCGGGCAGCTCAGCAATCTCCAGCCCGCTCACGCGCAGCATCAGCGGCACCGCGCCCGGCTGGCCCGGCGCGTACTGGCTAAAGAAGGCGAGTAGCGTACTCGCCACGCCTTCGTGAAACGTAGCGGCCTGCTCCTTTTTGCCGCGCAGCACGAGGCCTGGGCTCGCCCGCTGCGGCCGGGCATCGACCACGCGGGCTACGTAGCTGGGGCCGGCGGCCCGCGCTGCTGCCACCTCGGGCGCCGGCACGTAAAAAAAAGCCTGAGCCGCCGCGGCGCTCGCCTCAGCTAGGCTCAGCGCTAGCACATTAGCCAGAAAATAAATAACTATTCGCAAGAATGATAGAGAATAAAGCGCAGCCTGCCCACCAACTTCAAATATGGGCAGGCTTCAGCTTACCTACACTATCTGCGCGCTAGTTAAGCGCCAGTTCACTCAGCCTAATAGCGGGTGAAGCTAGCAGTAAGAATCACCCGCGGCGGCGGGTAGCTTTGGCAAAGTCGTTCTCCTTTTGGGCGGTGCCCGGGGAGCGGGTGCGGCCAGAGGCAGCGCACTGCAAGCCCCGGGTCAGGCTTCACTGGTGCCCGCCCTGGGCTCACTTCCGCAAGCTGTCCAGCTCATCGAGGTCGGCGAGGCCCTGGGCGGGCGGCACCCACTGCCAGAGCGGGGCCTCGGGGCTGAAGCTGACGCGCAGGAAATTGGGCTGGGCCGTGTCGGGCATGAGGTGCTGGCAGGCGCTGCCGCTCGCGCCATCGGTGAGGCACAGGCTGAACAGCAGGGCGTAGTAGGGCCAGGGCAGCTCTAGGTACTGGCCGGGGCGCAGGGCGCCAGCGAGCTTGCCATTGAGCCACACTTGCACCTGGGCCGGGCCCGCGGCTTGGGCGGGGCGGTACACGTACACGTAGGCCGTGTCGGGGCGGGTGGGCGCCCGCAAGTCGGGGTAGGGGGCGAGCTCACCCGACTGCATGTCAACGGCATAGCACACGGGCACGTCGGTGACGATGGGCGGTGTTTTCGGGATGGTGGTGTAGCCAGCCCGGGCGCGGGCCGCCGCCTGCATCCGCTGCGCTTGCTCAGCCGGCAGGGCAGTGCCCACCGTGGTGAAGAACGCGCCCTGCCGGTGCAGCGGAAAGAAGTGCTGGTCGTGCTGCACAAACACGCTCTGCCCGTCCGAAAAGCCCCAGATGCCGGCCGGCTCGGTCCAGTGCCCCAGGCTATCGGCCACCAGCGGGCGCACCCAGGGCACGCGCTGCCACTGCTGCAAGGCCAGGAAGCTGCGCAAGAATGGCTGCACAGTATCGAGGCGCAGCGCACGGCGGTTGTCGGGCTGGTTGGCCAAAAACTGCACAAAATTGCGGTAGATGCCCCGGCGCGGCTGCTCGCGCAAAATGGCCGGCTGCCGGGCCACTAGCGGGCGGCGGGGCCGGGCCACCGGCACATCGGCCGGTAGCTGGGCCAGCGTGCGTGCGGGCTGGGCCGGCACCGCCGCCCAGTCGGCCCGCGATAGCTGCTCGAGGCAGTAGCTCAGCATAAGGGCCAGGTGGCCCGCGTGCAGCCTAGTTACCTGCGGCGCCTGGGCCGAGGTGTGCGAGGCGATGCTCTGCACAAAGTGATAGCCATCGGGCAGGTGCTGGTAGGCATCGAGGTTGAGGTAGGCCGTGGCGCTTCCTACCCCCAGCGTGTGCTCCTCATCAAGCTGGAGCTGCCGCACGCACAGCACCAGTGGGTAGTCGGTGGGCCGGGCCGGCAATTGGTACTGGATAAAAGCGGTTAGCTCGGGGCCCAGGCCTTTGCGAAAAGCCACGGCCAGCGGCCGGTTGTTGTTCGGGCCGCGGTACAAGTAGCCCAGCGGCAGGTCGCCCTGGCGGCCATCCAGCACCTGCTCCACGGCCACGGTGCGGCCGGGCACCTCCAGCCGCTGGCGGCCGAGGTCGATGTAATATTCCTGGGCCCGCGCCCCAAGGCTGGCGGCTACCAGTAGTAAGCTGAGTACAAGCTGCTTCATAAAGCCAACGGGTGCCCTAGGGTAGTGGTCGAACTGATTTTCGGGCAGAAGGTAGTGCGTAAGCCGGACAGTACCCCCATTATTTTCTGAGCGCCGCTTTTAGCCACCCGCAAAGCTTGCCAGTAGCCGCTAAAAAAGCCCGCCGGGCTGCCCTAGGCAGCCAGCGCGGCTGGGCTCGCCGCCAAGTGGCAGTCCTTGTACTGCTTGCCCGAGCCGCAGGGGCAGGGCGAGTTGCGGCCTAGGATGTTCTTTTGGGGGCGCAGCCACCGGCGCGGGTTGAGGCGGCCGCCTAGGGTCTGCTCGGGGTGCTGGTGCAGGGCCTGGGTCAGCAGGTCAAACAGCGCGGGGTGGTGCGCTTGCAACTGCTCGGGGCGCTCAAAAAAATACTCGTTCACCACCGCCCAGAACTCGGCTTCGCTGGTGCCCGCGTAGGGGTCGATGTCGGAGTGCCCGGCCCGGATGGCGGCCAGTTCGCGGTGCATGACCGCGGCCCAGGCGGGGCGTAGGGCGGGCGGCAGCCCGGCGGCGGGCACGCCGTCAATCTGCCCGTCGGCCTCGTCTACGAGGTGCGCAAACTCGTGCACGCCCACGTTGTGGCGGTCCTCGGCATTGGTGAAGCCCTGCACCAGCGCGGCCCGCGAGAGGCGCATGTACTGCGAAGTTTGGAAGCGCTGCACCGACCCTAGGAGGGTGCCTTGCAGGGGCTGCACCTCCTGGTCGGGGCGGGTTTCGAGCTGCCAGGCGTCGGGCACTATCAGTACCTCGTGCAGCGTAGGATACTCCCAGCCCGGAAAGCCGAATACCGGAATCACGGCCGCCGCCGCCGTGAGCACCCGCGTGAGGTCATCGACCTCGGTTTGGATGCCGGTGAGGCGGGTGCGGGCCAAAAACAGCTGCATGGCCTGCTCGAAGCGCGTTTGCTCGGCCGCCGCCAGGCCGCCGTAAAAGGCTACGTGCGTAGTAAGCAGCGCGCGCCAGGCGGCCGGAAAAGGCGCGGCGAGCGCCGCTCGGCGGCGGCGGCTATCGGCGGTGAGGTAGCGGTAAAAGCCAAGCCCTAAGGCCAGTAGCACTGCCCCAGCCAAGAGGTAGGAAAATAGCATAGGCCTGCCTAAACGGGGCGGTGGCCCGCACGGTTTAGGGCCAAGGCTGGGCTAATTGCCGTTTCGGGTGCATTTTTGCGCCTTATCTCGCTCATATCCCCAGCACCTGCCGCCTTCCGCCATGAACGCCACCGACCTGAACCAAGCCCTCTTGGCCCTCATTGAGAAAAAAGCCGAGCTGCAAACGCTGACCTACGATGACGCCCGCTACGACGACGTGGAGGAAGCGCTGCACGACCTCGAAGATGACTTCAACGACGACTACGGCACCGACCTCGAAGCGGCCCTCGAAAAGGTGCATCTCGACCTCAAGTCGGACACCGACGTGCTGCTGCCCACGGCCTACCTGCCCGCCACCCTCACGCCCCACAAGGAAGACGGCGTGTGGATAGACTCGGAGAAATACCCCGGCCGCGTGCGTCTCGTGCTGCGCCCCACCCCGGCCCGGTTCGTGCTCACCACCAGCAAGGGCCAGGAAGTGGAGCTATGGCAGGCCTAGGGCCGGAAGCCGCCGCCCAGCTGGCCTCGGTGCCCCGCGGCAATACCCAAAAGCACGTCAACCGCGACGTGCTGGCGTATTTGCTGGGCCACCAGGCTGCGCGCCTGGACCAGCCCGTGCGCTGGCTCGACTTGCCCTGCGGGCAGGGCGAGTTTTTGGGCCAGGTGCGGCGGTTTTTTGCCCAGCCCCAACTCTGGGGCGCCGATGTGCGCCCGGCGGCGCCCACTGTGCCGGGCGGCCTGGCCGGCTACGAGGCCGCCGACCTCAGCCGCCAATTCCCCTTCGAGTCGGGTCCCGATTTTGACGTGATTACGTCCATCAGCGGCATCATGTGCTTTGCCAATACGGCGCAGTTTGTGGGTAACTGCGCCCGCCGGCTGCGGCCGGGCGGGCTGCTGCTGGTCTCAAACGATAACTGCCTGAGCTTGCGCGACCGGCTGTCGTATTTATTCGGCGGCCGGGTGCGGCGCTTTCGCCTGCTCTTCGAGCCCGACGAAGGTAATTTTCAGCTCGTGCAGCACCAGGAGCTCAAGCGGCTTTTCGACATCAACGGCATCCGGCTGACCCGCGTAGAGTACACCGCCCACTACACCGAAGACCTGCTGTATTTGCCCTTGGCCCTGCTGCTGTGGCCCTGGCAGTGGTGGCAGCTGCGCCGCCTGCGCAGCAGCACCGACTGGGAGCTGCGGCGGCAGCTGTTCGGCTTTAAGTCGCTGCTGCACCGCCACTATTTCTTTGTGGGCGAGAAGGTGGGCGGCGCTCAGGAAGAGAAGTAGCTCGGTAGGCGTCCGGCGAGCTACTTCTTAACAGTTTTGAGGAGGTAGAAGCAGCCGGAAAAGGGCCCTCCACCGGCGGCAAAGCAATGCAGTATCCTGGGTGTTTGGGGCGGCCAGCAGCAGTCTGGTCGCGTCAGCTAACTGGCTAGGCAGTACCAGTCCTAGGTGGGCAGGCAACCTTTGCGGCGGCGGGTGCATCTTGCGGTAAATCCCTCGCCTTTTCTGCCCGTGCTTATGCTTGCTCGCTACGCTTGCCGCCTGCTGGCCCCGCTGCTGGCTGTTGCCACCATTGGCTGCGCCCCCAGCTACGTGCTGGGCGTGCAGCCCGCCCAGCCGCACACGCTCTTTACCAGCGGCCAGCCCGCGGCCGAGGCGGCCGCCGACAGCGTGGGCCTGCGCCTGAGCTTCCTGGGGTACGAGCCCGAGTACCTAGTTTTTGATGCGGAGTACCGCAACGATTCGGAGCGGCCCATCGAGATTGTGCCCACGGCCTTTGCCTACGCACCGGTGCGCGAAACGGGTGTGGTGCCGCCCAGCCAGCGCATTCGGCCCGGCCAGCGTGTGCTGGCGGCCGTGGCGGCCGCCACCCAGCAGCTGCCCTGGCCGGCGCTGCCGCCCGCCCCGCTGCCGGCCCTCGACCCCGAGCCCCAGATAGTGCAGCTGCAAGCTGGAGCCGACCACGAGGCCCAAAAAGCCAGTCGTACCGATTGGGTGGGTATTGCGCTCTTTGCCGTGGCCCTCGGTACCGACATTGCCAGCACCACCCGCCGCCGCTCCGAAACCTACGAGCAGGCCCAAACGCGGGCCGTCATTCACAATGCCGCCTGGGGCTACCAGGCGGTTTCGACCGCCAACCGCGTGCGCCACGCCGCCACGGCCGAAGCCCTGGCCCAGCGCGCCGGGCAGCTGAGCGAGTACGCCCTGCGACGCGTCGTGTTGCAGCCCGGCCAGCAGGTGCGCGGTTACGTGTACCTACCACGTTTCGACCACGCCGATGGGTTGCAGGTGCTGGCGCCCGTGGGCCGGCAGCAGGTAATGCTCAGTTTTGTGCAGTCGCACCAGCGGCGCTAAGGCTGGCTGGTGCCGCGTGGCTGGGCAGGGCAACAAGGCCCTAGGGCGGCTTCCAGCCCGGTGCCGCCCCTGCAAAAGCCCTAGGTGCCGGCCTTCGCTAGCGCTGGCCTAGGTACTGCCTGATGCCGTCTTTCGCGCTTTCGAGCGAGTTGTAGTAGCGGGTTTGCAGCTCGTAGGTGGTGGGTTTTTGCTCGATATTCTGCTTGTACTGCTGCACGGCCATCTTGCCAAAAATCGTTTCGGGCACCACTACGCTCATTTCCCGCAGGCCCGCCTTGGCAATGCGCTGGTTGAAAACGGCGTGCAGCCATTGCTGCACCTCGGCCGGAATGGCGCCCATGTGCCGGCTATCGGCTATCCAGCCCCAGGGCTTTGCCTGGCTGGAGTGCGCATCGAAGTAGACCATTGCAGCCTCTAGCAGCGTGCGAAACTCCTGCTTGTTAGCAAATGTGTGCCACTGCGAAATAATGCACGGTACGCTGGCATCGATGAGCACGGCGCCGTAGGGCTCGGAAAAGATAACCTGGTCGGGCATCGTAGTAAAAAGCGCTACTTACAAAGTAATAGGGGCAAAGGCTTAGCTGCACAGGTACGCGTGCGCGGCCGCCTCATCGGCAAAATTATGATTCTGGTTGCCATTGCCCGACCCTAGCTGCAATTCTAGCAGGGCCAGGCGGGTGAATACGTTGGCTGGCAGCAGCGTGGCCAGCACCAGGTCGGGCGGGCGCGCAATAAGCGGGGCTATCCAGTTGGCCCGCACCCAATCCTTAACCTCCTGCCGGAAAACGGCGAGCGCCCGGCTATCAATCAGCACCTTGCGCCAGCCGCGCCGCAGCAGCAGCTGCCCTAGGTGCGTGAGCAGCTCGTGCAACGCCGGAATTTCGACCGTCACGGCGTGGTAGCGCACAATGGCGTAGCCCTGCGGATGCGCCTCAAGGGTGCCGACTGCATTGGCGAAGACCGTGGAGATAACAGGAGCTGGCATGGGCAAACAACAAAAGAATCGGGCAAAAGTAAGCTCGCTAGCGGCTTACTTTTGCCCGATTATCAGGGTATTATTTACGCCTAGGCTCCGCTTTTTACACGAAGTCGCTGAGTTCCAGCCAACGCTCGCCCTTGGCGTCTAGGGCTTTGTCTACGGCCTGCAAGCGGGCCGGCCAGTCCGTAAGCTCCTGGCGCGAGCCCTGGCCGGTGGCGAGGTTAGCCACGAGCTGCTCCTTTTCTTTTTCGAGGGCCGCGATGTCTTTTTCAAGCTGCTCAAATTCCTTCTTTTCGGCAAAGCTGGCGCGGCGCTTGGGTGGCGCGGCGGCCACCGGGGCGGGGGCGGGGCTAGCCGCCGTAGCCTTGGCGGTAGCGCGGGCGGCCTTGGCGGCCTTTTCCTCGGCCTCCAGGGCAGCTTCGGTTTCGCGCTCGGCCAGGTAGTCGCGGTAGTCGGTGTAGTTGCCGGGAAAGTTGAGCACCGCCCCGCCCGGCTCCAGCACGAACAGGTGTTCGGCTAGGTTATCCAAGAAGTACCGGTCGTGGCTCACGATGAGTAGGCAGCCCGAAAAGTGCAGCAGGAAGTCTTCCAGGATGTTGAGCGTGCCCAGGTCCAGGTCGTTGGTGGGCTCGTCAAGAATGAGGAAGTTGGGGTTTTTCACCAGCACGCGCAGCAGTTGCAGGCGCCGCTTTTCGCCGCCGCTCAGCTTGTTCACCAGCGTATACTGCTGGGCCGGCGGAAACAGAAACAGCGTCAGAAACTGGCTGGCCGTGAGCACGTCGCCGTTGGCGAGCTCCACCACTTCGGCCACTTCCTTCACGATGTCAATCACGCGCTGGCTGGGGTCAAACTCCAGCTCGGTCTGGGTGTAGTAGCCGAATACGGTGGTTTGGCCCACATCCACGGTGCCGCTGTCGGGCTTGAGCTTGCCGGTCAGCATGTTGAGCAGCGTAGACTTGCCCGCGCCATTCGGCCCAACCAGCCCGATGCGGTCCTTTTTCTTGAACACGTAGCTGAAGTCGTTCATCACGACTTTATCACCAAACTTCTTATTGAGCCCGTCGGCCTCGATGATTTTGCCGCCCTGGCGGGTGGTTTTCACGCTCAGCTCCAGTTGCTGCTTGCTGAGGTTGGTGCTGGCCTTTTCCTTAGTGATGTAAAAGGCGTCGATGCGGGCTTTTTGCTTGGTGCCGCGGGCCTGGGGCATGCGGCGCATCCAGTCCAACTCCTTTTTGAAGAGCTGGCGGGCCTTCTCTACCTCGGTAGCTTCGCGCATTTCGCGGTCGGCCTTTTTCTCCACGAAGTAGGCGTAGTTGCCCTGGTAGCGGTACATGGTGCCCTTGTCGAGCTCCACTATTTCGTTGGCTACTTTGTCCAGGAAGTACCGGTCGTGGGTCACCATCAGCAGCGTGAGGCTGGGCGAGTTCAGGCGGTTTTCGAGCCACTCGATGGTGGCCAGGTCTAGGTGGTTGGTGGGCTCGTCAAGTAGCAGCACGTCAGGCTCTTCGATGAGTACGCGGGCCAGGGCCACGCGCTTGCGCTGCCCGCCCGAGAGCTTGCTCACGTTGCGCGTTAGCAGCTCGCCCAGAATGCCGAGCTTACCCAAAATCTGCTGCACCTGCGACTCGTAGTCCCAGGCGTTGAGGGCGTCCATGCGCTCCATCACGCGCTGCAAGTCCTCGGGGTCGTGGTTGGGGTCGTTCACCACGTGCTCGTAGTCCTTCACGGCACGCAGCGTGTCGTTCTGGCTGGCGAAGATGGTTTCCTCCACGCTCAGGCTTTCATCGAACACCGGCTGCTGCCCTAGGTAGGTAACCCGGATGCCCTGGCGGCGCGTGACGAGGCCCGTATCGGGGTTTTCGAGGCCAGCCAGCACCCGCATCAGCGTGGTTTTGCCGGTGCCGTTGATGCCCACAAAGGCGATGCGCTGCCCCTGTTGCAAGCCAAAGTTGAGGTTTTGAAACAGCCAGCGGTCGGCGTAATTCTTCGAGACGTTCTCGGCGGATAGCAAATTCATAAGTACCCCAAAGGTACGGCGGCTAGCGCCCTGCCTCCTCTTCGGGCGCCTTTCGGCTGCATGAGGGCTATCGCTGAGTTCGTAGAAGTCGCCTTATCAAAAACTTGCGCACCGGCTCATCATACAGCTTCAGGCATAAATAAGCTAACGCAATGGAGCCAATAACCAGCGCTAGCGCACCGGGAAAGGATTGCGCAAAGGTGAGATTGTTATTCTTAACCCAAGCGTAGTATAAATAAATAAAGGGGTAATGCACCATATACAGCGGGTAAGAAATATCGCCTAGGAATTTACATGCCCGGATAGTTACGTTGTCCGTCGTTTTGCCCGAAGCCCCGAGGTAAACAAGCACAGGAAAGATGATGGCAAAGCAAAGTGTATCATATAAGCCATTCATCCATAAGTGTTCGCTGCCACCAATTCGGGGAATTGCCGATACGATAATAATGGCTAAGCTACCTAGCCAAAAAGCGCCATTTACTTTGATTGGCTTGAATACACGAGACAATAATAAACCTGCCGAAAACGAAAACAGCAGACGCAAAAAACCGCCAATTATATTCTCTTCGGTAAGCGCAAAGCCAACGCAGATATCGCCGTAGGGGCCCCAAATGGCAAACGCCGCTAACCCGCAGCCGGCCAGAAAAACTACCGTAGCGAGCGCCTTGGTAGGAAGCTTGCGCAGCAGGAGCGCGTAGAGAATAGTGCCCACGTATTCAAAAAGCAAAGACCAGCTCGGGCCATTCAGGGGAAACATCTCACCCACTCCCCGAATCTCAAAGCTGGGCGCTGCCGGAATTAGGCCCGCATTTAGTAGCGTGGCTACGAATAGCCTAGGGCCAGATACTTTGGAAACGTCCCAGGCAGCGCAACCTTGAAAATAGAACACGAGCGCGCCGATAATAGCCCCGGCAACTACCATCGGATGCAAGCGAATAAAGCGGCGTTTGATAAAGTCTTTTATTGTTATCGTTTTCCAGCGGTCGTCATACGCGTAGCCGACTACGAAACCAGATAGAATAAAAAAGAAATCAACGGCTAAATAACCGTGGTTAATTCCTTGGTCTAAATGACTGGTTGCAAAGGCTTCGAATAAATGAAAACACACTACGGTTATCGCCGCTACGCCGCGTAAGCCGTCGAGGATAGTGTAGTGCGGTTTTGTATCGGCAAAGGCAGTGGCCGATAGGTTGTTTTCTGACATTAATAGTAGCGTGTAGTGCGCCAGCTTGGCGCCTAGGTTGTGAGTTCGGGCGCTCTTTTCAATAAGCCCCAATAAAAGAGGCCTTCAACGGATGTTGAAGGCCTCTGCGCTAACGTCTACCTAGGTAGCAAAAACTTAACTTAATTTAGCCAAGCTGGCCTTGATGCGGGTGAACGCCTCGGTTAATTTCTCATCGGCGGCGGCCGTGCTGAAACGCATGCAGTCGGGCGCGCCAAACGAGTCGCCGCCCACCGACGACACGTGCGCGTCGTTGAGCAGGTACAGCGCCAAGTCGCCCGAGTCATTGATGACGGTGCCCTCGGGCGTGTGGCGGCCGAAGAAGGCGGCCACGTTGGGGAAGATGTAAAAGGCGCCCTCGGGCGTGGGCGTTACCATGCCCGGGATGTCCTTGGCGAGGTTCAGCACCAGGTCGCGGCGGCGGTGGTAGGCGGTCACCATCTCGTCGGCCGAGGCGCGGCCACCTTGCAGGGCGGCTAGGCCGGCGCGCTGCGCAATGGAGCAGGTGCCTGAGGTAATCTGACCCTGGAGCTTGTCGCAGGCGGCCGCAATGTCTTGGCGAGCCGCCATGTAGCCTAGGCGCCAGCCCGTCATGGCGTAGCCTTTCGAGAAACCATTAACCGTGATAACCTGGTCTTTGATGGCGTCGAACTGCGCCAGACTCACGTGCTCGCCGGTGAAGTTGATGTACTCGTAAATCTCGTCGGCCAGGGCAAAGATGCCGGGGTGCTGCGCCAGCACGTCGGCAATGGCGCCCAGCTCGGCGCGGCTGAACACGGCGCCGGTGGGGTTGCAGGGCGAGGAGTACATCACGAGCTTGGTGCGCGGCGTGATGGCGGCGGCAAACTCGGCGGCCGTCACTTTGTAGTCGTTTTCGAGGCTACCCATGATGGGCACCGGCACGCCGTCGGCCAGCTCCACGATGGCGGCGTAGCTCACCCAGTAGGGCGAGAAAATGATGACTTCATCGCCGGGGTTCACCAGCGAGAGCACGGCGTTGGTGAGCGACTGCTTGGCGCCGGTGCTCACCACAATCTCGGTGGGCTTGTAGGTTAAGTTATTCTCGCGCTGCAATTTATCGCAGATGGCCTGGCGCAAATCGAGGTAGCCGGGTACGGGCGTGTAAAACGTGTAGCCTTCGTCGAGCGCCCGCTTGGCGGCATCCTTGATGTACTGCGGGGTTTGGAAGTCGGGTTCGCCAAAGCTCAGGTTAATCACATCGACGCCCTTGGCGGCCAGCTCGCGGCTTTTCTTAGCCATGGCGATGGTGGCCGACTCCTGCATGTTCAGGATGCGGTCGGAGAGGTAGGCAGTGGGGTCGGCCGCAGCCGGGGCCGGCGAAGAACTAGGTGACATAAGCTTAGGCGAATAACTTAAAATGTGCGAGTAGCAAAAGTATTAGTTCGCGCCGGGTTGTGCATGAAATAAAGCGATTTTAAGCTATATTTTTTTGGCTTTCTTCAAGGTCGCGGGCGCCTAGGCAACTATTTTCCTCCTTTCGACGCCTTTGGCAGCGCAGCCAACAGACTGTTTGCCTTATGTCGCTTCTCCGTGTTCCGTTTAGTAAGTGGCTCAAGGCCGGGCTGCTCAGCATCAGTCTATTGGGCCCGCTGGCCGCCGGGGCGCAGGCGCCCGGCACGCCCGTGGACCTACGCTGCGAGTACCTCACCAACCCCCTGGGCTTGGACGCGCCCCGGCCCCGCCTGACCTGGCGCCTGCACGACGACCGGCGCGGGGCGGTGCAAGCGGCTTACCAGCTCACGGTGGGCCCCGATTCGGCGGCCGTGGCGCGGGGCGCCGAATCGGGCTGGACGTCGGGCCGGGTGCTCTCGGCCCGGCAGCTGGTAGCGTATGGCGGGCCAGTTTTGCGGCCGTTCACGAAATACTACTGGCGGGTGCGGGCCTGGGGCGGGGCGGGCGCAGCCGCCGCGAGCCAGGTCGCCAGCTTCGAGACTGGTATGATGAGCCAGGCGAACTGGCAAGGCACCTGGATTAGCGACTCGCGCGACGTGGCCCTGCGGCCAGCGCCGTACTTCCGCAGCACGTTTGAGGTACCTAGGGGCCTGAAAGCGGCGCGGGCCTACATTGCGGTGGCGGGCTTGTACGAGCTGTACATCAACGGCCGGAAGGTGGGTAACCACCGCCTCGACCCCATGTACACGCGCTTCGACCGCCGCACACTGTACGTGACCTACGACGTGACGCCCTACCTGCGGCCCGGCAAAAACGCGGTGGGCGTGCTGCTCGGCAACGGCTGGTACAACCATCAGTCCACGGCCGTGTGGTACTTCCACGAGGCGCCTTGGCGCAACCGGCCCGCGTTTTGCCTCGACCTGCGCCTGACCCAGGCCAGTGGCGCGGTCACCACCGTGACTTCGGGCCTGAACTGGAAAACGGCCCTGAGCCCGCTGGTATTCAACAGTATCTACACCGCCGAGCACTACGACGCTCGCCTTGAGCAGCCCGGCTGGAACACCGCCGCCTTTGACGATGCTAAGTGGAAGCCCGTGATGCCGCGCGCCGCGCCCTCGGCGCGCATCGTGGCGCAGGCATTGCAGCCCATCCGCAACGTGGAGGCCATCCCGACCAAGGCCGTGGCCAAGCTCAACGACACGACCTACGTGTTCGACCTAGGGCGTAATATTTCGGGCGTCAGCCAACTGCGGGCGCAGGGGCCGGCGGGCACCGTGCTGCGCCTCAAGCACGGCGAGCGGCGCTACCCCGATGGCCACGTTGACCAGTCGAACATCGACGTGCACTACCGGCCCACTGATAAGAGCGACCCGTTTCAGACCGATATTTTTACCCTCGGTGGTAAAGGAGAGGAGGTCTTCATGCCATCCTTTAATTACAAGGGATTTCAGTACGTGGAGGTGACCAGCAGCCGGCCCCTGGCCCTAGGTGCCGGTAGCCTCACGGGCTACTTCATGCACAGCGACGTGGCGCCGGTGGGGCAGGTGAAGTCGGCCAACCCGACGCTGGACAAAATCTGGTGGGCCACGAACAACTCGTACTTATCCAACCTGTTTGGCTACCCCACCGACTGCCCCCAGCGCGAGAAAAACGGCTGGACCGGCGACGCTCACATCGCCAGCGAAACCGGCCTCTACAACTTCGACGGCATCACCATCTACGAAAAGTGGCTGGCCGACCACCGCGACGAGCAGCAGCCCAACGGCGTGCTGCCATCCATTATTCCGAGCAATGGCTGGGGCTACGAGTGGGGCAACGGCCCCGACTGGACCAGTACCATCGCCATCATCCCCTGGAACATCTACCTTTTTTACGGCGACTCGAAGCTGCTGGCCGACTGCTACGGCAACCTCAAGCGCTACGTGGACCACATTGAGGCGCGCAGCCCGACCGGCCTCACCGACTGGGGCCTGGGCGACTGGGTGCCGGTAAAATCGAAGTCGCCGGTAGAGCTGACTTCCTCGGTGTATTACTTTACTGATGCCAGCATTTTGGCCAAGGCGGCCAAGCTGCTGGGCCACCCCGCCGACCACGCCCGCTACGCGGCGCTGGCCCAAAAAATCCGGGCCGCCATCAACGCCAAGTACCTCAACAGGCAAACCAACCTCTACGGTAGCGGCGTGCAAACCGAGCTGAGCGTGCCGCTGTACTGGGGCGTGGTGCCCGACGAGCTGCGGGCCAAAGTGGCGGCCAACCTGGCCCGCCGGGTGGCCGCCGACAACTACCACCTCGACGTGGGCCTGCTCGGCACCAAGGCCATCCTAGGGGCCCTCAGCGACAACGGCCAGGCCGACGTGGCCTACCGCCTGGCCGCCCAGGAAACCTACCCCTCCTGGGGCTGGTGGATGGCCAACGGCGCCACCACGCTCTACGAAAACTGGCCCATCGACGCCAAAAGCGACATTTCGATGAACCACATCATGTTCGGCGAAATCGGAGCCTGGCTCTACAAAGGCCTGGGGGGCATCAAGCCCGACCCCGCGCAGCCGGGCTTCAAAAACGTGCTGCTCACGCCGCACTTCGTGGCGGGCCTGGCCCACTTCGAGGCCAGCCACGAGGGGCCCTATGGCACCATTCGGTCGGCCTGGCAGCAGCACGGAAGCGCCGTGGCCTACACCGCCACGGTGCCCCCCAATGCCACGGCTACGCTGCTGCTGCCCGTAGGCGCCGGCCAGGCGGTGTACGAGGCGGGCCAGCCGCTGGTGTCCTCGCGGTCGGGCATCCGGGTGGGCAAGGTCGTGGGGCCGCTGCGGCAATACCAGCTGGCCGCGGGCACTTACCGGCTGGCCATTCGGTAGCGCTACTGGGAGGCGCGGCCGCACAGCTGGCCAGCGGCCCTACTATGGCCGGGGTCGGGGTTGCCCGCCGCTTTAGCCGCCGGGCAGCCGCTGCCGTATGCACCCTGGCTGATGCGGCCTTCTTCCCGCTGGTATTTCGCATGTCTACTGACCTTCTCAACGGCTTCGGCAGAGTTTACCTACGCATTGCCTACGACGCGCCCAACCACTGGGTCCGCAACGAGTGGATAGGTGAGCAAACCTACATCGGCATTCTGGCCGGGGCCGATGCCTGCCTGCCGCCCCTGCGCGAAAACCGCTGCGCCTACCTGCTCAACGACAACAGCCGGGTAGTTGGGCCCTGGGACCACGCCGTGGAGTGGGTAGTATCTAACTGGGCACCCCGTGCCATTGCGCAGGGCCTCACGCACTTCGCCAACGTAGTCAGCCCAGAAGCCCTGGCTGCTAGCTCGGCCCAGTCCATGGCCCTCGGCCTGAGCGGGCAGCTCCAGCTGCACCTGTTTGACAACCTGGAAGCCGCCCAGGAGTGGCTGCGCGAGGCTCAGCAGCAAGCCAAAACGCCGCTTGGGCGCTGAGGATGAGCGTAGAGCCAGGAATGCTCTGCGGGGTGCTCCCTAGGTATTGTCCTGGCGCCTAGCCGCCGCCCAGCCGGCGCCAGCCGCGCCAGAGCACCCGCAGGTCGCTTTCGGGCTCGTAGTCTTTGGCGTACAAAAACTCGAGGCGCTGCCGCGCCGCTGCCGACAGCGTGGCTGGGGCAGCGGCCGTGTCGGCGGGCGACAGAATGGCCCGGTCGGCCGGGCCGCCGGGAGTGTAGCGCAGGCCCACCCAGCTGCGCTGGCCCAGCAGCACCTGCCAGATGTGGGGCAGCAGCCCCGCCGGCCGGCGCTGCGCCCACACCAGCAGCGGGGCCGCCAGCAGCAGCGCCAGGCTGGCCATCAGGTCGAGCCGCCGCTTGCCGCGGCGCTGCGCCGGCTGGTAGAGCCGCAGCGGCGGGGCCAGGGCGTAGTAGTCGCCGGGGGCGTTTTTGCGGCTGCTGCCAATGATGTACTGGCTGTCTTCGGGCAGAATCTTGTAGGCGACCCTAGGGCGGGTGGGCAGGCGCTGGAGCAGGTCGATAATCTGGCCGGCGGGCAGGTCTTTGCCGCAGAAAACCAGCTCGTTCAGCTCGTAGAGGCGCATCAGGTCGGGCAGCTGGCCGAGCTCACCTAGGTAGTCGCGAGTGGGTACGGCCGGCTCCGCGCCCACCGGGGCAACGTAGCCCACCACGTTGGCCGGCACCTTGGCGGCGGCCAGCAGCAGGCGCACCCGCTGGCTCTCGGCCGCCGAGCCCACGATGGCCAGCGTTTTGGTGCGCGGCTCGCTGAGGCGCAGGTGGCCGTGGCGGAGCCAGTGGACCAGCAGCCGCCGGCCCACCAGCACCACCAGCGCCCAGGCGCCCCCCAGCAGAATGAGGGCCTTCGAAAAGCGCCAGCTATCCAGGAAGTTAGACACGGCCGAAATCAGCATGGTGCCCACCGCAATGCCCCGCACCACCCACCCGGCGCGGGCCCGGCGGTCGTAGCCCCCGCTGAGCCAGGTAGCCGCCAGCCACACCCCGATGTAGGCCGGCACCGCCACCAGCATGTACTGCGGCGGAAAAGGCGTGCGCTCGTACTTGTAATTGGCCTCCCAATAAACTTTTAGCGCATAGATACCCGCGTAAAGCAGGCCCGCATCGAGCAGCAGGGGGGCAGCCCGCGTGGCGAGGCGTTGGCCCAAGGCGGCGCTGGCCCGCAGCCAGATGGCGATGTTGATGAGCTTGGTAAACAGCCCGGCGCGACCCGGCGCAAAGTGCTTTTGGGCAAAAATGGCCATGGCCCGGTAAAACACGAACACGTAGTTGACGCTCGTGCGCTTGGTGCTCTCGCCCTTGTAGTGGATGATGCGCGCGCCCGGAAAGTACCAGTTTTGCCAGCCGCCCTGCGTGAGGCGATACGAGAGGTCGATGTCCTCGCCGTACATAAAATAGTCCTCGTCGAGCAGGCCCACCTGGTCGAGCGCAGCCTTGCGCAGCAACATGAAAGCGCCGCTGAGCACCGCCACTTGGTGCGGCTGGCCTGGGTCGAGAAACCCGAGGTGGTAGCGCCCAAACGTGCGCGAGCGCGGGAACAGCCAGGCGAGCCCAAAAATCTTGTAAAACGCTACCCTAGGCGTCGGTAGCCCGCGCTTACTCTCGGGCAAAAAGCGGCCCTGGCCATCGAGCATCTGCACGCCTAGGCCGCCGCAGCCGGGGTGCTCGTCCAGAAAGGCGCAGCACCGCCGAAAAGTGTCTTCCTCCACCAGCGTGTCGGGGTTGAGCAGCAGCTGGTACTGGCCCGTGGCCTGGCGCAGAGCCTGGTTGTTGGCTTTCGAAAACCCCGGATTGTCGTGGTTTTCAAGGAGAATAACCTCAGGGAAACGGGTCCGCACCATGCTCACCGAGTTGTCGGCCGAGTGGTTATCGACCACGAACACCTCTACCGGCTGCCCTAGGCGCTCCGCCGCCTGACGCACCGACAGCAGCGCCTGCTCCAAAAAGTAGCAGACGTTGTAGTTGACGATGATAACGGAGAGCTTCACCACGGGGCAGCGAAGTTATACCTAGACCAGCCTGCGAGAGCCGGTAAAATGACGAAGCTACCGGCCAAGCGCGCCTACTAGGCGGGCCCAACCGGTAGCTCTGCACTCGATGCCAGCTTGGCTACGCTAGCGCGCCTGGCGCTGGCGCTCCACAATGCTGCGGCCCAGCGTAATCTCGTCAGCGTACTCTAGCTCGCCGCCCATCGGGATGCCGCGGGCGATGGTGCTGATATTCAGGTTCTCCACCTCGCGCAGGCGGCGCGACAGGTAAAAGGCCGTGGTGTCGCCCTCCATGGTGGGCGAGATGGCCAGGATAATCTCGCGGATTTCGGAGTCCTCGGCCGTGGTGCGCGCCACCAGCGAATCGACGTGCAAGTCGGCCGGCCCCACGCCCTCGATGGGCGAAATAACGCCCCCCAGCACGTGGTACACGCCTTGGTACTGGCCGGTGTTTTCGATGGCAATCACGTCGCGCACGTCGGCCACCACGCACACCGTGCTGTGGTCGCGCAGCTGGTTGCCGCAGATGCCGCACTCCGTGCTGTCGGAAATGGAGTGGCAAGTGAGGCAGTACGTGATGTCGAAACGCATTTTGGCCAGCGCCTCGGCTAGGTTGGCGGTGGTGTCGCTCTCAGCCTTCAGCAGGTGCAGCGCCAGGCGCAGGGCCGTTTTCTTGCCGATGCCCGGGAGGCGCGACAGCTCCACTACCGCGTTTTCAATCAGTTTGGAAGGAAAATCCATGCGTATTTGTC